>JAUIBA010000016.1 GCA_030427635.1 Bacteroidia bacterium
CGTACGAAGGGTGGTGTGATGGATCACAGCATATCGCTGGACAACTCACTGGCCAACGGTATGTATCTGCTCCGTCTCACCGCAGGTAACAATACTCAGGTGTTCCATGTAACAGTAGAAAAATAGTCCCGAATGGGAGTATAAATGATACGGATAACGGCCTGCATTTGCAGGCCGTTATCCGTTATATACCTATCTGCGATATCTGTATATTTACAGTAACTTGTTTATTCTGTTTATGTCCTCTTCCACCACAACCCCAATCAGTATCCCATATGAAGGATATCTTATTACTACCGATAAGTCACTGATGAATCTCAATGATATTCACAGATGGCTCTCGGAAGAAGCTTATTGGAGTAAACAGATACCTTATGATACTGTGGCTACACTTTTTCATCATTCGTTTTGTATAGGTGTCATGAGTGGTAGTTGTCAGATTGGGTTTGCCCGCCTGGTAACAGATTATGCCACATTTGCCTATCTGGCTGATGTGTATGTGATAGAGCCACACAGAGGCAGAGGGCTTAGTGTGCAGATGATGAATGCATTGTTTAGCCTGGAGTGGGTAAAGGGATTGCGTCGTATCATGCTTTCTACCATTCATGCACATGGACTGTATCATAAATACGGTTTTTCTTCCTGCCGCTACCCTGAGCGGCTTATGGAAATTTTGCAGTCGCCTGATATGTACCGGAGCTGATGTAAAGTACACAGGCCTGTGAAGGGAGCGTTAATTGTATACTTACCGTTAGCCGGTTTTGTAATGGTTTTCTGTTGGTTTTGTTTTGATAATCAACCTGCTATGTAGTGTATAGTAGTGGGTGGCAGGGATTTGCATAAATCCCACATAGCATTAAGTAGGCACATCTGGGGGGTAAATTTGTAATGTCAGTACTGCCAGGAATTACTGCAATATCAAGTTGCACATTATGGGATAGCATGATAGACTACCTATTGAAGACAGAAAGTCCGGATTCTCCTGGCATGAAATGATGTTTTTTCATTTTTCACACTAAAACTTTTTGCTATGAACACAATGAAAAAGATGCTGATAACAGGTGCTATGTTATCTCTGGTGGCCGTATCGTCACAAGCACAGATATATGTTGAGATTCGCCCGTCAAGACCGTTTTATACACGTACAGCCCCTCCTGCGCCTGGTTATATATGGGTAGAGGAAGAATGGGGCCCCACACATCATGGGTATGAATGGCGAGGTGGTTATTGGGTAAGACCCAGACCGGGTTACAGATACCGTGCAGGATACTGGCGCCATACGCATCATGGATATGTGTGGATGTCGGGGAGGTGGTATCGCAGCGGGCGCACCGTTGACCATCATCACAGACATCGCAGGTGGTAATTGTGTTATGTGCTTGGGAAGCCCTGGTTTCAGGGCTTTTTTCTTACCTGTGCTTTTAGTATCTTTAGTAAAGCGCATAACGATTAATAACTGTTGGTAATATTTTGCGGTTTTCTATCGATATAAGCTTCATTATTAGTTGGCAATTCCTGGTCAGAGAGTGGAAAAGCCAATTTTTTTCTTTTGATTTCTAACGTTTGGAAACAACACCGCGTCTCGTATGTATGTAAGAGATTGAGTGTGACTACCGGACTGGTTTATAAAATAGCTGAATCTGATTTGCAGGGTGCGGCACAAATAAGGAGCAATTTGCAGACTGTAGCTACAGGTATGCCTGGAGATGGGGATTTATATGTACTGGTGAAAGAATGTGTGGCAGGTTCACGAAGCGCACAGAAGCGATTGTATGACATGTATGCACCTAAGGCTTTTGGCGTTATCAGGAGATATGTGAGTGATAATGATGTGCTGGCAGAGGAGATATTAAATGACTCTTTCTATAAAGTACTCACAAAGCTGGAGCAATACTCATTTCAGGGTTCTTTTGAAGGATGGATACGCAGGATAGTTATTAACACCGCTACAGACCATATGCGGAAGAGTATCAGCAGGGAGTCTCATAAAGAGTTGCACCCTGAAGATGCTACCGTGAGAAGTGAACCTGTAGGCATGCTGGCTCATAAAGAGCTGCTGGCGCTGGTACAATCATTACCCAAAGCACAGCGAACGGTGTTTAACCTCTTTGTGATGGAGAATTACGCTCATAAGGAAATAGCAGATTTGCTGAATATAAATGAGAATAACAGTCGCTGGTATCTTAATGATGCCAGGCGCAGATTGAAAGAAAAAATAAATTTAATTAATAAGTAGTAACCGTAAGATGGACAATAATTTGAAGAATTTTGATGACCTTTTCAGGGACGGCCTTGCCGACCATGCAGAGGTACCCCCTGCCAGAGTGTGGGATGCGCTGGAGAAGCGTCTCGACACTGTTCCTGTCGGGGGTAGGTCTTCCGGTTCCTCATGGTACTGGTATGCTGGTGTGGCTACGGTAGTGGCACTGGTAGGCAGTATATGGTGGAACATGTCGCGGGATAGGGTAGAGGTGCCGGTTGCTGCAGCAATAGTTGCAGATACAAAAGTGAATAATAATGCACCGGTTATTACTGTGCAGGAAGATGATGCAGTGGCCGCTGAGGTAGCTGCAGAAGAACATGCTCCAGCTGTTCATAGGGTAGCTCCGGCCCGTAAGGTGCTGAAAGAAAGTAAACCGGAAACCAGGGTTACGCCATTGGGCAATACCGTAGCTCAGGGTACCAGCGTACACAGCTATGACGACTTTGACGATCGTTCTACAGCATCGGCCAGGCCGGCTGCTGCAGGTGTATCGCATGCTGCTCCTGGTTACCGCATCAATAAGATAAAGAAACATGGTATTGTGGCTGCTGAAATGGTACCTGCCGAAGGACGTCCCGTTCCGGCCGCACATGAGCGTACTGCATCAGCACCGGTTAAAGACGCGAAGAGCGACCAGCAGGTAGCTGCTACTGTTCGCAGGCAGCCTGCCCGTCGTGTTGCTACCAAACCTTTGAGTCCTGTTGCTGTTCAGAAACCGGCACCGGCAAAACCTGCGGCAGTATCTGTACCAGACCCTCAGGTAACTGGCACATCAGGTACGGCAGCTGCTGCGCAGCAGGATGCTAAGCCGGAAACAACCGCTACAGTATCGGCCCCCGTTCAGGACAATACTACAGATAAAGCTGCTACAGCTACTACGCGCCCTGCTGTACCATCAGTAGTTAGTCCAAGGCCTAAACCTGCTGTGCAGCCTGCAGCGGTACGTCCCAGCACAGGTGGTAGTGAGCTTGCTGCAAAAACGGCAGAAAGTGATTCTGCAAAAGCCGCAGGAAATGCAGCAAATGTATCTTCAGGCAATACCAATGTAAAAAAGAAAGGTTTAAAAGGCCTGTTCAGAAAAATTATGAAGAACGGTTCCAGATAATAATTGATAAAGTATTCAATATAGAAACTGGTCAGTTTTTAAAATATCTGCTGCCGTGTTGCTCTCAATGGGTGGCACGGCAGTATGGTTCAGAAAAGTTTAATAAAAATTTTTATCTTGCATCTTCAGTTAAAAGACTTACTTATGCCACAACGTTGGACCCGTACACTGCTCTCTCTGGCAGCATCCGTATTCCTGTTTTCTTCATGCAAGAAGGAGTACAGTCCCGATGAGACACTTCCCATTACCTATTCTCCTTCTATTGTCATAGGTAGTAACAATCAGGTACTATATGGCCTCAATCCTCAGTCAGGCGAAAAGAACTGGGAACTTGGTTTGTCATTCCCTGTAAAATCTTCACCTATCCTGTATAAAGGAAGTGTGTATCTGGCACATTCCAATCGTGACTCACTGTTCAAAATAGACGGTAAAACAGGCTCTGTTACCAATAGGTTTGCCTTTGGCGGCGGCGCTACGGGATGCCTGGCTACTCCTGTTACTGATGGGGAACTCATATATCTGGCATCTATGAGTGGTGGCATTTATGCACTGGATACCGGTACCGGCGATATTAAGTGGAGTTATATGACTACAGGCCCTATTGAATCATCGCCTGTTATTCATAACGACTATATCTACATTACCAATACTGTTGGTTCTATCTATTGTTTTGAAAAGAGGAATGGTACTATTTATCCTCCGGGTCCTGCATTACCTAAATGGGAACTGCATCTGCCTGCTGCACAGTTTGTATCATCTCCTGCCATAGCAGAGCCTTATCTGTTTGTAGGTAGCATCAGTGATAGTAACATGTACTGTGTTTATGTAGATACACCTGTGGTAAGGTGGACATACAAGACGCTGGGCGGTATCCGTAGCTCACCGGCAGCTTATGGAGGTACCTGTATCTTCGGTGCAAATGACTTCCGTCTTTATTGCCTGGATACTACGATAGATCCGTTTATGGGCATCTTTACACCAGAGGCCCGCTGGATAGACAGTATGCACAGCGAAATCACATCATCTCCCTATGCCAGCAATCAGACAATATATGTAGGTTGTAAAGATTATAGGGTATATGCAGTGCGTGTCATAAATGGTACTGTTAAATGGTCATTCTCTTCCAATGGTATTATTACGTCCAGCCCCTTGGTATATAACGGTATGGTGTATGTGGGCAGCTACGACAAGTATCTTTATGCCCTGGATACATTGCGTGGTACGCTAAGATGGAAAACCAATATTAATGGTCAGATAGACTGTTCCCCGGTATTGGACGACTTCAATGCACTCAATGGCCACAATAGCCAGATAAGTGGTGCAACAAACTAGCATTCAGGTTTAAGAAATAATAAAACAGGCTGACCCGTAAGAGTCAGCCTGTTTTATTATTGATGCGGTTTTTAGCGTTTATTGCTCTATAGCTTTGATTACTTCTTCGCTCATCGGTTTTGTACGGTGTTCAAATATTGCTACCAGCTTTCCTTTTTCATTTATCAGGTACTTCTGGAAGTTCCATTTTACATCACTGTCTTTATAACCATTGTGTTTTGCCTCGGTCAGCCATTGGTATATAGGTGCTTTATTGTCGCCTTTTACCGTAATCTTAGCGGCCATAGGGAAGCTCACCCCATAGTTCTTTTTGCAGAACGTAGCTATTTCTTTATTGCTGCCCGGCTCCTGTGCGCCAAAGTCATTGGCAGGAAATCCCACTATTACCAGTCTGTCTTTATATCGTTCATACAGTTTTTCCAGGTCGGCATACTGAGGGGTGTTACCGCATTGTGAGGCAGTATTGACTATCAGTATTTTCTTCCCTGCATATTTTGAGAAGTCTATTGTACCTCCTGTCAGCGCCTCTACCTTAAAGTCATAGATGCTTTTAGGTACGTCATTTTTAGGAGGAGTAAAAAAGAACAGAAAGTTGATAAGTAATAAAAGATGTGTTGTCATAAAAGTGGTTTTTGAAATTCAAAGGTAAGGATGGGGGCCCGATGTATTTTCTTTTTACCTTTTACTCTTTACTTTTGATTGTAACCGGAAGTATGGCAAAGAAGAAACAACAAAGCAAAGTAAACAAGGCTCCTGTAGTAGCTGCTGTTAAAGAAACAGCTACAGTTCAGAAAAGCGCAGTTGCGCCATCAGCTGCTGCTCCTGTAAAATGGATGATGATAGCCCTGGCCGCTGTCGTTTTCCTGGTCAATTTTCATACACTCAGTTTTGACTATACACTGGACGACCCGTTTTTTACAAAGGAGAATCCTAATGTGAGTAAAGGGCTGTCGGCTATAAAGGAGTTTTTTACGCATGCGGCATACTATGGTGTGTTTAAGCATCACGATGCTTCTTACCGTCCGCTGATGCTTACCAGCTTTGCACTGGAAAAAGACCTTTTCGATTTTAATCCGCATACGAGCCATCTTATTAATCTTATTCTCTTTGCGCTGGAGTCCATGGTCCTGTTTCAGTTGCTCAGAAAGATGTTCGTTACGGCATCAGTATGGATTCCCTATGCAATGACCCTGCTTTTTGTGCTGCACCCCATGCATACTGAGGTTGTAGCCAGTGTTAAGAGTCGTGATGAGATAATGGGACTGCTTTTTGCTGCTCTGGCGCTGATACAGACTTTGCAATATGCCGATACCGGACAATCGAAATATCTCATTTTTTCCGCAGCATGGTTTTTCTGTGCATTGATGTCGAAAGAGACACCTATTGCGTTTGTGCTCATTTCCCCTATGACACTCTGGTTTTTCCGTAGTGTAGATATGAAGAAAATACTCACCGCGGTAGCACCCTATGCAGTTGTTGCGGTCCTGTATCTGCTCATGCGTAGTTCCTTTATAGAGAGTGACGGTGAGAAGGTGAGAATACTCGTTAACAATAATGGCCTGATGGCTGCTACAACATATGGAGAAAAGCTGGCTACTGCTTTATGGATACAGTTGAAGTATCTGATTATTCTTGGTTTCCCCCATCCGCTTTCTTATGACTATTCCTATAGCCAGATTCCCATTATATCCTTTACCAGCCCTAAAGCACTGGCTGCTGTAGGTGTCATCATTGCTCTGTTTGTATATGCGCTCAAAGGGTTTAAGAAGAAAGATGTCTTTGCCTGGTGTATACTGTATTATGGCATGTCTGTTATTATTACTGCCAATGTACTGGTAGATATAGGCGCTACAATGGCTGAGCGTTTTATCTTTTCCGGCTCGCTGGGCTTCTGTATAGCGCTGGTATGGCTTCTGGCAAAGTTGCTGAAAGCAGATACCGGCAAGGTAGATTTCTCCAATGCAAAACCTTTGTTTGCTACAGTTACACTGGTATGCGTGCTTTATGCCGGGAAAACGATAGCCAGGAATGAGGTGTGGCAGTCAAATGAAACATTGTACGAAAGTGGCCTGGAAACAGCGCCGGATAGCTGGCGCGCCCAGTACCTGTATGGTGCCGATTGTACTACCCGCCTGAGTAAAGAAACAGATGTGGCTGTAAAAAAGGAATTGTATCAGAAAGCAACGGACGCATTCAGGCGTAGTCTGGAAATTCTGCCTAATAACAGTGATGTATATCTCATGCAGGGTTTTGCCCATGAGTTTGCCGGAGTGCTGGACTCTGCCATTGTTGCTTATGTAAATACTTTACGCCTGGACAGTGGTAATATACAGGCAGGTGTAAATCTGGGGAGTGCCTACCTACGCACTGGTAGGCTGGATGATGCCATACAGATATTATCGCGCGTGCTGGCCCGTGACCCTGACAATCCCGATGCACTTACCAATATAGGCGCCGCCCATGGCAACAAAGGTTTGTTCCGGGAGTCTATAGGTTTTTATGAGCGTGCCATAAGTATAAAGCCACAGCAGCAGCCTAATGTGTACATGAGTATGAGTAATGTGTACCGCTATCTGGGCGACTCTGCCAATACGCAGAAATACAGGGCGCTCATGAATAAGGCTATAGCTGAGGGTGGTGTGAAGCGTTGATTATCCCATTCCCGCCGTTTTTACTGTTTAAATATTGTTAACTGGCACACTGTAAACACCATTTGTTACGTTATCGTCATAAATGCAGCAGTGTGATTGCCATTTTTTCAGGTAGCACTTCGTGGCATGACCTTTGCAGGTATCGTTGACAGATGCGCCTATGTAGGGTATATATATACCACAATACAAATAACGCACTGTATAGAATATTAGATAACCACCTCAGACTTATCAACGCGTATGGAGAACACAATTCAGAACACAAGACCCGACAATTCATCTTTTGGCTTTTTCATGGTTATTCTGCTAAGCCTGCTTACTTCAGGCTACTATGCACTTATGAAAATGGGTGCTGATTTTTCCCTTTTTGGATAGCATAAGGGATAACCGGTTTATTGTCACATACTGCCCGGCAGTTTTTTATGTCGGTAAGCACTACTAACTGCCTGGTCTACCAGAACTCTTTCGGGCAGCTTCTGTGCCTTTAACAGCAATAATTGATAGTTGCGTATTTTTACAGAAACCACACCTGTCAATGATTTGTCTGAATAGAGGCTTACTGCTGTTGTCATTGCTGTTGTCTTGCAGTTTATTTAGTACAGCACAGTCTGCCCATAAGTATATGAAGGAGGCAGAAGCACACCTGTTACAACATGATACGGATGCTGCTGTAGGTAGTATGGAGCAATTACTGGCCGGTTATCCTAAGAGTCCGGCTGTAATACTTACCAATCAGTGTCTGGCCGATATTTATAGTGCCAGAGGGTATAAAGATTCTGCCCGGGAAAGGCTGATATATGCATTGAGTTATGTCCCCTTTGCCGAGGTATGGGAGCCTAAACCCGATACTTTTGCAGCACAATACTATTTGTTTACAGCAAAGGCCGATGTAGCCGTAAGGCTCTCTCAGCATTACGATAATGCGGGCGATACGGCAAAAGGGCTGTATTTTCTGAATCTGGCAGATAGCTTATTTCTGCCGGTTACGGACAGTATGTTGCTACAGCTCGACTACCGTAGTTATCTCTCGCTCCGTTACAGGGAGCATTATCTCCGGTTTGGCGATACGGTTGCGGCACGCAGTCGTTTACTTTCATTTTTCATGGCGGGTACTCCCCGTTCCGATGAGCTTACAGATAGCTTACGTTCCTTATTGCGTGCTCGTTACTCTTCCCGCACTATAAAGCGTTTCGTGGACAGGGCCATAGCTACCGTTAAGACAGATACGGTAGCAGAAAATGGTAAAAATGTGGTGTACTATTATTGCCGTCTGTTTGATACTACTATTATCCGTGCAGAGTTTCGCTCCCGGAAACGTTTTCAGAGTATGCTGCGGCGCAACAGGTATATCAGACGGTTGAAGGGCTAGTTTTTGGCTGTCGTAATCATGCCTTATATTGTCGCATATGGCACCTGTATGAAATACTACATGTGCTTACATTTGTTTGTATAAAACAAAATCGTCATGGCAAAACAGAAGAAGTATTATACCGTAGTCATTAACGCATCCCGGGAGAAAGTATGGCAAACATTATGGGATGATGCTACCTATCGTGAGTGGACTTCGGCATTTGGGTCCGGCTCTCATGCGGTTACCGACTGGCAGAAGGGTAGCAAGGTGCTCTTTCTGGGCAGTGAGGATAGCGGTATGGTGTCCCGTATTGCGGAGAGTATCCCCAATGAGTATATGTCTTTTGAACACCTGGGCGAGATAAAGAACGGGGTAGAGGATACTACCAGCGAGCGCGTGCAGCAGTGGGCGGGCAGTACAGAAAACTATACACTAAAAACAACCGATGCAGGCACAGAGCTGGTAATAGACATTGATATATCAGACGAGTTTCTGGAAATGTTTGATGCTATATGGCCCAAAGCCCTGGCAAAGCTTAAGGATGCAGCAGAGCGTCCGTGATTTGCCCCCCTGCAACAAAGTGTTAAATAGTCTTTTGGTCTGATGCCTATGTGGTAACTTAGGTGCTTTATGAGTATTACCGATTGGATAGTATTACTGGTAACGCTTATTGCTATCATAGGTTATGGTATCTATAAAGGCCGGGGGCAGGATGGTGCACAGTCATATCTCCTTGCCGACAGGCAGATGCCGTGGTATGTAGTGCTGCTGGGGGTGATGGCTACACAGGCCAGCGCTATTACTTTTCTGTCTACACCCGGTCTTGCCTATACCGATGGTATGCGTTTTGTGCAGAACTATTTTGGTCTGCCATTGGCAATGATTGTTATCTGTATCACTTTCATTCCCGTATTTAACCGGCTGAAGGTGTACACTGCCTATGAGTTTCTGGAGCGTCGCTTCGACCGCCGCACCCGTGTGCTTACTTCTTTTCTGTTCCTGCTGTCCCGTGGTCTTTCCACGGGTATCAGTATTTATGCTCCGGCTATTATACTGTCCACTATGCTAGGGTGGAACATATACCTGTCCAATGTGGTTACTGGTGGGCTGCTGATGTTATATACCTATAGCGGTGGTGCCAGAGCAGTAGCCCATACACAGAAGCTGCAGTTCCTTATCATTCTGGGCGCTATGCTGCTTGCTGGTTGCTTGGTCATTCGCAATCTGCCCGATGGGGTAGGCTTTGAAGATGCGCTCTTTGTAGCAGGTAAGGCAGGTCGGCTCAATATCATTACTACAGATTTTGACTGGAACGACCGTTATAATATATGGAGTGGTGTAATAGGCGGCTTCTTTCTGGCGCTGTCTTACTTTGGTACAGACCATAGCCAGGTGGGGCGTTATATTACTGCGGGTAATGTACGGCAGAGCCGGCTGGGGTTATTGCTCAATGGTCTGGTAAAGGTGCCTATGCAGTTTCTCATACTGCTCATAGGTGTGTTGGTATTTGTACTCTACAGTTTTCGCCCTGCCCCTGTATATTTTAATACTACCGCCATGCAGCGGTACGAGCAGAGTGAGCCTGCCCATGCACAGGCCATGCAGCAGCAATATGCACAGTTGCATGAGCGCTACACACAGCAGGCAACCTCGGTGCTGGATGCCCGCCGCACAGGAGATGAGCAGCAGCTGCAGCAGGCAGTAGCAGGCTACCGCAGTACTTGGCAGGATATACGCCACATGCGCGATAGTGTATCATCTTACATAGCCGGGCACAACTATGCTCCCGATGCCAATGATACTAACTACATATTTCTGTACTTCGTTACTCACTCCCTGCCGCGTGGTCTGGTAGGGTTACTGTTCGCAGTTATTATTCTTGCCTCGTGGGGGTCTATATCGGCTGCGCTCAATTCGCTGGCTGCATCTTCGCTTATGGATATGCATCTGGTAAATGGCAGCACCGGCAAGCGTGAGGAGTTACGGCTGGGCAGGCTGCACACATTGGGGTGGAGCATATTCTGTATTCTCGTTGCCATGTTTGCCGCTAAGATGGGCTCATTGATAGAGGCTGTAAATATTCTGGGCTCCCTGTTTTACGGTACCATACTGGGTATCTTTCTGGTGGCATTTTACATGAAGCGGGTAGGGGGTGCTGCTGTGTTTTATGCAGCTATTGTTACAGAGTTATTTATCATCACACTCTATCTGTGCAATGTAGTTTCATTCCTCTGGCTCAATGTTATAGGTGCCCTCGTTATGATGGCGCTATGCCTTCCTGCACAGTTATCCCGTACTACAGCGCGGCAGTAGTGTAGCATGTCAGCAAAATATCCTGTGTGTACTGCTAGTAATAGTTGATACCTATCATCTTCCTGGCTTCTGCTATGGTAGCAGCGCTGCTGGCTCTGGCTTTTTCTGCACCATCTTTCAGTATGCGCTGTATGGCGGCATGGTCCTGCTGCAGCTCGGCTGCACGTTCGCGTATAGGGCGCACAAAGTTGGCCATATCTTCAGCCAGTTGCTTCTTCATATCGCCATAGCGTATGTTGCAATTGTTATAGTCAGCAGTGAATTTCGCAGTTACTTCCGGTGCCGATGATACCTGCATCAGTACAAACAGGTTGCGTATATAATCCGGCATTTCAGCATTAGGCTCAGTAGGGCCTGCATCTGTTTTGGCCTTCATTATCTTCTTGCGTATAACATCGTCCTCATCGCTCAGGTATATGGTAGCATTTACGTTCTCGCTCTTGCTCATTTTACCATTACCATCCAGACTCAGTATTTTCACCGTATCCTGGTTAGAGCGGTACACCTGTGGCTCAGGGAAGAAATCAGCGCCATAGCGTGTGTTGAAACGGTTGGCAAAGTTGCGTGCCATCTCCAGGTGCTGCTCCTGATCTTTACCTACCGGTACTTTTACTGCACGGTGTATGAGTATATCAGCAGCCATAAGCACAGGATAGGTAAGCAGGCCGGCATTTACATTTTCCGGTTGCAGGCGCACTTTATCTTTAAAGGTAGGCACCTTTTCCAGCTCTCCTTTATAGGCCAGCATATTCAGCATCAGATATAGCTCCGGTATTTCCGGTATATCACTCTGTGCATAGAGCGCTACCTTTTCAGGGTCCAGACCGCTGGCTACATTTTCTGCCACCACGCGATACACGTTCTGGCGCAGGTCTTTGGGGTCGGGGTGTGTGGTAAGGGAGTGATAATCTGCTACAAAGAAGTAACAGTTATGCTCATCCTGCATTTTTACATAGTTCTGTATAGCCCCGAAATAATTACCCAGGTGCAGATATCCCGTGGAGCGGATGCCGCTCACTACTACTTCCTTACTCATAACGCGCGCAAATATAGCTAATAGAATGCAGTCACAGATTCCTGTAGCTCGTTCAGCTCATCTGTTCCCACCATTTTTTGTTCTCATGCTCACCTTTCAGATAGGTAGGTGCGCCCGGCACCGGCAGTATCAGTGGCATGTCTTTACGCCCGGCCTCTGCTACCACACGCTTTACCGGCTCATCCCAGTCATGCAGCGATAATGCAAACTTTGACCAGTGTACCGGCAGCAGCTTTGCTGCCTGCAGGTCCTGGGCAGCCTGTACGGTTTCTTCAGGCATCATATGTATATGTTTCCAGTACTGGTTATACTGTCCGCACTCCAGTATGGCTACATCAAAGGGGCCATACTTCTTCCCGGTTTCGGCAAAATGGCTGTCATAGCCCGAGTCGCCACCTATGAATATTTTATGTGTAGGCGTTTGAAGTACAAAGGAGGTCCAGATGGTGGTGTTACGTTTAAAACTCCTTCCTGAGAAATGCCGTGCGGGTGTAGCCGTAAGCGTAAAGCCATTATCAGGCATAGACTCCTCATGCCAGTCCATTTCTGTAATCATGGCACTGTCATAGCCCCACCTTTCCAGGTGTGCCCCCGTACCCAGCCCGGTAATTACTTTTTTTACCCTGCCTTTTAGCGCTTTTACTGTCTTATAGTCCAGGTGGTCATAATGGTCATGGGTTATTATCAGGTAGTCAGTTTCCGGTATATCTGCTACACTGTACACATCTGCACCCTTAAAGCTGCGTGTACTCACACTCACCGGCGATGCATGACCACTCAGCACAGGGTCTACCAGTATACGCTTACCATCTACCTGCATGTAGTAGGATGAATGCCCCATCCATATCAGCACATCTTCGTCAGGCTTCAGGTTGTGCAGGTCAGTTTTTACAGCGGGTATAGGTGACTGTGGTTGTTTCCGCTCATTCTTCTCAAAGAAAAATCTGCGCATCACCTTTGGGAAAGTACCCCCGTCTGTAAACTGAGGCGTATCACTCTGATTCTGGAAGGCACCATCCCGGTACTGTGGCGATGCCTGTATTCTTGCCAGCCGCTCTCCTGTAGGCTTACTGCCAAACTGTGGCAGCTTCATATATGCCCACACCACTGCAGGGAACCCCGCTACTACACCCAGCACTATACCTGTTACTATCATTTCATTTGTTTTATAGAGTGACTACTCACTCTGTTATTGATGTACACTATACTATATACCATCTACCATCTGCTATTTACTGCTAACCATATCCCACACCAGTTCAAACGACTCTGCTATCATTTTCCTGCGTGCTGCAACACTCAGCTTACTGGCGCTCATATACTGCCCTGTGCCAAACAGATGACTCATAAGCACGGTGGCCAGGTATTCAGGCTCCATTGGTTTCAGCTCTTTTCTTTTGATGCCATCCTTCAGTAGCTCCATCCATGCCAGATTGTGTTTTTTCATATCATCCGGCAGCATGGCTACATAGGGAGAGTTCATAAACTGCTGCAGAAAACGGAATGCTGTATCATTATCCAGTCCCCATATAAGGGCACTGGTGTATATCTTCCGGCATACTTCTTTTAGCGTAGCTCCCTGTTCCTCCTGCTGCATGCACTCCGTCATTTGCAGCTTTATGTGTATATACAAGGCTACTATCAGTTCATCTTTCGTCTTGTAGTAATGAAACAGGGTGCCATTGGCTATACCTGCTTCCTTTGCTATAGCAGATGTGGGCGTGCCATGAAAGCCATAGTTTACAAACAGCCGGAGGGCTGCATTGAGTATGTCCTGTTGCTTATCTGTTATGTTAGATTGACTAATCACTCTACAAATGTACACACAGAAATTACAGGCTGCCAAACCCTCATTGTGAAATATTCCCTAATGTTCTCTGAGAAAAACTACCCACCCCAATACCCTCTACTATATACTATGTACTATATACTATGTACTATATACCAGCTACTATGGAATAACATCACTCATACCGTAGCGCCGTAATAGGGTCCAGCCGCGATGCTTTAATAGCTGGATATATGCCCGATACCACACCTACAAGTGCACATAGGGTCACACCCATTACTATCCATAACCATGGTATTATGAAGCCGGTACCAAAGAACCCGCTTACAGAGTTGCCAAGAAGTATACCCAGTATAATACCTGTCATACCACCCAGCAGACTTATCATTACCGCCTCAGTAAGAAACTGCTGCTTGATGGTAGATGAGCGTGCGCCCAGCGCCTTGCTCACACCTATTTCCCTTGTGCGCTCGGCTACAGATACCAGCATTATATTCATAAGCCCTATTACCGAGCCCAGCAGGGTAATGACACCTATAATGAGCGCAGCGCCACTTATGTATTTGATGTTATCCATCACCATCTCCACCAGGTCGTTATTCTGTGTCATGGAGAAGTTGTTTTCTGTACCCAGAGGCAGCTTGCGCACCACACGGAAAATGCCCTCTGCTTCCTCTGCCGCAAAATCTTTCATATTAATGTCCGGCACCTTGATACTCAGCAGATAGCTGGCATCGCCCGAGCCAAACAGAGACCGTGCAGTAGGTAACGGTATCACCACTTTGTTGTCAGAGTTCATCACCATGCTACCGCCTTTGGCCTCCATTACACCTACTACCCGGCAGCGCACATTGCCTACAGTCACCACCTGGTTTACGGCCTTCTTTACATCATACTTAAACAGCTTTTTTGCCACGCCATTACCCAGCAGGCACACCAGCCCGCCATCTTCCACCTCGGCAGCGGTAAAGTTTCTCCCTGCTTCCAGCTTTGTGTCTGTTACCGTAAGGTAGGCTTCGTCGGCGCCGGTCACTCTTATGTTAGGGTTGGTTTTCAGCGACCGGTACTGTACCGTAGCAATGCCCGTACCACCTACCGATATCCCTACTACCGATGGATAGTGATAACGCTCTTTAAAGAGTTTTGCATCCTCATAGGTAATGCTCTTACCCTCTACCACACTCACATTCACCCCGCCGCCTTTGTGCTTCTTTTTCTTCAGTATGTCGCTTGTTATCTGAAAGGTGTTTACCCCCATACTGCTGAAGTTAGAGTACACGCTGGCCTTCATCACCTCTATAGCAGTAAGTATGCCCACCAGCGCCATAATACCCAGCCCTATGATGGCAATGGTAAGGAAAGAGCGCAGCTTGTTGTTGCGTATTGCTCTCAGAGCCAGTATGGCATTAAAGAATAGCTGCATGGGCTGTGGTATTCCGGTGCACGGCGCACCGGTGTATAAAAGTAAGAAATAGCTGCTTACCGCCAGCCATTACAGGCGTTGTTTCAGGCGGGGTATCATTTCATTTTTCCAGGCATTATAGTCACCGGCCAGTATATGCTGCCGGGCTTCCTTTACCAGATGCAGGTAAAATGCCAGATTATGTATGCTGGCTATGGTAAGCCCCAGTATCTCGCCTGATATGAACAGATGCCTCAGGTATGCCTTACTGTAGTACCTGCTGGTTTCACAGTCCAGCCCCTCATCTATAGGGCTGAAGTCAGTAGCCCATTTCTTATTCCTTATGTTCACTACTCCCTGTGTGGTAAAGAGCATACCATTGCGCCCGTTGCGGGTAGGCATTACACAGTCAAACATATCTACACCCAGTGCTATATTCTCCAGTATGTTCCACGGTGTACCCACACCCATCAGGTAGCGGGGCTTATCCTGTGGCAGGTGCTCACAGCACAGGCCGCACATTTCATACATCTGCTCTTCAGGCTCGCCTACAGAGAGGCCGCCTATGGCATTACCATCACACTCCATAGATGCCGCAAATTCTGCCGATATCTTCCGCAGGTCTTTATATGTACTGCCCTGCACTATGGGAAACAGTGACTGACTGTAACCATATTTTGGCTCAGTATCGCTCAGTCGCTGCACACAGCGAGCCAGCCAGCGGTGTGTCAGCTCCATCGATTTTTTGGCATAGTCATAATCGCTGGGGTAGGGGGGACACTCATCAAATGCCATAATGATATCTGCGCCTATGCTGCGCTGTGTGTCCATTACATTTTCAGGGGTAAACAGGTGTTTAGACCCATCTATGTGCGACTGAAACATGACACCCTCCTCCTTTATCTTACGATTGGCCGCCAGGCTGAACACCTGATAGCCGCCACTGTCTGTAAGTATAGGACGGTCCCATTTATTGAACTGGTGCAGCCCTCCTGCCGCTTCCAGTACTGCCGTGCCGGGGCGCAGGTACAGATGGTAGGTATTACCCAGTATGATTTGTGCCTTTACCTCATCTTTCAGTTGCTGCTGTGTTACGGCCTTTACACTACCTGCCGTACCCACAGGCATGAATATAGGTGTTTCTATCACCCCATGGTCGGTAGTGATACGTCCTGCCCGCGCTCCCGATGCGCCATCCTTAGCTTCCAGTTCAAACTGCATAAGGCCGCAAAAGTATTAATTATTTGTGGGGTGGGGAGGTGGTGAATTGAGTTAGGCTATTCGCCGCTGCCTGGCGTCCCCGCCGGCAGCCGTGCGTAGGACCGATATCTCATATGTTCTGGTTTTGAATCCCACAGGTACTTACTTGCAAACTTTCCGCATTAACCCAACTAGTAGTATTGTCAGGCTTCATTATTACGGATACGCCTAAGTTCATTGATATCATTCATGTCTTTTTCGCGTGCAATTGCCAGCTTGTTTTCAATCAGATCATCAAAACCAATAAAATATATATCTACATCGTCAACTGTTGTCAATTCTCTCCTTTCATAACATTTTTTGAATCTTGGGAGTCCTGGTAATTCAGGGAGAAAGTCAATTGTGAAGTTTTCGAAATTCAGCTTGAAAAATGACTTTCGTGGGTTGGGTGTTTTTTCGTTTTTGAAGTCAGTAATATCTTGTCCGAGACTCTCAATCACATTGAGCAGATTAAAATAGTTCTTATAGGTGGGGTTATACCAGAAATCAAGGTCTGGTATTTCAGAGATTTTCCCTGAAATCGATATGGACATTCTGAAATACCCATACAGGGCTACAGCTGTACCTCCTACTACCATGTATTCAACATGGTGTTTGTTTAGCAGATTACATACGTTGGTTAAGCTATTCCGCAGATTGGGATGCATTGCCGGTCGTTTTTTTACCACGCAGCTTGCGCCTGCTTTTTTTTGCAGTAAGCGATGATTGCAAAACAGATATTACCTGCTTGTATTCAGAATAGGCAGCGTCATCCGTAGGTTCTGATACGGCGTTAGCTGACTTCAGGTCTTGATAGCTATTATATTTGCTCACTTTTGTCATTGCAATGACTCGAAGATTCGGTACTGTTTGTGTCTTATTTATTGCAAAAATAACTATTGTTTTTCAATGTTGCTTTTACTCGTTTGCAACGAGTTCCCCATAACATCGCTTTGGCTATGCGTCATCATGTTATAGTTGCCTTGATAAAACTGTACCTTCACTATGTTATTAATAATGTGAAATGTTAAGGTGTCTCTTCACCCTTCTGCTTTTAGGTGTTCAGTTTGTGCATGCGCAGCCTGTTTCTAAAGTACTGGTTATTGATACGTTGATAAGTTCACAGCAAGTGTTTGAGGTAGATGTTTGCAAAGTCCTGACTCAGGAACAGTTAAACAATTTTGACTTTTTAGATACAGTCAACCATGTTAACATAGTTGATTTGCCGGATAGATTGCTGATTCTGGAAAGAAACAAGATTGCAGTGGCAGGTGTGGGTATTTCAATGCCGCTTTTGTTTCTGGATACCGCTTCATTGATGATGCTGCCTTTAGATGATTCTGGAGGTATGTTGAAAATAAGTGGTGGTTGGTCATATCCTGCCGATACTATACGCATCAGCCGATATGTCGTTTGGCACAACTGTTTGTCAGATACGGTACGTATTGGTAGATGGTGGTATAGATGTAATGTAGATACCGTAGGAGGATTGAAAATGCTTAGAGGGAAGGATAAAATATCCGGAGTGCGAAAGCAGGGATGTGAAATAACGAATATCGTTCCATATACAATTTCTGTGAGCGGTAAAAATTATACTGTAGCTCCTGTATCCAAAATCGGTAATGAATATGCAACATGGTATCACGGACAAAGAAAAATGGGACGGCGTGCAGAGCGGAGGTATATTACCAGGGTGGCGGAAAATAAGCCTTATGAATATTGGGCAGGTCGTGTATTAGTGACAAAGTACGGTTATTATGCATGCCTGACATTAGAATAAGTAATGCCAGTGAGGGCTCTCCCACCCGTACTCGCTTGCAACCAGTACCCCACGGCATCGCGTTTGCAACGAGCCTTTCCTTTCAGTTCTACCACGCAGCACCTTATTTGATTTCCTTAGCTTTGCCACGTGGGAAATGAAGTAGTGTCGGCAGGCAATGATTTCAATACAGAGCTGAAACTAAGGACTTTAAGGTATATGAAATAAAGTGGGACACTAATATCGTGCGCCGGTACTACCGTAGGGGATATTATCAGGTATTGGTATCACCATTCATGGCGACAAATATAATGCCGTACAGCAGCAACACATAAATCGTTGATAAATAACAATAAGACAGAACCGGAAAACTACAGAACAATGCAACAGACAGTAAAAGCATACGGCACACCAGCCGCTGACGCTCCCCTGAGAGAAATGACCATCCCCCGCCGCAGTGTGGGCGCTAAGGATGTGGAAATTGAAATTCTATATTGTGGCGTTTGCCATTCCGACCTCCATACCGCCCGCAACGACTGGGGAGGTACCGTGTACCCCGCCGTTCCCGGCCACGAGATAGTAGGGCGTGTAGTAAGTGTAGGTAGTGATGTTACCTGCTTTGCACCCGGCGATATTGCTGCCGTAGGTTGCCTGGTAGACTCCTGCCGCACCTGTAAAAACTGCGCACAGGATCTGGAGCAGTACTGTACTAACGGCTTTACCGGCACTTATAACGGTAAAGACAAGCATATGCCCGAGCTCCGCACCTATGGCGGCTATTCCGGCAAGGTAGTGGTAGATGATCACTTTGTACTTAAAGTGCCTGCCGGTCTTGACCTTGCAGCTACAGCACCCCTCTTGTGTGCCGGCATCACTACATGGTCGCCCCTCCGTCACTGGAAGGTAGGTCCCGGCAGCACCATAGCCGTGGTAGGTCTGGGCGGTCTGGGTCATATGGCTATAAAGCTGGCTAAGGGGCTGGGCGCTCATGTAGCCCTCTTTTCACGCTCTGAGTCCAAGACGCAGGATGCGCTGGACCTCGGTGCCGACCGTGTGGTTATCTCTACCCGTCAGGAAGAGATGGATGCAGTAGCCGGTACGTTTGATGTGATTATAGATACCGTACCCTATGTACACGACCTTAATAGTTACATCAAAACCCTTTCTGCCAGCGGCACGCTGGTGCTGGTAGGTTTCCTGGGAGACCTGCAGCCCATGCTCAATACCGCACCTATGGTTATAGGACGTAAAGCCATATCCGGCTCCCTCATAGGCGGCATAGCCGAGACACAGGAAATGCTGGACTTCTGCGGTGAGCATAATATCACTGCCGATATAGAGCTCATCAACATGCAGGATATCAACGATGCCTACGAGCGCATGCTGAAAAGCGATGTCCGCTATCGTTTTGTTATAGATATGGCATCGTTGAAAAACTAAGGATAAACTGTTGGGCTATTATAAGAAAGAGGTTGTCTCACTCATTCGGGACAACCTCTTTCTTTTTTAGGGGACATCTGCCCCAGTTGGTCTCTCACAGAGGGCATACCGGCATCGTGTACTAACCCCTCCTGATACCCATATGGCACCAATATTTTTACTTGTTCCTGTCACACACACTTGGGCAATATCTTGTTATATGCTTCACCCGTTATGGTGTATTACAGCCAGATACTATTTTGTTCTGTCAGCATTATTGATACTTACCGGACGTTGTTATTAATAAGGTGGGTTAATACACTCTGTACCCTGAGAAGAAAGTAGCTGCGCCAGAGAAATTATATACGAGTACATTACCTGCTATAGGCAATATTCTTACAGTTACCTGATCTCCTGCGTTGCACTTGAAAATACCACTTATAGTTGGCGTCATAAAATTGGCTGATGAGTTATTGTTGTCAACGGTGAATTTTGCCACGTTGCCATTCACAAATATTGCCAACCTCACAGTTTGCATGACACAGGTTACAGAAGCATCAAAGTAGTATGTACCTGTTGATGGGCAGGTATAGGTAGAGGCAGAGAAAGCAGACGGGTCATCGAAATCTACAGAGTCAAATATCACTGTTGAATACACTCCGGTAGGTACGGCTTGTCCTGCAGGGTTGATGGCCGATGCCATAAACCCGGTATTATGTGAGTTGTCGGTAGGGGTAAGGCTTACCCATACCGGCGATGCTGCGGTGCCTGAGTTGTAATAAAAGCCGGGATTGGTACCTGTCACATACACCAGCAACCCCGTAGCCGGTGTCGGCACAGCACCGGTATTGGCCACTCTGGGTATTAATAATCCTTTGCTGTCACTCTTTAGTTCCAGTATGGCAGATGCATCAGCTTCGCTGCCATCGTTGGATATGGCCATTGATTGTGCAGATGCAGTATGGAAGCAACCAGCTATAATACAGCTGATAAGGAATGTGATATATTTCATATTGTGTATAATGTTGTTGTGACTTCTGCTAAAATAGCACATGTTTTATTTTGAGCATATACTCTTGTGTGATATTTAATCAAATTTAATTTAGTTGTATGCAGGATGTATTCACCCACCTATCTTCTCACTTATTATCTGCTCCAGTGGGGTGTGTCGCTCGTTGCTGAACAGGTCAAAGTGGAAATGATCCAGCTTTGCCAGCAGATGTAGTAATATGTCCCTAAAACCGCAAACGAAACGCCCAGATTTACTAATATTTGTTTGGATTGTCGGGCTCTCTTTTCTCGCTTTGAGCTTCAATGTTTAGGCTACAACAATCCAAAAACTCACGCCCGAATACCGTCAGCTTATACCTCATTCTTATTGTGGCTGATGTCGCGGGTGAGAAAAAATTCGTGCGAACATGGTATTCCGCCGGATATAAGTACGAACCTTTTCTGCTTGGGGGAATCAGAACGTCAAATATGGATTCTATCAGCCCCAACCTGATTAAATTCTGGCGGATAGAAACAATATTTTTTGTCATAGGAAATTGATTGAGCAAATGTTCAGTTGTGAAATTTGTACCCAGTTCAGAAATGTACTCCAGTATCCTATACTCCTCCAGAGACATCTGTGACAAAATATTGGGGTAAACATTTGTAGTAAAATTCTTTTCGGAATCTACATAGTTAATCAACATCGCATCCCATTTTTCTTTAAGCCCCTCCTCTTCCTCGAGAGAAGAATGCTCCAAAAGAGGAACGAGATTCTTAAGAGCTACCTTCTTTGTTTTTAAGCCCTTAGCTTTGATATACTCGTCTGCTTTTATCAGAATGTTAACCTGCCTACGGAAGCGCCACTCTCGCACGCTGTCCATTATCGCAGCCCCAACCTCATCCGCAGATGGCCCAATTATCGTTTTAAGAAAGCCACCCGCCTTAACCGCGGCTATTACCTCAACTCCCGCTGTCCCCAAATTCGCCAGATCAGTAGGATTAATTTCCATAGTATTTAATTTCTTACAAAGATACCCGTTACATATCAACGGCAACTATACTATGGACACAAAAACAAACCCCGATTTAAACACCTTTCAAAGCGCTTTAGTCGGGTTTAGGAATTGGAGCAACCATACCCAACTGGTACTCGTTTATAACGAGTACCCCACGGCACGGCGTATTGCAACGCGCCTCCTTGCTATATACTTCCGTTCTTGGCAGTTCTCCCGTAGAGTAAGCACCGGCATCAAGGTACAAATGCATCGTAAATATGGCCAATTGGGCTGCCGCATACCTCATCCACCTATCTTCTCACTTATTATCTGCTCCAGTGGGGTGTGTCGCTCGTTGCTGAACAGGTCAAAGTGGAAATGGTCCAGCTTAGCCAGCAGATGTAGAAGTATGTTCTTTTCGTCATTGTTCAGTGGTCCCGCCATCACTGCCGATACCTGAGCCATCTTGTCCAGTACAGCAAAGATGACTCCACGGCCTGCCGGCGTTATCATAACCCGCTGGCTGCGTTTATCGTGCTCGTCATCGCGTTGCTCCATAAGGCCCAGCCTTATCTGCCTTTTTATGATTTCCATGCCCGTTGTTTTTTCGTGCGCATTCTTGTTTATCAGTTCCGTTTTTGAGAGGCTGTCATGTGTCAGCAGTACTATCAGGTAAGAGAAATCGTCTATGGTCTGCAGTGGGCTGCCTTCCAGTGCCTGTTTTACATATAGTTTGGCATAGCGGTACAGATAGGCCACCAGTATAGCTATAGATTCATCTTTCTTATTACCACGGCCCAGTTTTTCTTTATCCACCTGTCCAGCTACATTCCGGCGTTCCAGTGGCGATTCCGTACTCCGTTTTTCCAGCTCATGGTCTATGAATCCCCTGTAGTTTATATCAGCTCCCGGGCCTGCCGTGTCTTCATATACCGACAGGGCATCCAGAAAGTCTTTGATAATATCATAGCGTCCGCTCATAAAAATCTAATACAGCAGTTTTGATTTTTAGTACAAAATAATACTATTTTTGTACAAAATCATACAATATCATACTAATTTCTCTTTCTATGTTTTCTGGTATTTTACGTTCATGGATACTTTTATTACTGCTGCCGGTACAGCTGATGGCACAGAATGGTGTTTTTGTAGGTACGGTCAAAGATAAGGAGACTCAGGAAGCCATAGTAGGTGCCATAGTGGCACTGGAGGGTACGGCACTGGGGGCGCAGACCGATACCGGAGGCATGTTTCGCATCACAGGTATTACTCCTGGTTCCTATAACATTACCGTGCAGTATGTAGGATACAGAACCGTGCGCCTGTCCAACATTCAGGCATCTAATGGCAATGCCAATACGCTGGCTATAGAGCTGGAGCGTGCATCTTCAGAGCTGAAAGAAGTAGTGGTAAAAACATACACCTACGGTAAGCGTATAGAAACACCGCTTTCTGTACAGAGCCTTACTGCCGAGGAGATAAAAAGCAATCCCGGTGGCAACTACGATATATCCCGTGTCATACAGGCATTACCCGGTGTGGGTGGTACCGGCGGCAGCGCTGCGCGCAATGACCTGATTATAAGAGGTGGTGCGCCTAATGAGAATGTGTATTATCTGGATGGTATAGAAGTACCGCAGATAAATCACTTCTCCACACAGGGCGCATCCGGTGGACCGCAGGGTATTCTTAATGTATCCTTCATACAGGATGTATCGCTTAGTACCAGCAGCTTTGCTGCCCGGTACGATAATGCACTGTCATCGGTGCTGCAGTTCAGGCAAAAGGAGGGCAACCCCGAAAAGCTACAGTCCAATCTCCGTCTTAGCAGCACAGAGTTTGCAGCTACCTTTGAAGGGCCCATCAGCAAAAAGACCACTTTTCTTGCTTCTGCACGCCGCTCCTATCTGCAGTATTTCTTCTCGCTTATAGATCTTCCCATCCGTCCCGACTATTGGGACTTTCAGTACAAGGTTACCCATAAGATAAATGATAAGACCACCATCAATGCCATAGGGCTGGGTGCTATAGACCAGTTCTCTTTTGCCGCTCCCAAAAACTCCGATCTGGAAAAGGAATACATCATCCGTTCCCTGCCTACTATCAATCAGTGGAACTATACCGTAGGTTTTACCCTCAGGCATTTGGTAAAGAACGGATATTATAATGTTGCCCTTAGCCGCAACATGTTTAATAACCAGCTCGATAAATTTGAGGAAGCCTCCTTTGGCGATGAGAGCAAGCGTACCTTCCGCTCCCGCTCGCAGGAGATAGAGAACAAGCTCCGTTTCGATGTCAATAAATCGGTCAATGGCTGGAAGTATAGTTATGGCATATCGGGCCAGTATGTGAAGTATAATAACGACCTGTACAGCGTTATCAGAAAGCAGGTTACAGATACAGCTGGCAATGTATTACAGCCCGGCCTCACCATCAGTTACCTCTCCGCTATCGATTTCTGGAAATATGGTGTGTTTGGCTCCGTTACCCGCCGGCTGCTGCACGACCGCCTTACCATGACACTGGGCGTACGTACCGATATGAACAGCTTTACCACCGATGGCAACGACCCTGTCAGCGCTTTTTCCCCACGCCTTTCGGCATCTTATGCGTTGAGCGATAAGGTAAACCTCAACGCCAGTGTGGGCCGCTATGCCAAAGTGCCTATATATACCGTGCTTGGCTTCCGCGACTCTACCGGCAGTCTGGTCAATAAGGACAACAAATACATATCCTGCCTGCATTATGTGGCAGGAGTGGAATACCTGCCTGCACGCTCACTGCGCATTACCGCCGAAGGTTTTTACAAGCAGTATGCCAACTATCCGGTATCGGCATTGTATAATATTTCTCTGGCCAATCAGGGTGCCGACTTTGGTGCCATTGGCAATGAGCGTACCAATAGCAATGGCGAGGGTCGTGCATATGGTTTTGAGCTGTTTGCCCAGCAGAAGCTGGTAAAGAATATGTTCATCACCGCCTCTTATACACTGTTCTGGAGCGAGTTTACCGGTAGCAATAACATTTACATTCCCTCCTCATGGGATGCCCGTCATCTCGTATCGCTCATAGCAGGCTACAAGCTGCGCCGGGGCTGGGAGCTGGGTGTTAAGTACCGGCTGTCTGGCGGCGCACCCTACACGCCTTACGACCTCGTGGCATCCCGCATCAATTATCTGTCACTCGGCCAGCCCGTGTCCGACTATACACGCATCAATCAGGAACGCCTGCCCTGGTTCAATCAGCTGGACCTCAGGATAGATAAAAAGATAAACTTCCGTAAATCCACACTGGACCTCTTCCTTGATTTTCAGAACATCGGTTTTGCTAAGAATGTCAGCAAAGACTATTACACCTTCAAACGCAATCCCGACAATTCATACATCACCACCGATGGCCAGCCCGTGCAGCAGGACGGCTCCAATGCCATCCCCGTACTCATCCCCAATATCAACCAGACCGTTATCCCGGCTATTGGTATTGTGTTTGAGTTCTGATAGTGTATTGGTGTGAACTGTAACAGGCGGGTCTCTCGTAGAGAGCCCGCCAATACCCAAATGGCGCCAGTGTTTTTCACTGGTGTCTGCATAAAGGCAAGTGCTTTTTATTTGCTGTTTCGTTTTGTCTCTGGTGGGTCTCTCATAGATGACCCGCATTAGGGGGGCGTTGGGTTGCCGCAACGTCCAATACCGCTATTTATACAGCTCTACCTTCAGGTCGTCCAGGTATATAGGTTTCAGGTCTTTGCTCCACACAAAGAGTTTTATATAGTCTGTTTCGTTCAGTCCTTCGGGTATGCGGGTGAAATAGTACAGCTGTGTCCAGCGGTTTATACCGGTATAGAAGATAGATACATAGCTGCTGTCGGCCTCCGTAGGCCAGTTGATGCATTTGTTTTCTATGGTCATGCCCCGCCACAGCTTATCGCCTATGCTGGTCACCAGCATGTGCCGGAAGTAGTTGGGCTCTGCGGTACATAAAAACCGGCCACTGCATTTCATCCAGCGGGCATCCTTGAAGGTTGCTTTGCTGTATGTGGCCAGTATGCTTTGCTGCGGGTATTCTTCGTCATGCATGTAGTACACATACTTTTCTCCTGTTGCAGGGTCGGGTACGGTACCGGGCGATGTGGAGTCGTTATAGTGTAGTTCTGCTACGGTTCCTACCAGTGTCAGTGAGGCAGTATCCGGCTGAAACTCGCCTATATCTCTCACCACCAGGTCTTCATAGCGCAGCCGGGTACGGAACAGCATTTGTGCATTGTATTGCAGGTTAGACTCTTCGCTCCACAGCATGCCCCGCATCTGCTGGTAGCTCTGGCTCAGGTTCATAGCTATGCAAAAGAGTATCACGGCACTGCATAGCACGCGCAGTACTATACCCCTGCGCCATACCCATATTATAAATGCGGCCAGTGGTATAGCCAGCAGGGGGTAAACATGCAGCATGGGGCGGGAGCCAAAGCCATTTATATAATTGTAGCAGTACCAGCTATACACTACATATATATAGGTAGGCAGCAGCAGCCATAGGGTAGCTGCCCACTGTTTAATGCTTCTGAGCAGCAGCATTCCTGCCAGTGCCAGCAGCATGAGCGGGGTGTATGCCAGCCACCCGTTCGAGCAGTAGAAAAGCCCGTCCACTATCCACGGATGTTTCCAGAAAAATGACTGCTCCCGGTAGCTGTAGTATAGCCAGTGTCCGGTGGTGGCCTTCCAGTACATCATCTGCGGCAGCATAGGTATGGCAAAACAGATGGCCGCCAGTATTATGCCTTTCAGGTTGTCGCGTAGCAGATGCATCCTGGCAATAATGCTCTGCCTGCTGTGCAGACCGTAGAAAACAGGTATCGCCATACATAGTATGTCTGTAGGCCGCATGATGGTGATAAACCCACACACCAGCCCTATAGCCATAAGCCGCACTACCGATGGACGCTCTGTGGTAATCATGGTAAGGTGCATGAGCAGGGCATACAGGAAAAACAGGGGCACATGTGCCATGCCCGCCTGCAGAAAGGTAAACCAGAACAGATTGGTACCTGTAAGCAGCAGTACGCTTACGGTCATAGCAGTAGTGCTGCTATGATAGCGGCGTAGTATGCGGTACACCAGTATCAGCCCCAGTAGGCTGTATAATATATTGCCCAGTCTTATAGCCCATTCATATGCGGCACTGTATCCGTTTGCCTGTCCTCCGGTAAGCAGGCTGTAAGCATGTGCCGCCGCAAAGAAGGGTAGTTCAGTGAGCGCTACGCCATAGGTATATTGGTTGATGATGAACCGGCTACTGTCCTGAGGGTCTATACGGGGCATGGAGTAGGAGCGTACCAGCTCGCTTAGTCCCCTGTCTTCGGGTAGTGGCTCAAAGGTGGTAAGGTTGTGGTATATAAATACCGATGGCAGATACATATAGTATCCCGCTGCATCACCATAAAATACGGTCTTGTGCGATGTGTATTTCCCTGTTACGAACAGGCAGAATATCACAGAAACCAGAAAGAGTATTTTTCCTGGTCTTGTGAGCCGCCGGTACCAGCTCATAGGGGTATACGTATCTGTATTATCTGCCTGCATGTTTACAGCACACAATAATAGTGACTTTTGGTAGCTTTCCCTTACAGGTGCATCAGATATACTCCGGGTCTGTAAACCGGTTATACTTTCAGGCCAAAATCATAACGCCCCTGTACTGCCCGTCTTACCATCGCCGTCTGACCGCAGTGGTACATAGTGTGTTTTATGTTCCAGTCCAGCGATTCATACTTTGTCCGTGCTATGGGGTGGGGTATAGGTGTTGGCTCCAGCATACTGTCCATATCTGCATCAGTAAGTGTTTCCATAATGTCCAGTGAGCGTTGCTGCACCAGTTTCAGGTGTTCTGTCAGGTCGCTGCCGGTTACTTTCCCCACTGTGGCGGCCGCAGTCCCTTTGGTAAACAGTGCAGCGTATTCATTAAAAGGCATAGCCTTGATTATGTCGGGCTGATGCCCCTTTATTACCCATATGGCATGAAAATAATGGCTTAGTATCATATGCCCCACCTGCCAGTTGAGCGATGTTTCTATTCCTTCCGGTATCACATCCCACTGCTCATGGGGTATACCGTGCAGGAGTTTATGCATCCATTCATATGCGTCCTTTGTCTGTGAGGTTAATATCCTGGTCTTTGTCATGCAGTTGCATTTGTTTTATGAAGTTATGACACATCTGCGTCTGGTATGTTATTTTATGTTTCTTAATTACATGTCTGTCATTTAACGCGTTCCTTACCTTTGCTGTAATGAAGTTTGCATATTCCATTTTGTTACTGCTTGTTGTAGCAGCGCTGTTTTCTATAGCTCCGGCCCGTGCCGCCGATTCTCTTGTTGCCAAACGTATTCCGCCCAAAGTGGTACTTGTGGAGTTGTTTTCACAGCAAAGCCGTATGGATGCACTCATCAGGGCCAAAAGGTATCGTGATACGGCTACACTTTCAAAAGATGCCCGTAAGGCTGTATCGGTAACGGTTAAAGATTTTAAAGACAATTTTCAATATTGCCGTTACTACTTTTTCTGGGATAAAGATTTTGATGCCATCATGGCCGGACAGTTTGATGGGGTATTGCTGGACTCCAGCTTATCACTGGCTAAAAATGTAAATATTTCCGATACAAACTATCTCATTGTTCATTATGGTATCCCGCAGTGGCAGTCTCATAAACGTAAGATGGAAGTGACCAATAAGACTGAAATGGGGGGAAAGCCGAATGGTTACGGACTTATAATGTGTAATTACCAGATGAAACAGATAGGCTACACATACTGGCTGCGTAATTTTCTGGTGAGTTTTAAGAAGAAGGGAAAAGTGCATGACGATTATATTTATGTTTCTAAGAAGTTTGATATAGAATATTATCCGCTGGCTGGCAACGTAAGTGATAAATTGATTGACTACAGAGAGAGCTACAAGCAGAATCCTTTCAGGTCTAGTGGGAAAAAATCTTATTTCTGATAAATGTGAATCTGATTTGTTGCCATTTTACATAGTATTCCTTTCAACTTATTTTGGTAATTTTGCATCCCGAACCGCTAAACGTCAAAACGTACGATGACAGATATTAAAGTGCCCGCCGTAGGAGAATCAATTAGTGAGGTAACTCTCGTAAAATGGTTGAAAAAGGATGGCGAATATGTACACCGCGACGAGCTGATTTGTGAGCTCGAATCTGAAAAAGCTACATTTGAGCTCAATGCCGAGCAGGCTGGTATTCTGCATATAAAAGCAGAAGAAGGCGCTACACTCGCCATTGGCGATCTGGCATGTACTATTGATGAAACAGCTGAAGCACCTGCAGGTGCGCCAGCGCCAGCCGCTGCTCCTGTAGCAGAAAAGCCGGCCGCCGCGCCAGCCGCTACCGCAGCCCCAGCTGCTGCATTGCCAGCCGATGTTAAAGCTACTCCTGTAGCACAGGCTATGATGGCCGATAAGCAGGTGAAAGCAACAGATGTAAAGGGAACAGGCACGCAGGGCCGTATCATGAAGCAGGATGTTCTGGAAGCTCTGGCTAATCCTGGTCGTCGTGGTGGTGCAGCTGCATTCTCCCGCGATGAGAAGCGCGATAAAATGAGCAATCTGCGTAAAACGGTATCTCGCAGGTTGGTAGAAGCTAAAAACAGCACTGCAATGCTCACTACCTTTAATGAGGTAGACATGACACGTATCATGAGCATTCGCAAGCAGTATAAAGATACTTTCAAGGAAGTGCATGGCGTAAACCTCGGTTTTATGTCATTCTTTACAAAAGCCTGCTGCACTGCTCTTATGGAGTGGCCAGCTGTAAATGCATACATTGATGGCGAATCGCTGGTATATCATGATTACTGCGATGTGTCAATTGCAGTGTCAGCGCCTAAAGGACTGGTAGTGCCGGTGATACGCAATGCCGAAAGCCTTTCCATGGCCGACCTTGAGCGTAAGGTAGTGGAGCTGGCTAAAAAAGCGCGCGAAAACAAACTTAGCCCCGATGAAATGGCTGGTGGCACGTTCACTATCACCAATGGTGGTGTGTTTGGCTCGCTAATGTCTACACCTATTATCAATATTCCTCAGTCAGCTATCCTGGGTATGCACAAAATACAGGATCGTCCTATGGCTATTGATGGTAAGGTAGAGATACGTCCTATGATGTATCTGGCGCTTAGCTATGACCACCGTATTATTGATGGTCGTGAGTCAGTAGGCTTCCTGGTACGTGTTAAGGAGCTGCTGGAAAATCCGGAATACATGCTCTTTGGCCATGACCCGATGAGGACATTGCTGGAAGTGAAATAATCGCTCAGTTTATATAGCTTTTTAAGCAGGACCGCATCATTCCAGGGTGCGGTCCTGCTTTTTTACTGTTGTTATTTGGCTTATATTTGATGGGTATCTTATGCCACATTCTTCATCTGTTTCCGGTCACCTTCGTCCAGATATAGCAGCAAAACTGGATGCCCCCTTTGACAAAACCGGTATGCGTGGCGAAAAGCTAAACAGGAAACATACCAATGAGCTTTTCTTTGAAGATTCTGCCTTTGTAGGTATTGTAGCGCCGGTTCCGGCCTCGCGTTTCTGCTGGATAGTTAATCAGCATTTTTACACCTCATTTTCCGCTACGGCACTGGTGCATATGAATGTGGTGGCAAAAGAGGGTAAAGAGGACGAACTGAAAAGAAGTAATGTACAGGAGTTTACAGTACCCACACTATTTGGGGCGCCTCCGCCCCCTGCAGCTACTCCGTCCCCAGGCGATAGTGCATCTGTATCACATGAGTTTCCCGTATATATGCATGGTGTTGTCAACAGTAGTTTTCGTCATTTGTTATATAAACTCAGACAGGGGAAGCTGTCGCTGCTTACCGGCACCCGTACGAAACAGTATGATTATCTCTGGATGATACAAACCGCATCGCCATACCATGACGCCCACCTGATTGTAGATTTGCTGATGACGGTACCGGAGGTGAGGCTGGCTCAGGAACTCACTGTTGACGATGTGAGTAAAAACTTTGACAACCTTATCCTGTAACAAAGCATACTTCAGGCTAAAATATTAGAACTATCAATACCTTGCTATTGTCAGTCATTTCTTATATTTGTAGCATTGCCTCGGGGTCAGCTGGCCCTTACTTAGGCGGGAACCCATTAAAGAAGTAAACAACCGGTATATGTACACACGGATCAGCGCTTTCTTTTTGTCACTTTTTGTGTTGGTATCTGCTCACAGAGCAGCTGCTCAGAGTATGGATTATCTCAGACACAATAAGATTTTCAATCTTTGTTCATTTGAGCGCGACTGTTCAGGCTGTTACGATTGTGAGTATCAGCGCTACACTGTGCGCATAAAAAACCTGCTGGACAAACAGATAAAGCAGGTATCCTATGTTTATTATTCTGATTCACGTAATAAGGTAATAACACGTCAGGCCACAATTGTGGGTAGTGTTATTGACCCTGACAAGATAGGACACCTGATTATGTGTATGCCTAATGGCCGGAACTGGGCTATTACGGAATTGGTGTATGAAGATGATACAAAGAATAACTTCATAGTGAAAGATCGCCTTTCTCAGTTCTATCAGGAGCCGGATGAGTGCGACTGTGCCCGGAAGCCCAATAATTATACGAATCCCAATATTGGTCGTAAGTAATTATTGAGTAAGGTTACAATAAAGAATAAATGCATCACCGGTTACGATGATGCATTTATTCTTTAAGGCAGTTTCAGGATTGGCTAAACTGGCTGGCTTTGAGTAGAATACTGTCTATTGCTTCCTGTCGTGGCTGTAGTATTTCGTTTGCCAGGTGAGCCAGTATTCTTTTCTCCATGCGCACTGTGTGCAGTTGTTCTTCCACAATCGCCCGCGAGTCAGATGCGGGGATTTGGGCCAGTAATGTGTTTGTTTTACGTAAAGTTCTATTCATTTAATTTAGTTGTCTGTTTGAATAGAAAACGTGTAGCGGGCTGTAATATTGTAGCAGGATAGAAAAATTATGTTAAACACTATATCCCGGGCAACCTTCTGCCTTCACCCGGCATTTCTCAGTAAGTAAAGTGCATGTTATGGATACAATAGGTATTACAGGTGGTACAGGACTTGTGGGGCGGCAAATTGTTACTATGTTACGTGCCAGGGGGCATAGGGTGGTGATTTTTACCCGCAGGTTGCCTATACATCCCCCTGCCGATGCTATGGTGCAGTATGCGCTGTGGGATTATGTTTCCGGAAAATGTGATACTAACGCTCTTGCCAGCATTAGCGCTATGATACATCTGGCCGGTGAACCGGTGGCAGCACGCCGGTGGACTCCCGCACAGAAGGCACTTATTCTCGATAGTCGGGTAAGAGGGACTTCTTTTCTGGCAGAAATGCTGGCCCGTCATGCCCCGCATTGTCATACGGTTATAACTGCTTCTGCTATAGGCTATTATGGGCCAGATGTTGTTAATGCCGCCGCTTTTACTGAAGACGACCCTGCTTACAACGACTTTCTTGCATCTACCTGTATGCAATGGGAGACTGCGGCAGCTGCTATGGCTGAGTTTACCCGTTTGGTCACTATTCGTATCGGTATAGTATTGGCAAAGGAGGGTGGTGCATTACCTCGTTTGGCAGCTACATTGCCATTGCATGTACTTCCCGTACCAGGCAATGGCAGGCAGATTGTGAGCTGGATACATGTACAGGACCTGGCCAGAATGTTCATTCATGCATTAGATGACCACAAAGTCAGTGGTGTGTATAATGGTGTTGCGCCTCATCCGGTTTCTTTCAGTGAGCTGGTAAGGGCTGTGTCTCATACCCGGTCTGGTCCATTCTGGATGCCACATGTTCCGGCTGTGGCCATAAGGCTTGCTATGGGAGAAATGAGTGTAGAGGTGCTTAAGAGCTGCACGGTAAGCAGTGCGGCTATAGTTAGTAAAGGCTTCTCCTTCCGGTTCCCTTTGGTTACGGATGCCGTAAAGGATATTCTCCACGCCGACTAGTTGATAATAAACTTGCGAATTATCTGCCTGTTGGCGGTATCACGCAGTTTCAGTACATACAGACCTCTGGCCCATAGGTAGGCGGGTAGTACAGCCGTTCCGTCTATTGTACCCTTCCACACTGTCTGGCCTATAGCATTAACAATCACACAGTCCAGTATGCCGGCATCGTCAGTTAATATGTTCAGCGTGTTATGCACAGGTACCGGATATATCCTGATACCGGCTTCATAGTTATGTACAATGCTGAAGTTTCTTGTGTTCATGCTGTAAAACACATTCCCGGTGCCTTTCACCTTTATACGGGCATAATGCTCTTCATTGTCGGGGTTGGGCATGCTTACCAGTGCGCTTCCCGTATTAGGGTAGGTACCCAGATAATAGGGCCAGTGCTCCCCGGTGTCCAGAGATAGATAAATATCTACATTCGATATGTTTAATGGCGCTGTATTAGTACCCGCTACGTCCCATGTCACCGTCTGCTGACTAAAGCCCTCATATGTGATGCCTGTTGTATTCTGACTCGTAACAGTAAAGGATGCCCCCGTATTAATAGCATAAAGGGTCACACTGTCGTCGGGTATGTGCACACAGCCACTACCATTGTGGGTACTGCGCAACGCCAGCCTGAACTGTAGCGACCTGTTTACTTCCGGTACTTTCTCGCCCGATGCATTATTGATACCAGCATTACTCAGTATTCCTCTGCGCACCATATCCAGCCTCGGAAATGAGCGGGTAGGAGAGGTTACAGGCGTGTAGGAACGGAATATGGGGCCGCCGGTTGTGGTTTGTAGTTGTGTAAGCCCAAAGCCTCCCAGGTCCCATTCTTCCCAGCAGTAGGTGAGGGTAGAGTCTCCTACAGAATCTACAGCTACAGGAGAGGTTAATTCAAAAGCAGTATTGCAGGGTATAGTATAGGTGTTTGTAAATGGGGGGATACCTGGCATTTTATATCCGGTACTTGTTTTCTCAGCACAGCCATCACCTGATGTATTCACATAGCTTACCATCTGTCTTATGCTTGCTGCATGAAAATAAAAGTCGCTGTTCGGCTGCAGATTGTCAGGAGAGCATATGCCGGCATATGCCATTATCGTAGAGCCGCTTCCCGGCTCATATGCTCTGGGCATCACTGCATTTCCGGTACAACTTGCCGTCTTGTTGTTATTGAAGGTGTGGTCTGCACCATATTCATGTCCTATTTCATGAGCTACAAAGTCTATATCAAATCCATCACCATAGGGTGTGGTGCTACCAGTTACGCATTGTGCTTTCTGTCCGGGTTTACATACCACGCCCACTTGCGACAGACCGCCCGCACCTGTACTGAATACATGTCCTATATCATAGCCTGCATCCCCTATCAGCGCATCACATACTTCCTGGTTTTTGAGAGTAAGCGCCTTTGCATCTTCATTGATGCTACTAAATGGGTCTCCTGCGGCTACATTAAAGATAATGGTGTCTTCATTTTCAATGAACTGCATGGTTACCGCTATTTCCTGTTCATAGATACCGTTAACCCGGTTCATAGTGGTAGTCATTTTACTCAATACGGCACTTTTTGCAGGTGCAAAAGTACCGGTTACAGCCTCGGCATACTGATGGCTGCATGAGAGTGCCAGCCGGTATCTGCGCAGTGTATAGCCGCTCAGTAGCCTTCCCTGCATGGCAGTAGTGCGTAGCTGTGCTGTTCCCGTTATTGCCACATCCATATCATGGCCGCTGGCAGCACAATAGGTCCTTCCGGGCTGCTCCAGCTCATCTTTTTTATAGTGCACAGTATAGTATCCACTGTTCTGGTCATCTGCAGGGTCTATCAGGCTGGTACTTGTGCCATCATATACCATTGCATGAAATCCATAGTCTGTTATATCCAGCTTTGCCGTTACTCTGGCATCGTCTGCGGCTGTCCCGTTATAAGTCCTGATACCGGGATATCGTGCAGCAAGGCCGGCAGGTAGCAGGTCCGTTTGTTGTATGATAAAGGTTCTGAATGTTCCGTCTGGCAGAGGCAGTGTCAGTTGTTGAGGAGCTCCTTTGGGTGCAGCATTCAGTATCTGGCGTAATGCGGTTTCTTCGGCTTTATATGTTTTCCATGTCCGGTACATGCCGCCGGCATTAGGTTTTGTGGAGCGGCTTGCCTGAGGAACTTCTTTCCAGAGGCTTCCGGCAAATGTTGACAGGGCGGTACACAGGCACAGCAGTGAAGTCAGTGCAGTTATTTTTCTCATCAGTTGGTAACTAGCAAGTGCAAATGATAGTAACAAAAATAACAAAAAATTGCATGAGCTAACGTACGTATATCTTTGTCTGTACCCACTTTGTATATTATGATAACCTATACGATTGACAAAAGTCCTACATCATTATTATTACATTGTATTGTATCCGGTTGTAACATGATAACAGCCTGCAGTATTTCACCACAGGCTGCTTTATGATTATTCAGAAGGTATTGTATTAATCTCTCAGGCAAACAAACTTCACATATCTCCTGCCTTCTTCATTAATTACAATGAGTGTGTAGCTTCCGGGCGCAAGATTTATTTCCGTCTTTATTGCAGTATTGGTTTTGCCATTACCTGTCCATACTATTCTTCCTGCCACATCTACTATATGATACTGATAGGGTGTGCTCTCGCTGCTATGTACCACAAGGGTAAAGCTGCCATTATTCGGGTTAGGGAATAGCTCAGTGCCATAAGCAGCTACATTTATATCTGGTGTAGATGTAATAGAGTCACATTGTGCTACAGTGTATACTCTCAGACTTTTTGTCTGTGTAAATGTGCCGCATATATTGCTTAAAGTGTAGCTGATAACAACCGTACCACCCGCAATACCAGTTACCTCTCCTGTGCCCGATACTGTAGCCAGGCTGGTATTACTGCTGTTCCAGCTGCCACCGGCAGGGGTGCTGCTCAGTGTCAGTGGTGTGCCTATACATACATAATCTTCGCCTGTTACAGTTAGTACAAGGTTTGTATCCACGCTCATTATGGCCGTGTCAAGACAGCCCGTAGGCATTGTATAGGTTACAATAGCAGTACCATAACCGGTTCCGGTTACTACACCTGATGCAGAACCTACCGTAGCTACACTGGCATTACTACTACTCCACAGGCCACCTGCCAGTGAGCTTAGTGTTGCCGCAGCGCCACGGCACAGCGATGTGCTGCCTGATATTTCAGGAACAGGATTTACGGTTATCTGGCGGGTATTATAGCATCCGGTAGGCATTACATAGCTGATGGTTACTATGCCTGTAGCCACAGATGTAAGTGCTCCTGTAGCAGCATCAATGGTAGCTATTGCAGGCAGGCTGCTCACCCATGTTCCTCCACCTGTAGCATTTGTATAGGCTCCGTTACCGGGCATACATACCGATGAAGGGCCTGATATGGCTGCCGGTGTAAGATTTACAGTAATGGTAGCTGTATTTATACAGCCGGTTAACACCATAATATAAGATATGGTTGCTGTTCCTTCACTGATGCCGGTAGCTACTCCTGTAGATGCATCTATGGATGCAATGGTAGCATTGCTGCTGGCCCATGTGCCTCCCGGGGTAATGTCAGTAAGGGCGGTTGTACTGCCGGTGCATACCTGCATAGTACCTGCAGGCGTTGCCGGTAGTGGATTTACCGTAATGGTAGCCATAGCAGGGCAGCCCTCTGCCGATATGTAGGTAACGGCAGATGTACCTGCTGCAACACCGTTCACTATACCGGTAGCAGAGCCTATGGTGGCGATAGATGTAGTGCCACTTACCCATGTGCCACCGGTAGTAACATCGGTGAGGGTAGTAGTGTTCCCGGCACATACCGTCATTGTTCCGGCTATTGCCGCCGGTAGTGGATTTACCGTAGTGGCAAATGTGGTATAGCATCCGGTAGGCAACTTGTAGGATATGGTGGTAGCTCCGGGAGAGATAGCCATCACCATGCCCGATGTAGCGCCTACGGTAGCATGGGTAGTAGTACTGCTGCTCCATGTGCCGCCGGTAGTAGTATTGGTAAATGTTACAGAGCTTCCGTTACATATTCCTGTTGTGCCTGTAATTGCCGCCGGTAGCGGATTTACGGTAACTATAACAGAACGTCGGCAGCCTGTTGCAAATTCATAGCTTATGGTGGCAGTACCTGCTATCCCTGATATTACTACTCCGGTAAGTGCCCCTATTGTTGCTATCGAGGTCGCATCACTTAACCATACGCCTCCGGTAGATGTTGTGGCCAGCGTTGTTGTAGCGCCTGATGCACATACGGTATCGGCTCCTGTTATCGGTGCAGGTGCTGCATTTACTGTTACAGTTGTTGTTTGTGCACACCCGTTAGGCCCTGTATAGGATATGGTAGCAGTACCTGCTGCCACACCGGATATTACTCCTGATGTAGCTGCAGTGGCAATGGTAGTATGTACACTGCTCCATGTGCCGCCTGTGGTAGTACTGCTCAGCGTTGTGCTGGTATTGGAGCACAATGTCATTGTCCCTGTTATTGCTGCTGGTAGCGGGTTGGTAGTAGCTACTGCGGTAGTACTACAGCCGCTGCTCAGTGTGTAGGTAATTGTGGCTGTGCCGTCAGTGCCGCCGGTTATAACGCCGGTAGTAGCACCTGCACTTACTATTCCTGTGGCACTGCTGGTCCACGAGCCACCAGCTGGTGTGCTGGTTAGTGTAGCTGTAGTGCCAGGGCATAGTGTCACCATTCCGCTAATGGCAGCAGGTGTTTCATTTACCGTTACTGTTTGTGTTCTGCGGCAGCCACTGGGTAGGGTATAGCTTATGGTGGTGGTACCGCTGGCTATGCCCGACACTATGCCAGATGTAGCGCTTACAGTACCTGTAGCGGCGCTGCTGCTGGTCCAGGTCCCGCCCGATGGAGTACTGCTCAGTGTTGTAATGTTGCCCGTACATACGCTCGCAGTACCGGTTATTGTTGCCGGTAATGGGTTGGTAGTAGCAACTGCGGTAGTACTACAGCCACTGCTCAGTGTGTAGGTAATTGTGGCTGTGCCGTCAGTGCCGCCGGTTATAACGCCGGTAGTAGCACCTGCACTTACTATTCCTGTGGCACTGCTGGTCCATGAGCCGCCAGCTGGCGTGCTGGCAAGCGTAGCCGTGGTGCCAGGGCATAATGGTGCCATACCGGTTATTGCAGCAGGTGTTTCATTTACTGTAACTACCTGTGTTTTGCGGCAGCCGTTAGCCAGTGTATAGCTGATGATGGTGGTACCACTGGCTGTGCCTGTCATCATACCCGATGTGGCGTCTATTGTACCCGTGGCAGTGCTGCTGCTGGTCCACGTACCGCCGGTTGGCGTGCTGCTCAGTGTTATGGTATTACCGGCACATACACTGGCGGCACCTGTTATAGATGCTGGCGATGGGGTGGTAGTAACAACTGCGGTTGTGCTACAGCCAGCACCCAGAGAATAGGTAATGGTAGCGGTGCCGTCGGTGCCGCCGGTAATGATGCCGGTAGCAGAGCCTATACTTACTATTCCTGTTGCATTACTGGTCCATGAGCCGCCAGCTGGTGTACAGGTAAGCGTAGCCGTGGCGCCGGAGCATATTGTTGCCGTTCCTGTTATGGTTGCAGGCGTTACATTTACCGTTACTGTCTGTGTTTTACGGCAGCCGTTAGTCAGGGTATAGCTTACGGTGGTAATGCCACTGGCTATGCCTGTCAGAATACCTGATGTGGCATCTATTGTACCTGTGGCAGTGCTGCTGCTGGTCCATGTGCCGCCCGATGGGGTGCTGTTCAGTATTGTGGTATTACCGGTACATAACCCGGTTATACCGATAATGTTTGCAGGTGCATTTTGTACGGTCACTGTAGTGCTGGTAGCACATCCTCCCATAGTATAGCTTATAGTCGCAGTTCCTGTCGATACGCCTGTTATAATACCTGTAGTGCCTGAGGTAGTTGCGTTAGCTGATGTGCTGCTCCATTCACCGCCAGGTGTACTGCTGCTCAGTGTTGTAGTAGCACCCTCACATACTGTTGTTGTGCCACTTATTGTACCGGGTAGTGCTACCACGGTTACAACTGCGGTAGTAGATGCCCCTCCTAACGTGTAAGTGACAGTGATGGTGCCGGTGGCGGGAGTGTAAGAGCTTAGCGTACAGCTTGTTGCATCTACAGGTATTATTCCTCCGTTGGTACTGCTCCATGTGCCTCCTGGTACTGTGTTACTTAGTGTAATTGTACTGCTATCACACATGATACGCGCTCCAATAATCGTTGGGAGCTCATCATTGCCACTACAGGATACTATTTTCTTTACGTTATTGAAGTTAAATTGAGTGAAGTACACATTACCGCCAGTATCACAGGCAATTCCATAGCTGAAGTCAATGTTGGTTCCTGTTGCAGTAACGCCATCAGGATAATTGCCCCATACTCCATTCCCGGCTATGGGATTGATAATTCCATCAGTACCTACTTTTCTTATCTGCGGCAGTCTGTTGTTAGCAATATATAGATTTCCATTTATGTCTGTTGCAAGTGTAGAGCCATCAATCAGAGATGCCGCGGTGGCAGGACCCCCATCTCCACTATTGCCGGCTACACCATTACCGGCTACCGTAGTAATGATACCAGTAGTGGTATTGATTTTTCTTATTCTGTGGTTACCCTGATCCCCTACATAAAGATTGTTAGCAGCATCAATTGCAAGGCCGTATGGTTGGTTGAGCAATGCTGCTGTTGCTGGTCCGCCGTCTCCTGAATAACCAAAGCCACCGGCACCTGCTACGATGCTTACGATGCCGGAAGTATTGATCTTACGTACTCTACCTGCACCCTGGTCTGTAAAGTATACATTGCCGGCATTGTCTACCACTATACCTGATGGATAAGCACATGTAGCCAGGATTGCTGGTCCGCCATCTCCGGATGTTGAATAGGAGCCATCTCCAAGTATTGTGGTAATTATATGGCCAGCCAGTTTACGGATACGGTTATTTTTTCTGTCAGCGATGTATATGACATTTCCCAATTCGTCAATTGCCACACCACTGGGTTGCTGCATAAGTGCAGATGTCGCGGGGCCTCCGTCTCCTGCATAGCCGGCACCATCACCATATGTACCACCTGTAGCATTACCTGCTATAGTTGTTATCTGCCCATAGACATCTACTTTGCGCAGCACATTAGCGCTCAGTATATATTTATTTTTGATTGCATCTATTGTCATTCCCATTGGGGCATTCAGTGTCGCATTAGTAGCAAGTCCGCCGTCTCCACTGTTACCGGCTATTCCTGTACCGGCTATATTCTCAAGCCCTGTCACCCCTACATAGACATTTGTTATCGCATATACATCCGGTGCTGTGGTGTATGTGATAGTAGCACTTCCAGTAGCCAATCCTGTCAGGTATCCACTTGTAGTATTAATACTGGCTATTGAGGGGTTACTGCTGCTCCATGTGCCCCCGTCAGTGGTGCTTGCCATATTTGTGTGTGCACCCACACAAACACTTCTTCCACCTGTTATTGCTGCCACTACTGCCGGTGGGCAGGATTGTATCACCCTTACTCTGTGATTATCTTCATCGGCAATGTAAATGTTGCCCGCAGCATCAGAAGCAATACCATTTAATTCATTGCTGAGTGTTGCCCATGTATTGGGGATATCATCTCCTGAGTAGCCACCATCTCCCTGTCCCGATATTAAATGTATTTTACCGGATGTATCTATAACTCTTATCTGTGCTCTGCCATGTTCTGTAAAGAAAATATTTCCATCAGGGTCACGTGTAATGTTTAATGGATTATACAGTCGGGCATTCGTTGCCGGAATGCCGTCTTCCGTACCCGTACTGCCTCCTGCTATTGTTGTTATGATTCCGGAAGTATTTATTTTTCTTATACGTCCGTCATACGTATGTTCCACTAGCAGTAAGTCACCAGATGGAGTCATGGTTATACCTTTTAGTGACGAAAATCCGGCATTTGTCGCAGGGCCGCCATCACCGGATGAAGAAAACGTACCGTTCCCTGCTATCAGTGATATGGTGCCACTCACGTCTATTTTGCGAATGCGCGCAGCGCCCGACTCTGCAACATAGATGTTGCCAGCGGCATCGGTTGTTATGCCTAGTGGTGCAGAAAGTGCTACAGTTGTAGCCGATACTCCATTGGCTGTTGACGCACCACCACCTGCTATTGTTGTAATAATGCCCGATGTATTTATCTTCCGTACCCTGTTATTTGTAGGGTCTGTTATATAAACGTTTCCCGCAGCATCGGTTGCTATATCCCCGTTTGAATAGATTTCAGCTGATGTCGCAGCGCCACCATCACCGGAAAAGCCTATCGCACCTGTTCCTGCTATCGTGGTTATATTGCCTGATATATCTGTTTTCCTTATCCGGCCTTCACTCATAATGTATACATTGCCAGCGGCATCACATCTTACAGCATGAGGGTAGGGGACATTGGCTTCACGGGCTTGTCCGCCATCTCCTGAAAAGCCTACTGCTCCGGTTCCTGCAAATGTGCGTATGAGAGATGTATTGTATATTGGTTTAGTAGTGAAAGTGCCTGATGGTAGTGTATATGTTATTATTGCTATTCCATCACTTATGCCGGTAATTATACCGGTTGAGGACCCTATTGTGGCTACATGAGGTGAGCTGCTGCTCCAGGTACCACCAGGAGTACTGTTTGTTAGTGTTGTGGCAGATGATGGGCATATCTGTGTATTGCCCATTATCTGATTGATGCCCGGATTAATGCGGGCGATGAAGCCATCGCTAAGGCCCGGACTCGGGCTATTATATCTAACCTGATGTGCCGACCATGTAGCCAGATTATAAGAAGATGTTGTGTTGCCGGCTATATAAAGGCTGCCATCAGCATCAATGTCCATGGCCTCGATGTTGTCAGTACCGTCACTACCAAAATATGATGCCCAGGTACGTATTCCATCAGTACTGAAACGGGCAAGTATTCCCTCATCTCCCCAGCTCATCACTTTTCTGAAGGCATCGTCTGTTACCATACCGGTATCACTTTCCGTATTGCCTGCTATATATACATTCCCTGTAGCATCAATGTTAAGGGCTGTCATTGTTTCATTACCAGCTTTGCCAAAATATGTTGCCCAGGTGCGGCTTCCACTTCCGGTGAATTTAACCAGATAGAAATCTCTTGCCGGAAATGGCAATACTCCCTGTAGACTTTCCTGATAAGAACCAGGTGTTGATACCCCGGTTAAGCTGGATGTGTGCCCGCCCAGATATACATTCCCTGATCCATCAGTTGCTACACCTATGCCTCTTTCAGTTCTTTCACCTCCATAGTAGGTACTCCACGCCAGTGTGCCTGTGGTGTTGAATTTTGCCAGAAATGCATCATTTGTTCCGGAAAGCGATGTTTGGAAAGCTCCGGGCGTTGCTATCCCTGATGAACTGTAAGTTGTACCGGAAATGTACACTAACCCAGCTGCATCTGCATGGATTGCATCTACTTCATCTCCCGACGTGCCCCCAAAGTACGTGGCCCACTGTCGGGTACCAGTACTATTAAATTTTGAAATGTAAACATCGCTGCTACCAGCTACTGCTGTCTGGTGTACACCCGGAGTTGTTCCATCTATAATGCCGGCGGTTACCGACATGGCAACATACAGGTTGTTGGCGGCATCGGTCGCGAGGGAAATTTTGTTTGTAGAAGGTCTCCCGTAATAGGTACCCCACTCACGTACACCATAACTGTTGAATCGGGCAATAAATCCATCGCCAGGTGCAGGAGAAGTACGGAATGCGCCAGTTGTTGCTATACCTGATGCGCTCCCTGTTCCGGTGCCTGCTATGTAAATATGTCCTGCATTGTCTGTTGTTAATGCTACTCCCTGTATGTCTTCTCCGAATGGGTGACTGAATGGTACACCATAGTATGTTGCCCATTGCCTTATTCCTTCCTTACTCATTTTAAGCAGAAATGCCTGTGTATAGTATATAGCTGCTGAGACATTATGTGCTCCTGCTGTTACAATATTATCATTGCTTTGAGTAGTACCGCATGCATATACATATCCTGCATTATCCGTTGCAATGCTGCTTATCATATCTATATATGCTCCCCCGTAATAGGTAGCCCATGCCACATCTGGGTCTATTACCAGCTCTCCTTTGTATGGCGCTGTTGTAAAGCTGATAGTATCACCACTTTTGCGGTAGCTGGTAGCAATAGATTGCCCGTCAGTTCGCTGATAGCTGTATGGGGCCGATTCACTTATTGTACCCATCTGGCAATCTGTAGTTAATGAACCATCAGCAGCAATGTTTAATCCGGTACTACCACTGTACAGCATTTTTATCATGCCGGCATTGGCACCTTCATGTACTATAAATTCTTGTTTCAGTTTCCCTTTCCGGGTATATAATACCCAGTCTATACCAGGGTATACATTCAGGTAAGTGACTTTGTCATATGATTTTACTTCTGTGCCATGTGCATCAGATCCATCAATGAAATACCGCTCCTCATATGCACCCGGCATTTCGGTCACATATTTCGCCTGTAAGTTTGCGCCCACCAGCGTCACATCTATTCTGGAAAAAGATAGTTCAGGGGAGGCTTTAGCTCCCTTTTTTACGGCTGCTGAATTCGGGATATTTCCGGTAATGGTCTCTTTGGCAAACTGGTAATGTATAGCGCCATCACCTACAAAAATGTTGAGCCCGTTTTTGGCCGGTACCCGAAAATCCACATCGGGCCTTGGCTGCATGTTCTGGTCAGTTATTTGCCCCTTATTTTCTATAAATACAGTTGGAGCTGATGATGTTTGTTTATGGTCAGGTTCTGCATGTACATTGTTATAAATGCATAACATCGCTATTAAGACGCTGTAGCGTAGTGTGGTATTTTTTAACATAAGGTGAAATATGTTTTATATTACGTAGTATGCAATATTAGTTCATTTTATTATTGGTTTAATCCTGCTGAAAGTTGTTTTTTCGTTTTTTTTGGTGCAAAGCCTTGCCAGTCACTTTACCCCACTTATTGCCATATTGGTCTCATCTTCGTGACATTCCAATCCAAATCAGTAATTTTGCTTTGTTTTTTCGATTATTTATTCAGAAAATATTTAATAAAGGTCATGGACACACTTACAGTAAGCCAGAAGATGCTGCAGGCAAAAGATTTCCTTCCTATAAACGGAACGGACTATGTTGAGTTTTATGTTGGCAATGCCAAACAGGCTGCCCATTATTATAAAACAGCCTTTGGCTTTCAGTCTGTCGCTTATGCAGGTCCTGAAACCGGAGTACGCGACCGTGCATCTTATGTATTGCAGCAAGGTAAAATACGCTTTGTACTTACTACAGCCCTAAAGTCAGAACATCCCGTATCAGAACATGTAAAAAAGCATGGCGATGGCGTTAAAGTACTGGCACTGTGGGTAGATGATGCATACAAAGCATATGAAGAAACTACCAGCCGTGGTGGTAAATCTTATCTGGAGCCGGTTACACTTACCGATGAGCATGGTGAGGTGCGTATGAGTGGTATCTATACTTATGGTGAGACCGTGCATATGTTCATTGAGCGCAAAAACTACAACGGTATCTTTATGCCGGGTTATAAAGAGTGGAAAAGCGACTATGCACCCACAGATACCGGACTCCTTTATGTAGACCATTGTGTAGGAAATGTAGGCTGGAACCGTATGAACCCTACCATTCAGTGGTATGAAGATGTAATGGGTTTTGTAAATATTCTGTCTTTTGATGATAAGCAGATTAACACTGAATACTCAGCACTTATGAGTAAAGTGATGAGTAATGGTAATGGTTACGTAAAATTCCCAATCAACGAGCCTGCAGAAGGTAAGAAGAAGTCGCAGATAGAAGAATATCTTGACTTTTATGAGGGCGAAGGAGTACAGCACGTAGCAATAGCTACTGCCGATATAGTTAAAACGGTTCGCGAACTTAAAGCACGTGGTGTAGAGTTTCTTGATGCACCGCCCAATGCATATTATGAAGATTTGCCAAACCGTGTAGGTACTATAGAAGAGGATATAGCGCCGCTTCAGGAGTTGGGTATTCTTGTAGACAGTGATGAAGAAGGCTACCTGCTGCAGTTGTTTACCAAGCCGGTTGAAGATCGTCCAACCCTGTTTTTTGAAATCATACAGCGCAAGGGTGCAAAGAGTTTTGGAGCAGGTAACTTTAAAGCTTTGTTTGAGTCAATAGAGCGCGAGCAGGCCAGAAGAGGTAATTTGTAAATGTGTATTGTAGCTGTCTGGTTACAGTATTTTCATATAGAGGCAGGACTTTAGTCCTGCCTCTATATTGTTAGCAGCCCGTTACTGCGTGCTTTTTTTGTTGCATTACTAAGTTGTGCGCTTATCTTTATATTCTATTAACGGTTTATTCTGCATTAGCGCAGGTAAAAACGAATCCTTAGCATGATATCTACCGAAGACAGGTACGAATACATAGACCTTACATACCTTATTAATGTAGCCGAGGGTGATGAATCCTTTGTAGAGGAAACTATTAATACATATCTTGTTTCCATACCTCATGAAATGAATGAGTTAAAAGTTGCCATCAGCACGGGTAATTGTGACCAGGCGGCGTTTCATGCCCATACACTAAAAGGAGCATTTAATTTTGTAGGTGCATCCCGTTTGGCCGACATGTGCAGCACGCTCGAAGATTGCTGTCATACAGAGGATAAAAAGGGTAAGGTGCCGGAGATTATAGAACAGATAGAGCCGCTGGCAGCCAGGGCTACAGCAGAGTTACATACTGTTTTGTACCGCATGAAACACGATTAACATCTGTTCCGCTATACAGATAATATATAATAATTTTGTGGCTTTGCATGGCATTAAAAACCATACATAAACATACCATTATATATGGTGTTTCGTTGGCTGCGCTGGCTTTACTGCTTCAGTGGCTGCAATGGCGTTTTGTTATTGTGCAGCATTCCTATGAGATATTTATTGGTGTTATTGCACTCCTGTTTACCATGCTTGGGGTATGGCTGGCACTAAGACTGATGAAGCCGGCTAAAGAAACCATTGTTGTAGAACGAGAGGTTATTATAACAAAAGAGGTCCCCGCTTCATCTCCGGCAATAGTACCTGCGGAAAAAGTACTGGAGTCAACTGGTATCAGCAGTCGTGAGCTGGAAGTGCTACAGCTTATGGCGAGGGGTATGAGTAATCAGGAAATAGCAGAAAATCTGTATGTATCACTCAACACTGTGAAAACGCATGTATCCAATATTTTTATCAAGCTGGATGTTAAACGTCGTACTCAGGCAGTAGAACAGGCCAGAAAAACAGGACTGATAGAGTAATTCTATCCCTCTTACGGGTGAAAAAGTGCCACATAGCATCAAAATCACCCTTTAGTATGAATGGCTCGTACCATTGCCACCTCATATTTGCACCACAAAACAAAATGTTATGAAGAAAATAATTATTATTTGTGGCCTTATATCAGGCACTGTTGTATCTGTCTCCATGGCCATTGGTATGTCTATGTGTGCCAGCAACCCCGACTATGAGGGTAGTATGATAGTAGGCTATGCCTCTATGGTACTGGCATTCTCACTCATATTTGTTGGTGTGAAAAATTACAGGGACAAGCATAATGATGGTGCTATCACTTTTGGTAAGGCATTCAGCATAGGTGCATACATAGCACTGATAGCATCTACTATTTATGTGGCTACGTGGGCAGTGGAATATAACTTCTTTATGCCAGACTTTATGGATAAGTATACTGCACATATGGCATCTGAGGCACAGAAAGCCGGAATATCGGGGCAGGGCCTGAAAGAAAAGCTGAAGCAGATAGAAAAATATAAGGAGATGTATAAAAATCCCATATATTTTACCTTGATGACTTACACTGAAATATTGCCTGTAGGTATTCTGGTAAGTCTCGTAGCAGCGGCAATACTGCGAAAAAAGCCGGCACAAAAATATGCTGCCTGATGATATTAGGGAATAAAGGTGAGCAATCAGTATTGCTCACCTTTATTATATAGTGCATTATTTATTCACCGTTTTACTATGGCAGCTGCTTCAGTACTTCTTCCAGCTTAGCCTGCTGCTCAGCATAATTCATATCATGCTTATGGAAGGTCTTACCTGTTACCATTTCAAACAGCTCAATGTAGCGCTCAGAAACACGGCCTATCACTTCTTCTGTCATTTCAGGTATCTGCTGTCCTTCCTGTCCCTGGAAGCCGTTTTCCATCAGCCACTCGCGCACAAACTCTTTAGACAGCTGTTTCTGCTGCTCGCCTTTTCTCTGACGCTCATCAAAACCTTCTATGTAGAAGTAGCGGGATGAATCAGGAGTGTGTATTTCGTCTATCAGATAGATTTTACCATCTATATGGCCAAACTCATATTTGGTATCAACGAGTATCAATCCGCGCTCTTTTGCAATTTCGCGACCACGCTCAAACAGTGCAAGTGTGTATTTTTCCAGCTGCTCATATTCCTTTTCAGGAATAAGCCCTGTTGCAATGATCTCCTCGCGTGATATATCTTCATCATGTCCCTCATGCGCTTTTGTAGTAGGGGTGATGATGGGCTTTTCAAAGAAATCGTTCTCTTTCATTCCCTCAGGCAATGGTACACCGCACAGTTCGCGTTTGCCGCTCTTGTAAGTGCGCCATGCATGGCCTGTCAGGTTGCCGCGAACTACCATTTCTATAGGATATGTTTCGCATTTATAACCAATGGTCACATTGGGCAGTGGAACATTAATCATCCAGTTTGGCACGATGTCTTTTGTGGCATCAAGAAACTGGGCTGCAATCTGGTTCAGCACCTGTCCCTTATATGGGATGGGGCGGGGGAGTACTACGTCGAATGCGGAAATGCGGTCACTTACCAGCATCACGATATACTTATCGTTGATGGTATAAACGTCACGCACTTTTCCTTTATAGAAATTAGTCTGGCCAGGTAGTTGCATCATAGTTTGCTTATTTTTAGCGTGTATGAAAATAAAAAGGAGTGCAAAGATAGGGGGATTTGATATTCGAAACTTATTTGTATTGATATAGCCTATCTCTATTCTGTAACGTTATGAGAATCATAACATTTTCATGTATTTCAGTTCTCTCTTGCTATGTTTTACCGGTATAATATATCTCGTCATTGATGCGGGTATGATGAGGGGTTGCCTGCTGTGTGATATATGTCACTGAATACGTCTTGTGTAGTTGTGAAATTTGTAGAAAAACAAACACAATGGAAAACACAGAACAGATAAACACAATGCCCCGTATAGGCGACAAAGCACCTGCATTCAAAGCCGTAACTACTCAGGGAGAAATCAACTTCCCCGCCGACTATGCCGGTAAGTGGGTGATACTCTTCAGTCATCCTGCAGACTTTACTCCTGTATGTACCTCCGAGTTCATGACGTTTGCACATATGGAGCCGGAGTTTAATGCGCTTAACTGCAGTCTGGTAGGGCTGTCGGTAGATGGGCTGTACAGTCATATAGCATGGCTGCGTACCATAAAGGAGAAGATTGAGTATAAGGGAATGAAAGATATAGAGGTGACATTCCCGCTTATAGAAGACATAACTATGGATGTAGCTAAGAAGTATGGCATGATACAGCCGGGCGAAAGCTCTACCAAAGCTGTGCGTGCAGTATTCTTCATAGACCCCGCCGGTACTATACGGGCTATGATTTACTATCCGCTGTCTATGGGCAGGAACTTTGATGAAATTAAGCGCGCACTCATAGCTATGCAGGCCGCAGATAAGTATGCAATAGCTACTCCTGCCGACTGGAAGCCGGGCGATGATGTGATTATACCCACTGCCGGCTCCTGCGGTGTGGCAAAAGAGCGTATGGAGAACAAAGACGAAATGACATGCCACGACTGGTTTTTCTGCACAAAGCCACTGGCAAAGGAAAAAATAGATGCACTGGGCACTACAGCGTAATTACAGCTCACGGGAATGGGTGGTAATGTTGATGAGGTTGCCTCGCTTATGCGGGGCAGCTTTTTTGTTTTGATACTTTATTCAAAAAAAATCCGGAAAAACTGGTTACATAGTTGCGGATAGTTCATTAATGATGATAGAAGCATTATTCACGTTTTCAAAACCATTCATGCTATGATGTACCGTACCGTAATAACAATGATATGCCTGGTAACACTACTTACAGCAACAGGAAATGTAAATGCTCAGCAGAGTGCCGACCCCGGGGTGCCGGATACCTATCGTACTGAGGCTGCCGTAACGCGGGAGTGGCAATGGCCACGTACGGATAACGGAGTTTATGGTAGTCTGCCTGCCAGAGCCAATGTGGAGCAACCATTGTCATGGGAGCCATTAAGGGGGGATGATATTATGTGGCACAAAAGAGTATGGAGGGAGGTAAATGTACTGGAGCTGCAGAATGCTGCCTTGCGGTATGCGGGTGATGAACATACCGGTGGTGGTATGTTCATAGAGATACTGATGGATGCCATAAGCCGGGGAAAGGTGACGGCATATAATACGGTTGATGACCGCTTTACAACCATACTGAGCAGGGAAGAACTGCATGATATGGTAGTGGGTAAGCCCGATACAGAGGAGGTGTACGAGCTGGATGGGACATCGGTTATAAGAATAATAGAACATAGTTTTAATCCGGCTACGGTTACTAAATACAGGGTGATGGAAGACTGGATGGTGGATCGTAATACCGGCCGTATGGTGGTACGACTGGTAGGTATAGCTCCGGTGAGGGATGTGTATGGGGCAGATGGACAGTACCGTGGGCCACAGGCAATGTTCTGGTTATACTATCCTGCGGTGCGTGGCCTGCTGGCCAGGTATAAAGTAGCTACAGCCGGTAATGATGCGCTGCGGCCTACATGGGATGATTTTTTTGAAGGGCGCATGTTTTCTTCCCGCATTACCAAAGTGAGTAACATTCACGGGAGCTATCCCGGCTCATATGGGGAAAGCTTTGCCGAAAAAGGGCTTTCATCCATGGAAGCATTGTATGAGGGCCAGAGGGTAGCCGATGGTATTAATGCCAGGGAGCAGGACATGTGGACCTACTAATGGTCGTTGCTTTATACAGGTCACAGTATCGGTACTCATTATTGCGAGGGGGGCTGGTGCTGTGACTTTTTTTTATGGCTACTACATAACTACTGTTCTTTAAAGAGTCTCAGGGGGGCGCGTATTGTATCATCGGTATCGGTGTCTTTTACTGTTTTTGTGCTAAGTGATATGCGGGTAGATGCATACTTGTCCTTCTTTCCGGTTATAACAATATCCCGGTGCAGCGGCAGTATAAACTGAAAGTTTCCATCGGCAGATATGATAGTCTGTTCTTTGCCGCTATCGTCTTTCAGCGTGACAGTGACTCCTGTTATTGCCTCCTGTGTGTGCAGGTCTATAATGTTGCCTATAAGTACTATCTGTGGCTGGTGTGGTATGTCAGTTGATGTTTTCTTTGTCTTCGCCTGCTTTATCTTATCTGTAGCCTGATGTGCAGTGGGTTCCGGAGATGCCGTGTCATTATTGACTGCCGGCTGTACTACAGGTGTGCTATGCAAATGGTGTGTACTATCGGTAACCGGAGAGGTAACTAATGTGTTGATGGTGCGCTGTTGCTTTTTACGGCTTTCAAACACTTTTACAATAGTAACAGTAGTAACTGTAAATATTGCCGCTGCTGCTGCAAAACGAAAGAACATGAATGGTATGGAGCGGAGCGGTTTCTGAACGCTCACCGTGGGTTGTGGCTGTTTATCCCATTCCTTCAGTTGCGCTTTTAGTTGCGCTCTTGTTTCGGCATGCTGTGTGGCTTTAAATGCCTGTGTTATTTCCTCGTCGGTAACAGGTATATCTGTATTGTGCAGCTCATCTTTTATGTCTGTATGTGAGGATAGGGTAATGGCAGCCAGTATATCTTTCTGCCATGCTACATCTTCACTAAACGATGCATTGCCAGCAGCCAGCAGATGTTGTGCCGAAGGGGTACTTTCTCCGGCACAATAGAGGGTAGCTATATGGCATATATAAGTAGTTCTGAGAGCAGCCATGTGTGCTGCAAATTCGGTAGCGTGTGGTATGTCATATTTACCGGCGAAGCCATATAGTTGAGTACACTGCTCATCTGCATCTATTATCAGTTCGTTGAATGATATCCAGAAAACATCACCGTCTGTAAGCAACTGCTGTAAGGCAGGTGCCTGTGCTGCCACCTCAGTAAGCGGTGGCAGGAACAGCTCTTGTAATATTTCCAGATCAGCCCTCATTTCTTTTTATTAAGGTAACTGTATGCAATTGTTTTTAACTTTTCCCGGCACAGGTAATTCTTATTCCTGGCTATCTGCTCATTACTGTAGCCAAAGTGAGCTGCAACCTGTTTCATAGACAGCCCTTTGTAGTGTACCAGCTGCAGCAGTTCATAGCAGTCGCCTTTATGCTTCATTGCTGCCAGCGCTTTTACTATAGCCTGTACCCGTTCTGTATTAATGTCCTCACCGGCAGGATGTAACCAGTCGGTGATATGTTTATCATATTCCCCTGCTATGTATGACTCCTGCAGCGCTGCATTTCTGGCTTCCTGCCGTAGTTGCTGTAATAGCTGGTTACGACATACGGAGTTCAGATAGGTTTGCAGTGAGCAGGTGAGCTGCAATTGCCTGTCGCGACATTTTTCGTAAAGAACAATGAGTGCATCGTGATATATATCAGTGAGCTGGTGGCTACCGGCAGTGGGGTATATACTATGCATGAATTTTATGCAGTACTCTCTGGTACGCTCCTGTATACATTTTAGCCATGCTGTATCTTCTGCCAGAAGTGTCAGCAGCTGATTGTCGGTATATGTATTACAGTCAGGAGAATGGCTCATGTACGGCAGGCGTATGTATGTAATATAGCGAATACTGCCTGTATGCTGTGCATATCCCACACTATTTTGTTAACTTCATCTATACTCATTTTACATTGTTTTGCATCAGTATTCAAGAGGTAAATTCATAAAACTGGCAGCAGCAGCCGGGGCTGCAGTATGGCTGGATGCCTGCGGGCTGGGACGTGGTAAGAAAGCCGGACAAACAGCTACTGCTGTGGACACCCTGCCGGAGGTGCCTGCAACCCTGGTACCAGAACCACCCGCACCTATGCTACCCACAATGGTGAGCAGCGGCGACCCCCGTTATGATATACTGCGGCTGGGCTATAACAGGCGTATAGATTATCATCCGGAAACAATAGCTCTTTGTCGTACTACTGAAGATGTATCGGAGGCGGTGCGCTATGCCCGTAGCCGAAAGTTGCCGATAGCAGTGAAAAGTGGTGGTCATAGTATGGAAGGGTATTCGTGCAATGATGGTGGCATGGTTATTAACATGGGGCATATGAATGAGGTGACACTGTCGGCTGATGGCATGCTTACTGCGGGCCCCGGGTGTACCCTCAGCAGGCTGTATGACTACTTGCTGCCTCAGGGCAGATTGCTGCCTGCGGGCTCCTGTGGCAGTGTGGGCCTGGGTGGGCTTACGCTGGGTGGCGGTTATGGCCTTTTTGCCCGTAAGTATGGCCTTACCTGCGATCATCTTATAGCAGCAACTATGGTGGATGGCAATGGGAATGTACATAAAGTAATGGGTGATGATGAACTGATGTGGGCGCTAAGGGGTGGTGGAACAGGCAACTTTGGTATCGTTACAGAAATGCAGTTCAGCACTCAGCGGGCACCTGCTACATTAAAGGCTATGCACCTGAAGGTGAGCCGGCTTACCGCTATACGCGCCGCATCTATATTAAAGGTGTGGATGGAGGTAGCGGCAGCAATGCCGGAGTCCTGCTTTTCGGGTTATGTACTGAACGGTGGTACGCTTAATATTCTCATTACAGACTTTGAGCATGACCGGCACGATATCATACCTGTGCTGCAACCACTGATAGATGTGGCCGGCCCTGTGACGATACGCAATCCACGACCATTGTATAAAATGCTTCCTAACTATTACGGCCGGGCAAATCCTTTATACTTCAGGAACTCTTCTGCCGGTTTTTTCAACGGTTATGATGATGTGGCACCTTTCATAGAAGATGTTTTTGATAAAATCATTACCACACCGGGTATGATATATCAGGTAAATACGCTCGGGGGAGCTATTGCCGATAAGGAGAAAGAATTGCTATCGTGCTATGCACACAGGGCATATCCTTTCATATCGGAGGTGCAGGCTTATCCCCAGGGCTCCAAAAGTGAAATTCGTACGGCCGCAGCTACATCTTATATACTGAGCACTACCCGTAAGCATGGTGTACTGAATCATTATGTAAATTACTGCAGCAGCGAATTTGAAAACTGGGAGCAGGCTTATTACGGAGAAAACTATACGCGACTACAGGCTATAAAGCGGAAGTATGATTCTGATAATGCGATACAGCATCCTCAGAGTGTACGCGGCTGATATCTTACCTGTATGGACGGTGGGTGGTACCGGGTAATGCTTCATGTTCGTGCCTATGATTTGTATGCATCACCATGAAGGGCGCTAAGCGTGCTGTAACGACCACCCCAGACGGCAAAAGCGCACGTCTTTTTGTACCTGCCGCAGGCAGGCCATCCCGCTCCTTCCGCCGCGGCGAGACAAGTGCCAGGAGGAGCGCTTGCCCATATTATGTGGGTGTATGGATAGTGGTATAAGCAGGGCTTTTTTATTGCGTCAGTTATAAACTAACCGAACAGAGTGAGTCGTGGGCAGGTTATACTTCAAGTCTGTATCAGTGGGTTTAAATATGTGTTTTATAACAGGTTTTCATCGGGGTGGGAAGTTTTATTTTTTTGTTGCTGCTCTTTTTCTTTCAATATGCGTAAGTGCTTGTTTAGCATTTCTTTAAAAGGTAAATCATCGTCGGGGACGGGGAGATTACTTCCCGAAAAGTTCGCAAAAATTGCTCGCGATATTTTTTTAATGTCTGGTTTCTTTGTGGCGGGTTCCGGTGTGCTTTCTTTATCTGTATCAGGGGCATGTGATGGGGGCGGTGGTGCTGAGGGTTGTTCTTTTGCATCATCATGGATGGGTGGCGGTGGGGTGTCCGGTTTCGGCTCTTTTGTGTCAGCAACGGGGTCATCGGGTGGGGCGGGGTTACGGGCTTCCTCTTCATCTTTCCAGCCTTCCATTGCTTCATCGAATGGGGAAGGTATGAAGCCATTTTTATCGAACTCTGAGGTGAGGAAGCTGTGCTGATGATAGGGCTGATAGTCGTAAACCATATCATCTACTATGGTGCGGGCTTCATCGGCCAGATGGGGAGCGCGATGGGTGAGTTGCTCCATAAAGGAGTTAGCCAGCTGCATGTACTCGCTGCCTGAGCAGCGTTTGCTGAGTCTGCTGATAGATGTAGTGAGCTGATGGATAACCTGTGTCTGGTCTTTAGTGATGCTGACGGCGGAGTAATAATCGCCCAGCCTATCACTAACATATAAGTTGAGCAGGTGATAACATTTGTCCATAATAAGGATAGGCATGTTGCGGACGGAGCGGCGTAGCTGGTCCCAGTTGCCCTGCTGCGCCCATGAGGTGATAGTGCGGCGGCTAACGCCTACTTCATTGGCAATGGCGGTCTTGGTGAGTGAGGACTGGAAGTATAGTTCTTCGGCCTGCTGGCGTTGGTTTGTTTTCATGTTCAGTGGGTTTAGGTTTATGTTTTTGGGTGTAAAGTTGGGGCTGTTGTATCAGTAGCGGAAATTGGGTTGCTGTGATATGCCGCTATTTGCATATGGTATGCATTATGGTGCATATGATGTAAAATAGTTTGCAGTGTGGGCGCGGGTTTCGGTGTGTTTTGTTTTTCTAACCACAAGGGGTACAAGGGTTTCACAAAGTGGATATGTGTGGGATTTTACTGTAGGAAAGGACACAAGTGTGTGGTGTTGCGACCTCCCCAGGCGGCAAAAAGGACATGCCTTTTTGTGCCTACCTGCGGCAGGCAGGCCGCTCCTTCCGCCGCGGCGAGACAAGTGCCTGGAGGGGAGTTTCCCCTGATTTGTGAGTGGCAATGTGGGATTCTGATTTTTATTGCGTCAGTTATAAACTGACGAGACTAAGTGAGGCACGAGTTGGCTAAGCTTCAGGGCTACGCGCCAAATTCTCGCCAGTGTGAGGGGGTAATGTAAGGAGGGGGCACAAGGGTGTGACGTGATATGCCCATGGGCTGGTTGCAGGCGGGGACGCCTGCAACGGCGGAAGTTGTGCTTCGTATCAGCATCCCAGACCTACGTCAGTGGGTATAAAGGTGGAATTATTGTATTTTTAATTTCGATGGTATTGGAACATGTACTAAATATATTCAGAGACGTTTTGAGCGTGCGTTAAACTGAATAATTATTTTATGAAAAACAGGATTTGGATATTATTGTTAGTGATGTGGCTTGCATCCTCATGCAATAACTATAGTGCATTTCCCATAGACGATGAACCTAAAATCAGCGTACAAAACTCTTTGCCCGGGATATGGAAGGTGCTAAATGATACAAATGCAAAAGATTACATTCTGGTGCAGAACAATGAGGATGTATATGGAGGTAATGAGCTGAATTATCGCCATAGTGAGGATTTAAAAGACGTTTGGAAAATTTACCTTGAAAAGAAGGAAAACCGCAAGTCTGCTTATTATGTGACAAGGATGAATCTTGGTGGTAAGAATGCACAATACAGGCAATGGGGAGGGTTTATGTCTGTGGTTAACGAAGATATGTTTTTGAATATTTATTATGCCAATACTGTTTCTTTAGCTGATAAGGATTCTAAATCAAAATATGGGTATTTGCTGGTTCGTATTATTGGGTTCTCTGCCCATCGTGATACCGTAAGTATCTCTGTTGTGTCTGATGAAACATTGAAATATCTGAAGAGTGCAAAAGATGTAAGGCAGAGGGTTAAGAGCAGACTTAATGATCCGGGATTTTATGGAGATACGATGCAACTGTATAAAGTGAGTGACTATCATAGCTCTTTGAATGGGTCTATAGATGTTGCTAACAAATAATAGGTATCATCACATCTCTGCTCATATATTGCGTCAGTTATAAACTGACGAGATTAAGTGAGGCACGAGCAGGCTGTGCTTCATGGTTACGCGCCAAACTCGCCAGTGTAGTAAAAGTTTAGTTTAAACATTAAATGGTTTAGAAAAACCAGTAGAATAGATAAACTATTATGGAAAAATATTGTTGCGACAAATTTCAGTTTCGCTACTCTGGAGAGAAGACAATGGGATTAAATATTAGAATAATAGGTTATGGTAAATCCTTTCAAGAAAGGGCTCAGCTGAATATTGATAGAAATTTTATAATTACTGAAGGATATGCTGGGAAAATCGAAGATTGTGCTAAGAAGGCGATTATAAATTTCTGTCCCTTTTGTGGTACTAATTTGCGTGCCTTTTATAAGGATATGAGTTATATACAAGAGATAATGGAATAGACGATAACGGATTGACGTGACGTCCCCCCACTTTTCGGACATGGCTAAACTGGTGAAACGGAATTTATGAGTTTTTATTCTTATTGTGTGGGTTTTAGAGATAGGGTAATTATTGATTTTATTATGCCGGTTATAAATTGACGAGATTAGTGCGTTACGGGCTGACTGTGCTACATGGTTACGCACAATGCTATGTGCCTGTGGTGTAAACAGAGATGGTGGAGGAATGTCGGTTATTTAGTGATTTATCTACTATCCCGGAAATGTTTGTTTTTATGTTGTTTTTATTGCTCTTTATCTGGGTAATGGCATGGTTTTTGCTATAATTTTTTTTGTTTATATTTATTCCTCACCCTTTCAAACTTACACAGATGCGTAAACCTCTATTTTCTATTCTCTCCCGCTGTTCTCTTATTTTCATGGCAGCCATTCTTCTTACCAGTAATTCTTATGGACAGCTTACGGCTCATGCCGGGGGGTATCTGAAGTGGTGTATGGCTACAACCCTCGGGCCGGCACCGCAGCTTGGTGGTTCGCCCTCTGCTACCGGTGGCGAGCCACCTTATCAGTACCGCTGGACCTGCCTTACGTATAATCCGGGTTCTCCGGGTTCTCTTTCTTTTCCTGTACCATTTGACGATAGTACTGCCGCAAACCCAATGGCAGTGGCATGGGATTTTGGCTTTTACAGGGATATAGATGTACAACTCAGGGTGACTGATGCAATGGGGGCTGTAGCATATGATACTGCACATATCCTTACATCGGGCTTTGCATATTTATTGGGTGAATGTGTCAATTACAAGACAGCTTCAGGAGAGGTAGTACTGGAAGCATTGATAGGTGGTGGAGGCTTTGGCAGAGGACCATTTTCTTATCGCTGGACACCCAATCTGTATTTGTCCAATGATACTATTGTAAATGCGATTTGCAACGCTCCTGTAAATATGGTTTATACCCTTCGTATCACAGACTCTTTGGGCTGCAGTGATACCGCGAAGACGCCATGCTATGTATATATATCGAATGCTGCCAATGATATTCACAAAACCCCTGGCACGATAAATATATATCCGAATCCACTTACTGAAAATACGGTTATAGACGTTCCTGCCAGCTGGGCCGGGTCTTCCATCAGCTTCTATACTATGGAGGGCCGTCTGATAACCCGGCAACTGCTACAGCAGGAGGTAACTCCTGCCGATGAGCATTTACGTGCGGCACCGGCAGGCATGTTATATTACAGGGTGCGTGACGTGACCGGGCATACATTAACTACCGGTAAGGTGGTGAAGTGATATAGCCGATAATGCAGCTTTTGAATATATAAGCACTCCGGAATGGCAAAGTGTTTTTGTGACTCCGGAGTGCTTGTCTTTATGATGTATAAAGGTGTGGTTAGTGACTACTTCATGCGACAAAATGGGCATGCCTTTTGCGCTCGCCGTGGCAGAGTTAGGGCCTGCCTGCCACGGCGAGCGCAAATGCCAGGATGGGAATTTTTTCCTTATTGTGTAGGTTTCAGAGAGGGGGTCGGGGTTCTATTTATTTTATTGCATCAGTTATAACTGATGCAATAAAGTGAGGCATGAGCAGCCTGTGTTATGTACCTGTGCATTATGCTCGCCAGAAGAGTTTTCATTTCCCGAAAAGAGTTCAAATGTCAAAATATTTTCAGTGTATCCCAGGTTTCGGATCATATTTCCCGTCTTTATATCATACACACCAACGCTATTATCCGATATTGCGTATTGCTTAATAGTGTACAGGACAAAAAACACCACTTACCATGAAAAACAAACTACTACTAGCACTCTTCTGTGCCATTACGGGCACACCCCTTTACGCGCAATCCATAACCACATTTGCAGGAAACGGCTCCACCTCAGATTCCCCCGATGGCACAGTTGTCTCTGCTGCCGCTATTGGTAAACCGCAAAACATTACATGGGATAGGTTCAGCAATTGCTATTTCTACACTAATGGCAAAATCAGAAAGATAAATGCATCAGGTGTCATCGCTACTATCACCAATTCGTCTGCATCAGGCACTGCTTACAGTGGAGATGGCGGCTCTTCTACTGCTGCAGGTATTGACCCTTCCGGCCTTACCTGTGATGCCGATGGTAATATCTACATATGCGATTACTCCAATAACAGAGTAAGGAAAGTAAATGCCGCTACAGGTGTTATCACTACCGTAGTGGGCAATGGTTCCCCACGCTCAGCAAGCGGCCCGTCGGGCGATGGCGGCCCGGCCACTGCCGCATCATTATTACGTCCTAACGCCGTAGCATTCGACCACGCAGGCACTATGTATATTTCCGATCAGTTTTCTATTCGTCGTATAGATGCATCAGGTACTATTACTACCATTGCCGGTCAGTTTAATGTACAGGGTTATACCGGCGATGGTGGCCCGGCCACGGCTGCTACTATTGGCCTGATATATTGTATTGCTTCCGATAGTCACAATAACATTTACATATATTCTCACCATAACGCTACTGAGAATGAAATCCGTAAAATTGATGCCGCTACAGGAGTCATTACCACGGTAGCAGGTGGTGGCACCGATGCCATTGCCGATGGGGCATCAGCTACCGGCATAAAACTGGGTACCGGCTCTGGCATGTTCACTATCACTCCTGCCGATGAAATCCTCTTTGCCGTTGCTGCGGATGCCCGGGTTATGAAGATTAATGCATCAGGCACTATCACTACTGTGTCAGGAAATGGTACCGCATCTTACTGTGGAGACGGTGGCCCCGCATCTGCAGCATGTCTGGGTACCATTTTCGGACTCGCATTCGACAACTGTTATGACCTTTATATAGCTGACTTCAGCAACAGTCGCATCCGTAAAATTGACTTTGATACGCCATGCCCGCCTGCTGCTGTTAGTCCGGTTGTTACAAAGCAGGCAGGCCTCTTACTTACCCCCAATCCTGCTACCGGTACAGTAGCTGTCATTTTTGAGCATATTACTACACTTACTATTACAGATATGATAGGAAAAACACACTACGCTGCCACACTGCCGGGTATCAATAGTACTCAGGTTGATATAAGTATGCTGCCACCTGGCGTTTACAGCCTGATGGTAAATGGTACCGCAACTGCCCGACTATTGAAGCAGTAGCTGCATTACCGGTATATCACAAAGAGATTAAGTACTGCTTATGGTGTACTTACCGATACGGGAATGATTTTCCCGTTCATGAACCGGTGATTCTTAGTTGCAAATTCGGCTATGAAACGCCCCATTTCACCAGGGCCCACGGGTGCAGTATAACCGGGAAATGCTTCCCGCAGCATTTCTGTATTTACGGCTCCCAGTGCCAGGCAGTTTACTTTTATGCCTTTGTCTTTCAGCTCCTCGGCCAGGCATTCTGTAAGGTTGGCCAGTGCGGCCTTACTGGCGCTATATGCCGATAGGCCTGGAAATTTACTTGTTCCCTGTACGCCGCCCATACTGCCTATGTTCACTATATGCGCTACAGTACTGTCTGTCATATAGGGTAGTACCAGCTGTATGATACGTACAGTGCCAAAAATATTTACCCTCATGGTCAGTTCCCACACATCCACACCAGTCTCTGTAAATGCAGCATTTTTCAGCACACCTGCATTATTGATGAGTACATCTACAGTGCCCCATTCATTAAGGCGCTGTTGTACTACGGCCATGTCGCCATTGGCTATATCACATACTACAGTTTCTATGTTATTATGCAATGCCCCTTGTTGTAGCGCCTGCATCGCTTCCGCATTCCGCGCTATCACCATTATCCTGTTCCCGGCATCTGATGCCAGCGCCAGTGCAGTCTCATACCCTATACCCCGGCTACCACCGGTTAGCACAATATTCATACGGCCATAAAAATACGGGATATTAAGTTTCAGAACATTACAGCTACCTTCACATAACATTAATTTGTACGTCTTTCGCATGATACAGCTACCTGTTCCCGCACTTGGCAGCATCACTGCCATTAGTATTACCACGCCTCACTTCCAGACCTCGCTGGACTTCTATCGCATGCTGGGCTTTCATGAAGTGGCCCGTGCTACATGGCCCTTCCCATGGGTGCAGGTAAGTGATGGTGCGCTCCTCATTATGTTGCGTCAGGACAATACACCGGCTTTGGCACTTACATATTTTACTGCCACATATAGCAAAGTGATAAAAATGCTGGATGAGCAGGGTATAGAACTTTCTGAGCGCTCCGGTGATACCGACACAGTGAAGCGTTGTTCACTTCTGTCTCCCGATGGCATTACCATTCGGGTAGTAGGTATTACAGATGGGTTCAGCCAGCCACCGGGCCCCGGTATGTTACAAATGCCTCAGGAAGATTATAGCGACCCCTCAAAATATGCCAACAAAACAATAGGTATGTTTGGTGAGCTGGCACATCCTGTTGCCGACCTGCAGGCATCCATTGCGTTTTGGGGGAAGCTTGGCTTTACTACTATATCAGAGTTTTCCACACCTTATCCGTGGGCCGTTATTACAGATGGTATTAATGCCGTTGGCCTTCATCAGACTACACACTTCCAGCAGCCCGCACTCACATTTTTTGCGTCAGATATGCGTCATAAGATTGATGCATTAAAGCATGCAGGATTGCAGCACTATACACATCGCGGCCCGGCCAATGTTATTATTGATACCCCCGAGCAGCAACAGATATTTCTGTTTCAGATGGGGGAAGAAAAGGAATTTTCCGCACCCCGCCTGTCGGACATAGCACATGCAGTCCTGAAAACACCGCGTCTGCTGCTTAAAGAAATTACCCCCGGCATCATGCATCAGTTGTTCTCCCGGTTCAGCGATGAGGATATTATGACCTACCTCTGTATTACAGACCCTGCTATGCTTGCTGCAGAGCGCAGCAACTATGAGCTGGGACTGGAATGGTACCGGGCTACCTATAAAGGTTTTATTATCTGCAGTCGTGCCAATGGGCGCAGAATGGGACTTATTGGCTACCATACATGGTACACCCGTCATTCCCGTGCAGAGATTGGATACCATCTGGATAATGATGCCGATAAAAATAAGGGTTATATGACAGAGGCGCTGTCGGCTGTGTTATCATTTGGGTTTGAAGAAATGGGTCTCAACCGTGTGGAGGCATTTTTAAGCCCGGCCAATACGCCATCGGTGAGGCTTCTGAAACACTTTGGCTTTGTGGAGGAAGGCCTTTTAAGGCAGCATTACTGCAAAGATGGCGTTGTGGAAGATTCTTTGTGTTGCTCCCTGTTACGGTCAGAGTATATGAAATAGAAAAATGTTGCCTCTGCTGTAAATAGCTGCAAAGGCAACATTCACCCCAACCATTCAGGTCAGGCTTGTCCTCATTTAAAACTGTTCGCATTTGTGAGTGAGTGCTCACTTCATAGCAATAGGTTTGTTTTCGGTAATAGAGTCAGCATCGGAAACCTGCCGGAGTGGATAGTAAGTAATCTGTTTTCACCTGGGTGGTCGGGTTTGTTTTCTGGCAATGGATTTTAAGTGTGTGTTCATAGCCGGGCGTAGGTTATGGCGGTGGTTTCCGTTGTTTTCATGTACAGGGTTATGTCACAGTGTTGGGTTTAGGTATCATGGTGAGTGGTTATTGAATATTTTAATGCTGTTGAGTAGGTAAGGCAGCCGTTATTGAGTGGTGAAGAGGAAACAATTGTTTCCATAAGTATTATAGTGAAAGGAACTACTTGCAGATGTAACAGGCTGGTTATTTATAGTAGCTGCCTTACCTCCCTCAGTATCTTTTTAGTGCTACAGATGCATATTGCATTTTCAGTAGCATCTGTAGTACCATATATAAAGTCAGTAAATAAAGAACGTGTCATTGCTGGTATACTTTTATCACTAACCAATTGATTATCAGCAATGTTCTGCAAATAGAAGTGCAAAATCTGTGCAGCCATTCCTTTTGAAATGTGAACGTTTTGTTTACACACTACAACAAGCTGAATAACAGCCATAAAAACATAAAAAACAATTAATATAAAAACTAACATGCTACTAAAAAAACGATTAACAATCCGGAAACTGTAGATATATTTCCCCACCTGTAGGAACACCCTTACAACACTATAAAACAAAACTGCCTGCATTCTGTACAGAATGCAGGCAGTAAAAAATGGATTATTAAATGCAGACTTTACCTATATCTCACCTTCAGCCAGGCAGGTTACACCACACAGCTTATTGGCCGATGCCATCTTCATATCCAGTGAAGAGATGCGATACAGAATATTGTTCACAAACGGACTGAAACTTTGCATATTGGATTTGCTGGTATCCTTGTTCTTTTTCAGATTATCCAGCTTTCTGAAAGTCCATATCATGGGGAACAGGCTTCCATACAGATAATAGCAGCGGTTTATAGAGTAGTTGGCCTTGTTCAGTACCCCTCTCAGTGTATTGATTTTATACCGGCGGTAGTGCCCCAGTGCCACATCATGGTTGCTCCACAGTGAGTAAAAAGCAGGTACTGTAATGAAAAAGTGGTTCTTTCCGGTACAGTTGGCCTTAATGTCCTGCAGCATCTTCAGGTCATCTTCCAGGTGCTCCAGCACATCCATCATCACCACGAGTCCATGCTCTATACGCTGTGGTATATGAGTCATTTTCTCTATCTTCTTTCCTTGGGTAGCAGCTATTTCATCAGGTGTATAGTTGATATCTACCAGGCATACCTTTTTTATTTTATCGCCAAATGCTTTTTCCAGATTGATGGCAAAAAAGCCCGAACCAGACCCTACATCTATTATAGTAAGCTCCGGTACCCGCTGCAGCAGATTCCGGGTATACGCTATCAGCGGCTGAATCTTGCTTTGGTAGTACCAGTGGTTGTCAGGGTTTACGCCATTCTCTAATTCACGAAGGTCCATGATGTCAGTTTAGTATGAAGGTGTAAATTTAGCAACTTTAATTACTTTTGAAACCCATACAAACGGCTGACCTCACATAGCTGTCTGATATAAATATAATCGTAAGACTCAATGAATCGTTCTATAACCAATGCCATCCGCTATGTGATGGACAACTGGCTGCCTCCGGCCATCCGCGACAGCCGCTGGTTCATGTATCCGTTTTTTCATATATGGTTCAAAGGCAAGAATGTGCGCCTGTACATGGATTTTAAGGATGTTGCCTATACCCTCACCGAGGATGAGTTCTCAGAAATATACCGTAATCTGGACTGTCTGGCATATGACAGACCTACAGATATGAACATGCCCAGCATCAAGCATCTGGTAGCGTCTATAGACAAAGATGCCAGAACCCTGCTGGATGTAGGCTGTGGCCGCGGCTTTCTGCTGAACTATATAGGAGACCATACTAACCTGGAAACAACAGGATGTGACCTGTATGATTCGGTACCTACACTGAAAAAAGCTGCATATAAAAGAGGAACTATATACAAGCTCCCCTTTGAAGACAACGCTTTCGATGTGGTTACCTGCTCGCACACCATTGAGCACCTCAGGGAGCTGCCCGAGGCTATTAATGAACTGAAACGTGTGGCTAAAAAACAGCTCATCATCGTTACTCCCTGTCAGCGATATTACTATTTCACTATGGACCTGCACCTCAATTTTTACCCCATAGCCTCCTATCTGCAAAAGGAAATAAACGTTGCCGACAACAAATGTGTAAATATCCAGGGCGACTGGGTATATATTGGTAACATGAATAAATAATGCCGAAAGAAATGAAGAACAGCCAGTCAACCCAACGCACAACCGGCAATCAGACACCCTCTCATGATTTCCTGCTTTCATTGGTGATACCCTGCTATAACGAGAGCAGCCGGGTAGGCATCATGTTGCAGGGGCTGGCCGACTTTGACAGTAAGTGGAATGGCAGCTATGAGGTAATTGTAGTTGACGACGGCAGTAAAGATGATACAGTTCAGAAAATAAATAATGCACTCAACGGAGAATTTGCGGCGCTCAAAAGTCGCATTACCATTGAGCAGATGAACCCTAACGGAGGAAAGGGGAGCGCACTGAAGCGCGGGGTAAGCGTAGCCAAAGGCGACTACATCCTTACCCTGGATACCGATATGTCCACAAAACCAACCGACCTGCTGGCATGGGAAAAGCGCGACAAAAATCTGTTTAACGGAGATAATACAATATACATAGGCTCCCGAAAACATGAGGAAGGCAATGTAAAAAGTCTCAAAAGCCGTCGGTTCATTGGTGGTATTTTCAATGGTGTAGTACAGCTGTTCACCAGCCTGCAGCTATCCGATACGCAATGTGGCTTTAAGCTCTACCCGGGCAATGTAGCCCGCTTCCTGTTTGGCAATATGCAGAGTACAGGCTGGTCACATGATGTAGAGCTCCTCTATCAGGCCGACCTTAATGATATAGACATAGTAGAAATGCCCGTAACCTGGGTGAACATGCCGGAGAGTAAGGTCAATGTTGTCAAAGACTCTATCAAAATGTTCTTTGGCGTTGTGGGTATTTCCTTCCGTACATGGATATATAATACCTTCCGCCTGCCCTTCCGTATGCCGGAAAGTGCTACACCCTCACAGCGTTCAGGTATCCGTGGCCGTGCTGCGTTCAATATGCTGGCGTTACTGCTGGTGATTGTAATGCCGCTCATGAGTTTTCAGTACTCCGTAACCGGAGATGAACACTGGCACTTTGATTACGGCAATATGATATACCACTACTTCTTTGGTGGCGATACAGAAGCACAGACCGCCACTACGGGTATTCAGTATTATGGTGGTATTTTCGATTTTATCACCGCCTTTGTATTTAACGTCTTCCATCCGTGGGACCACTATACTACGATGCACTTTATCAATGCGGTGGTAGGTTCCATTGGCATCATCTATGCCGGTAAGCTGGCCCGCTTTTTCGGAGGCTGGAACGCAGGTATACTTGCTATGATTATGCTGGTATTGTCACCATCATGGTTTGGTCACAACTTTGCCAACCCTAAGGATATACCATTCTCTGTGGGTTATACCGCAGGTATTTACTTCATCCTGTCCTATCTGCAGGCTATGCCCCGTCCCGGAGTACGACATATACTGGGGCTCATTGCCGGTATAGGTTGGGCTATGGGTGTACGTATAGGTGGTTTTCTGCTTATAGCTTATCTCCTGCTGTTCCTGCTGGCATTTGCAGTTTACAACAAGCAACTGAAAACTGTTCTCACTGCCAGGATAATAAAACAGTTTGCTATTGTGGCGGCATCTGGCTACCTCATCGCAGTACTATTCTGGCCCTATGCACACCTGGGTATTATAGAGAAGCCGCTGGAGGCGTTGAAGATTATGTCAAACTTCTTCGTAAACATTGGTATGCTGTATGATGGGCATAAGATACTGAGCAATCAGGTGCCATGGTATTATATACCGCGTTATGTAGTCTATACAGCCCCACTGGTGGTACTGGCGGGTACCGTGTTGGGTATGTTTGTTATGGCCCGCATGTATAAAACCAACAGGAAGCAGCTGCTGTATAGCCTGTTCCTGCTGTTTACTATTGTGTTCCCGCTGTTCTATGCCGTGTATAAAAAGTCATCCCTTTATGATGGCTGGCGGCATTTCCTGTTCATTTACCCTCCGCTGGTAGTTATTGCAGCACTGGGCTGGAACTATCTTACGGCATCGGCCAATAAGGGTATGAAGTATGCAGGCATAGCATTGGTAGTGGCAGGACTGGCGCTCCCGGCAAAATTTGTAGCGGCAAACCATCCTTATGAGTCGCTCTACTACAATGAAATAGCTGGTGGCCTCAAAGGCATGTATGGCCGTTATGAAACAGACTATTACATGCTGGGTATCAAAGAAGCTACCAACTGGCTGCTGAAAAACGAGCATCTGGAGGGTAAGAATGTGATAATAGGTACCAGTACTACCTTTCCGCTGGTGGCAGCACTGTATCAGGCAAATTATAAGAACCTGCCATCAAAGTATCAGGACTATTACGAGCGCTATGCCCACTTTGAGCGTAATCAGGAATATCTGGATTATGCCAAAGCACACCCAGACTTTAAAGACATGTTCTCTCAGGGCGTGATATATGCCAACTATAATGCACGCTATACCAAAGACTGGGATTACTATATAGGGTTCTCCCGCTTCATAGATGCCTCTGTTCTTAACAGTAACAACTGGCCTCCTGAAGAAACCATCCATGTGGTAAAGGTAGATGGGGTACCCATAGCAGCAGTACTGAAACGGAAAACGAAAAAGGACCTGGCTGGCTTCAATCTCATGAAAGAGAAGAAGTATGCCGAGGCAAAGGATATGTTTCTGCAGTCGCTGAAGGAATATCCCGGCAACGAACTGGTGTGGGGCGAAATGATGCGCCTCTATCAGGCTGAGGGTAATATGGACTCTGCTATCTATGCCGGTAAGCAGATACTGCTGAAGAACCCTGGCGATATGAATGCGAACCAGACACTGGGTAGCATATACATGGAGCAGAACAAAAATGACAGCGCTATGGCTGTATTCAGCAGGCTGGGACAATACAATAAGAGTGAGAGCCATCTGCTAACTGCATTTGTATATGCGCGTCAGGGAAATGCCAATGCTGCATTTGGAGAGCTGGATGCTGCTATAGCCGCTGACCCTTATAACGACCAGGCGTATAAGCTGGCAATACAGCTGGCTCAGCAGACCCGTGACATGGGGCGTGTGGAAGAGTACAGCTCCAAAGCGCAGAAAATGTTCCCGCAGCAGGAGGGGGGCGAATGATATCGCTGGAGTTAACGAGCCTGAATTTGCGCCTGCGTGTGCATGATAACACGCGGCAGATATTTGACCCTGTACGCAGGAGGTGGGTATCTCTTACCCCTGAAGAACATGTACGGCAGGTGCTGCTGCACAATCTGATACATATTCACCATTATCCGGCAGCACTCATAGCAGTAGAGCGTGCTATAAATGTAGCCGGCATGCTACGTAGATATGATATTGCAGTCTTTGACCGAAACCACCAGCCATGGCTGCTGGCCGAATGTAAACGACCAGATGTACCTGTAACGGAGGAAGTACTGCATCAGCTGCTGGCATATCATAGTACCATCCCCTGCCGCTACTGGCTGCTCACTAATGGCCCGCATACCTTCTGTGCCGATGCAAATGACATCAGCAATATTACATGGCTGGATGCACTACCCGCTTATGCTATGTGATTTGGTTGCGTCTGGGGCCTAGTGTATGCCTCTCCTGTTGAGCGCGCGGTGATAGGCGTTGGCATTATTTACATGCTCTGTAAGAGAGCTGGCAAATGCAGTACGGCCACTCAGGTCGTCCTTGGCACAGAAGTAAAGATACCCGTTATGGGGCGCGTCCAGCACGGCATTAAGGCTTTGGCCTGATGGTGTGCAGATAGGACCGGGAGGAAGCCCGCCGTACATATAAGTATTGTAAGGAGATTCAAATAACAACATAGCGCCGGTAATGCGCCTGATGGTAAAGTCACCGATGGCAAACTTCACTGTAGGGTCGGCCTGTAGCCTCATACCCCTGCGCATCCTGTTCAGATATACAGTGGCAATGTATGGCTTATCAGAACCTATGTTTGTTTCCTCTTCCACAATAGAAGCTATGATAACAGCCTGCATAGGTGTAATACCCTGTGCCTGTGCTTTCTGAATACGTGCAGCAGTCCAGAAGCGGTCATTATGCTTTTTTAGTTTTTTCAGCACATTTTCAGCACTGGTATTCCAGTAAAACTCGTAGGTGTCGGGGCGAATGAGTCCCATCACCGTCTCTGCATCAGCATCCAGGGTTGTCAGAAATTCTTTATCGGAAAGCATCTGCTGCAGCCGGGCAGAGTCTGCCTCCAGATTGGCAGACAAAACATGTATGAGGTCACCCTTTGTTCTGAGCTTATTGATAACCAGCTTTACCGGCACCTGCAGGCCCGACCGCAACATTCTGATAATGGCAAAGTTGCTCATGCCGGGCTTTATCCTGTACTTACCGGCATGTACATGATGCGGCAGTTTCATAGTATTGGCTACAAGGCGAAAGCTGTTAATATCCTTTACCATTCCACTCTCTTTGAGCGATTGTAATACCTGCTCAAAAGTGGCGCCTGTGTGTATATACAGATACTCGTCCTGTATATGAGCTCCGGTATTAGGACCAAATACCTTAAAGAAAACAAAACCAGCTACTATAACAGTAGCCGCCAGCCCTAACAACAAACCTTTAAAACTCCGTTTACCGGATCGCTTTCCCATACCGCGAATTTATGCTACTTCCATATATTACACATCCTGCACCACCTGAATTCGTTACTTTTGAAGTATAAAAACAACAGCCATGAGTAAAGGTTTCCGTTTCATTGCCTTATTTCTTTGCAGTATACTGCTGCATTCAATGGCATCTATGGCACAAACCCCGGTGGAGTTGCACATAACACACAAGCTGGGTACTGCCGATTTTGCATTTAATACTGCAACTACCAATAATCTGGGACACAGTTTCAATCTGTCCCGTGTACAATACTATATATCGCAGATAAGCATTACCCATGATGGGGGTACTATAACAGAGGTGCCCGGCCACTATATACTGGCCAATGCGAATGCTAACATTATCAGCCATCTAGGCTCATACAGCATTACAAATGTGGAGGGTGTTACTTTCTATATAGGAGTGGATACCCCGGCCAATCATGCAGACCCTTCTCTGCAACCTGCCGATCATCCATTGGCTCATCAGACTCCGGTTATGCACTGGGGCTGGGCATCCGGTTACAGGTTTGCAGCTGTAGAGGGTAAATGTGGCGCCAGCCTTGACAAAAATTTTGAAGTGCATGCACTGGGCGATAATAACTACGGCCATACCTCTATTACCGTTACCGGCACATTGGTAGACGGTAAAATAATCATCCCGCTCTATGCCGATTATTCCCAACTACTGAATGACATAGATGCTACTGCTACCATGATAGTACATGGTGAAACAGATCAGTCTGTTACGCTCCTGCGCAACATAAGGACTTTTGTTTTTGCTCCAGGCACACCGGTTACTACTGGCACAGACAATATAAATACACCTGCTACTGCAGTACGCATATTCCCCAATCCATCTCCCGACGGTAGTATCACCATAGGTTTTGACAACGCACAGCCTCAGTGCCATATCCTGGTATCTGATATATTGGGCCGCCATATAACAGCTGTACACAAAGCTGCCAACCAGACTTCTGTAAAACTGCAACTGCCAGGTAATGGACTATATATGATGCAGGTACAGAACCAGGATGGAAGTACTGCTGTGTACAAGCTTCAGACGCTGTAAGGTATGAGCAGCAGAACTATCATTGCTGCTGTTTTACTGCTGCTGTTATGGGGGGCTTCCTGTCTTAGAAAAACAGATAACCCGGAACCATCTACAGTTTCCGTTACCGATGTGCCTCCGGGTTTTCCTGAGATTCCGTTTGAGAAGGACAACCCCTACACTAAAGAGAAGTGGCTGCTGGGGAAAAAACTGTTTTTTGAAAAAGCCTTTTCTGCGGATAATTCCATCAGCTGTGCATCGTGCCATCAGCCTGCACTTGCATTCAGTGACAATGTAGCCAGAAGTATAGGAGCAGGAGGTATTACCGGCCGCCGCAATGCGCCTACACTGGCCAATGTAGCCTATCATCCCTACTACACCCGCGATGGCAGTGTGCCCACCCTGGAAATGCAGATACTGGTACCTATACAGGAGCATGATGAATTTAACTCCAACATTCTGGACATTGCAGAACGGCTGAAGCAGATACCGGAATATGTAACCATGAGTCAGTCCGCATATGGCAGGGTGCCCGATGCCTATGTAATAACCCGTGCCCTGGGCATATTTGAGCGTACACTTATAAGCGGCAGCAGCCCTTATGATACCTATCTTAGTGGTGATACCGGCATACTTTCCGCATCGGCACAGCGTGGCCTTGCGCTGTTCTTCAGCGAGCGCACGCAGTGCAGCAGCTGCCACTCCGGCTTTAACTTTACCAACTACGCTTTTACCAACAATGGCCTGTATATGACCTATGCCGACAGTGGCCGGCAACGATTCACCGGCGACACTGCGGACAGAGCACACTTTAAAGTCCCCAGCCTGAGGAATGTAGCAGTGACAGCTCCTTATATGCATGATGGCTCAATAGCTACGTTAGAGCAGGTAATAGCACACTACAATAGCGGAGGGCAACCGCATCCCGGCAAAAGTCCGCTCATACAACCCCTGAACCTTACAGAGACAGAGCAGGCCGACCTGCTGGCATTTCTCTCATCGCTGACTGATGAGCATTTTATTACCAACAGCAGCTTTGCCGAAGATAAGTAGGTAACACCGCAGTCCGTAGCCGAGGCATGTCCACAAGGCATTTCACTTATATTTACAGAAATTTCCTGTGCTGGTGGGTTTTATCAGAAAATACTACAGATACATACTACTCTCTATCCCTGTCATCAGTCTGCTCATGCACCTGCACATATTCGGCATGGACCTGCTGGGTATACACGTATGGAGACAGACAGAAACGCAGACCACTATCAATAACTTCTTCAGGGAGGATATGAATATCCTCAATCCCCGCTATAACGAACATCCCGAAACAGACAGGCTGCACCGCATGGAGTTCCCGCTTATGCAATGGCTGTTTGCCTGTGTGTACAAAGCGCTGGGCTACCACGTTATTATCAGCAGGATACTTACGTTTATCATAGGTCTGTTTTCTGTATGGGGTATCTATAAGTTTTTGTTGTCCATATCCTCCAGAAAAGAAGTAGCCGCTATTGGCGCATGGTGCTTTAACTTTTCACCGGTTTTCTACTACTATACCGTTAATCCCCTGCCCGATAATATGGCCCTGAGCTGTGGCATATGGAGCCTGTACTGGTATAGCCGGTGGATGGGCGGGCGGCAATGGCGCAGCCTGCTGTATGGCAGCATACTGCTATGTATAGCCACTATGTGCAAACTTCCCTTTATCATCTATGGTGCATTTCCGGGTACATGGCTCATAAATGAGGTGCTCCGCCGCAGGATGAAAGCAGCACATCTTTTCTCTGCGGGTGTGGTAATGCTGCTATGCCTGCTGCCTGCCATATCGTGGTATGCATGGGTAATACCTACATGGGTAATAGGTGCCGTATATGGCGTCACTAATCAGACACTGAATCATCCCGACCTCAAAAAAGTAATGGTGGGTACATTTATATCAGTCCTGCCAGAGCTATTGCTCAACTATGCCTCGGTACTCTTTTTCCTTACAGGGTTTTACACTATTAAAGCAAGACGGCTTACCGCCAGTTCCCTGTTTCTACCGCTGGCAGTACTGGGCATGGTAGTAATAGCCTACTTCCTGTTTGAGATGAATATCATTGACCTTGTGCATGATTACTACCTGTTCCCCTTCCTGCCAGTACTGTTTCTGCTGGTGGCATACGGAGCCGAATATCTGCTGACTACCCATAAATACAGCCGGTATCTGGCTATGCTCTGCCTTATAGTGCTGCCACTCACCGCCTTTCTGCGGGCAGATACACGGTGGGATACCAACCTGCCGGGGTTCAATACAGCCTACCTCAGGTATAAAGACGAATTAAGAACACTTACCCCACCCGATGCCCGGTGTGTGGTAGGCTATGACGAGTCGCACTATATCCTGTTATACTACATAGATCGTAAAGGCTGGGCATTTGACAAAACATGGTTTGACGCAAAACTACTGGAGCATTTTATAGCAGAGGGGGCCACATACATATTTCTGGATGAAAACGTTGACAAACTGCCCGGCATTTCCGAACACCTGGGCGAAAAGGTTTTTGACAAAGACGACCTGAGAGTATATAAGCTCAGATAATTCAGTCTTAGCATCTGCCAACAGATTTTGTTCAGATATGTGGCAATTGTATCTCCCTACAACTAGTGCTTATTTCCAGAGAACGGTGCTTACATAATCGGATACAGATACAAAGCCACGGTAGCGGGAGTCGAGAGAGTTGTGGCGGTAATCGCCTAAAACAAAAAGGCATCCTGTGGGTACGATTACGGGGCCAAAGTGGTCGGCATTCCAGTTCTGATGCCAGTATGCTTTTATAAAAGTGTCTGTTTGTGCTACCGGATAAATATCCCGTTGTGCGGGTATCTGATGTGTGTTGCGGTATTGTTCGGTGAAAGCAAGCAGGGCGGTCTCAGAATTGGGACGTGAAATGATTTCAACATCAGGCTCTTTATCGCTCAGTTTGTACACCTCATTGTCAGGAACCAGCCATGTATGATAGAGGGGGAGGCCGGCATCGGCATTATTGCCGTTGATGAACAGAACACCGTCTTTTATTTCTACTCTATCTCCGGCCATAGCTACAAGCCGGCTTACATACTGCTCCCTGACACCGGTAAAAAAGTTATTTGCCTTAAAGCAAATGAATTTATTGTGTTGTGGTTTTATAAGGTTGGTTGCAAAAATGATGCTACCAGGTCTGATAGTAGGTGTGTTAGCTCCTGTGGGAATAGAATAGAAGTCAAGAATCCCTAGCAGACGTAATAGGCCTGATATGACAATGACGCCAGCAATAACAAGTATCCAGGTATTTATAGTTTTCTCCCGCCTCTTCATAAAGTGTTGTATGGTTACAATTTAGGCTATTTGATAGTTTTTGTCTGTAACTATTTTTCATAGTAGCTGCATTACTGCTTGTGATACCTGTGCTGAGTATGTGCGGCTGTATCAGTGGCGCATAATATGCCGGGCTTGTAAAGGCGTATTATGTGGGAATAGATACAGTACAGGCACCAATTATGCCCGACATGAAAGTAACATCACTAATGCCGTCAGTATTTACTGAGGTGGTGGATGTGAAAAAAAGAGACTCCCATTTTATGCCAGCATTTTTTCCGGGAGAAAAGGAGTCATTTGTCTGCAACCTGAATACCAGGGGCCGCAGCAAATAGTGCAATGTACAATACACCAGTATGCAGACCCTATGGGGCTGATAAAAAACTGCTTGTGCGCATACAGGAGGTGACGATAGAGGGTATGGCAATGGCGTTTACCTATGTGAATAATGCCGATGTGGTTTTAACGTGATTCATGCATTTACTCTGAATGCATATATCAGTAATGTCCCCAGACTATCGAAACTGTGCATAGAACTACTGGTGGATGAGCTGTAAGTAGTCTTACTCTGCAAACTCGCTGAGCTCCAGCCAGCGCATTTCTTTTTCTTCAAGGAGATTTGTAATCTCAGTCATGCGGTTGCTGAGGGATTGTATCTCTTCGTAAGGAATGCCGGGGGCAGACATCTTAGCTGTAATGTCTTCTTTCTCCTGCTCCAGTGCGGGGATGTCTTTTTCGAGCTTGGTAAATTCCCGCTTCTCATTAAATGACAATTTCTTCTTGTCTTTAGCAGGCGCGGGTTTTGCTGCATCTGACTCTAAGGGTGCAGCGGTGGTGGCAGGTTCTTTTTCTTTTGTGCGCTCGCGGGTTTTTTCTTCTATGCGGTACTGTGTATAGTTGCCGGGGAAGTCGCGTATTTCACCATTGCCTTCAAAAACAAAAAGATGGTCTACGAGGCGGTCCATAAAGTAGCGGTCGTGAGAGACGATAACCAGACAGCCAGGATATTCACTGAGGAAGTTTTCCAGTACGGAGAGGGTAGGGAGGTCCAGGTCGTTAGTAGGCTCATCGAGAATGAGGAAGTTAGGATTGCGGAAGAGGACGGATAACAGCTGTAATCTTTTCTTTTCGCCACCACTGAGCTTAGACAGGTATGTATACTGCTGCTCTGGCGGGAAGAGGAAAAGTGTGAGGAACTGAGATGCGCTGATGGTGCCACCTGAAGCCAGTGGGAAATTTTCGGCAATGTTCTTTACAAACTCGATGATGCGCATGTCTTCTTTTATCTCCAGTCCCTGCTGGGAGAAGTTTCCGAAAACGACTGTATCACCGATATTGATTTTACCACTATCGGCAGGCTCTATGCCCTGCAGCATGTGGAGGAAAGTAGATTTGCCGGCACCGTTGCCACCTATGATGCCAATACGTTCACCTTTCTTGAACGTATAATCGAACCCCTTGAGGATAACCTTATCGCCAAAGCTTTTGTATACTTTCTTCAGCTCGGCTACTTTGCCGCCCAGGCGGTTCATTTTTACCTGTAGCTCTATCTGGGTATCTACCACTTTCTGTTTTGCCCGGGCTTCTATATCATAAAAGTTGTCCTGACGGCTGCGGGATTTGGTGGTACGGGCTTTAGGCTGCTTGCGCATCCATTCCAGCTCTTTGCGGTATTGGTTGCGGGCTTTGTCAATATTAGCCAGGGTGTTTTCTATGCGTGCTGCTTTCTTCTCCAGATATCCCTGATAATCGTCCTGGTAGGTATATAGTTGCTCATTGTCCAACTCCCATATCTCGTCACAAACATCTTCAAGAAAGTAACGGTCGTGGGTAACCATGAGCAGGGTGACTTTTTCCTGGTTCAGGTAATGTTCCAGCCACTCTACCATACCTACATCGAGATGGTTGGTAGGTTCGTCCATGATGAGGAGTACGTGCTTATGCTCAAAGCCAATGTCGATGAGTACCTGTGCCAGGGCTACGCGCTTGCGCTGGCCACCGGACAGGGTGCGTACCTGCTGGGACAGATTATGAATATTGAGCTTGCCGAGAATCTGGTGGACCTTAGCTTCAAAGTCCCACGCGCCAAGCTCATCGAGCCGGGCAAGTGCGGATGCGTATTCGCCGGGGTCTTTATCGGCCTGGCTTACGATGCGCTCATAGTTGCGCAGCGCTTCTGCCACCGGGTGGCGGTAATGAAAGATATTATCGAGTACAGTAGCATTTTCATCGAAAGATGGTTCCTGGTCGAACATGGCAACGGTAACATCTTTGTTTACCCAGATTTCTCCTTCGTCTACAGTGTCGCGCCCGGCAAGGATTTTGAGGAGTGTAGACTTTCCACTTCCATTGCGGGCGATGAGGGCAATTTTGTCGCCCTCGCTTATATGAAACGAAATATTGGTAAACAGGGGCTTGATACCGTAAGACTTGCTGATGCCACTGGCAGAAACGTAATGCATAGAGGCTGCAAAGGTACAAGGCTATGAATAACTGCAGAGAAGAAAGATGAATGGGGGTGTGGAGGGGCTTATGGGTGCTGTGGGACACTGTTATTAAAAAAGAAAATAGATATAGACATAACTAACGTCATGAATGGCAAAACCGCCTGAATATGTAGTGTATTTTTTATCTATTTAAAAAATTAACTTTCAGGCGGAATTACAAATTTTATTGAAAATATGTCAACTAAAATCCTGTGCAACCCCGTCTGATATATACATAAATAAGAGTAATTTTGACAATCGTATATTTTGTATATGTTTTAAAGGCAATACAGGATATTACCCCTAAGCGAAACGGCAATGAAAAAATTATTACTAACCTGGATAGCGGTACTCACAACTACACTAACATCTATAGCCCAGGTATCTCTAAGTCTTGCTACGGGAACGGGTCCTGTGGTGCCTGCCGGGTGGACCCTGGGAGGTAGCGCTACTGCACCCGGACCACATGTGCAACTGACACCAACAGCACTGGGACAGGCGGGGCGTGTGTGGTACACTACGCCTCAGAATGTGACTGCGTGTGGTGCGTTTGTAGTGGAGTTTGACTATCAGATAATACCACCATCTGCATCTCCTACGCCGGGCAATACCGCAGATGGACTTGCTTTCTGGCTTGTGAACCCAATGTCGGGCTTTACAGGTGGTGGTGGTATAGGGTTACCAACCAACCCGAATGGTCTGGTGCTGGTATTTGACACTTATGATAATGGTACCCCTGGTGATGACCCTCTGATATCGCTTTATGGCTATCCTGCCGGATTTGTAGGAGCATATGTGGAGAGCAGTCCGATAAACAGGCTGGCAGCAATGCCTAATCAGGCATCACTGCTGTATGATGCAGCCTGGCATCATGTGAAGCTGACGTACTCGGGCGGTAACATCAATGTGTATTATGACTATAACGGGTTTCCGTCAATGACTGCTTATTTCCCGATAACAACTGCGGGTTATTTCGGTTTCAGCGCGGCTACGGGAGGGGTGACATCTACACACAACATACGTAATGTGTACATCACATCGAACAGTATAAGTGCGATAAACGGACCTACTACGTTGTGTACCGGCACCAATACCGTATATACAGACTCTACTGCAGGTGGTACGTGGAGCAGTACTAATACGGCTGTAGGTACTATCAATACTACCACAGGAGAATTCACGCCATTATCGGCAGGGACTACTACGATATCCTACTTCTATTCCTCTACCTGTAATACAGGACTGGTGGTAACGGTAAGCCCTACTGCATTACCCGCTATAACAGGGCCTGCATCGTTATGCTCCAGTACTCCCACTACATACAGTGATGCTACTGCAGGCGGGGCGTGGACAACCAGCAGTGCGGCAACAGCAACGGTATCGGCAGGTGGTGTGCTGACTCCTGTACAGGCGGGCGTGGTAACTCTTACCTATACGCTGCCTGTGGGGTGCTATACTACCCGTACAGTAACCATCAATACGGCACCGCCGCCATTGACCATATCCCCTCTGCCAGCCAATGTGTGTGACAACGGCTCCCTGACACTGACTGCAACAGGCGCAAGTACATATAATCTTTTTCCTGTGCAGAGCTGGGAAAATGGGGTGCCTACAACGACCGGTATACCCATTAATCAATGGACCTATACCGGGACCCCGGCATCGGTATGGCAGCAGATGGATGCTGCGCTTACAACTTCACCTGTGGCTGGTACTGCATATGCAGGAACTTATGTGGCAAAGTTTAACTGTCGCGGGACTACCAGTGGCACTATTGCCAATCTATACTCGCCATCATTCAGCATGACGGGCGTAGGTACCGGCACGCTGACCTTCTGGATGTACAGAGATGGTTCGGGCGCGTACTCGGGGGCTGCGTATAATACAGAGGGGCTGAATGTGTTTGTAAATACAACAGCATCGACAGCTGGTGCTACGTCGCTGGGTTTTGTACCCCGCAGGGCTGCACTGGCAATTACCGGGCCTCTGACGGGAACGCCGGCGCCGGGCGTATCTGGCTGGTACCAGTATACGGCTACTATCCCTGCTATATTTACCGGTACTGCCAACTATATTATTTTACAGGGTGTGAGCCGGAATGGTAATAACTTTTATATAGATGATGTGCGGCTTACAGGAACGGTGAGTACCGCTACATGGGCACCCAACACCCACCTGTTTATGGATGCAGGATTTACAACGCCATATGTGGGTGCGGCTGTGAATCCTGTGTATATGCACCCTACTGGCATTACCACTCCTGCTGCGATAACGTACAGTGTATCTGCATCGAACGGTATATGCTCATCGACAGGAACGGGTACTGTGACCATGAATCCTAACCCGGCATCCATAACGGGCTTTACAACTATATGTGTGGGTGCTAACAGTACTCTGGTGAGCGCTACGCCTGGCGGTACGTGGAGCAGTACCGCCACAACCATAGCCACGGTGAACCCTGCAACGGGTGTAGTATCGGGGCTGGCAGTAGGTACATCTACCATAGAGTACTCTATAGGCGGCTGTTCTACATCGGTAGTGGTGACGGTGGTGACATCGCCGGGGGCTATTACCGGTAGCTCGGTAGTATGCCAGGGTTCTGTAATCACATTCAGTAATCCTACGGCGGGTGGTTCATGGTCCAGCTCAAATACAACTGTAGCAACCGTGAACCCGACTACCGGTGATGTGGGCGGTGTAACGGTAGGTACGGCCATTATTACCTATGGAATAGGTACCTGCTACTCTACCATGACGGTAAGTGTAAACCCTGTGCCTACTCCAATAGCCGGCTCGCTGGGGGTGTGTGTAGGTGCAACGACTGCACTAAGCAGTACGCCATCGGGTGGGTTCTGGTTTTCCAGTGCTACGGGTATAGCTTCCATAACGCCGCTGGGGGGTGTGGCTACGGGTAACAGTCCGGGTACGGCAGTGATAAGCTATACGAGATCGGGATGTACGGCTGTGGCTACGCTGAATGTAGTAGCAACACCAGGACCTATAACAGGCACACTGAGTACGTGTTATGGTTCTACGACGGCATTGGCCCATGCGACGCCGGGAGGTACGTGGAGCAGCAGTAATGTGCTGATAGCAACAGTAAGTACTACGGGTGTAGTGACCGGTATGGCCATAGGTGGCGGTACTGCCACAATTACCTATACGGTAAGTGCCGGCTGTTTTGCAACGGCAGTGGTAACAGTAATAGCTGCACCCGCCGCGCCAACGGGTTTATCTGCATTGTGTGCCGGAAATACCGCGACTTATACACATGCTACCGGCGGCGGTATATGGAGTACTGCATGCCCTGGTATAGCCACAATTACAGCCGGTGGCGGTGTGCTTACGGCTGGAGCTGTCGCTACCGCATCGACCTGTGTGGTTACCTACACACTGCCGGGAGGATGTATAGCTACGAAATCAATAACGATTAACCCGGCTCCGGCAGTAATTACCGGAGGTATGAATATATGTCAGGGGGCCAATACTACGTTAAGCAGCGCTACGCCTCTGGGTACATGGAGCAGCAGCAATACGACTGTAGCTACTATAGGTGCATCGACCGGTATAGCGACGGGTAATAATGCAGGTACTGCTGTTATTACTTATCAACTGGGTACGGGGTGCTATGTAACTTCTGTACTCACGGTGAGTGCAGCACCGCCTGCTATTACGGGTACATTTACCGTGTGTGCAGGAAGCACAACAACGCTGTCCTGCCTGTTATCTCCTATATCATGGTCAACGACAGGCGGACATGGTACGATATCAGGTACAGGTGTGTATACCGGTGTGACTGCTGGTGTGGATACGGTAACTGTTACTTCGTCAACAGGATGTGCTACCACTGCAATGGTAACCGTGAACCCTGTGCCGGGAGCGATAACCGGACCTTCAGGTTACTGTGTTGGTAATACAATAACATTAAACGCCAGCCCTGCCGGTGGTACATGGAGTTCATCGAGCGGTATAGCTCCGGTATTGACCACGGGTATATCGGCAGGTGTGCCATATGCTGTAATAGGAGGGAATGCACCGGGCGGTACTGCAACTATAACTTATACCAATGCATGGGGCTGTGCCAGTACAAAGCCGGTAATAGTGAATACGCTCCCCGGCAGTATAGGTGGCAGCACCACTACATGTGTGGGCGTATGTACTACGCTCACAAACTCTGCCAGCGGTGGTGTGTGGAGCAGCAGCAATACGACGGTAGCTACGGTAAATCCTGCAACGGGATTGTACTGTGGTGTAGCATCAGGAACTTCAACAATAGTGTATTCTCTTGGCTCAGGCTGTACGGTGAGTACAGTAGTGACTGTGAACCCGCTACCTGTGATAACCTCTACCGGAACAGAAGTATGTGCAGGCTCGTGTATGACTGTAGCCGCAACACCTGCGGGTGGTACATGGAGCAGCAGCAATACAGCAGTATTTACTACCGGTGCCGGTACTGTGTGCGGTGTGGCTGCGGGTACGGCAATACTTACCTATACCGCTCCTGTAACCGGCTGCTATACGACGCGTGTAATGACTGTGAATGCATTGCCTGCTGTGCCGGGTGGTGCATCGTCGGTATGTGCAGGGGCATGTACGCCACTAAGCGGAAGCCCTGCAGGCGGAACCTGGGCCAGCAGTAACATGGCAACAGGTACTATTAATACTGCTACAGGTGTATTCTGCGGGATAGCATCCGGTACCACAAATATTATCTATACACTGCCTACTGGCTGTGCGCGTACACTGGGTATGGTGGTGAACACACTGCCAACATCTATAACCGGAAATACATCGGTATGTGAGGCTCAATGCACAGGACTTACAGGCGCACCGCTGGGCGGTGTATGGAGCAGCAGTAATACTGCTGTGGGTACGATACATCCATCTTCGGGCAACTTCTGTGGTGTATCGGCAGGTACTACCAATATAACTTATACATTGCCTACAGGCTGCTATCTGGCAGAGACAAGAACTGTGGCACCGACACCATCGGCAATAACCGGTGTAATGACAGTGTGTGTGGGACTGACGACAACGCTTAACAGTACCCCCGCAGGTGGTACCTGGGCGGCAAGCCCGACTACTGTAGCTACCATAGATGCAGCGACAGGTGTAGTAACCGGACAGTCCGGTACCAATACAGGTACTATTACCTATACTTCGCCATCAGGCTGTAAGGTGACTACAATAGTGACTGTGATGGGACTACCATCAGGTATATCCGGTAGTCTGAATGTATGTGAGGGTGGTACCAGTACGCTGAACTGTACCCCGGCCGGCGGTACCTGGAGTATGGCTTGTGGTAGTGTTGCAACAATTTCTACCAGTGGGGTAGTAAGTGGTGTGGCGCCAGGCACCTGTGTGGTGACCTATACACTAGGTACCGGCTGCAGCAGGCTGGCTGTGGTGACTGTAAATGCTGCGCCCGTTCCTGTAACAGGAGCCGCTACTGTGTGTGTAGGAACAACGACCACGCTTACCAGCACGCCGGGTGTAACATGGACAACATCCAATGGCGCTGTAGCAACAGTAAATGCAACTACCGGAGTAGTAACCGGAATGAACGGGCCATTGACGGTAACGATAACAGCGACAAATAGTACAGGCTGTACTGCCAGCAGGGTAGTGACGGTGTATGCATTGCCCGCCAATATTGCCGGCCCCATGCAGGTGTGCTCTCTTGATACGGTATTACTGACATCGCCGGGTACACCGGGTGGCACCTGGAGCAGCAGTGACCCTGCAGTAGCGTCAATTGTGTCTGTTACCGGTGAGTGTACAGGTGGGGCAGTAACAGTGGCTACCACGGCTACTATTACCTATACACTGGGTACCGGATGTGTGAAGACGAGGGTGATAACTGTTAACCCACTACCAAATGATATAGTCGGCATCAACAGTTTCTGTCAGTATGAATGTGTAACATTACTAAGCGCGCCATTTGGTGGCACCTGGAGTACCGGAACACCGGGCATTCTTACTGTAAGTACGCCAACAGGTACTTTCTGCGGACCTAACCCAGGTACCGGTATGGTAACCTATACGCTGCCTGTAACCGGATGCCGTAAGACCTATCAGGTAACGGTAAATCCTGTGCCGGGTGTAATAACAGGGCCGGCATATGTATGCGTTAATGAATCTGTGACACTGAGCAGCACTCCTGCCGGAGGCAGCTGGACCACTATGGATGCTACCGTTACTGTAAATGCTGGTACGGGTGAGGTGACCGGAGTGTCGGGCGGTAGTGCGGTGATAACCTACCATTATCCTGTAACAGGCTGCATTACAACGACAACTGTAAATGTAAAAGCACTACCAGCACCTATAAGTGGCAGTAATCAGGTATGTGAAGGACTTTGTACTGTACTTACCAATGATACGGTGGGTACATGGTCTCATTCCAGTCCTGCTACGGCAACACTGGATGCATCCGGTACCATATGTGGTATAGTGGCAGGAACGACTATTGTAAGTTATACATCGGCCAATACGGGATGTACCCGGACCGAAGTGTTTACGGTAAACGGACTGCCTGCTGCTATAAGCGGACCTGATGGATTCTGTAACTATAGTTATGCCAACTACAGCAGTATGCCCGGGGGCGGTATATGGAGCAGTGCCGATACTTCCATACTGGAGTTTACAGATTCTGTAGCAGGTATTGCTTATGGAAAGGTTGTAGATACAACGACTATCACCTATACACTCCCTACGGGATGTAAAGTGAGTAAGGATGTGTTTATGATACTGGCCCCTTATACTATAAATGGACCGGATGAGGTGTGCGATGGTACCTGTGCTTCTTTCAACAACATAATAGGTGGCGGTAACTGGAGTACAAGTAACCCCGGTGTGCTGAGTGTGGCACCATTAACACCTGCATCTATAACTGCCTGTGGTGTAACGGCAGGTACGGCCAATATCACTTATGTACTGTCGACAGGGTGTGCCTCTGTGAAGCCTGTGACGGTGAATCCGATACCGACACCTACAACAGGAACACCTCAGGTATGTGAAGGACTGACCACCGATCTGGACAATGCTACCCCGGGTGGCACATGGACTTCAGGTGACCCTACGATAGCGACTGTAGATACTAGCACGGGACTTGTGACCGGCGTATACGGAGGCGCATCGGGCGCTACAACAACTATTACCTATACACTGAGTACCGGATGTACGGCACTAACAGATATTACTGTGAATCCATTGCCTGCAGCCATAGCAGGGGTGCCTGAACTGTGTGAAGGGCAGACTGTAATCTTTACCAGCAGTACAGGTGGTGGCTCGTGGTTTACAGCTGATGCTGCAGTGGCTGACGTGGGTATAAGTACGGGTGCTGTAAGTGGTGTATCGGCATATGCTACAGGAGTAGGTGGCGTAGGGCAGACTACCATATCTTATGTACTACCTACAGGATGTATGCGTACTGCAGATGTGACGGTGAATCCGGTGCCGGCACCAATAAGTGGTATATCGGCCATATGTGCCAATGATATTACCGTGCTGGGTAATGGTACTCCTGGCGGCACATGGGTGAGCAGTAATCCTGCTGTAGGCTCGGTAGATGCCATAGGCGTAGTTCGTGGTGTGTCGGCAGGGACAGTGGTTATCTCCTATGTACTGGGTACAGGCTGTATGAGTACGTGGCCAATGTCTGTGAACGACACCCCATCAGCCATTACCGGCTCACTGGAGGTATGTGCCGGTTTTGCAACCAACCTTACGAGCGGTCCTGCGGGCGGTGTGTGGAGTCAAACTCCATCATCAATGGTATATGGTACCATCAACAGTATAACGGGTGTAGTGAGCGGTATAACCGGCGGACTGGTACCGGTGACCTATACACTGGGCAGCGGCTGCCGCACGACACAGGTAGTGACCGTAATTACCCTGCCACCGCTTATCAGCGGCCCGGCACAGGTATGTGAGGCAGGCGGTGTGATAACGATGACCCATCCGATGACAGGAGGTACATGGAGCATCGCCAATCCGGCCATTGCCACGGTAGATGCATCGGGTAATGTGACCGGCCATGTGGCAGGCACTACGGTACTGACCTATACGGTAGGTACGGGCTGCTTCAATATTCATACGATAACAGTGAATCCGCTGCCTGCAGCCATCACCGGCCCCACACCGATGCAGGTATGCGAAGGTTCGACCATCATCCTGTCCAGCGCCACCCCATCAGGCGTATGGGTGAGTGATGCTACAGACAGGGCTACGATAGGCAGTACCAGCGGTGTACTGACGGGCGTAAATGCGGGTGTGGCCCCGATACGTTATGTGATAGGCGCTACGGGTTGTGAGGTCAGTGCGCTGGTAACGGTGAACCCGACCCCGGCAGCTATTGTGGGTAATCCGCACATCTGTGAGGGCGCTCCGGTAGCCTATATGACAGCCTCACATGGCGGTACATGGAGTGTAAGCAACCCATCGGTAGTGACACTGGCAGGTATCACCGACAGCACCGTGACCGGGATGCCGGTATCTCTGGGAGTGGCAACGATCACGTATCAGTATCCGATGAGCATCGGCGGCTGTATAACAACGAAGTCGGTAACGGTACAGCCGCTACCGGTGGTATATAATGTAACGGGCGGCGGCAGTATGTGTGCCGGAGATGCGGGTGTACCGGTAGGACTGGACGGCTCACAGCCGGGTGTAAGCTATGTGCTGTACCGCGGCGCTACGGCTACGGGCTATCTGGCGGGCAGCGGCTTTGCGCTGGACTTCGGCGGTATGACGGTGAGCGGTATGTATACGGTACAGGCTACGAATGCCACGAGCGGCTGCCAGCGCAATATGGCGGGCAGTGCGACAGTGATTGTGAACAGCCCTGCGCTGCCATCGGTAACGATAGGCGCGGCCCCTGCGGACAGTGTCTGTCCGGGAGAGGTAGTGACCCTGACCCCGGTACCGGTACATGGCGGCACAGCGCCGACCTATGTATGGCGTGTGAACGGTGTGACGGTAGCCGTGGGTGGTACGTACAGCTTCATCCCTGCGGATGGGGATGTGGCCTCGGTGACGATGACCAGCGATGAGCACTGTGTGACAACAGCAACAGCAACGGGCAGTAAGACCCTGACGGTACTGCCACAGGCGGTACCGTATGCAGGAGTGAGCATCAGCCCCAATGATACGGTATGTGAATCGACCCCGGTAACGCTGACGGCAGTACCTGAGTATGGCGGTAATGCACCGGCCTATGAGTGGTACCTGAACGGCAGCATGGTGAGTACGGGCGTAAGCTATACGTACAGCCCTGATGACGGGGATGTGCTGGGCTACAGGCTGGTGAGCGACTACCGCTGCCGCCTGACGGATACGGCATGGAGTGCGGATGTGACGCTGAGCGTGGATGCGCTGCTGCTGCCACATGTGACGATATATCCGGAGCCGGGGCTGTCGGTAACGGCAGGAATGCCGGTGACGCTGATAGCGGTAGCTACGGATGCAGGACCATCACCGATGTATCAGTGGAAGGTGAACGGTTATCCGGTATCGGGCGCTACGAGCAATACGTTCACATATATCTTCAACGATTATGACTCAGTGACCTGTATGGTAACGAGCAGTGGCGTATGCCATAATATAGGCACGCACGACTGGGTGTTCATCACGACTACGGCACTGAGTGCGGGCAGCACGGCTACGGATGTTGCGGACCTGCGGTTGCTACCTAACCCGAACCGTGGCCGGTTTACGGTACGGGGTAGTGTGGGCGGCAAAGTGAGCGGCGAGGTGCCGGTAGACATCACGAACATGCTGGGACAGGTGGTATACCGTGGCAGCCTGCATGTGAGCAATGGTATGGTGGATGCACAGGTACTGATGGATGGCAGCCTTGCCAACGGCATGTACATGCTGACCCTGCACCTGAATGAGGGTAAACAGACACTGCATTTTGTGATGGAGCAGTAAAATAATATGATAGAAAAGGAATGCGCCGTAACTTGTGTACGGCGCATTTTTTATGACAACACTTATAGAATATCTGCACAGAACTATAGCAGTGTCTGACAGACTGCAGCAAGAGATAGACCGTATTACCCGTCAGCGAACCGTAGAAAAAGGACAATATCTGTTAAGGGCAGGGGAGCGGTGTGATGTACTAAGGTTTGTAGAGCAGGGGCTACTGAGAGGCTATTATATAGAGCAGGAGAAAGAAATCACCAACTGGCTGGCTATTGATGGCGAGTTTGCCACCAGCTTTTATTCCTTCATTACAAGAGAAGCCTCAACAGAAAGTATAGAGGCAATAGAAACAACAGTGCTGTCTGAAATAAAGTATGCAGATTTGCAGGCATTGTATCGTGACTTTCCTGAAACAGAGCGTATAGGTAGAATACTAACCGAGAACTACTACATAAAGCTGGAGGGTAGATTACTCGCAAGTCATTTCAAAACCGCAAAGGAGCGCTATGAGCAATTAATGGACGCACATCCCATATTGCTGCAAAGAGCGCCATTAGGTTATATAGCTTCTTATCTGGGTATTTCGCAGGAGACATTAAGCCGCATCAGAGCTCAGTATTAGCAACGATAGTTTTTGACATAGGTCAAAAACGGGGACGATCTGTTGATATAGGTTTGTATCAGTAACCAAAAACAAGTGTTATGATACAAAAACCTTCAGGCGCATTTATAGGCGCATCATGGACTGGCCTGCTGGCCGGAAGTATATCTTACTGCACAGGACTGTGGAACGCAGACATGCTGCTTAGTGAGAAGGGATATTACTTTGCTATAATGATGTATGGACTGTTTTCAGCAGTATCGCTGCAAAAAGCAGTGCGTGACCAGCTGGAAGGCATAAAAGTAACCGCAATTTATTATGGACTCAGCTGGTTCTCTACCATACTATCAATTCTATTGCTTATAATAGGATTATGGCATGCGGACGTAAGCAGGAGTGAAAAAGGATTTTATGCTATGGCCTATCTGCTGGCAATGTTTGCAGCTGTGGCTGTGCAGAAGAATGTACGTGATGTAGCTCTTGCCGATAAAACAGGCTACTTTAATGAAGGGAGATCAAAAGGGCAGCATACAGAAGAATAAGCAGGTATGAGGAGTGAAGTAGCCTGTTATTGAACCTTAATTACCTGATTGGGTAGTACGGCATAGATGCGGTCTTTTTTACCTGGTGAAATAGTGAAAAGACCTGTAAGCGTACCAAAGGCAGGCAAAACAACAGTACTCTGTGTAATGTGAAAGCAGGGGAGTCTTAAACTTTGTTTCCCCGCTCCGGACAGGACTATTGCCGGATGAATATGTCCGGCAATAGTTAATTTACTGCTGGTAGTGATTTTCTGAGGTTCGTGAGCATATATGAAGTCTGCAGTTTCCAGGGTATTGACGACTGTGATTCCCGCTTCTTCAAACAGTTGCGGCGTTATAATGTCATGGTTCCCTTTTATCAGTGTAAAGGTGATGTGGCGATGTTGCGCAAGCAATGTTGTAAAATGCTGCCAGTCATTATTCAGTTTACTGTGAAAAAGGTCGCCCAGGAAATACACTTTTTCCGGCTTAATGTTGCATAACAGATTGTGTAATTTCAGGTAGTCATTTTGCTGGGCATGGGAGGATATGGGTATTCCTTCTTTTCTGAAATGAGCAGCCTTGCCCAGATGCACATCTGCAATGATGAGTAGTTGTTCATCGGGCTTGTACAGCGCTTTTTCGGGTAATAATATAAATCGTTGCCGGTTGAGTTCTGTTTCCATTTATGCATTAAGTTGAGCCAGTAGTTTATTGACCCTGTCTTCAAGTTTTTCGTTAGTGTATTTTTCACGGAACCGAGAAGTGAGAATGGGAAAGCAAAATGGGCTGAACTGTAGCATGTTTTTGATGACAATGTTTTGTGCCATCATACGGTTCAGCGCTGCTACCATGCGTGCTTCTTCCATCTGAAACGTCATTACTTCATCCCAGGCCTGCTGTAGCAGCAGGTTGCCGGCATCATTGCTGGCAAATACGGAAAAGAATAGCTGGGAAGATGCCTGTATATGTTTTGTGCGTATCTGCTTTCCTGGATAGCCATTAAATACCAGCCCTGCTATACTGGCAATATCTCTGAATCTGCGCCTGGCCATCTCTGCAATGTTCACACTATTGCTGATATCGGCAGTAATATTCCCGGTATCGAAAAGCGCATTGCCCAGTGCTTCTTCTATTGGTATTTCCTGGTCGCTGAGTAACTCAAAGCCGTAATCATTCATTGCAATGGAGAAAGTTATTGGCTTTAGCTGAGATATGCGATATGAAAATAGCATAGCCATGCCTTCATGAACATTACGCCCCTCGAACGGATATATGAATACATGGTAACCTTCTTTGCTTTGTGTCTTTTCTATCAACAGTTCATTGCGTGCTGGTAAATGCGCCCGTTTTTTCTGTTCCTGAAACAGGCCTGAAAGTGCATTTACCTCAGTATCAGTCACTATACCTTCATCGAAAGTGGCAATCTTATTCCGTATGGTATCGCTGAGTTGTGATGTTAGGGACATCCTGCCGCCCTGCCACGATGGAAATATGCCTTTCCCGGCGTTTGACTTACGAACCAGTGCTATCATGTCACGTACACGGATTAGCTCCAGATTGCGACCGGCAAACCAGAAACAATCCCCTGGCTGCAGGCGGGATATAAACCACTCTTCAATAGCTCCTATACGAGTGCCACCCTGCAGCTTTACCTGCATCATTGTTTCACTTACAATGGTACCAATGGAAAGTCTGTGGCGTGTGGCAATGCGCCTGTTTACTACTTTATAGATGTCCCCTTCTGCAACAACTTTATGAAACTCATCGTATGCATCCAGAACATTCCCTCCCTGGGTAACGAATGACAGACACCAGTTAAACTCTTCCCGGGTAACAGATGCAAAGCAATGAGTCGTGGTTATTTCCCGGTATAGCGTATCGGCATTGAATCCTTCTGATACCGCCAGCGTGACCATGAACTGAATAAGCACATCGAAACAGCGGATATACGGTAACCGCTCCTCCAGATGATTGCCCGCTACAGCGGTGCGTAATGCTGCACCTTCAACAATCTCAAGGGAATGGGTAGGCAGGAACCATATACGGCTTTCTGCACCGGGTTGATGACCACTACGGCCTGCACGCTGCACAAATCTTGCTACTCCCCGGGGAGAGCCTATCTGTATTACAGAGTCCACTGGGCGAAAGTCGACACCGAGGTCAAGGCTGCTGGTACATACTACAGCTCTGAGAATGCCTGAATGCAGCGCATCCTCAACCCAGTTGCGCAGCTCGTCGCTGAGTGAGCCATGATGCATAGCTATGGCACCGGCCAGTGATGGGTCTTTTTCCAGTAAGCGCTGATACCATATTTCTGCCTGAGAGCGGGTATTGGTAAAGAGCAATGTAGACTGGCTGGCATGGATGATTTCCAGAGCTTTGTTCAGCAGTTGAATACCCAGATGACCACCCCATGGATATTTTTCTATTTCATCAGGTATAATAGTTTTAATGCTGATGGTGCGGGACAGATGGCTGCGTATGAGTTTCTGCAAGGGGGTAGTGGTACCGAGTAACACTTCCTGTGCCTGTTCCAGATTACCGATGGTAGCTGAGATGCCCCAGACTATCAGTTTGGGGTTCATTGCCCTGAGACGGGCAATGGCCAGTTCTGTCTGCACACCCCTTTTGCTGCCCATGAGTTCATGCCACTCGTCTATAATAACGAAGCTCAGTTTTCCCAGGAGTTGTGGGTAGCCCTTTGCCGCCAGCATCATATGCACACTTTCCGGTGTTGTAATCAGCGCATTGGGTGTGGTCTTCTTTTGCCGGGTCCGCTCAGCAGTAGATGTGTCACCGGTACGTAATCCTATGGCGTAGTCAATATTCAGATCATTACTTACAGCAGTCGTAGCGGCATGTATTTCTTTGGATAATGCTCTGAGTGGTGTTATCCAAAGGCAGTGTAGTCCATTGGCCCTGGATGCATAGTAGTGTTGCAGTACGCCAAACCAGACAGCCATGGTTTTTCCATATCCGGTAGGAGCATTAAGCAAACCGGAATAACCATCGGCCATAGCCTGCCAGGTGTTTTGCTGGAACTGATGTGGTATCCAGCCTTTCCTGTTAAACCACTCTTGCGCCAATGGGTGTTGGTCAGCACCTGTTGTTTGGTCCCTATTGTTTCTTTTAGGCTTGCTCATTGTCAATGGATGCTATAATCCGGTATGTCAGCTTCAAGTGCTTTTCAAAAATAGGGTATGGAGCGTGTAGCACCTATTTTGTAGAATAGTTGTTGGCATAATATATATGCGTGATACGATGTGATAATGCTTCAAAAGTGGCGTAAAATGGCCTCTAACGGGTTGATTTGCAGTTCAAAAATAAATATTCAAAGAAAAATCTGGAAACTGTTGGAAGTTTCAGGATTTTGGTGCTACATTTGCACTCCCAACTGAAACGGATCGGTAGTTCAGTCGGTTAGAATGCCGCCCTGTCACGGCGGAGGTCGCGGGTTCGAGTCCCGTCCGGTCCGCAGGAAAAATGAAAAGGTCTGATAGTAAAATATCAGACCTTTTCCTGTTTTAGGTGTTATGGTCTCACCGATTGAAAGTTTAACGGGTCAAGCTGAATAATGGGTCAAGCTGAATAATTGGGGGAAGAGATATATCAGGCATAAATGTTAGCCAGCCTGAAAAGGAAGAAAGTAACATCCCGTACGCCTCTGGAAGTAGCCCTGAAAGCTTTGACTTTAGCATTG
>JAUIBA010000017.1 GCA_030427635.1 Bacteroidia bacterium
GACAGACACCTATTGAACACGTATTTGAAGTGTATTTTTGTAATCGTAAAATAAAGAACATAATTACTCTCAAATAGTGTTACCCATGTCCCCGGTACACTGTTACCCATCTATCCGGTCTATACACTTGCCAGGAGGGGAGTTTTTCATCTTATGTGAGAGGTGGTCGCGGGTTTCTGATTCTTTTTTATGTCAGTTGTAAGCTGACGGGATTAAGTGAGGCAGGAGCAGCGATGCGGGATGGCTTGCGCCTTATGCCCGTACCAGTGAAGCTGGTGTTTTGTTATGCCCGTGCGCTGGTTGCAGGCGGGGACGCCTGCAACGGCGAAAAAACGCCAAAACGCTTAATAGTGTTGCGTTTTGGCGTTTTAGTTGTGGAGTCGGCGGGGATAAGTCGAACTTTCATGTAAAGGATTTGGATTTGTTTCTCAACTAGCAGTGAGAGTTATCCAGTGTTACCAAAACTCTATTTACGATGTACGACAATTGATGCATGCCAATTCCGGTGTGCTACGAACTTCATCTAAAAACAAAAAATAACCGCCTGAAGCTTTGTTTAAAGGACGTTCGGTTTTAAAGGAATAGTACCTATCATCGACTCCAGTAATTGTAACAGGAATAGCTTTTCGTCCATCCCATGACACCCACGCTCTATCTCCAGGAACAAATTCCTCTACTGTTCTTTTACTAAAATGAATCGATGTCACATTCTTGACATACACAATTTTTCGCTCGTCATAGTTTTTCCGACTAGGCTTTTTCGGAGTCGTGGTATCTTTAGTTGGGTTTTCTTTTGTCTTCAAATAAGCCTTATACCTTTTCCACGCCCTATTCAGCGTCTCTATCGCACCATAGTAGGCGTTTTGAAACCTTAGATAACTACGATATTCATCCAGCGAATTGTATGTCGGCCAACTCTTATCTCTACTCATATCTCTAGCCAAATCGCCCAAAGGAGAATCCCTATTTGAATGCCTTTTTAGCCAATCAGTAAAACTCAGTTCTACAGGAGTGCTAACCGTTTCGGTGCTATCATTTATTTTGCTAAGTGACCGTTGGCAGTGCATCCAATTAGAAAAACCGAAAGATTTAGACACTATGTCAAGTGCTTCTGCATGGCTGATACCACGCTCCCTTTTTATTTTCTTTGCCTGACGCTTAACGTAAGCTATAGTGTGTTGATGACTTTTCATTGAAAAATCTTTTAACTCACAAGAAAAAATGTCGCTCACCAACCACCCTCTCAATGTGAGAAAAGTTTTTTCAATTATATGAAGAACAGTACTGATACAGCTTTGCAACGGTGAGCGGCAGGCTTCTGCTAAACCTCTACTAAAGTTAGCAAATTTGTCAAAATAAAAAAACCGGAAACATCAGTTCGATGTTCCCGGTTGATGTGGAGCCGGCGGGAGTAGCGCAAAAATAGCTGTATCGCTTTGCAGTCGTGTGTTTCAAGATTCACGTAGTTTTTGGGTATCAAAATAGTAGACAAAAACAAAGCAGCTACTCTCTAAAAAAGTTAGGGATATCTGGTCGTTTAAGGTATTTCGCTAAGAATGCAATTGTTTCCGTATTGGGTACTTTGCCTTTTCGTTTTTTGCCTGGCATAGTCTTTATCGGCTGTGCTACAGGTGGTGCTATAGGTGTCGCTACATGTGCATTTTGTAGCAAAGTTATTATGGTATCAAGCTTTCTATTTTGTTCGGTGAGTAGCTGTATAACAGTTTTTTCATCTGGCTTCATGCATACAAATGTACCTGCTACATTTATATGACTTTTGTAAAGTAACTGCGAAAATCAGGATTGTAAACAGTTGTAGCTTTGCCCGTTCTTACGCACTCTGTATAATTTTTTTTGCAGTAGCCTGTTTCATTGGCTCTTGCTTCAATTTCATATTTATTGCCATCATAGCCATGAAGGAGGCTTTCAATGAGGTAATTGAAATAGTACCGAGCTAATCCTTCACGTTGGTATTGCTCCCAGTGGATAAGCTCATGATGTAGTAGTGCGGTGTTGTCCTTTTCTTTCTCATTTACCACAATGCCGAAAGGAGGTAATGTATTGGCATTATAGCCGCCTGATTTGTTCCTTTTTATATAAATGGTAGGGGCTTGATTTTTATTTTTCTCATTGATGACAAGAACAAAAAACACTACCACTACCACTATTGATATTAAAAATAGAAATGCAACAATGTTTTTCATAGTATATCTACCAATAGTAGCCACAGTTTTTTACCAATTTTAAATCTTCCGGTGTACGAGGAAATATGATACAATTGCCCGGCCTGTAACTGTATATTGTACATTTTGATTGCTCCGATAACATAGGGCACTGACCACCAAGCTTACAACATGCACCGCCTTTTTCTCCAGACAGAGTTTCACACCGATCGGGAATACACTCGCCTTTCCGACCAGGTGTAATGCCTTTGAAAGAGTTGACAAACCTTGCTATTTTATTCGATGCCATTTTTAAAATCATTTGAAGCTTTATCGACCAGGTATTGCATATACTCTCTGTGAAGAAAGTATATGACTGCCGCTATTATTATGATGTATTTTAGCATACCGTTATTCCATTTTTGATTATTCTTTTCAAAGCACAATACCCCTGCAATGGCAGGAGTATTGTGCATGTTATTGGGTTATTTCTTAGTTGTTTCCTTTTCAGTTTCGGTTACTGGTGTATCCACAATCTTGTAACTGCTGAAAATGCTGGCGGTGTCAATGATGTTTGACTGTGCGCCGTTAGCTTCCCTTTCATTCAGTGCAAGGGCTTTCATTGTTGCTTTGAATTTTGAGTGCTTCATGCCTGTAGTAGGCTCAAATACCTCTGTGTCTGCCATATGAAAGCTGTAATGAAACAACACTTCACAAATAGAGTTTTCAAGCGGTGCAAGTCCTTTGGTAATTCTGCGCTCGTTCATCTGTTTTACCAAGTCTGTTACTTCTGAGTTGGTTTTGAATACCAATGTGCCGGGTTCTATTGGCGTTTCTGCATCGTCTTCCAGTGCCGGACCTTTAGCCACATTGTAAATGCGCAATGCTTCCAAAACTGCATCATAGGAAAGCCCCTTTATAAGTTCCTGAGCATCATCTGAAATGTCCGAGATAGTACCATCTGCTAACAGCTCTGAATTTGTGGCTTTCTGCACAAGGTCGAGGCAAAGAGCGCCAACACTGATGTTTTTTTCATTGGATAAGATAACGAGCTGATTAAACAGGTCAACCGGTATTTGTACCGGAATGGTGTACGGTGGCAACGGAACTGCTGGTATAGCAGAGCCGGGAGTAGTGCCGGGCTGTGGGGCGGTAATTGTGTTTTCCATTGTATTGATTTTTTATCAAAAGTACTGGCGTGGCAAGCCGACAACAATAGACCTCAGAAAACTACAGTCTATACGGGTTGTGTTTGTAGGATTTGACGAATATCATATGCACTCTAAGCATCTCAAAAATGTCACCGGGAAAGCCTTGTTTTCGGCTGCAACCCTGCAACTCCGCAACCATAATGTATAAAAGATTGATTTCGATGTCTTTAATGGTTGCAGTTGTTTGTTGCAGTAGTCGCAGCGAACTGCAACTACTGCAACCGGATATACTGTATAGGCCCGGCAATGTCCGGGCCTTTTTCGTCTCCATGTCCGGTACAGTTATATATTTCTGTAGCTGTAGCTACAGTCTTTTTGTGCTGTAGTGCCTGCCATACAGCCAGTTATTACTATGCTGCAGCCAACAATTCTTTTTTAAAATCAAATGGTTGCAGTTAAAACCCGAACTGCAACCAACTGCAACTACTTGCAAACGATATAAAATATTGATTTTCAATGATAATGTAATGTAAGGTTGCAGAGTTGCAAGGTTGCAATACACTTTTCTATTTTTTGATTTTTTGCATTTTCATTGAAATGGATTGAGCATAAAAAAGAGCCTGCGATGTACAGGCTCTAACAACAAGATTGTGGTGTTATCATACGGTACCATATACCCCGGTTCTTTGCATTTCAATGTTCAAAGCTTTGTAGTCAAATCGCCAAACTCGTTTTTTCAGGTCTTTGTCATATGGTGTGAACTCAGAGCCCTTTTGAGTTGATCTTATAGTAAATGGTTTGTTCTTTAAGAATGCTTTCAATGAAGCCTTTCCTGTTGGCGGCATTCGTTGCTTAATGCACTGCTCTGCATATTTGTTATAGACATTCTCAAACACAAAAGAAAACACCTCTACACCGGTTGCATCTATCTTGATGTGGTAGTCATAACCTTCTTTTATTTTAAAATCCGATGATAGATACTCAAGCGTTTTGAAGAAGGTTTGTATTTCGTTTGTTTCCTTCATGGCTTCATTTTGGGCATTAGCGGCAGCAATAAGAACACCTATCATTTCTTCAACGTTGATATGAAAATTCAAATGTGCTTTCAGTATGCGAATAGGGGCTATAAGTAGTGCAATGTGTTCAATAGTTCTATCGGCCAACCCTAAATTTTTGCAACGCTCATTTTTCAGGTAGTGGATCGCCTTCCGATAAGTGTTGCCAAACTCTGCTGACATTAGTTGCCTATGCCGGGCGATCTCTACAAATATTTGTCCAAAGCCACTTTCGGCAGCATCCTTCAATATGTCTTTTGCAACCTGTTGCTGGGTAGTAAAGTCTGTTTTTTCAAAGGTTATAGTAATTGTACGGCTGAACAATGCACTGTTTTTTTCAGGAAGCTCGTTACCATCAATAAAAATACCGCTGAATACTCCGGTCTGGTGCGTTTTGTTGTCATTGCTTGTCTGGGCCCTGTCATAGCCTACACCCTCATAGCCGGTCTTTAATAGTCCTATTGTGGAGCTATCAACGTCATTGTTGGTATATTCCTTAATGTAGGTAAGTGCATTCTTAAATTGCGAGATTCTCCGTGCTATGCTCTTTGAAGTACTATCGTTGCTTATGCCGATACCTGGTTGCGGATTACCAAAAACAGACAAATGCAGATCAGTGAATGTAGTCTTACCGCTACCAGCTTCGCCAAACAAAAACAGGTATGGAAATGAGGCACGTTCGGCAAAAATAATGTCCCTGAAAATTGCTGCAATAAGGTATGCATTGCCTATCGCACCATTAACGCCATATGCAGCTACCATATGCTTGTTATAGTCTGCAAATGAAAGGCTTCCGGGCTTGTAGATGAACTTTCTTTCATTCAGGTAAGATGTATCTTCTTTGGTAAGCTCACTAAGCGCCGGGAGGTAATAGCTGTTATCGTTACATGACACTATGCCCATCTTGTTAGCTGGTATGAAAGTAAATGTACCATCTATTATCCCATTGCTGTAGGCGTATATATTATGCTCAGCTTGCCATCCGAGACATGCAATTTTGTGTGCTTTACTATATTGTGTGTTGTGATATTCAATTATCTTATCTAACTGTGCCTGGTTGCCAGAAAAGGAGTATCTACCTTTTGACATGATTGCGGGTTTAAATGCCGATACTGAATTGAGGTCTTTTGCAGTTAATTCTATCTGTGCAAGCTCTCCGGTATTGCTTTGTATTTTTATATACCACTTGGCATTGTTAGAGCCATCAGGAAAGAAGTATAGAAACTCCATGATAAAGTTAGAAATGCGCTCTGCATGTGTTTTGGTCTTATACTGCTTGGTAGTGTAGTAGCAGCCATCCTTATAGTAGAATTCATTCTTTGCAAGAAACTCGTCTGCGTTTTCGCAATCTGGATTTATGGGCTTTTTAAAGTCGTCAATCTGACCTGTTCCTTCTCTATGGTTTGTTTGGGCTGTTTTTTGTTCATTTTTATGCAGTTTTTGAACTGCTTTTAAAGGTCTTTTGGTGTCAATTCCATAATCTTTACAAGCCTGAAAAAATGAAGCAAGCTGCACCTTGTTTTTGCCATTTCCTTTGAGGCAGTTAGTGTATTGAGCATTGGTTTCATCGGTATTGTACCCACTATAGAATATGCTGACCCGGTGATAGTAATCCCTTCCGGTCTCTCCGAAACCATCTGCAATTGCAAAGCCAATTTTCACCCAATCGGCATAAGAGCCGGTAATGTCTATCCTGTTGCGCTCTATTTGTTGCAGACAGTTTTCTATATCTGTGGATTTGTCAGTAGTGGGGTAATTCGGTGCTCTGGGTGGTGTTTTCTTTTGGGGTGTGGCCGCTACAGTTATTTTGGTATATACTGCAGAGTTCTGATTGATGAATATTTCCGGGTCGTAGCTTAGGAAACAGAGCCGGGTAACATCTTTAGTGGCACGGTCTATTTTTATTTGATACTTACTGAGGTAATAGCTTTCTACTGCTAAAAATGCAGCCAAATGACTCTCTTTATCTGATGGGATTTTTACTATTAGCTTTAGCTTGTCTGATGGTGAGCTAAAACAGGCAAAAGTATATTTGTCGTTTTGCAGTGTCTTCCGGAGTTCAGCATAGCTTGCCACATCTGGCGGTAGCTCATCAATATCTATTTGAAGTAAACCGGAGTGAGAAAGGAATTTATCATTAATTCTATGTTGGTCGAATGTGCCGGACAATGTAACCTTTGGTAAGCCCTTCTTTAGTTTGCTGATGGTGTTTTTGTCGGTCTCTTTGCGTATCCGGGTAATAGTATCAGAATAGCTGATTCCCTGTATTAAACCCGTTCGGATTGCAGTAATGAGCTCACTTACGGGGACGTCACCTGCAACTGTATTCAAATTAGTATAATAACTTATTAATGGGTCGTGCATTCTATGGGTTGTCAATTATTATAAAGCTATGGTTGTGAAATCTTGACAGCAATAGAGCGTGAATATTTGGTGTGTATTTACATGTTGTTATCGTCTTTTCCTTTCTACAAGTCGGTATAAATCTGTTCGAACGTTCTTCCCTTTTTTTCCTTTGATAATTTGTAAGTCGTATTTGTCAGATCGTACAAATACGACCATATCTGCCAATGCTGCTCTGATGGTATTTTGAGTACAGGAAAAGTCTGTGTCAAGAAATCTTGCATGTATTTCGGCTGCTGATAAGTACTCACCATTAGCATGCTCAGTAAGCAGCAAAAAGACTGCATACCGGAGCTGCCCGGGGAATGTTGTTTTTTTGCTTCTTTGTGCCTCAATTCGCATTGGTAGCGGTTTTTAGAGTTTTTGGGAACTGTTTTCAGCTATTTTTCAGCCGTTTTTAGATTTTTTTTGAGGCTTTTTTGAGATATGCAAAGAGCCTCAAAAATGATAGGGTTATAGTTACTAACCTAACCTAAGCCGATAGGGCTATAGGTTCACAACTAATTTGCAATTGGCTGCATTGCTTTCTTTCCATGCCTTACAACTACCTGTGTCATTAACTTAACATTGCAGAGCATACTTATTATTTGCGCCAGTTGGACATAGATCAACCCCCGATCATCCAATGACAAGAAATAGTCTGTAGCATCGGTTGCCCAACTCATAATTTCTGTATCGGTAAACATCCATAGAATGTCTTTCAGATCGGCACCTATGGTGATATCCTCGAAGTCAGCAATTCTGATATCCTGATTGAGGTTCATTGTTGCTTCCAATATCAGAGAAAACAACAGCGCTCCCTTAGCTGCCGGCATTGGATTATCTACAGGCGTAGATTGTATTGCATTTTGTAATATTCCTCTTATGTTTTCAGTGAGCTGCCGTCTGATTTCCCTCAATGTGAACTCCCCGAATATCTCCCTGAATACACTCCCTATTTTTTCTGTATCAGCATACTCCATATCAAACCCGGAGAGTGAGGTTGTTTTGTGTGCTACATCAATTGAATTTGACATATCTTTGTTTTGTTTGAGATTATTAAAAAGGTTGGTTGACCGCCAGGGCTATTTTGATTATTTCAAGCCGTCCCTGCAAGGACGTACAAGATCAAATTCGTAGGCGACTGTTTAGGTCGCCTATACTTTTTCTAACTGCTATCAAATACAGGCAATATGATCTGTCTTTGCCGGTACCAGTAAATGAGCCGGGCTGCAGTACAGTTACTTTTGTATTTACTGGCCATGGGATTGCATGATTGGGTTAACAGTTTTTATTACTGATGGCTGCTGTGTCAACTCACGCAATAGCACAAACGCCTCTTTTCGGGTCAATGCCTCCAGATCACTGACACGGCCGCTACTTGCCCGCCGTATTTTCTTTAGCATTTCTCTTTCAGGCACAAATAGTGATAGTGCTTCTATTATTGCTTTCTGCCGATCTCTAATGAGGACTACCATTATGCAGCAGTTTCAACCGGTGATTCAATGAGTTTTTTCAGTTCGGCGGCTGCATAATAGGTACGACCATTATCCAGTTTTAAGCGAGTAATTTTACCCGATTTTACCATTTTCCATATCATTCCCCGAGTACATCCCATATAGGTGCAGGCTTCAAGTGTCGTCAAATACTCCTTGTTCAAATTGTTTTGAGTATCTAAACGCTCGATTCTTTTTTCAATTCGTAACAAAGTCATCAGAATTGTGGCGTTGTCAACGCTTTTTTTGCACTGGTCTTGTTTATTCATAAATTGTTACTTTTATGTCAGGTGTACAATATTATGTAAATATACGTACAAAAGTATGCAAATGTGCAATCTTTTGTACGCATTCTTTTTGTTAAAATGGATATTGGGAAAAGAATAAAAGAAATTGTTGAGAGAAAAGGAATGAAAATGGAGCATGTATATAACTCCATTGAAATGACCAATGCCGGTTTCTACCGGATGCTGAAAAACAATTCTTTTAAGGTAAGTACTTTGATAAAAATTGCTGATTTGCTGGAAGTTCCAATCGAGGCATTCTTTTCTGATGAAGCAGATGAATTGCGAGATAAATTAGTAGGTATAATACAGGCTACAAAGGATATAGAATGGGGGATTAGACTTTGGAGTTTATGTGGCCATTCTGCTATTGAAAAGCTTGAAAAGATACTACAACAGGACCCCCGAAATGGTAAAGAAATTCAGGAAATAATTGAATTAATAAAGAAAACGGAAGTAAACAGCAATAAGTGGCTATATAGGCATTTTACCGATGAGCAAATGAAAGCAAAAGATGCTCTCGAAAATGACTGGACAAACATTGTTAAAAAGCATATAGATGCTAATTATGCAACAGAAGAAGAGTTAACACAAGCTCTTCAAACTGATATGTGGGAAATAGTTGAAAAATATATTCTTGTATTTGACAGAAAAAAATAGCCTTTACACTATATCCAGTCTGTAATTTTCTTCAAATGCTCCTTTACCTTATCGCTCCCAACATGAATGTAAATCATTGTCGTTTCGACCTTGCTATGCTGTAGCAGCTCCTGCACTATGGGCAATGGTACACGCCATACCAGGTAAGTGGCAAAGGTGTGCCTACCCACATGATTAGTTAATTTGGTTTGTACTCCAGCCATAGCTTGTATTTCTTTCAGTTGCCTGTTTACATATTGGTTGTTTGCGCTGCTTGTCTGCTGGGTTTTCAGCGATAGAAAGAAGGGGTGCTTATCATCACGCCAATACTTCTTAATGAGCCGCTCCGGGCGGCTCTGCCTGCCTTTGTCTCTGAACAGGTAGGCAAGCGGCAAATTGACGGTCTTGTTTTCCTTCTCTGATATCATACGTACCTCAATACCCTCATTGGTTTTGTGTACATGCTCTTTGCTGAGCCGGGAGGCATCGCTAAACCTCAATCCGGTATAGCATTGCAGTAGAAACAAATCCCTGATTACTTCAAGGTGCTGCTGTGCCGGCACAAACTTTAATCCTTCGAGGCTTTTCAGTTCTTTATCTGTGAGGCTATACCGGGTAGTTTTATCTGCTATTATTTTTTTATCAGGGAATGGGTTTTTATTATGCTCGAGCAAACCATGCCTCACAGCAAGCCTTGCATATTTTGCAAGTGTTTTAAAGTACAGTTTCCTTGTGCTGGGGATTAAACCTTCACTGATCAGATAGTAATCGAAATCATCAATCAGTTTATTGTTGAGTTGCGCAAACGTTACGCCGGTTTTTGAGAACTCGTGAAAGGTGTTGATAGTTTTTTTATACTTTACCTGTGTAGCTGCTGACAGGTTCTTTTGCTTCTCAATCTGCGCCAGTGTAAATGAAATAAAGCTCTCCCCGGCTGCAAGATTCTCCATTGCATTTTTGAGATCATAAACAGAAAAATCGGGGTTTGTTCTGTTGCGTTTATGTTCAATGTCTTTGCATTGTTCAATGAACTGAATTACCCTGTTATTGAGATCGTAGCTATCCGGGTGCTTTATCACCATGCATTTGCTGTTATCCCAACTTGCCGGCTTTACATAAATGCCAGTACTGAAATATACTCTTGCTGCATCCTTGTACGCTTCAATTTGTATCAGACCGGTACCGTCTTTGTTGAGCTGTTTTTTGCGGTTATATACCGGTGTATAGCGGATTGCCTTTTTACTCATGGCAGCGAAACTACCCGGGAGTAATGGCCTGACATATAGAAGGGATTTTTTTACCCTCTATTCTGCAATTCAAAAAAAACGGGTATCAAAAGGGTATCAAAAGAAAGTAAACACCATAGAACTCATAAAAACACAAAACCCCTGATTGTCAGGGGTTTTGTACAAAAAGTGAACGTTAAAAAACAACGTCTGTGGAGCCGGCGGGAGTCGAACCCGCGTCCAAACATTTGCCCGATATGCTTTCTACATGTGTATTACGGCATTAATTGTGGGGAGGTGGCCGGAGCCGCACAAACCTACTACCTCCTTACCTGCTGAAGTTTTCATCCTGTACACGCAGTGGGCACAGGCCTATCCGGTTATTGTTTGATTCGGCGGCGGGGACGGCAACTGGCAGCCTTCCCGGCGGCTATAAAGGGTGTCTAATCTCTGATTAGGCAGCCATGGCGTAAGAATATTCGCCTTCTATTGGTTGGGTATTCAGATTAACGTGCTAATTACACAACGCACGACATGCTTACACACCCTGCAGAAATGCTGTCAAAACCGGTCGGCCCCGGTACTGATACACAGTGGTTTACCCACGATTGCAGTGGATGCAAAGTTACGATTTTTTAATGCAGCATATGTGAAAACCAATGCGGTGGCAACGAGCTTTAGCGAATTGTTGGCTAACTTTGGCCCCTATTACCGGTGCTTATGAAGAAAATGAAACTGTTTGCGCTGCTGCTTGTGACTGTACTGTGCAGCTTTGCCCCGTCGGACTGGGTATGGATGGAAAATAAAGAGGCAGGATTCAAGATACTTTTTCCGCGCCAGGCGGTGGTATCGCGCGACTCGGTAAAATCATCGGCGGGTAAGCTGGCCCGTAATATACTGACGCATGAGGTGGGTAAATTTAAGGATGATAACCTTGTGTACAGTCTTTCATTTGTGGACTATCCTGATACGCTCATCAGCTCTGAGTATAAGGATGTGATCATAGACAACTTTATGAAGGAAGTAATAGGCACTGCAGTGGCTGAAAACAAGGCCAGCAAGCTGCTGGATATAAAAATAAACTATAAAGAATATCCCGGACGGAAGGTGAAAATGGCCATCATGGACGGGAAGGGCTTTGCCTACATGCAACTGTATCTGGTGCAGAGCCGGTTATACCTGCAGTCGGTATCGTGCGAGAAGGAGCATGACAATAATGCTGCGATAGATAAGTTTATGAAGTCGTTTACGCTGCTGTAAAAAGAGCGACCCGCCGGATGGCGGGTCGCTCTTTTTATACTATTCTGATATCAGTTACTTTGCTTTGCGTGCAAGGACTTTCTCTGCGGCTGCTATGATGGCTGCAGATGTGAGACCATACTTATCGAGCAGCTGCTTAGGTGTGCCACTCTCGCCGAAGGTATCCATAACGGCTACGTACTCATGTGGTACGGGGCAGTGACGACCGGCAACATTAGCGACGCTATCTCCAAGGCCTCCGTTTATCTGATGCTCCTCGGCTGTGACTACACAGCCGGTTTTGCTGAGGGATGCTATGATGGCCTGCTCATCGAGCGGCTTGATGGTGTGCATGTTGATAAGGTCAACGCTGATGCCTTTTTCGGCAAGGGCTTTTGCGGCTTCTACCGCCAGCCATACCATATGACCGCATGCTATAATAGATACATCTGTACCCTCTGCCAGTACCTGAGCCTTACCTATCTGAAAGTCCTGACCTTCGGCAGTGAAGTTTGGCCACTTAGGGCGGCCAAAACGCAGATAAACCGGGCCTTCATGCTCTGCAACAGCTATAGTGGCTGCCTTTGTCTGGTTAAAGTCGCAAGGAACGATTACGGACATACCGGGCAGCATTTTCATCATGCCGATGTCTTCCAGTACCTGATGAGTAGCACCATCTTCACCGAGTGTGAGACCGGCATGCGATGCACATATCTTTACATTCTTGCCGCTATATGCCACGCTCTGGCGAATCTGGTCGTAAACACGCGAGGTAGAAAAGTTGGCAAATGTGGTGGTGAACGGAACCTTACCGCCAATGGTAAGACCTGCCGCCACACCTATCATATTGGCCTCAGCTATGCCACACTGGATGAAACGTTCAGGAAACTCTTTAATAAAGGCGTTCAGCTTCAGTGAGCCGGCAAGGTCGGCAGTAAGCGCTACCACATTGGGGTTGCGGCGTCCGGCTTCCAGTATCCCTTCACCAAATCCGGCGCGGGTTTCTTTCTCGTTCAGTATCTGTATATCGTGCAACATATTATTTATATGCACCGGCATCTGCCGGCTGATGATTTACGCGCAAAAGTAAGTCTATATTCCGGATTCCTGCCAGCCTATGGACATTGAAATTTCAGTAACCGGGTTGTATGCTTCTAGTGCTTAAAATGGCGCAGCTGTGTCATAACCATAGCCATATCATGCTCCCGGCAATATGCCACACTATCGGCATCACGAACAGAGCCGCCCGGCTGTATGACAGCGGTAATACCGGCATCATGCGCCATAATAACACAGTCATTGAACGGAAAAAACGCATCGGACGCCATAACTGCCCCCTGAGTGGTGAAGCCAGACTGTTTTGCCTTGTCCAGCGCATGACGCAGTGCATCTACACGGCTGGTTTGTCCGCAACCTTTTCCTATCAGCTGCCGGCCCTTAACTATAGCTATTGCATTGGATTTCAGATGCTTGCATACAATATTGGCGAAAAGCAGGTCTTCTTTTTCCTCACTGGTGCAGGGGCGTGCGCCTGCATCTGTCCACTCATTAAAGCTTTTGTCATCGGCACTCTGAACCAGAATACCGTTGAGTACGCGTTTATATTCCTTTGTGGGATAAAATGCACCTTTCTGCTGGAGCAGGATGCGATTTTTCTTAGTACGCAGTACTTCCAGAGCATCTTCGTCATATGCGGGAGCTATGAGTATTTCAAAAAACAGCTCATTTATCTTCTTTGCAGTGGCTACATCTACCGGCATATTGGTAGCGAGGACACCGCCAAATGCGCTTTCGGGGTCGCCGGCCAGGGCTGCTTCCCATGCCTCGCCTATGGTGCTGCGCTCTGCTATGCCACATACATTGGTATGCTTGATAACGGCAAATACGGGATTGGTAAATTCAGATACAATCTGGCAGGCAGCATCTACATCTACAAGATTATTGTAAGACAGCTCTTTACCGTTCAGCTTATTGAACAGGGCATCTATATTGCCATAAAATGCGGCTTTCTGGTGGGGATTTTCACCGTAGCGCAGTGGATACTTATTATTAAATGACCACTGGCTGTAGTCGCTATTGTCGTCACGGTTGAACCATGCGGCAATGGCCACATCGTAATGTGCACACTCAGCAAATGCTACTGCGGCAAAACGGCGACGCTCTTCCAGGGTGGTAACACCATTGCCACGGTCCAGCACTTCCAGCAGCTCCCCGTACTGATGGCGGGATGCAATAATGCAAACATCTTTATGATTTTTACCTGCGGCACGTATAAGTGATACCCCACCGATATCTATCTTTTCAATAATAGTTTTCTCGTCGTCGGTCTGCTTTACGGTTTCCTCGAATGGGTAGAGGTCTACAATTACGAGGTCCAGCATGGGGATGCTGTACTGCTCTGCCTGCTCCATATCTTCGGGCAAATCGCGGCGGGCGAGGATGCCACCGAAAACACCGGGGTGCAAAGTTTTAACCCTACCGCCGAGTATAGAGGGATAACCTGTAACCTGCTCTACAGGAGTGCAGGGAATATCGAGCTTTTCTATAAATGACTGCGTACCCCCGGTAGAATAGAGGGCTACGCCCAGCTCATGCAGGCGACGCACAATAGGCTCAAGGCCATCTTTATAAAATACAGAAATCAGTGCCGAGCGAATACTGCGTTCCATTTGCATATAGTTATTTTTTCAATTGAGAGCGCAAAGATACACCATAGGACACAATTCACTGAGTGTGGAAAGCTGGCAGGAACAGAGGCACCTGTGGCAGATGTACACAAGGTTATTTGCTTATAAACAAAATTGACCTTATATTGTACCTTTGTTTAAAACCAGTAACGTAAACATGAGAAGTGCTGCAAGCATTTTACTGATGCTCGGTGTTGCATCCGGCTTATATTCCTGCAAAAAGACTATCAATTGTGAAACCAAGACAATTGGTAAAGTTATATTCATCAGCTCGCTGTCGACCACAAAGGTGCCGGACACTGCTGCTATGGTAAGGAAGTTCAATAAAGAGACAGGCTTCTCAGAATTATCAGAAATATTTCTTCCTATAAAACTGGATAAAGTAGGGCTTTCAGATAAAAGCATGGATTTCCCATATAAGGGCACTGAGACCTATGATTACAACTGGGAGATAACCCTACTACCATCGAACAGGATATACTACTTCTCGGCAATAGAGCATGAAAATGCTACCTCCAAGAATCATTACTGCAGCAATGGCACTTCTTATAAGATAAGAGGAGAGCAGGGGGCAATGCCTACAACCGACTCTCTGGTGACTATTCCGGGTAATCCTTATTCCACTACTCCGTACTACGTACCGGATATTCAGGTAGCTTACTGGTAAGCAATCCCCCTTTTGCGCCATCAGAAGAAGATACTGCAAACCACTATTGCAGCGATGACGCATATGAGGTCTACCAGGAGCATGGATGATAATGTGTAGCGGGTGTTTTTGACCTTTACGCTACCAAAGTATACTGCTATGACATAAAATGTGGTCTCGGCAGAGCACTGGAATACGCTGGATAAACGGCCTGCCAGAGAATCGACACCATATGTCTGCATGGCATCTATCATGAAGCCCCGTGAACCGCTGGAGCTGAACGGGCGCAGTATGGCTACGGGCAGCGCATCAACAATACCCTTATCTACATGCATGAGCAGGAATACTTTAGCCAGCCCTCCTGATATAATTTCAAATACACCACTATTGCGGAACAGTGAGATAGCAACAAGCATACCCAGTATATAGGGGAATATGGTGATACCCGTCTGCAAGCCGGATGATACCCCATCTACAAAGGATGAGAACACGTTTTTGCCCTGTGCGGCAAATACCTTTTCATGGAATGCAGCATAAATAAGTATGCCCAGAATAATAGACAGCAGAATAACATTGGAAACATTGCCTGTAAAGTGATTCTTCTCTGCTATTCCCAGCCCGGTTACATACCACATGAGGCCAGCCAGCACGCCCATTATGCCTCCAATGGCCAGTAGTAAGGTAGCGCTCCTGAAATTGATACGCTGGCGGATACCTACTATAATAAGCGCTGCGAGTGTACCTATAAATGAAGTGATGATACAAGGCAGCATAACATCGGCCGGGTTTTCTGCATTCTGCGCAGCCCTGTAGCCTATGATAGATGTAGGTATAAGTGTGAGGCCTGCTGCATGCAGGCACAGAAACATTATCTGTGCATTACTGGCCCTTTCCTTGTCGGGATTGAGCTCCTGCAGGCTCTCCATAGCCTTGAGGCCAAAGGGTGTAGCGGCAGAGTCCAGCCCCAGAAAGTTAGCTGCGAAATTGAGTGTCATGTAAGAAATGGCCGGGTGGCGCTCCGGCACCTCGGGGAATATCTTCACAAATACGGGACTAAGCCTGCGGGCCAGTTTTTCGGATGCGCCAGAGTCTATGAGCAGCTGCAGTATACCACAGAAGAATGACAGATAAGCTATGAGTGGTAACAGAAGATCAAATATAGCGCTGCGGCAGGTAGGCAGTACACCATCGGCAGCCTGACGGCCGGCGGTCACCTTCACTACACCGTGCTGCAATGTATAGACCGTATCTTCCTTTGCGGTGCGGCCATGAATGGTATAGCTATGCGATGCTGATGCATTAATACTATCGGCCATGGAGGGTGAGAGGTCTTTTACATACAACTCCTTTATTACATAGGCGTCGTCCTTCTTACCATTTACCACATAATCGATAGAATAGGTATTGCCCACGGCCAGCATACCGAGAATATAGACTACCGATATTGTTATTATTACCAGCCAGAACCTACTAAGAACCATTTTCTAATATTTCAGACAGTATGAATATAATAAGTATAATGTAACCCTGCTTACTGACCCGGAGCAGGCAGCCCTTCTACCGGGAACTCTACCAGCCAGCGGCCTTCCCGCTTCACAAGATACAGTTTCTGCACCCGCCTGCGATTGTCAGAGAGGGTATATGTTACAACAGCCTTGTCGCCACTTACGACGCAGTCAGAGATACCTACGATAAGTCCCATCATCTCCTGCCGCGATGAATCAGATATCATATCAGTAAGATCGGCAAACTGGTCCATGAGAATGCCGGTTTCTTTGGTAGCATTGCGGGAGGCTTCGTAATAATCCATATGATAGAAGCCGGTGAGCCATTTATACGCTATTCTTTCCGGACTGTTAATGTCGGTTTTAACGCTATAACGCGCGCTGGTTCGGGCAAAGTATCTGATAAAATAGTCCACAGCCACATGCTCATATTCTGCGGGGATGACCATTTGCCCCTCTTTGTTGATGAACCCATATTTACCATCTACCTGTACCAGCGCCAGACCATTTTCAAACCCAAAAGCGAAATCGTAAGTGGCTGGTATCACAAATTTGCCAAAGCCATTGATGTAGCCCCACTTCTCCCCCAACCTTACTGCTGCCATATCATTATCACTGAAGGGGTATGCATCGGCAAACCTGATGGGAATAACCGTACGCCCTTCCTTATTTATCCAGCCCCACTTATCGCCCTCCTTTACCAGGAAAAGGCCTCCATCCACATCTATATCGTTGTACCGGGGTGGGATAACTGCATGGCCCTTATGGTCAATAACTGCCCAGCGACCACGCAGCATGACCTTTGCCAGTCCGTTCATAAACGGGTGTGCATTATTATATACCGGCTCCAGCGCTGTTTTGCCATTTTCGTCAATATAGCCCCAGTAGCCGTTAGGCCCCATTACTGCACACAGTCCTTCAGAAAAATAACTAACGGCAGCATGTGCAGGCGCTATTACGGTCTGCCCATCACGGTCCACGAAACCCCAGATTTCTCCTGTTTTATCCAGCACGCTGTATGCAGCCAGCCCCTCACTGAAATTCTCTACACTCTGCACATCGGGCAAGGAGAATAGCCTGATGCCGTTTTTATCTATAGCCTCGGGAGCTGCACCATCACGTACCACAAATGCTACTCCCTCACTAAAGGATGTAGCATAACTGTATATGGGCTTTATAACATACCGGCCAGCGTTATCTATGTATCCCCACCTCATGGGATTGCCTATGGCTACAGCAGCTACACCACCTGAAAAACAACTAGCCCTGCTGAAGATAAAAGGTATCTCATCACTGCCCAGCCTGGTGACATAGCCGTATGCCCCCCCCTGTTTCAGAGGCAGCAAAGCAGTGCTTACCTCATCGCCAGGGTGACATGAGGCCAGCAATACCAGTATCAGCAGTAAGTACAGTCTGTTCATTGACGGGGGGTAATACCAGACCAAAGCACCGGGAGCTGCGGTTACCTGGAACTTATGAAGATAGGTAAAGATGCGGACAATACATTAACTACCATATAGCGACAGCGGGAGTTATTCACCGGCAGTATTATCATCTTCGCCACTGATAACACCGGGTACACCTGGCGTAATGGATACCGGGCCATATTCCTGCTCAGGCTCAGAAGGGCGGGAACTCATCTCGGCCTGAAGGTCTGCTTTGGTGAAAGCAACCAGCCATTTGTCGGCCTGGCGTACCAGATTCAGTTTCCGCTCAACGGGATTATCAGAAGTAGTGTATATCACTACCGCTTTATCGCGCTCTTCCTGTACACTTTTAATAGTGACAGTGATTTTGTCCAGTTCTTTCTGTGTTTTTTCCGGTATCTCACCAGAAAGTGAGCTGAGCGTCTCTATCAGATTGCGGGTAGCCGGTGTAGACAACTTTATAGCGGGGTCGGCATCCATATGATGAAAAGCGGTAAGCCATGTACGGGCTACCCCTTCGGCAGAATTCTTACCGCATCCCGCAAGTACGAATGAAAAAGCAGCGACCAATAATATCCCGAAAACGTTCTTAATCATACCTGATAGCATTGCTCACAAAGTTATTACTAAAATCTCACCTGCCAAATGAAGGCTGCATGCGGATTCAGATACAAATCGTCAGTGCCTGCAAAACGGCGGGCATTCAGTGTACTCAATGGCAGGTAGGTACTATCGGCCATGAGCCGGGTAATGACCTTGTATACAAACTCGGTACAATACAGCTCATTATCAGTATTAAGGTCGAACAAGGCATCAAATACGGGACGGCGTGTGCGCCACCTCTGAATAAGCAGGGGCATGCTGTCTTTGATACTATCGGCCATACTGTAACGCACTGCAGCTGCGGCAACATTAGCAGAGGGGGCAAAAAACCATGAGGCGGAGTCGCGCCGGATGCAGGGGTGGTTATCTCCCTCTGCGCCCTCACAATGGTATATGAACGGATAGCCATGCTCTACAACCACCAGGCCGCAATGAGAATAGCTTTTATCCCTCTGATTGAAAGCGGCCAGCATACGGCTGAATGTGCCACGCCCCATACGTAATGCGACATCGCCGGTGCGGAGACTATCTATATATTGCCTGGCATCGGGGCCACTCCAGGGTGTAAATACCGATGCCACAGGTGGTTGCGGCTTTCTCTCCTGAGCGTACTTGTACAGGCGTGCGGCCAGTATCAGCAGCCCAAGCGCCGACAATAACATAACCAGTAACACCGCCATTGCTCTCATAAGCCTGTATGTAACACGAATGGCACACGGGTAGTGTGCCATTCCTTCATATTATCTGGTATAATACACATTATACATTGAAACGGAAGTGCATCACATCACCATCATTCACCACGTACTCCTTACCCTCTATGCGCAGTTTACCATTTTCACGGCAGGCTGCTTCTGACTTAAAGTTTACGTAATCGTTGTATGCTATTACCTCTGCTTTGATAAAACCTTTTTCAAAGTCTGAGTGAATGACACCGGCAGCCTGCGGCGCTTTCCAGCCACGGAGGATGGTCCATGCGCGTACTTCCTGCACACCTGCTGTGAAATAAGTAATAAGATTGAGCAGGGTATAAGTAGAGCGTATGAGACGGTCCAGACCCGGCTCGGTAAGGCCGTACTCACTCAGGAACATTTCTTTATCTTCCTTAGTCTCCAGCTCTGATATCTGCGCTTCTATACTGTTGTTCATTACTATGACCTGCGCCCCTTCAGCCTCTGCAGCCTTTACCAGCGCTTCAGAGTATTTATTACCTGTAAGCAGTGCCGCCTCATCTACATTGGCCACATATAATACCGGTTTTTCTGTAAGCAGGAACAAGTCTGCTATTGCCTCGTGGTCTTCTCCTTCCAGCTGCAGGGCACGAATGTTTTTGCCTTCGCCCAGATGCTCACGGCAGTTTATCAGTACCTCATGGGCACGCTTTGCTTTAGCATCGCCCGCTTTTGCTATTTTTTCTACACGCTGTATCTTCTTCTCTACACTCTCCAGGTCTTTGAGCTGCAGCTCAGTATCTATTATCTCCTTATCGCCGATAGGGTTAATAGCACCTTCCTCACGGAGGATGTTATCATCTTCAAAGCAGCGTATTACGTGTACGATAGCATCTACCTCACGAATATTGGCAAGAAACTTATTACCCAGACCTTCGCCCTTGCTGGCACCCTTTACGAGACCGGCAATATCCACAAACTCAAATGTGGTGGGCAGAATACGCTGTGGCTGTACGAGCTCGGCCAGCTTATCCAGCCTTTCGTCCGGCACATCTACCTGTCCTACGTTGGGCTCTATGGTACAGAACCTGTAATTAGATGCCTGAGCTTTTGCGCTATTGCTCACCGCGTTAAACAGTGTTGATTTTCCGACGTTGGGTAAACCCACTATCCCTGCCTGTAATGCCATTATACTTTAGAGATTTTGAAATTTTGCGCAAAGGTAATGTTTCACGGTGAGGATTAGGTATGAACCGTGTTTCGTGATGCTGTTTACACCCTACACACATACGAAACATGAATAATGAATGTGTTTTATATCAAAGATTGCCACATATAGTGTACCGTGTAAGAACACCTCATTATACGCAAGTATTCCTATTACCCAATCGGTATCCGGTGCATTTTTAAAGCCCTTTTCTGTGATAAAAGCGTCAACATCCCAACAGGACGCATGAGTAGAAAATCACTATCTGAAAACAAATAACAAATGATTGAATTTGTTTTTAAATAAACATGACAGACATGTATAGTAAACCTAAAACCATGCAGATACACTTTATTTATAACAACAAAAAATTTTTATATCAAACAAATCGGAGGACATTGCGCGCCGTTTTATGGAAGCGCAATTTGAGGAGCTGATAGAGAGCTTCATTACCGGTAAGGTAGGCCAATCGGGCACGTTCATCAACCAGCAGTTATCTGCTGCACTTGTGCAGAATATTATGGCACATAAAGAACGGGGCGTACTGAAAACAGCCGGCATCGGCAGCGCTACACAACACACCCATGCTACCAGCATACGCAGTGATAAAACGCTATGGCTGAAGGAAGACACTGACAATGATGCGGAAAAAGAGTTTCTGGATATCATAGCCCGCTTCATAGCCTATCTGAACCGCACCTGCTATACGGGCATCAACGCCTGCGAGTTTCACTACACACTTTATGAGCCAGGAGCATTCTATGCACGGCATAAAGACCAGTTCAGAAATAATAACAGCCGCAAGTTTTCTATGATTAACTATCTGAACGACAACTGGATGGCTGCCGATGGCGGGCAACTCATTATATACCATGATGACCGGGATGCCCAGCATATACTGCCGGAAAACGGGAAAACGGTTTTCTTTCAGAGTGATGCGCTGGACCATGAGGTAGCGGTAGCACACCGCCCGCGTATGAGTATAACCGGATGGCTGAAAAAGGTATAAGCACCGCATCAGCCAGCGGCAGGTGAGACGATTTCCTGCCGGGCAATTCTGATAACGTGTATCCTGTCCAGAAACCATATAACGGGATATACAGGGTCTATCTCAAACCATCTTTTGCCAAAATTGGCCGATGAGGGGTATTTGTGGTGATTGTTATGGTAGGACTCCCCGAGCATGAGCACATCTACAAAAAAGAGATTCATAGAAGTGTTTTTCAGTTTAAAGTTTATATAGCCGTATTTGTGTGCAAACCAATTGATAACCGCACCATGAAATGCGCCCATAATAATAATTACCGGCAGCAACAGATATAGCCATGCACTATGGGCGAACAGCAGGAAGAACACTACATATATAGCCACCCATAAATGCCGGGAAAACCGTCCATTAGCAAAACGATCGAAAGATGCCCATTCGGGCACATTCTTCGTAAAGCGGCTCTCTACTTCTATACGACCATGAAATATATCCTGATAATAGCGTCTTGTGCGCCACATCATAGCAAATACATTGGGAGAGAATGATGGAGAGTGGGGGTCTTTATCGGTATCGGTATAGGCATGGTGCAGCCTGTGCATTATGGCATAGGTGCGGGGACTCATATAGGAAGAGCCCTGTGTTATGTATGCCAGGATAAAGAAAAAGCGCTCCCATCCTTTACTCATAGTAAAGGCACCATGAGCAGCATACCTGTGCTGAAAAAATGTCTGAGAAAAAAGTGACGCATACCATATGGTCACGAAAAAAATGAATACTATCATCGGAAACTGAGATGTAAATAGAAAAGGCGGGAAATGAATCTCAATGTCCTGAGAGAAAGAAATTAATACAGCAGCGCTATCTCTACGATTAGTAATAAAGATACGGGGACAGATGTTAACGTGAATAGAAATATGTGTAGGGTGCTATAAAAGCAGGCACCTACGGGGCATCATGTTCCTGCTTTTTAGTGATATTAATATCCATCTCAGGTACACCCACCAACTGGAATGTAGCTGATGCAAACTTAACGCGACCACCTGTAGCATCTACTTCGTGTAGCAAACGTGTGAAAAGCGCGGTTTTAACAGAGCGTCTGCGCTTATAGTTTACCACATAGCGCAGTGTGTACTCCACCCAATTGTCATTGGCCACGAGCGACACCATAGGAGCCGTCTGTGCTTCTTCCAGCCGGTATTTGTACTGCAGGGCATGCCACTTCTCGGTGGATTTATCGGAATGGTCGCCGGCTATTTCCTGCCCTACCTTCTCTATGAGTGCTGTAGCCATTTCATAATCGCTGCCGTACTGGATGGGTATCTTAATCTCGTCCCACAAAAAAGGGAAATCGCCGGAGTAATTAAAAACGGGCTCTTTGAACACGAAACTATTGGCTATGAGTACGATGCGCCCGTTGTACAGGTCTCCGTCCACCCACTGGCCGGTTTCCATAATGGTGGTACGCAGTACGCCTATATCCATTACATCGCCCTTTATGCCACCCAACTGCACCCTATCGCCCGGCTTGTAGAAGCCACCAAAGAGGATAGCCAGCCAGCCAGCGAAAGATGCAATGACCTCCTGCAGGGCAAATGCAATACCCGCACCTGCTACCCCGAGCGCTACGGTAAAACCACCTATCTTATCGCTATAGACGACGGCAATGAGAATGATGGCAAAAATGTACCCGGCAGAGCCTGTAAACTTTTTAGCCCGGTAGCGGTTGTCATTGTCATGTATCTTAATGAGCAGGCTTTTCTGTATGCCTTTTACTATAAGCCATATAACAGTGAGGCCTATAGATATGATGATAATCCTACCTACTACGGGATGGGACCATATTTCTGAAATTTGCTGCTGCAGACTATCCACTATATAACTATTGCCGGGGCAAGAAGCCACTTATTATATAATACAGGCCGGATAACCGGACACTTTATGCACTACAAGTTACGATAGTTTCATTTGGGACGGGCTGATTGTGAGCAGGAGGGGTGTGATTGTGAAAAGAATCGCCTCATCTTATACCCCAATGAGCCATACCTGCATATAAAGGATTACATAGCAGCTAGCCGCATTCTGCTTACCTTTAGGCTACTATGTCATATAATAATTCGCTGGAGCGGCTGCGGCGCATCATGGATGAGCTGCGTGAGCAGTGCCCGTGGGACAAGAAACAAACTATACATACCCTGCGCCCCCAAACGCTGGAAGAGGTTTATGAGCTGACGGATGCCATATCGAACGAGAACTGGCAGGGACTGAAGGAAGAGCTGGGCGATATGCTGCTGCACATAGTATTCTACAGCAAGATAGGGGCAGAGCAGGGGCATTTCAGTATGGATGATGTAATAGAAGGTGTGTGTAACAAACTGGTGAGCCGCCATCCACACATATACAGCACGGTGAAAATAGAGGATGAGGAGGGTGTGAAGCAGAACTGGGAAAAGCTGAAACTGAAGGAAGGAAAGAAATCTATACTGGCGGGGGTGCCTGCCTCTATGCCTGCACTGATAAAGGCCCTGAGACTACAGGAAAAGACAAAGACGGTGGGCTTTGAATGGGAGAACACGGCACAGGTACGCGACAAGGTAGATGAGGAAGTGGCGGAGCTGTATGAGGCGGTAGCCAGTGGCGAGCAGGATAAGATGGAAGATGAATTTGGCGATGTGATGTTTGCCCTCATCAACTATGCCCGCTTTATAAAGGTAGACCCGGAACATGCGCTGGAGCGTACCAATCAGAAATTCATAAGACGCTTCAGGGCACTGGAGGATAAGGCTGCGGCGGCAGGCAAGCACCTGCATGATATGACCCTGTGGGAAATGGATGCATTGTGGAACGAAGTAAAAGCTGAGGAAAGAAAGGGCTGATATGTTCAGACGGTATCCATACCTGGGTTGGCTACTGCTGAGCCTGCTGCTGTGGACAACAGCAGGCTACTACTACTATGCCCAGAACCGGTATTCTGAACCGGGTGAGATGACCAATACCATCACCGCCGACCTGCGGATGCGGGCAGCGGCCTTTGCACAACTGGAAACTGATACCGACCTGCTGAACCGCATGTTCAGAGACTCTCTTACCCAGGAAGAGGTGCAAGACCTGGGCAACCTGCCGTGCTACATCTATGCCTATGAGCATAACTACCTGCAATTCTGGAATACCAATGTAATACTACCATCGGGCATTGACAGCCTTAATGATACGTACCGCCTTGTGGTATATGAGAACGGCACCTATCTGGTGCGTAAAATAAAGCCTCCCGGCTACCGCTACCGCACAATGGTGGTGATGCTGCCGGTATGCTATCAATACCCTGTAGAAAATGAATATCTGCATTCTCACTTTGCGGCATCGCCCAGAATACCTGCTACGGTAGCGGTACATCCTGCCGGGCACACTGTACCCGGTGGCTATACAGTGTCACTGGCAGACGGACAACCTGTAATGAAGCTATCCTTCAGCAAGGGAGATGTGCAGAAATGGGTACCGGGAACGCTTTTCATTATACTACTGGCGGGCGCTGTACTGGTAAGCATATCATGGATACACCTGATGATTATATACCTTACCCGTAACAGGTCATCGCTTGTAGGCTTACTGGCCACACTGGGTATCATTACCATCATACGTACCATACTATTTATATGGGGGCCTCCATTCAATATGAGCTCCCTGCTGTTTTTCTCCCCGCTGCTATATGCATCCAGCTCGTGGCTGCCCTCATTTGGCGATCTGTTCATAGATACGCTGTGCCTGCTGTGGCTGGTAATATTTGTAACGCGCCACACGCCCTATAAACATTACTTTGACAATGTGCCTGCCGGCAGGCTGCGCGGTGTGCTGCCCGCAGTGCTGGCAGCAACTATGGTGGCCTATATGCTGCTGTTTGTGGGTATAGTGCGGAGCCTGGTACTGGACTCCAGTATTTCGTTTGATGTAAGTCAGTTTTACTCCATAGATATATATACTGTACTAGGGCTACTGGTGATATGTGCCATTACCGGCATCTCGTGCATGATCATCTATGTGTTCAACTATCAGCTACGCCAGCTACAACCTGAACGGATGCGCAGATATGGCACTACACTGTTCATGGGTATTCTGGTATTTCTTGCTGCCGACTGCTATCACGAAGCATTCTACTGGTGTACGCTGGCATGGCTTATCCTGTTTCTGGTATTGCTGGATGTGAAAAAGCTCAAGATGGTGTCTGACCTGTTTGAGCCACAGATGCTGGCATGGGCATTGTTCATAGGTGCGTTTGCTACCGGCATTGTGCAGTATTTCAACATTTATAAGGAGAACGAGGAACGGAAAGCATATGTAGAGCAACGCCTGGCCCCCCATCGCGATAATGTGCTGGAATATGACTTTGACAAAACGGCGTCTACCATAGAACATGACCCGCGTATCAAAGCGTTTTTTACCAGCCCGGGCAATAATGCACGTAAAATGATAAACCGCAGGTTTGACTCCCTGTATCTGGCATCGTCGTCGGCAGCCCGCTACGATGCTACGGTTTACTTCTTCGGCCGCGATGGACGACCTCTGTACAACAGAGACTCTGCCACATATGCATCGCTAATACGACAGAAAACAGAAGCTATGCATACGGGGTCGCCGTACCTGTTCTATAAAGAGTCTATGCCCGACCGTAATGCATACCTTTCCTACATACCGGTGTACAGTGATACTATAAACCGGCAGATAGGGTATGTATTTATAGACCTGAGCCTGAAAAAACAGGCGGCAGAAACTGTGTACCCGGAGCTGTTGATGCCCCCTGCGGGGAAGAGCGCCCGCCAGGAGAGTGAGTACCGTTATGCCATATATCTCAATGGCCGCCTCGTAAGCCAGTCGGCAGACTATCCGTTTGCTACCTATCTGACATTTGATACCAGTGACGGACAGGACTTCCGGTTCATAAATGAGAATGGCACCTCACAGCTGCACTATCGTGTATCGGACAAGCGTACTATAGTGGTAGTGCATGAGGAGAACTCATTCATAGAGACCATTACGGTATTCTCCTACATCTTCAGCATTCAGGTACTGCTGGCGGTAATCATACTGCTGTACCAGGTGTATCTTTCCTACTTTGCCGGCACTACGGTGCGGGAAAAGTATATGCAGCTGACCCTGCGCCGCCGTATACAGTATGCGATGCTGAGTATAGTATTCATATCGTTTCTGCTGATAGGCATTGTGACTGCATGGTACTTCATAAACCGCTATGAGGCATCCAATACCACCCGACTACAGACAGCGATGCAGACCGTGAGACGCTCGGTACAGGATTACCTGACAGGGGCACATGCATTTGATAATGATAAACGTTTTGACTCCGTAACACAGTCTGTTCCATTCAGAAAATACATAACCAGCCTTGCGGCCAACCAGAAAACGGACATCAACCTGTTTGACAATAACGGCAATATGTTTGCATCCTCGGAAGAAGCAATCTATCAGAAGGGGCTGATATCCAGAATTATGAGGCAGGATGCGTACCACCAACTGGCAGGTGGTGGCAGATCGGTAGTGATACAGGATGAGCATGTGGCCGGGCTCTCCTACCTATCGGCCTATGAGCCGATGCTGGATGAACAGGGCTCTGCACTGGGATACCTTAATGTACCCTTCTTCTCATCAGAAAAAGAACTGCGGGTGCAGCTATCCAACATCATGGTGACGCTGATGAATGTGTATGCGTTCATATTTCTATTATCGAGCCTTATAACGGTGTCCATTACCCGGTGGGTGACTGGCTCGTTCAATGTAATCCGCGACCAGTTTGCCCGGCTGAACCTACAGCGGAATGAGCGTATACAATGGCCCCATGACGATGAGATAGGGCTGCTGGTAAAAGAGTATAATAATATGGTGAACAAGGTGGAGGAAAATGCAGCCCTGCTGGCCCGCAGCGAAAGGGAAACTGCATGGCGGGAAATGGCCCGCCAGGTAGCCCATGAAATCAAGAATCCGCTGACGCCGATGAAACTAAACATTCAGTACCTGCTGCAGGCTATAAAAAATGATGCGCCCAATATCAAAGAGCTTACCCGGCGGGTATCTGAATCGGTAATAGAACAGATAGAAAACCTTTCCTATATAGCCTCTGAGTTTTCCAACTTTGCCCGTATGCCCGAGGCAAAGCCAGAGATACTGGATATACGGGAGCTGCTGACGGTAGCCACCGGGCTGTACCGCAATGAGGCTACCCTATCGGTGCAGCTACAGCTACCTGATGAGCCGGCACATATATATGCCGACCACAGCCAGATGCTGCGGGTACTGACCAACCTGCTGGAAAATGCCAAGCAGGCAATACCCGAAGAACGTCACGGACTGATAGATGTAAGCCTTACCAGAGCGGATGAATGCTTTACGATAGCCATTGCAGATAATGGGAAGGGCATACCGGAAGATATAGCACAACGCATTTTTCAACCCTATTTTACTACCAAATCGTCAGGTACGGGACTGGGGCTGGCTATGACCCGCAAGATTATAGAGTTCTGGAAAGGCGCCATATGGTTTGAATCTACGGAGGATGAGGGTACTACCTTCTTTATAAAATTACCGGAATCGGGGCCGGCAGACCATGCTCCTGCGGAATGATACCCAACACCACAATATGACGATTTGGGAGGGGGTATATATTAAAGTCGTAAAAATCCCGCTTTTATTATAAAATATCGGGCGAAAGTCATATTTTTATCGCTGAACAAGCCATTTCTTGTATAAATTTGCTAACCTGACAAAAGGCTCATATGCAAAAAAATAGTTTCAAATTATTCGCGAAACTTTTTACGGTATTACTGTTGGCAATTGGCTCACAAAGCCATGCGCAGGATATTGTTAAGGTAAGGAACATCAACTATACCTCGTATTTCTCTAAATCGCAACATATCCCGGTACTGGTAATCTATTCTCTGACTCCGGACATGTTTAACTGTTCCAAACTGAAGGGAGACCACACCATAAAGCTGGCTGAAGACCCTCAGCTACCTGAGGCTACCAACCTCGTAAACGACTACAAGACTACCTTGTTTGAAGAGGGCCACATGATGGCACCTAATGAGAACAACTGTGATAAGGATGCGTATGCAGAAAGCTATTTCTTTACGAACATCATGCCGATGCCTTCGAATCTGTACCAGTCTCTGTGGGAGAAACTGCATCAGAAAGAAATGCTGAAGGCTAAAAAGTATAAGAAAGTGAAGGTTTTTGCAGGTACTGTAGGCCGTAACTGGGTGATAGGTTATAATCATAACGTGATAGTGCCTGAGTGGTGCTGGAAGGTGATATACATACCAAGTACAGATGAATATCTGTGCTACCAGTTTCACAACATAGAGCCTTATAATGAAAAAGACAATCTGGCAAATCATAAGGTAGATATCAATACTATTGAGTCTCTTGCCGGTGTTCGTTTCGTAAATGGCATTATATCTGCCAGCTACGTAACCGCTACTCCTAACAACTAGTATCCTTAAAGGGGTACTCCCCATACTTATACGGGGCGCATGAACATGCGCCTCGTTTATTTTTATTGAAATACCGTTTTCCCTTCTGTAGTGATGTACTGCTGCACCTGTTAACAAACCAATTGCAGGTTGCTACGAAAGTGGTACTTTCACCACAGGAAACATCCGAATTATGATGAAGCAATTCAGTTTTCTACTTGCAGGTATCGTTTTTTTATGCACATCGGTCTTTGCACAATCTCCCAAGCGTGAATTCAGGGGGGCATGGATAGCCACTGTGGCCAATATAGACTGGCCTACCAAACCGGGTCTGCCAGCTATAGAGCAGCAACAGCAGTTCATTCACCAACTGGATGTACTACAGTCAGTAGGCTGTAATGCAGTAATAGTGCAGATACGCCCGGTGGGCGATGCGCTGTATGCATCAAAGAAAGAACCATGGAGCCACTATCTTACCGGCCGCCAGGGAGAGCCACCTTTCCCATACTATGACCCGCTGGTGTTTATGATAGATGAGGCGCATAAGCGTAATATGGAATTTCATGCGTGGTTCAACCCATACAGGGTATTGATGGACAGCAAAAAGAACCCCAACCCCAAAAATCATGTAACACGTACGCATCCGGGCTGGATACTGTCTTATGGCGGCAAATCGTACATGGATCCGGGAATACCAGAGGCGCGCGACTATGTAATAGATATAATTACCGATGTAGTAAGACGCTATGATATAGATGCTGTACACATGGACGATTACTTTTACCCCTACAAAGTGCCGGGCAAAGATTTCCCGGATGGTAAGAGTTATGCAAAATATGGCAAGGGTACTGACAAAGAAGAATGGCGCCGTGAGAATGTGAGCCGCCTGGTGTCCCTGCTCAGTACCAGCATCAAGCACGAGAAGGCATGGGTGAAGTTTGGCATCAGCCCCTTTGGTATATGGCGCAACAAATCGAAAGACCCGGAAGGCTCTGACACCAAAGGAGGGCAAACCAATTATGACGACCTCTATGCCGATGTGCTGATGTGGCTGGAAAAAGGCTGGGTAGATTATATGATGCCGCAGCTATACTGGGAGCATAACCATAAAGCGGCACCATTTTCTGTATTGCAGCCATGGTGGTATGAACATTGCTATAAACGTCATGTATATTATGGCCTAGGCCTATACAGGATGACCAATGCCAAAAGCGGCCCCTGGGCCAGTGCCAAAGAGCTGATGTGGCAGCTAAGGGATATACGGGGCAAATGCCCTAATTCCGGCTATTCTTTTTACAGCTCGTCCTGCTTTGACAAAATAAAGGCACCTGTTAAAGACAGTCTGCAAAATGATTATGCCCGCTATCCTGCCCTGGTGCCTGCCATGCCATGGATAGATGATGAGGCCCCTGCGGCCCCTGCAGTAAAACATGTATCGGGGAAACTGGAATGGCATACTGCAAACCCTAAGAAGGAACCATTACGCTACGTTGTGTACCGGTTTGACAGTGAAGAAAACATAGACCTGGAGCGTAACGACCATATAGTATCTATACAGCAGGGGGAACATTATAAGATACCTGCCGGTAAGGGACGTAATTGCGTATATGTAGTAACTGCGCTGGACCGCCTGTGGAACGAGAGTGAGCAGAGCAATGTAATAAAGATGTAGTATCAATCTTTCTTTACAGGCTCCCTCAATAGCATATTCAACCACTTACCTGACATAAACGGCCGCTCTATATATTTATAGAAAATGGCGGATATGAGTAATACAGGTATGGTGAGAAGGGACAGGTGAATAATAATATCTACTACAAACGAGCCGGAAAAGTGCCAATGCTGCGTGTAACGACCTACTGCAGAAATAATGGGATAATGCAGCAGATATATGGAATAGCACATACCGCCAATAATAGGAATGTAGCCAATAGAGAAGATGCGTTTTACCACATCATTCCGCAGTATAGTGTAATAAAACAGTCCTATTACGTAGGGGAAAATCAACTTTGCCCAAAACTCAACCGAATCGGATGCAGACCCGAGCTTGCTTTTCAGAGGGAGAAAAGCGATAGCCAGGAGACATAACAATGATACTATCGCCACGCTGCGGGAATTAAAAAGCTGCTTTGCGGTATCTGTAACATAGAGGTCGGCGAGGAGTATGCCTGTAAGGAAGTATTGCAGAAACCCGTAAAGACTCAGCAAATCGCCAGGGGCGGGCCATATGGCCTGAATAATAACCATAGCCCCAATAGACAATAAGAGGACACTGCGGCGTATGGCAGCTGTGAGCTTCAGTACCCTGAACAGTACCGGCGCCAATACATAAAACTGTATTTCTATCTCCAAAGACCATGCCACAACGGTAATGAGTGGCGTATGCCTGAATATGATATTGTGTGAATAGACCAGCGAAGCCAGCCAGCTGGGTAACAGCTCAGCCGCAGGGCGTACATGCATAAGCAACTGCAGCAGCATAATACCTGTCATGGCGATAAAGTAGGGAGGCTCCAGCCGGGTAACACGGCGCAGATAATACCGCTTCAGCTCCACGGGTTTGCTGCCGGTTATATACTGCCGGGCAAACGGAAGGCAAAGTATAAACCCGCTTAATACAAAAAACAACTCCACACCCCGGTCACCGTTGAGCAGAAATTCCGTTATTAGTGAGTGTCCTTCAGCAGCTGCATGTATGGCATCGGACTTTACATTCAGATAAGAGAACCCATGAAACAAGAGTACCAGCATAATGGCAAGAAACCTTATCCCGTCTATTTCGGGGAAGTAATTATGATCGCTGGTGATTCTTCTTAACTTGCTATAGATGCCTCCGGCCATGGGGAAAATGCACGCAGCCGGCAGTATACCAGCTGCGGACAAATATAGTCAGTATCGTCAATAAACTGTAAGTAAGACAGTATAGGAGTGGTCATTTGGTGATAAGGGGTTAAATTTGCCCTCACAATGGATGCACATAAAATACTGGCAAAAGTTACCGATAGAATAGTACAGAACAACGACCTGCATGTGCGGTGGCTTAACAGCCTCTCTATAATGGAGAATACCGGTGCACGTAAAATATCCAGGTACGAAGACCCGATACATACAGGCATCATTGTACTGAAGCATGCTGCTGAGGAAGCCCGCCATGCCTATTATCTGAAAAAGCTGATAGGTAAACTAGACCCGGAAGCGTGCCCTGACTATAGCGCTCAATACCTTCTGGCACCTACGTATACGCACCAATATCTGAACCGTCTTGATGTGGAGGCATGCAGGTACCTGAAAGAAAAAATGGGGCTTACCGGCAGGGAAATGATGCATGGCGCCTATCTGCTGGTGACCTACTCCATAGAAGTACGTGCCGATATGCTGTATGGCATATACCAGGATGCGCTTACCCGCCATAACTCAAAGGTGAATGTAAAGTCTATCATAGCAGAAGAAGAAGGACACCTGGAAGAAATGCAGAAAATGCTGACGGTATTCCACCCTGAATGGGAGCGTATAGCTGCTGAGGTGTGTGCGATAGAAAATAAATTCTTCTGCCAGTGGATAGAGGCAGTGGAAGCAGTAACAGAGCCGGCATTAGCCTGACAATAAAAACAAGAAGCCAATGGCTGATGTACACAGCAAAGCAGTACGCAGCTACAATATGAGCCGCATCAGGGGTAAGGACACAAAACCCGAAATACTGGTGCGTAAATACCTCCATGCCTATGGGTACCGCTACCGGCTGCATGTAAAAGACCTGCCGGGAAAGCCTGACATTGTGCTACCTCGTTACAAAACAGTGATACAGATAAATGGCTGTTTCTGGCATGGGCATGATGGTTGCCGCTACTTTGTAATACCCAAGACCCGGACAGAATGGTGGCTCAATAAAATAAATGCCAACAAAACCAACGACAGCAAGGCTACGGAAGCATTGCAAGACGCAGGGTGGCAGCTCATAACCCTATGGGAGTGTGAACTAAAGCCTATGAAACTGGAAGAAACACTAAATAGGCTTATAAATACGCTACGCGCTACCTCCGAACAATAATCATTATACTTTTCATATCTGTTTCATAAATACTGTTTCCATTATATCTTTACATGTTCTGACATATCCATTCACAGGAATTTAATGCAATATTTTCCTGAAAATGCGGTTGTTTTGTACGTTTAACCTCAAGCCAATGACAACTTTTTACAAGTCGTGGGGCACAGCTGTGCGTGTTCTGTTTTTTTTGTCTGCTATCTGCATTATAACACATAGTGCAAATGCACAGATTCTTAGTTATACCAATGATGTTTCCGGTGCGCTGAATATGGTGACCACCAATGCTACCGGGACACCAATGACACGGGTGAACGGTGCGGCTACACCAGGAGCCCCCTGTGGGAGCGGTCTTACCGTATCTGCATTTACATCGGCTACAGTATATAACACCGGCCTGCCAGCCGTGGAAGTGACTGTAACACCGGATGCAGGATTTACGCTCAATGTAACGGGTTTCTCTGCAGAAATGCGCCGCTCCGGTTCGGGACCTGATTTTGTACGCTTTGCATATAGTACCAATGGGGGTATCACATGGATAGACCAGGGTATAAACATGCTGCCCAACGATGGCAGCTGTGGAATGACTGCGCCGGGTTCATGGACCACATCGGTATCTGTACCGGCACCACTGGATTTACGTCTTCGTCTGTATGGCTTTGGCGCTGCCAGTGCCAGCGGCACATTACAATTGCTGAATGTTCTTATAGACGGCAGTGTGAGCACGTCTGCTACCTGTGCCATACCACCCGGCCTTACGGCAACTCTGGTTACATCCTCATCGGCCACGCTTGCGTGGAGCGCCATACCCGGGGCACTCAGCTATAATGTACGCTACAGGCCTACCGGAAGCAGCACATGGAACTTTACCGGCGCGGCAGGCCCTACTACGATTCTTTCCAGCCTGGTAGCCGGTACCGTATATGAATGTGAGGTAGAAACAGTGTGCACATCGGGCAACAGCGGATACAGCGCAAGTACATTTTTCACCACCAGTGCGGCTACTGTAGCCTCGGCTTCAAGCGGGCGCATGGCAGTATACTTTAACAGACCAGTAGATACGAGTGTTTCTACTGGTGAATACGCGATATACCTCAATAATGCTATGGCCGATACGCTCATAGCCTATCTGAACCGTGCAAAATTCACTGTAGATATAGCACAGTATAATTATAACCAAAGTGCAAGCTACTCCAGTATAGCAGATGCTATCAATGCCTGCATAGCAAGAGGGGTGCGCGTGCGGTGGATATATGACGGACATGAATCCAACACCGGTATAGCCCTGCTGGATACTGCGGTGCATACACTGGCCAGCCCTACTACCAGTACTTATGGCCTGATGCATAATAAGGTTGTAATCATAGATGCAATGTCAAATGACCCTATGGATGCAGTCGTATCTACCGGCTCTACGGTATGGGGTGTAAATCAGTTCAACAACGACTATAACAACACAATATTCATTCAGGACTCAGCACTGGCACATGCCTATCTGGATCACTTCAATATGATGTGGGGTGATACCGGCAGCTACCCCAATCCGGTTCTGTCTAAGTTTGGTCCCAACAAAACTGACCTGGGAAGACATATATTTCACATTGGCGGCAAGACTGTAGAACTTTACTTCAGCCCCTGTGACCATACAGACGCACACATTCAAACTGCGATTAACTCTGCCAATACTGACCTATATTTTGGCATGTTTACATTTACTATGGCGGCAGATGCATCGGCCATAGTATCGCGGCACACAGCAGGCGTTTATACTCCGGGTATAGTAGATGAGAACAGTACACTTGCATCGCCAGCCTACCCTATACTGACTGCGGGACTTGGCTCCCTGATGAAAACGCATACAGGGTTTGTCATCTACCACAACAAAATGATGACTGTGGACCCTTCCAATACCTGCTCTGACCCACTGGTGCTAACCGGGTCGCATAACTGGACCAATGCAGCAGAGACAAAGAATGACGAAAATACGCTCATCATTCACAATGATACTATTGCCAATATCTACTATCAGTCATTCAAAGAAAACTACAGTGACATGGGTGGTACGCTTACCCCTATGCCTGCATGTACTACTGCATCCTGCGGCACACCATTTGGCCTTACTACCACATCTGTAACAACGAGCACCGCGATTGTGGAATGGGCAGTACTTTCGGGTGCCGTGAGCTATACCATTCATTACAGGATAGTGGGTACTACTACGTGGAGTACAACATCATCGGCCAGCAATACGATAACACTTACCAGCCTTACACCTGCTTCTGTATATGAGTTTGAGGTGCAGGCAGTATGTGTAGCAGGTGCAGGTGCTTTCAGCAGCCCGGCTACATTCACCACTCCGGCACCGCCATGCTCTATACCATCAGGGCTTACTATCTCTGCTATAGATACAGATGTAGCAGTACTATCATGGGTAGCTGTAGCGGGCGCTACCGGCTATAATGTGCAGTACCGTGAAGCAGGCACTACCATGTGGACCACACTCCCTGCCAGTACCAATACCCTTACCATAAGCGGGCTTCTTACCAATACTTCTTATGAATATCAGGTGCAGGTACTGTGCAGCTCAGGCTCCAGCGCCTACAGCAGCCCTTACACATTCACAACACTGGCATCGCCACCTACTGTTACCTGTACAGCTCCCGGTACACTTATGCCTCCGGTGCTATCTGTAGCCACAACATCGGCAGTACTACGCTGGGCAGCAGTGCCCGGCGCTACCCTGTATCAGGTGCGCTATCATATAGCAGGTACCTCTACATGGCTTACGACATCGTCGGCAACGAATACCGTAACTGTGCTGGGGCTTGCTGCGGGCACTACCTATGAGTTTCAGGTGCGTACGGTGTGTACAGGCGGCACTACCAGCTCTTATGGGGGCTCTTCCCTGTTTGTGACCTACAGTAGTACCGGTGTTACTACCGTGACACCAGGCAACGAAGCATACATGAACATCTACCCTAACCCTGCTACCGAAGGAACAGGCATCTATTACCACCTAAGCACTGCGCAGCACGTAACACTGGATGTATGTGATATGACAGGAAAAGTAGTGGCGCACACAGATGCAGGCCTGCAGGGCTCCGGTGATTATGTACAGTCTGTATCGGGCCTTGCAAAAGGTATCTATGTAGTAAAGCTAAAAGCAGGCGCTACCATCCTTTCAGGAAAGCTGGTAAAACTCTAACTGCAACCCTCTGTCTCGTGCAGGACTGTAACTGCCAAGGGATAGTATGTGATTTTACAATAAGTGCCATTGTCGCAGGTGGTGCGCTCATAAGTAGCAACAAGGTGCTCAGGGAGTAATGTTCCGGGGGCACCTTGTTCTGCATAAGAGGCGTATGCCTCTGAGCTATCAAAAACATTTACCACTATGGGCGTGCCAGGAGCTGCCTGTGCAATAAGGTCATTAAAGATATCGCGGCAGTAGGCTTTGTAGGTATCTATGCGGGGGTCCAGCGCACGCATCACTACATTATATTCTGTACGGGTACTGCCACCACTGCTTATGTAACGCTTGTGTAGTTCAAACCCCAGCAGATCGGCACTGTCGGTGCAGAGGATAGTTTTATATACCGTCTTAGTAGTGAATATACTATCTGCGGCAGGCTTACCCAGCCCGTTTTGCATATAATTCATATCGCTGCGGAAAGCAACGTATGTAAGTGATAGTGACAACGCACCCAGTATGGTACGCACAAGTATTTTCCGGTTGAGTGGCATAGCAGTGGCAGATGATGAACAGATACAAATATATAATAGTATGATACAGACTATATGAGTGCGGAAGGGCTATTAACATTATTTTACCATGCATGAAACCTGACAACGGTACAGAATAATGCCGGTGAAATGTGGTAACTTACACTGAATAAAGCAGGCGGAAAAGATGAACAGAAGTATCAGAAAAGTAGCCATTATAGGCAGTGGGGTAATGGGCTCGCGTATAGCGTGCCATTTTGCAGGTATAGGTGTGCAGGTGCTGCTGCTGGACATTGTGCCACGCGCACTTACAGATGCTGAAACAGCAAAGGGATTAACCCTGGCAAGCAAGCAGGTGCGTAACCGTATAGTCAATGACGCACTGCAGGCTACACTGAAGAGTAAACCATCGGCAGTATATACCCGCAGTGTAGCTGCACGGGTAACAACCGGCAATATAGATGACGACCTGCACCGTATAGCCGACTGCGACTGGATAATGGAAGTGGTAATAGAGCGGCTGGATATAAAACAACAGCTTTTTGAGAAGATAGAGCAGTACCGGAAACCCGGTACCCTTATCAGCTCCAATACTTCCGGCATTCCTATACGGCTGATGAATGAAGGGCGCAGCGAAGATTTTTGCAGGCACTTCTGCGGCACACACTTTTTCAATCCGCCCCGCTATCTGCGCCTGCTGGAGATAATACCCGGGCCGGATACTAAACCTGAGGTAATAGATTTTCTCTCGGACTATGGCAGCCGCCATCTGGGTAAGAGTACAGTAGTATGTAAGGATACTCCTGCATTTATAGCTAACCGCGTAGGTGTGTTTGGGTTCATGGCAGTATTCAAAGCTATGCAGGACCTAGACCTGAACATAGATGAAGTGGACTCACTTACGGGTACCATTATGGGGCGGCCTAAATCGGCCACGTTCCGCACCGGTGATGTGGTGGGGCTGGATACACTGGTAATGGTAGCAAAGAACCTGCCTGCCAATGTGCCTGATGATGAGGCAAAAGATATATTTACCGTACCACCGTTTATAGATACCATGCTGGCTAACAAGTGGCTGGGCGATAAGACGGGGCAGGGTTTCTACAAAAAAGTAAAGGGCGAAAAAAAGGAGATACTGACGCTGAACCTGAAAACCATGGAATATGGCCCTAAGGTAAAGACAAAGTTTGCCACTATAGAAGCTGCCAAACCAATTGATGACCTCAAACAGCGTCTTGTGGCACTGTATAGCGGTGGCGATAAGGCGGGGGCATTCTACCGTCAGTTTCATCACCTGCTGTTTGCCTACATATCTAACCGTATACCGGAAATAAGTGATGAGCTGTACAAGATAGATGATGCCCTCAAAGCCGGATTTGGCTGGGAGATAGGCGCATTTGAAAGCTGGGATGCCCTGGGTGTGAAACGGGTGCTGGGTAAGATGAAAGAGGCAGGCATGCAGGTAGCACCATGGATAGATGAAATGCTGGCTGCGGGCATAACTACCTTTTACAAAACAGAGAACGGGAAGAAGCTCTATTACGACCAGCAAAGCAAAAGCTATAAGCCGGTGCCGGGTAGTGGCTCATTCATAATACTGGAGCAGCTAAGCGATAATGTAGTATGGAAAAACAGCGCCTGTAAGCTGTATGATATTGGAGATGGTATAGCAGCCTTTAGCTGGAACTCCAAAATGAATACGATAGGAGGTGAGGTGCTGGATGGCATGCAGAAAGCCGTAGCCAAAGCCGAGGAGCAGTTTCACGGACTAGTGCTGGCCAACAGCGGCGCCAACTTCAGCGCCGGGGCCAATGTAGGTCTGATATTCATGTATGCGGTGGAGCAGGAGTATGACGAGCTGGACCTTGCCGTACGTATGTTTCAGGCATCTACCATGAGGCTGCGGTATAGCAGTATACCTGTAGTGGTAGCACCACATGGCCTGACACTGGGCGGCGGCTGTGAGATATGCCTGCATGCTGATGCTGTACAGGCCGCGGCAGAGAGCTATATAGGACTTGTGGAAGTGGGCGTAGGCCTCATTCCCGGCGGTGGCGGCAGCAAGGAAATGGCTGTGCGGGCAGGCGACCGAAACATAAAAGAGGATATAGAGGTGAACTACCTGCAACAGTTGTTTATAAACGTAGGTACCGCCAAAGTATCGACATCGGCACATGAGGCATTTGAGAACCATGTATTGCGCCCGGGCCATGACGGTATATCGGTAAATGTGGACCGCCGCATAGCGGATGCAAAACGTAAGGCTTTACTGTTGTGGGAGCAGGGCTATACACAGCCTGCACCACGCACTGACATAAAAGTACAGGGCCGTGGGGGCATGGGCGGCTTACTGGCTGGTGTACACGGCATGTGGCGCGGCAACTACATAAGTGACCATGACCGGCTTATAGCCGAAAAACTGGCACATGTGATGTGTGGCGGAGACCTCACTGCAGCGTCAGTAGTAAGTGAGCAATACCTGCTGGACCTGGAGCGGGAAGCATTCCTGAGCCTGTGCGGACAGAAGAAAACACTGGAACGCCTGCAGAGCATACTCACTACCGGCAAGCCCCTAAGAAACTGACGCAGTACCGTAGTAGTATAAAAAACAGTTTTTAATACGACCTTTGCCGGAAATTGCACGTACATGCCGGCAAAATTTTATGAGCAGGACGTAAAGTCGGGACTGAAAGATAAGAGAAAGCTATCGGCCTTTCTGGATGGTGTAGTGGCAAAATACCGCCCCGGCACTACCCGGGTATCGCTTACTTATATCTTCTGCAGTGATGCGCATCTGCTGGAGATGAACCAGCAATTCCTGAATCATGATACGCTTACCGATATCATCACCTTTGACCTGACCGAAAAGACGGAACAGCTAACCGGTGAGATATACATAAGCACAGAGCGTATAGCTGATAATGCAGCCAAGTATAAAGTGCCTGTAACTGAAGAGCTCCACCGTGTTATATTTCACGGGGCGCTGCACCTATGCGGCTTTAAAGACAAGAAAGAAGCAGACAAAAAAGTAATGAGGCAGAAGGAAGACGAGTGTCTGGCTGCATGGAAAGAAGAACTTACAAAATGAAGATAGAGATACTGTATGAAGATAATGACCTGATGGTAGTGAATAAGCCAGCAGGTATGCTGGTAGTACCGGACAGGTTTAATGATGCCATCCCGGCACTGAATAAGGAGCTGGAAAAGCAGATGGGTCATAAAGTATGGGTGGTGCACCGTATAGACCGTGATACCAGTGGTGTGCTGTGTTTTGCAAAAAACGAGGCTACACACCGCTACCTGTCTATAGCATTTCAGGAGCGGGATGTAAATAAGTTCTATGCTGGTCTGGTGAAGGGAGTGGTAGTGCCACAGGAAGGGCGTATAGAAAACTACCTGGCAGAGCACCCATCCGGCAATGGCAAGATGATAGTGGCCCGTAAAGGGAAACTGGCTGTTACCGACTATAAAGTAGCAGAGCAATGGCCTCTGTATGCCCTTATGCAGTTCCAGATTCATACCGGCCGCACACACCAGATACGTGTACATATGAAGTCTATAGGACATCCCCTGGCGTGCGATGAGCTTTATGGCGATGGTAAACCCTTCCTGCTGTCTGACATCAAACGAAAGTACCGGATATCGGGGAAGGATGAGGAGGAGCGGCCACTGATGAGCAGACTGGCACTACATGCCTACCGGCTGGAATTTGCCCGTGAGGATGGTACGCTGATATCGGTAGAGTCGCCACTGCCAAAAGATATAGCAGCCTGTGTGAACCAGCTAAACAAGTGGACACCACCACAGAAAGATTAAAAAAACACCGGAGGCAGTACGTTACATATTCCCTGACAGGAATAATGTAACATGATTGCGTATATGAGTTTACTTACTTTTGTGTCATGCGGCGTATAGCATCCGTTCTTTTCCGTTCATTTCTGCAGGGACTGCTACTCATCAGTCCTATAGTTATCACTGCCTATCTGCTCTATGTGATATTTGACAGCGTTGACGGCCTTGTCCCCTCCCGGGCCATACCCCGGGGTCTGGGTTTCCCACTCATCATAGCAGCCATTACAGCTATTGGCTATCTGGGTACCCGTTTCTTTCTGGGACGCTGGCTGTTTGATGCCTTCGAGTTTCTGATGAGCCATACACCGGGTGTAAAGTTCATCTACTCATCTATACGTGATGTGGTGAGCTCTTTTGTAGGTGATAAAAAACGCTTCAATAAACCGGTATGGGTAAGGGTAAATACCACGCCCGAAGTATGGCGTATAGGATTCCTGACACAAAAAGACATGGAGCCACTGGGTATGCCCGGTAAGGTAGCAGTATATATGCCACATGCCTATGCTATATCGGGCTGGGTAATAGTGGTGGACCGCAACGATACCAAGCGTGTTACAGAAATGAATGCAGGGGAGGCGATGAAGTTTGCCGTAAGTGGTGGCGTAACTACTGTAGAAGAATCTGACCATGAAAAGAAAGATTAACTTCAGTCCGGGGCCGGCAATACTGCCGGAGAGCGTGCTGCAACAACTGGCAGCTGCTACGCTGGAGTATGAAGGAACAGGCATAGCGCTGCCGGAACTACAGCATCGCGGACCAGAGTTTGCGGCCATACTGGAGGAAAGCAAGGCACTGGTGAGGGAACTGTGCCGCATAGGAGATGACTATGAAGTACTGTTCCTACATGGTGGCGGGCGGCTACAGTTCTGCATGGTGCCGATGAACTTTCTGCCTGACGGTAAAACAGCAGCATTTATAGATACAGGCCAGTGGGCACATGAAGCAATGGAGTATGCGGCATACTATGGTAATGCCAGCATCATAGCATCATCGAAAGAGAGTGGTTATGCCGCACTACCTGCGTGGCCACAGCAACTGCCTGCTGATACTGCCTACCTCCACATTACTACCAATAACACCATATATGGCACACAATGGGATGATGTACCTGCTACCACTGCCCCCCTTATAGCTGATATGAGCAGCGATATACTGAGTTGCCCCCGTGACTATAGCCGATACGCAATGTTCTATGCGGCGGCACAGAAAAATCTGGGTATGGCCGGTGTGGCACTGGCCGTAATACATAAGGATATGCTACGCACAGATGTGCGCCGCATACCACCTATGCTCAGCTATATGGCACAGGTGGCACAAAACTCTGTACTGAATACCGCCAACATAGTGGGAATATATACCACGCTGCTTATGCTGCGCTGGACAAAGGAAAAGGGTATGGCCGCAATAGCGCAGGAAAACAGAGACAAAGCGCAACTACTATACGACCATCTGGATAACAGTAACATTTTTATACCCCGTGTAAAAGATACCGCGCACAGGAGCCTGATGAATGTATGCTTCACGGCCATAACGCCGGTGCATGAAACTGCATTCCTGCAATGGACAGCTGAGCGGAATATAACGGGGATAAAAGGACACCGATATGCGGGTGCATTCAGAGCATCACTGTATAATGCAGTGCCGCTGAGTGATGTACAATATCTGGTGAATACGATGAAAGAATATGAGCAGCAGCACCAATGAGTGATGCTGCTACCCATTCTATTTACTGTGCTACCAGTATCTTACCTGTTTCTGTAATGCCGCTACTATGCTGCACCTTCAACATATACATACCTGCCGAAAGCTGTGGTAGCTGAATCTTTCCGCTACTGCCAAGCATGCCCTGGCCTACTTCACGACCGCTCATATCCTGCAATGAATAATGTCCTGTAACAGATGGCGACACGATACTGATGTAAGCGCCAGACACAGCAGGTACAGGATATACCGAAAATGAACTTTCTACCTCAGGACCTGCCGATATTCCCGCAGGCAATATCCTGCGACCGATGCCATTAAGCGATACACTACCCCCCCAGCCACCGGCATTGCCGGTAACGAAATCACCACCAAAGTATAAATCCCCATCGAACAGGGTCATCACATTGACGGTACTATCTGTAATAGGCCACATATCATATCCATTGAGCACAATGCAGTTTGCCCCGCTAGTACCCATAAAAGGAGAAAACGAAAAGCTGCCACCCACATTTAACATGGTCCCCTCTGCACAAAGTGTATTGAATGACAACTCACCAGAACGACCGGGGTGAAAACCTGATAAATCATAACCTGACGACCAGTAAGATACCCATTCATTACCGCGAAGTTTTACGACAAGGGTTGTTGTATCTGTAGCATGTGTGCGCCTGCATACAGCATATGCAGTATCTCCCATAACCGCTATATCCTTTACTTCATTGTTGAGGCCAGTGGTAAAAGTCTGAAATGAATTAGTCTCATCGTAACGGATGATATTTGTGGGAGTACCCATATAGTCAAAATCACCTCCCAGTATCAGTGATGAGCCTACAACCTCCATTGTATTTACCTTCCCTGTAAGCCCTGCTACGGGCTGCCACATGCCCATATCCCACCGGGCAAAGGCTGACCCGCCAGATACAATACCACAACCATAAAAGTCGCCTGCGGCATATAATTTCCCTTCGAATACAGCGAGGTCTCTCACTGTGCCGTAAACACAACCTGCCTCATGCCATGTACTACCATCCCACCGGGCAATGTTGGTAACGGCTACACCACCCGCATTGGAGAAAGCGCCACCTATAAAAATGTCAGAACCCAGCTTTGCTACGGCATAAACCGGACCATCTACTCCGTCGCCCATATTATACCATGTATATACGCCCGCCGTTTTTGTAACATAGGCGATATTCCCTACTGCCAATGTACCATCGGCATGTGTAAAGGAGCCAGCTACATACAGTCTGCCCGATGCTTCATCAGCCATCAGCTCGCTCACAGAACCATTCACCCCGGTACCGATGGCAGCACAACCGTAAGATGGCGGATACCCGGGCTGTATCCACGCCAGCTCATCGACTGTAAAGCCATGCTCTGTAGCCCATACCGGCAGCTCTTTGTACTTCATCTGCCGCACATAGGCCAGATTGGTCCTGGCAGCTATCATGCGCGATACGTGCTCATAACCTGATGCTTTGAGCAGATAGCCTACGGCACAGAAATTATTGTAGCGGTCTATGAAAATGGGGGTACGATAGTTGTACAAATCATTGACAGGAAAATTGCCGGTCTGCCAGTATTCATGTAAATCATTGAGGCTCTCTGTACGTAAGCGCGCCTGCTGCGGCGTAAGGTGGCGCATATCGCGTGCGCGCAATGTACGCTCCACCAGCATCAGATGGGTTCTTATCCATTCGTGCCCGCTGCGGTCATGCCAGCCGGGCAATGCATCAGCATTGATGTCGGTCTGCTCATTCCAGCAACTGTTTACTTCTGCAAGTTTGGTAAGGGTCTTGTTTCTTCCATAGGAGGTGAAACAAATGATACAGATAAAAAGGGTAAATAGTTTGTTCATACAAATAGCTATTTAAGGTTAAGGAAAAAAAGCGCTATCGGGGAAACCCTGACATGAACAAAGGACTCAGAAAATATCCGTTACTTCCGGCAGACAGGGTTAATTCCGAAATTAAGAAAGACTCATATATAAAACAAATAAAATTACGCAGTAGCTCAAGTAAGTATAAACTTATCTGCATCGCGCAGGAATGGCAGCTTATCGCGCACCTGCTGCAGAGTATCCATATCCAGCGTTATAGTATGCACGGCCTGCGTATGTGCATGCTGCCACAGCGGCTCGCCCAGTGGGTCAAATACGCTGCTATCGCCACTGTAGCTGTTGCCCTTTGCATCTGTGCCTACCCTGTTTACCCCTACTACATAACACTGATTTTCTATAGCACGCGCCTGCAGCAGTGTTTTCCATGCCAGGCTGCGCTGCTGTGGCCAGTTAGCTACGTAGAGCAGCACATCATAAGCATCGCCTGCATTACGTGCCCATACCGGGAAACGCAGGTCATAGCATACCTGCAGATTAATGCGCCATCCGTTTACCTGTACTATCATGCGTGTATCACCGGCATGATAATGCCGGTCTTCACCGGCAAAGCCAAAAAGGTGCCGCTTATCATAATACCCGATATGCCCATCGGGTTGCACCCATAGCATACGGTTGTAATAATTACCATCCTCTTCTATAATAAGGCTTCCGGTAAGAATGCATCTGTGTTTCGCGGCCATCGCCGCCATCCACTGTACGGCATTGCCATCCATTTTTTCTGCCAGCCTTTCAGGCGCCATACTGAAGCCGGTACTGAACATCTCTGGCAATACAACCACATGCCGCGGCCCGGATATAGCATTCAGCAGTGACTCATAATGAGTCAGGTTTGCTGTTTTGTCTTCCCATTGTATATCGGTCTGTATAAGTGTGAAATGAAGCTGGCTGGATGGCATATAATAGTTTTAAAAACGTTGCGGCTGTACAAATTTAATAAGACCTCAGATGCAGACACATCAAAATATTCAGTATTCTGTGCGGGTTATTGGCGCACAGAGAGTAAATTTACCCGCAAATTTTCGCTTTGGCCCTTAAACAGCATCTGGACGATAAAGTACGCTTCGATCAGCAGGTAGATAACTCCCGCACCTATGTGGTCCCGTTCATAGAACGGACCAAGACCATTACTGCCGATACAACAGTGTTTGAAGTAGGCACTGCCGAAGGCGGTGTACTGGTGCCATTTCTGGAACGTGGCTGTAAATGTACGGGGGTAGATCTGGCTCCTGAGCGTATAGACCTGGCCAATGGGTTCCTGAGTTCTTATGTAGCAGACGGTAAAGCAAACATACTGCTGAAGAATATCTACGACGACGACTTTCTGCAGCAATACAAGGGCGCATTTGACATCATTATACTGAAGGATGTAATAGAACACGTACCTGACCAGGAGGCATTTGTACCCTATCTGAAAAACTTCCTGCGCCCCGGTGGCCAGATATTTTTCGGCTTCCCGCCATGGTACATGCCCTTTGGCGGACACCAGCAGATATGCCGTACAAAGTGGGTAAGTAAAATACCCTGGTATCATATTTTACCACGCCCGCTATATAAGGGTGTACTGAAAATGGCCGGCGAGCATGAAATAACCATAAAGGAGCTGATGGAAATAAAAGATACGCAGATAACCATTGAGCGTTTTGAGCGTATAGTAAAAGCCAGCGGTATGAAAATACTGTATAAGGAACACTTCCTTATCAACCCTATATACAAATATAAATTCGGGCTTCAGCCACGGAGACAGCTGGGCGTGATAACGTGGATTCCCTTTTTCAGAAACTTTGTTACTACCTGTGTGTATTATACCATAGGCTAAGACCATAAGCCTAAAAATGCGTAGCTGATGCTAATACAGAACATTAAAGTGGCTGCCGATGCAATGGTTTTTTCTGGCAGTGGTGACGACCTGAAACTACTGCTGATAAAACGTAAGAACGAGCCCTATAAAGATATGTGGGCGCTGCCGGGTGGCTTTGTAGAGGATGATGAAGAACTGGAAACAGCCGCCATCAGAGAGCTGGAGGAGGAAACAGGCTTCAGGGTATCGGCTATGCAACAACTCTACACTTTCGGCAGGGTAGGCCGCGACAGCAGGGGCCGTACTATTACGGTCACCTATTATGCATTTGCCAATGAAGCCAGCCAGCAGGTAGCCGGTGCTGATGATGCTGCCGCTGCAGAGTGGGTGTATGTAAAAGACATTACTGCGCTTGCTTTTGACCATATGGAAATGCTGCAGATGGCAAAGGATACCGTACTACATGCCGCAGGTAAATGGTAATCATCGCCCGCTCCCACTCCTGTACACTTCTTATACGCACTTATGTTTTATAACTAAGGGGCAATGATATGCGCTGCTAATTTCGCTGCCGGAATAAGCAATACCATATTATGCGTACAAAATTTATTACCCTTTGCTGCCTGCTGGCCATGCACACACTTCAGAGTAATGCCCAGATGAAGGGATTGCTCAACAAAGCAAAGAACAAGGCTGGCGGCATGATAAAAACAGAAGTGATGAAGGGCGAAGGAAAGCCATCAACACCTACCCAGAACAGCGAGGAAGATACGCCACCCTCATCTGCTAATAGTAATGCCGCCAACAATGTAAACTCCAGCACAAGCGCTGTGACATCGGTATCAGTTCCCAAACGTGCAGGAACCATCATTTTCACATCTGACCTGGAAAGCATTAAGGTAAAGGAGCAGGAAATAGAAAACCAGCTTGCTACCAGCTTTAACCTAGGCAGCCCCATATATTTCAGAGCGTACTACGCCAAACCACTTACCGATTATATACAGGAACTGTTTCCTGACGTAAACAGGATGATCCTGTCTGTACATGGCAGGTTTAAAGTGCGCTTTACTATAGACAATGGAAAAGCCTTTGAGGGCAGCACAGAACCTGAAACTTTTCAGAATGAATGGAAAGATGAGTGGACCTCTTTCAAAGGCGCCCTACAGGCTACAGACAATGAAACATATGTACTGCAGGATGAATTCCGCAGGTTCGTAGCACAGAGCGGCAAGCAGCTTACCAACGGTAAGCACACCGTAAAAATGGAGCTAAGCCCCTATGTATATGGCTACCCGGCTACAAAAGAAGGAGCCGTAGTAGCGGCAGGTACATTTACCCTTAACGTAGATGAACAATCAATAGACCCCAATAACACAAAACTATGCCTGCCTGCGGCCCATATGCAGGATGCCACACTGGAAGCAGCTATTATAAAAGCCTTCAAAGCCAAAGGCTGGAAAGAACAACCACAGATAGTACACATTATAGCCGATAAGTGGACAATACACTGTCATAAGGTATCGGGGGTGATAGTGAAGCGCTCTATAGATGCGGTAGTAGGCTCTACCCTGCCCGACAAGTGCATAATGCAGGAGTTTAGCTTTTCTCAGGACTATGACGGAGCGGGATACCAGAAAGAGGTATATCTGGATGGTACAGGCGGGCAACGTGATGTAAACTGTGGCTGTCTGAAAAAATAAAACACCTTTCCCTACATAAAAAAACCGGGGGTCTGGAACAGCCCCCGGTTTACTATTTTCAGTATAAGATTCACACCTAATCAATGCTTACTCCTCATCGTCAAAGCCATTGGCCGCTACCCCTTTTACTATACCATATATTACGGGCGCCTGACGGTAAATATTCTTATTGAACCTGTTGCCCAGGATGATGATAGTCATATTGTCTTTTATAAGACGGTAAAACGAGGTGTTATTGCCATGCCACCAGCCATTGTGATAAATCACTTTATTACCGTTAGGATAGCACAGCATACGCCAGCCAAGCCCGTAATTCTTAATACCCGGTTTTTCAAATGAGCATGGGCCATAGGACAACTCCTTCATCTCATTGCTGAGTATGGAATTGTTATACAAGGACTGGTCCCAGCGGAACATGTCCTGTACCGTACTATAAATGCCCTTATCGCCTGTGACACCATCGGCAAACATATCCGGCTCTTTTACCCAGTTGAACTTATAACTTACTGTAGCATTTCCGGGCATTCCCTTTTCAGGCTCGTACACAAATGTATTGGTCATACCCAGGGGCGCAAATATCTGCTGCTGCATAAAATCGGCATAACTCATACCGGATACCAGCTCTATGATACGGGACAGCAGTGCAAAATTGGTATTACAATATTTGAAGCGTGTGTTAGGTCTGAACTCTATGCGAGGCTTATGCTTTGCCATGAGTCGTACCACCTCCTCATTAGAGATAGGTGTGCGGGTATCCTTATTATATACCGGCACCCACTTGGTATAGTCTGGCAGGCCAGAGCGGTGATTGAGCAGCATGCGCAGCGATATACCCTTGTACGGGAACTCCTTAATATAGTGCTGTACCGGATAATCAATATTCAGCAACTTGTGCTCATACAGATACAATATAGCCGCACTGGTAAATGTCTTTGATACCGATGCGAGCTGGCTGGACGAATTGAATGCCAGTGGTATTTTCTTTCTCTTGTCGCTATAGCCGTAATAGCGTTCGTACACTATCTTCCCTTTCACTCCCACAAGTACAGCACCGTTAAACCCGGCCCTTATCTGCCCTTTATAGTAGGCATCGAGACGGGCAATAATATCGCGGGATGCTTCACTGAGGGTATCATAAATAAGTGTGCCGGAAGCAATTCTTTTGGGGTCGTCAAAGCCGGGTGTACGCGCCGAGGCATTCTGCACGGGCGAATGACAGGCGATAACCAACAGGCACACGCACACCAGACTCAGATATGTAGGCTTCAGTTTCATTGTCATTAGCTGGGCCGAAAATTACAGTTTGTTACAGAATTTCAAAAGTTAAAAAGTAATAATAGCGAGAGGGTATATATAAGGAACTATGATTCAGTTCTCTTTATGATTCGGCTTTTACAAATTTAACCACATCATCTATCAATTCATAGTAACACTGGTTGAGCGTATAGTAACCGGCTACAAAGGAAGCATATGCTTTATCTGATGGCGGCATGTGTGCAGCCCGTCTCTGCAGCCCGGCTAAGGAGCGCTCTACACCTTTCATACTACGATAACCATATAGCCAGTTATGCTCCTGCATATGTGAGAAGTAGGCTGCGAATGCAGACGGAAAATGCTGACTGCGCTCTCCCAGTAAGCGGTATGTATCCTGTGTAAATGTCATCAATGCATCAGCCGAGGCAAAGTACTTAGGGTCGCTGGCCAGAAAATGATCAAAAACGGCATCTGTAATAGCACCGCTGTATAGCCCGTAGTCCTCACGAAAAAGCAATTTGGCACGGCCTACGGCAGGATGATGGTCGGTAAAGTCATCTATTTTCCTGTGCAGCTCCACCCCCTTACGGATACCGGGCGGAAACTGGTCCAGAGCCAGACGTCCTTTTACATGATCTCCTATCATGTTACCGGTAAGTATATCACCGTTGCCAAATGAGAGGTATGCATGTGCCAGATAATTCATACAGCGAAACTACGGTATTTAATAACGCCTCCTGCCACAGGAAAGTAAAGCCGCAGCGCACCATTCACACAATATCCACTTTGCATCATTTCATATCCTCCCGCTCTTTCTGCAGGCGGAAAAGCTCATCGCGCAGGCGTGCTGCCTCCATAAAGTCCAGCTCTTTGGCTGCCTTTTCCATGGCCTTGCGGGTCTGTGTTATTATTTTATCCAGCTGTGCCACGGTACGGTATTCTGCTGCCGGCTCTGCCGCTACCGATACGGGAGTATCGGCCACAGCATACGGGCTCTTCTCATCATAGCCCTTTATGTCCAGCACAGAGCCCTGCAGCATTATCTCCTGTACAGATTTACTTATGGTCTTAGGCACTATGCCATGCTCTGTATTATACTTTATCTGCTTCTCCCGCCGGCGGTCTGTTTCATCCATTGTACGGCGCATACTGTCCGTTATCTTATCGGCATAGAATATCACGAGTCCGTTAACGTTACGTGCAGCGCGGCCCGCCATCTGAGTAAGGGAGCGCTCATCGCGCAGGAAACCTTCTTTATCGGCATCCAGTATGGCCATCAGCGATACCTCTGGCAGGTCCAGCCCCTCACGTAGCAGGTTTACCCCTACGAGGACATCTATATTACCCAAGCGCAGATCCCGTAATATTTCCACCCGTTCCAGCGTATCTACTTCAGAGTGTATGTAGCGCGACTTAATATTGATGCGTTTCAGGTATTTGTCCATCTCTTCAGCCATACGCTTCGTGAGTGTAGTAACCAGAACCCTGCCACCATCCTTCACCCGCTTATCTATCTCATCCAGCAGGTCATCTACCTGATTTACAGCCGGGCGTACCTCTATTGGTGGCTCTATGAGACCAGTGGGGCGTACTATCTGCTCTACCACAACCCCGCCACTCTTCTCCAGCTCATAATTGCCGGGGGTGGCACTTACAAATACCACATAAGAAAGCAACCCTTCAAACTCATAGAAGTTTAGCGGCCTGTTGTCCAGTGCAGATGGCAGGCGGAAGCCAAAGTCCACCAGATTCATCTTACGGGAGCGGTCCCCGCCATACATACCACTTATCTGCGGTATGGTAACGTGGCTCTCATCTATGACCAGCAGAAAATCGTCGGGGAAATAATCCAATAGGCAGAAGGGTCTTGTGCCCGGCTGACGGCGGTCCAGAAAACGGGAGTAGTTTTCAATACCACTACAGTAGCCCAGCTCCTGTATCATTTCCAGGTCGTATGATACCCGCTCGCGAATACGCTGGGCTTCTATGAACTTACCGATGCTTTTGAAATACTGCTCCTGCGCTACCATCTCATCCTGTATCTCGTGCATTATCTGCCCTATCTGTCCGGTCGGCGCTACATACAGATTGGCAGGGAAAATAGCAGCCGTATCCATAGTGCCTATCCGCTTGCCGGTATCTGTTTCAAAACTTTCTATCTCCTCTATTTCATCGCCAAAGAAGGTGATGCGGTACCCGTAGTCCACATAAGGCAGGTTTATATCTACCGTATCGCCATTAACACGGAATGTACCCCGCGAAAACTCTCCCTGACTGCGGTTGTATAATGAATTTACGAGCCGGTGCAGAAAATGATTGCGCCCTATATTATCGCCCCGCTGCAGCCGTATGATACTGTTAGCATACTCTGTAGGGTTGCCGATACCATAGATACAGGACACCGATGCCACTACTATAATATCGCTGCGACCACTGAGCAGGCTTGTTGTAGCCCTGAGGCGCAGCTTTTCCAGCTCTTCATTGATAGAAAGGTCTTTCTCTATGTATGTATTGGTAACAGGCAGGTATGCCTCCGGCTGATAATAGTCGTAGTAGGATACGAAGTACTCCACTGCATTGTCAGGAAAGAAACTGCGAAACTCGCCATATAGCTGCGCTACGAGGGTTTTGTTGTGCGTAAGTACCAGCGTAGGTTTTTTCACCTGCTGTATCACATTGGCCATAGTAAATGTTTTACCAGAGCCTGTTACACCCAGCAGTGTCTGAAACTGCTCCCGCCTTTCCATCCCTTCCACCAGTTGCCTTATCGCTTCGGGCTGGTCTCCGGCGGGCTGATACTGACTATCTATCCTGAACTGCATACGTCTGTAAAAATAGCGAAAAACGAGGCGGCAGAACGCAATCTTGTAACGCACATTACGTTATAATTATCCTTATTTTCATGGCGGTATGGGAGATAACATCAGCATAAAGAACTGGGCCGAAGACGAGCGACCGCGCGAAAAGATGCTACAGAAGGGAGCGGCCGCACTCACCGATGCCGAACTGCTGGGCATTCTCATAGCCAGCGGTACAACTAAAAAATCGGCAGTGGGGCTGGGGCGGGAAATTCTGCAACTGGCAGGTAACAACCTGCAGGAACTGGGCCGTATATCCATTAAAGAACTGTGCAAAGTAGATGGTATAGGACCTGCACGGGCCATTACCATAAGTGCAGCACTGGAGCTGGGACGCCGCAGGCAGATGAGCGAAGGACCGGAACGGCCATTGATAACCAGCAGCCGTGATGCCCTACCCATCATCATGCCGCTGCTTCAGGACCTGTCTCATGAAGCATTCTGCGTTATATACATGAACGTGGCCGGTAAGGTGCTACAGACAGAGATAGTAAGCTCCGGAGGGCTTTCTGCAACGGTAGCAGACATCCGTATCATTCTGAAAAATGCCCTGCTTAACAGTGCTTCCCGCCTCATTGTGGCACATAACCATCCTTCGGGCGAAAAGCGGGCCAGTCAGGCAGATATTGCACTCACCAGAAAGCTGGCAGATGCCGCCGCACTTATGGACATAAAACTGCTGGACCACATTATCATTGCCGGACACAGCCATGTAAGTATGGCCGATGATGGCCTCTTCTGACGGAAGAACCACACATCCTATTTTTTCTTTGGGAAAAGAATCCTGAATTTTGAACTACCAATACTATATGCAATGAGAATAATCACCTATAACGTCAACGGAATACGCAGCGCTGCCAAAAAGGGCTTTATTGACTGGCTGAAAAGCGACCCGGCAGATATCATATGCCTGCAGGAGATAAAAGCGAACAAGGAAGATGTGCCTGCCGATGATATACGCGAGGCCGGCTATGAGGTATATTCCTTCTCGGCACAGAAAAAGGGGTATAGCGGTGTGGCTATACTCACCAAACTGAAGCCTGATAATGTTACGTATGGCAGTGGCCTTACACAGAGCGACTTTGAAGGCAGAGTAATCCGTGCCGACTTTGGTGATATCACCCTCATTAATGCTTACTTCCCCAGCGGCACCAGCGGCGAGGAACGACAGACGTACAAATACCAGTGGCTGGACGAGTTCTTTGAATACCTGAATGTACTAAGAACCACCAGACCCAAAATGATAATATGCGGTGACTATAACATATGCCACAAGGCAATAGATATTCACGACCCCGTGCGCAATAAGAATTATACCGGCTTCCTGCCAGAAGAGCGTGCATGGATGGATAAACTCTTCAGCAGTGGTTATGTGGACTCATTCCGCCAGTTTAACCAGGAGCCGCACCAGTACACATGGTGGAGCGCATGGGGTACTGCCCGTGCCAATAACAAGGGCTGGCGTATAGATTATATTACGGTAACAGAGCCGCTGGCATCGCGCCTGAAACACTCTGAAATACTACCTAAAGTAATACACTCTGACCACTGCCCTATGTACACAGAGCTAACGAAGAAGTAGCTTTTCTACCTATGAAGAGAATAACAGACCTATGCTGCTACGTACATCCATTATTACCATACTGAGCGTGCTGTCTGCGGGTCTTCTCGTCCGCGCACAAGACAGCAATGTGGCTAAATCATCCTTTGCCACACTGCTGCAAAAACAAAGCGCCAGCCATGCAGCAAAGATTAATACGCCGTTCGTACCATCAGACTCATGGGTATGCCTTTCAGGCAACGTCTTTGATCTGGACTCAGTAACTGGTCCGTCCGTAATCATGGCCGGGTTTTCAGGATGCGCTCCGTGCAGAAAAGCGTTACCTGTATTATGTGCCCTTGCCGGTGATGAAAAGTATAGTAAACTGAACTTTGTATATATCACATTCAACAAGCCTCAGCTCATAAAAGAAGAGCTGGCAGAACTGGAACTACCAGAGAAGGGAAGAGTACATTTTGTATCTGTAGCCGATACATACTTGCAAACCTCCGGCATTGCCACCGGCTTTCCGACAGTCTATTTCCTGCACAGTAGTAAGATTATAACTGCAATGTATGCGTACGGACAACTGAATGGTCCGCTTGAGTCAAAACAGTACTTGGAGTCTATTATAGACACATTACACTGACTCTGCACATCAACAGCACTCTGCTATTTGTGTTCTGTCAACAACGGATCAATGCTGGCGCTTTTCGCCAAAGGAAAGATCCCCGGCATCTCCCAGACCCGGCAGAATATATTTTTCGGCATTAAGGCCGGAGTCAATAGCTGCCGTCCATATATGCGCATTAGGAAAATGGCGCTCCAGCGTGGCAATACCTTCGGGCGATGCCACAACTGATACTACATGCATTTGCGCCGGCTTATCGAACTCCATAAGTGTTTCCAGTGCCTGCACCATAGATGCGCCTGTAGCCAGCATAGGATCTGCGACTATAAGCGTACGCCCCGCAATGGCCGGGCTGGCCATGTATCCCTGTGCCACATCAAAACTACCATCGGCAGCATGGCGGCGGTAAGCTCCTATAAATGCACTATCGGCATCGTCAAAATAGCTGAGCAGGCCCTGATATAAAGGCAGGCCTGCCCGCAGTATGGTAGCCAGTACGGGCTGGCTGGCCAGTGTTCTGGTCATAGCAGGAGCCAATGGCGTTTGTATTTCTTCGTCCTGATAAGTCAGTTCCCTGCTTATTTCATAGGCAGCCACCTGCCCTATACGCTCTATATTTCTGCGAAAACGAGCTCTGTCTTTCTGTATCTGTACATCGCGCAGCTCACGCATCCATACAGAGACAAGGGAGGACTGAGCGCTGAGATCGGTTACCATTTGTATATCGGTTGTTTGCTCAAATGTAATAAGTCCCCTGGTAACTTTGTATGCTGTGGTGAGATACAAAGTAATATTCATATTGTGTTTATGGCTGGCCGGAACAGGCATGGCCACCGGGCAGCAGGCCCACAATGCTGTAAAAAGTTCAAAAGCGAAGAAAATGGAGAACAGAAAGATGAAAGTAGAGATATGGTCAGACATGGTGTGCCCCTTCTGCTACATAGGGAAAAGGCATTATGAAGCCGCACTAAGTAAGTTTGTGCATGCAAATGATATAGAAACAGAATGGCATAGTTTTCAGCTAAACCCAGACCTGCCGGCCGACACACACCAGAACCCTTACCAATATCTGGCAAAGGCAAAAGGAATATCCTATGAACAATCGGTAAAAATGCATGAGCATGTAACCGGTATGGCACACAATGCAGGACTTACCTACAACTTTGATAAGGCTGTGATTGTCAACTCATTCAACGCTCACCGGCTACTGCAAATGGCAAAAAAACATAAGCTGGGCAGCAAAGCCGAAGAAGTACTATTCAAAGCATATTTTACCGATGGCCGTAATCTGAATGATGTGGAAACACTGGTGCAACTGGGTACGGATATAGGCCTGAAACCGGAAGATATACGCAGTATGCTGGCCAGAGATACCAACACCGCCGAAGTGCATGCAGACCTCAGAGAGGCAGAACAGATAGGTATCAACGGGGTGCCATTTTTCGTATTCAACAGAAAGTATGGCGTATCGGGCGCACAGCCTGTAGATACCTTCCTGAATACCCTGCAGCATGCATGGGACGAATGGGCAAAGACCAACAGATAATAAATAATCGGGTAGATACGGCATCTTCTTACACTTTTTTAACGTGCCCTTCACGAATTGTGAGGAACGTGTGCATTTTGACAATGTCGTAACATACTACAAAGAAGATGCGATTATTATTTCAGTAACTTTGATTCAAACGATGTGCTTATGTTCGACGATGATTTTAACGAAGATGAGTGGGGCGGAATTGAGGACACATTGAGGCGCTATGAACAGCTGAAGAGAGGCGAGGGTGCAATGCTGAATGAAGAGGAGTTTGAGCGGGTCATAGAACACTACTTTCAGAATAGTAATGAAGAGCAGGCATTACTGGCCTGCGATATAGCAAGAACCTGGTATCCTTTCTCAGCCTCTGTTTTACTGCTACGTGCCGAAATCCTTGCCCAGGCTCAGAAATACGGACAGGCGCTTACCGCACTAGACGAAATGGAGCAGTATGATATCAAGAACATTGATGCCGTGCTGCTGCGTGCCGACATTCTTATGTCGCAGTTCCGTCATGCGCAGGCCGCTCAATGGCTGGAACAACAGGCTGATGAGTTCACTGGAAAAGAGAAAATAGAATTACTTCTGGAGCTGTCTGATGTATATGACGAGAATGAAGATTTTGACGAAGTCTTTAACACGCTGAAAAAGATTGTTGCTATAGACAGGCGCAATGAGGAAGCATTACAGAAAATCTGTTTCTGGTCAGAGTTTACCGGACGCCTGGAGGAAAGTGTTGCACTTCATACGCAACTCACGGACGAAGACCCCTTTAATGCGCTTGCGTGGTTCAACCTGGGTGCTGCATGGCAGGGTTTGAAACTCTATGAGAAAAGCCTGGATGCCTATCAGTATTGTATAGCTATTGACGATAAGTTTGAATTTGCTTACCGGAATATGGCCGATGCCTATATGCGGCTGAAACAATATGACAAGGCCCTGGATGTGCTGGAGAAACACCTGGAAATAAGCCGACCTGAAGATGTAATTTTTGAAGCTATGGGCTACTGCTGGGAAAAGCGTAAGGACTATACCCGCGCGCGCCAGTATTACCGCCAGGCATCACAACTGAACCCACAGGACGATGGCATATTTTTCAAGATAGGTGAAACCTATACCCGCGAAAAGCAATGGGAAAAGGCCATCAAGTCATTTTCGGTAGCCCTGCACCTGAATAAGGATAATGCTTCCTACTGTATGGCTATAGGCAACTGCCTGATGGAGCTGGATGTGAAGAGTGAGGCGCTGGTATGCTACCTGAATGCAGTGCGACTGAAACCAGACAATAAATCGACCTGGATATCCCTTATAAGGGGGCTATACCTGGCGGGATACTATGATGAGGTAATCGTACAGACACATGTAGCCAGAGAGCACTGTGGTGATAAAGGCGAGTTTTTCTATTATCACGCAGCGGCACTCATGGAAATGGGTAAGGTAAAGGAAGCGATGCTGCAGCTGGAAAAAGGCTTGTCGGCAGCTCCGGGAAAAATAAAGCAGTTTACAGAGCTCAATCCCGACTATCTGAAACGTACAACAATAACTGAAATGATAGCACGCCATAAAAAGCCGCGCAAAAAATAGTTTCCGTTATCTGTACTGATAACAAATACACTAAAAAAGGTCACCATTGTGTGACCTTTTTATATGCCTGTAGCAGCCATACGGGGAACCAATAACCTGCACATAACAAGAAGAGGCATATATTTTATCCTTCATTTTGCGAAATTTGCTGCTGAAACAACCATATTGAATATCCGTGGGTGAATTACTTTCTGTTCTGTTTATTGGTACTGTAATGCTTGCATCAGGACTTATAGTAGCTTTTACTACACAGGAAAAAGGACGCAAACTAGGCGTATTCCTGATACTGGGAGGACTGTTCATATATCTGGTATGTTTCCTGTTTTTCCCTAATAACGACAACTACAGGATATGAGCAGAGTTTTCGCATTTGCCCTACTGTTATTATGCTCCCTGCCAGCTATGGCGCAGACAAGTGATGAAGCTGCCATCAGGAAGATGCTGTCGGCACAGGTATCGGCATGGAACAGTGGTAATGTAGAAGGCTATATGAAGGGCTACTGGGAAAGTGACAGCCTGCTGTTCATAGGCTCCAAGGGCCCTACATGGGGTTATGCAGGCACACTGGCACGCTATAAAAAAGCCTATCCTGACAAGGAGCATACGGGTACCCTTACATCTACTGTTCTGAGCCTTAAGAGATTGTCTCCAGACTATTATTTTGCGGTAGGAAAGTGGGCGCTATCCCGGCAGGCAGGCGATGTGAGCGGCTCATGGACACTCCTGATACGTAAGATAAAAGGACAGTGGGTGATTGTGTGCGACCACAGTAGCTAGAGGGCACATTATGCCCCCTGTTTACGCAGGTATTTGGTGAGTATTACTATCGTTTGCCCCTCTATTTTGCCCTCTATCTGCTCTTTGTTGTCCTCTACCAGCCTTATGTTCTTTACTACAGTACCCAGTCTGGCATTAAGGGTAGTACCCTTTACATCCAGCGACTTTGTCAACACCACAGTATCACCGTTCTCCAGTACAGCCCCATTACAGTCGCGGTGCAGCTCTACGGTTCCGTCATTCTCATGATCACCTGACATTTTAGCCCAGGCAAGGCGGTCATCGTCCAAATACATGATATCCAGACTATCGGCAGCCCAGCTCTCATGACGCAAACGATTCAACATACGCCATGAAGCTACCTGAACCGCAGGTACTTCGCTCCACATGCTGGAGCTCAGACACTGCCAGTGTACACTGTCCGGCTCTTCTTTCTTCTCTATCTGCCGCTGACACTTTTCACATATCACTATCCGGTTATCTTCGCGGCTGTCGGCTGGTATCTGTATTTCATATACATTCAGATCTCCTGTTGCTGTACAGAGTTCGCAGGCATTTCCGCATCTTTCGGTGAGTTGTTTATCCGGCTTCATGACAATCTAATCTATGTTTAAAAGGAGCGCAAAATTAGCATTTTCTTCCCCTCTGTGGCATGACCAAAATCATTGGTTATATGCCATAAAACAGAAGCCGCTCCTGTATGGAGCGGCTTCCTGACCTTATATATTGTAGCGCCTATTGCGTAAGCTGCACTTTATGTACCGATGCATTACCATACTCATCGCGCACGGTTACGGCATAGTTGCCGGCTGGCAGGCGGGACATATCGGTATTGTGACGGCTGCTGCCATGCACCATTTCGGTAATCATTACCTGCCCTATCATGTTTGTAACGGTTATCTGCGCCGTTACGTTCTGTCCCCAGTCCAGTGTTATCATACCTTTTGTAGGGTTAGGATATATATTAACCCTGCTGCCATTCACATCGCTCACCTTCAGCAGCGATACAAATATCACATTAGAGAACTCAGAAGGACAGTTGCCGGTATCGCGGCGGGCGGTATAATAACCTATGCCTGCGGGATGATATATCTGGCCATTTGCACCTGGTATTACCACACCATTGAAGTACCATATGTAAGTACCGGCAGTATTAGCTACCAGTTCATCATCTATCAGCGATATCAATGGCGCTACAGGTGTACTGTCACGTACCATAAGTACGGCAGCAGTAGTCACAGAATCGTTCACATAACAGCCACCATCTGTAGTACGCAGGCGGAATGAAAGCAGGTCACCATTGCGATATGTATGTGTAAATGAAGCTGTTCCGGATGCGTTTACAGTATCGTTAATTAACCACAGCAGGTCCGGCGCTACACCACCGTCGCTCCATGTAGCTGTAAATGTCACTGCTGAGTCTATACAACCGGGATTAGCACCATTTGTCATAGATACAGAAACCATAGGCAATACATTAGGCAGCACGGTCATAGTTACTGCTGTAGAAATGGTAGTATCGTTTATGACACAATCGTCAGGTGCTATAAGCATAGCATAAACTATATCGCCATTGTGCAGGGTATCTGTAGCATACATAGGGCCAATGGCACCAGGTACCTGTATACCGTTTACAAACCAATATATAGTGGCTCCCATCCCCTCATTGGCAGCTGTAGCTGTAAAGGTATCGGGAGTACCCACACATATAGGATTATATAGAACGGACATTGCCAGAGTAGCTGTAAGCGAATCATGTATTACCTCTATCCCGTTAGAATATGCGGTATCTGTAGGTGCGGCACAGGTAGAGTTCGATACCATCATTACCGTAACGGTATCGTCATCATTAAAAATATTGGTATAGGTATTACTTGTTGCCCCTACAACATCTATCCCGTCTACCCGCCACTGGTAGAGCGGGCTGGGCCCACCATTACCGGGGTAGGCCGTAAACGTAAGCGGATGTCCCGGACAATCAGGGTTGCTACCCGCAGTGAGCGATAGCAGTACCGTAGGTACTACGGCAGTACTCCGGTAAATCGTGAGCGTATTGGACTGGAAGCTGTCGGCAAAACCCAGGCTATTGGTAAAGAATATCTTACAGTAAACACTATCGCCATTGTTAAGCGCCGTAGTGATGAATGTATCTATAGATATTCCGGTATATACATCATTGGCATACCACCTGAAAATGGTACCTGTCATGGTATCATTGGTTTCTACGGCTGTAAACGTAAGCTGTGTACCGGGACAGGTAGTATCGCTGCCCCAGGGCAGATAAATGTAAACGGAATCCTCTGACTGTGCATTGACAAAGCCATGGAATCCAATACATAAGAGCAGCAACAGTAAAGTTTTACGCATCATACACGAGTTTTGAAGCTACCTGCACGGATACAGGTAGTATTAAGTTCCGTAAAAATAATGTATTCAAATTAAATTGTCCTGAAAGTTTTTACAATGATTAAGACGCATATATGCATGCCTGCGTGAGTTTACACGGCACCCGGCCTCGTGGTCATTCTATATACCGGATACAGAAATCCCCCGCACGAGGCCGGGAGACATCTGTTACATATTATATATGTATATGACCGCTTTTTCATCAAAGCATCTTCATTCTATTGTTTTACAAACCGCGTACGACCCTTGATATGGTTTTCCAAATCCGTCATTTTCATCAAATACATACCTGATGGTAAATCCTGCACCTGAACACGGGTATGACCACCACCCACGCGCTCTGACTTCATGACTTTGCCTGTCACATCCATAACTGTGATTATATAATGATGAGCATCTCCCGGCTCTACAGTGATATAATCTGTTGCGGGATTGGGATATACGGCTATTCCCGAAACATGTATGTTATTTATTTCGGTTACGTTGCCATCCAGTGATATACGGTCCACAGTAAGGGAGGACCCATACCCATCTGCATTACTGGTCATGTAACCATCTACCGACAAATATCGTTTTACTATAGACGGGTCTAGTATGACCGTAACGGAATCGGGCATATCTATGGAAGAATAGGTTACAGGGCAGGAAAAGGAGGCATCAGTAGTTGTGGCAAAAAGGTGCTGATGTCCGTAACCTACCGTATCGGCATGCAGGGTTGTGGTATTCCAGCGGGTAAGTATTACCCATACCATAGCTGTATCCGGCTCGGCCAGGCCGCCCATATATGCTACAGAGTTATCTATATAGCGATAGGTACCATTAAGAGTTGCCGGCCTTGTAGTAACCGGGGCTTTCTGGTGTGCCAGCGACTTAGTGTAGTAATACCATACGGATACCCTTAATGAGTAACTGCCTTCTATGGCAGGGCTTACCTGCCAGCAAATACTGGAATTATCGCCATTCAGAGCGAAATTAGAATAGTACATATCCCATCCTGATGGCCTGATGTTACTACCCGATGTTTCCCAGGATTCAAATCCGGTATTAACCAGTTGTCCGCTTGCAGCTGACACACACAGCATAGCTGCTACCATTATCATCATTATTCTTTTCATAACTGTAGTTTTAAGTGATGTATGATGCAAAGCTAGCCCGCATTTATTGCCGGAACATGTCAGATATTCGCCAATACTTGCCAGTTATTTACCTCCTGCCTGCCGGTATGCCAGCGGGCTGTATCCCGTTACCGATTTGAAGTATTTTGAGAATGTAGCTGCATCGGGAAAGTTTAAATCGTAGGCTATCTCTTTTATGGTACGGCTACTATCGTAAAGCAGCCTCTTGGATATACCGGTGAGCTGCTCCTGTATATAGCGCAGTGGTGTTTTACCAGTATGCTTTTTGTGCAGCTGTATCAGGTGCTTGGGGGTGATATGCAGCAGCCTTGCATAGTCTTCTACTGTGTAATGCTCACTATAGTACTCGCTTACCAGCCGTCTGAAATCGACCAGGACAGGCGGCAGGCTGCTAACTGTGGCAGTACCACTCTGCTGCTCATATAACCGTAGCAACAGGTGCATCACGGCATCCATGATACCTCTGATGATAACATCGGAATAGGGCTGCGGCTCATGAACCTCGGCCTGTAGCTGTGCGGCAAGTGCAGTCAGCGTCATCATACTGTTACGGTCCAGCTCAACGGCGGGATGTGTAGTATTAAAAGGCAGGTGCGACAACAGGGTGAACGGAAAATAGTTATCTACAAACAGGATGCTGAAGCCTTTAGACCGCTCACTGCGCAGCAACAGATGTACATTATCTGAGGCCACAAAGTGTACGGTACCCCGCCGGGCTTCCAGTGTCATAAAATCTATGTCATGTGTAGCGGTACCCTGCTCAAATACCAGAATCTCGTAAAAGTGGTGACGGTGCGCCTTTACAGAGTCATAGCTCTCATATGTCCCCCATCGTTGTATATCGAAGGCTACAGAGTGGCCTTTACTGTTCTTTAACGGAAACTGCGGGATCATAGAAGTACAATGCTATCTCCGAAACTACGGAAAATGTAATGATATGAGCCCCCTCATTTTCTGATGCTGTATGGGATATGATGCCTGTAGATGCCACACATTGCCGATACATCCCATATTACCGCCTGTAATGCATTAAAACCAATACAACTATATAGTATTGACTATCAACCGGAGTCACATTAAAAAAGGCCCCTACTTTTCCGTACCTTTGCACCGCATAAAAAAACACTCAGATGAGAGAAGTATATATTGTATCGGCTGTACGTACGCCGATGGGTAGCTGGGGCGGATCGCTCAAAGACATACCAGCCACCAAACTGGGAGCTATAGCAATAAAAGGCGCACTGGCAAAAGCAGGCGTAGATGCAGCTCAGGTAAACGAAGTACTTATGGGTAGTGTACTACAGGCCAACCTGGGCCAGGCACCTGCACGCCAGGCAGCACGCTTTGCCGGTGTACCTGACAATGTACCCTGTACTACCGTAAACAAAGTATGCGCCAGCGGCATGAAAGCAGTAATGCAGGGTGCACAGGCCATTATGCTGGGTGATGCCGATGTGGTAGTAGCCGGCGGTATGGAAAGCATGAGCAATGTACCTTTCTACAGCGACACTATGCGCTGGGGCAGCAAGTATGGCAATGTAACTATGATAGACGGTCTGGCGAAAGACGGTCTTACCGACGTGTATCACAACTATGCGATGGGCAATGCTGCTGATATGTGCGCCCGCGAGTGCAACATAAGCCGCGAAGCTCAGGACGAGTTTGCAATAGAAAGCTATAAGCGCAGCCAGGCAGCAGCAAATGCGGGCCTGTTTGACAATGAAATAGTACCTGTAGAGATACCACAGCGTAAAGGTGACCCCATCCTTTTCTCAAAAGATGAGGAGCCATGGAATGTAAAGTTTGACAAAATACCGGGTCTGCGTCCAGCATTTGTAAAGGATGGCACCGTGACGGCGGCCAATGCCAGCACTATGAATGATGGCGCTGCGGCACTGGTACTGATGAGCAAAGAAAAGGCAGAAGAGCTGGGCCTGAAACCAATAGCACGTATAGCAGGCTATGCCGATGCTGAGCAGGCACCAGAGTGGTTTACTACCTCTCCTGCACTGGCAGTGCCTAAGGCTGTACAGAAAGCGGGCCTGAAAATGGAAGACATTTCTTACTGGGAGCTGAACGAAGCATTCAGTGTAGTAGGCATTGTAAACAGCCAGAAAATGAACCTTGACCCAGCGCGTGTAAACGTAAACGGCGGCGCGGTATCACTGGGGCACCCACTGGGCTGCAGCGGTGCACGTATTCTTACCACACTCATCAGCGTACTGCACCAGAAAGATGCACGCTATGGCGCTGCAGGTATCTGCAACGGTGGTGGCGGCGCAAGCGCTGTGGTACTGGAAAAGATGTAATAACAAGTAAGTACAAGTCTTAGTAAATGGGTGGGGAGCATATCCTCACCCATTTCATTTGTAGCAACTATGCATCCACAATTATATCGTACCGCGTGAGCAACCCTACGACCTCAGGTATGGAGAAGCGGGCTTTCTTTATCCTGTTTTTCTCAGGGTCTATGGTGTAGTGCAATGCACCACGCATATCGGCCTTTTCCAGACCGGTGTTATCGAAGATGGCTCCGGTAAGGTCGCAGCCGGAAAATGAAGACTGCTGCAAATCGGCATCGGTAAAATCGACTTCATGTATACGGCAGTTACTAAATATGGTTTTGCGCATCTTTACGCCATAGAATACGGCATTGTCCAGTATGGCGCCGGTGAATGATACTGCCAAACCAAAAGCATCGGCAGTATCGAACCGGAGCCCTAAGAGCCTGCAGTCTGCAAAACGTACATCCATAAAGCCGGTTTTCACTATCTGAGCCATACTCAAATCGCAGCCTGTAAATGTGCAGCTGATAAAACGGCAACCGGAAAGCTCTGCCCTCATAAAATTGCAGCCGGTAAATGTACAGTTGTCATACTCAGCCGTAGGGAATGGCTGTGCTGTGAAGTCGGCCCGGTCATATAGCCTGTCGGTGATGGTATCCATAATAATGCATGTAAAGATACGGCATGGGCAGGTGTGCTATATTTGCCGGAGGCTATTACCAATAAGTAACAGCAGACAGCCATGAAAGTACATACCACCAACTATGAGCAGACCTTCATAGCCGTAGCGGACGACTGCCCGGTAAGCACAGGAGAGGCACCACCTATGAAGGGCGGCAAAAAGACGGTAGCTACACTGCAGTTTGAGATACTGGCAGAAAACCCATACAAATACACATCTGACGATGTACTGTTTCAGGTACATGCCATACGCAATGAAATAAGGAAGGCAGATATGCAGGCTGCACGTGAGGAGTTCTTCTCGAAAGGACAACCCTGCTTCAGAGCTTCGCCCCTGACGCGACGCTATGGCTGGGGCGTACATAGTGATAAGGATGGGCGTATAGCCATCTATGCACAGGACACAGACGACTACCGGAAACTGGCTACTGATAAGACACTGACCGTTGTAAAAGCTATGCGCAGCAAGAAGCTGTAACAAGCCTGCTAGTGTATAATGATATCGCCCTCCCGGCTACCCAGCCTGAGATTGTGACGACACTCATTGTTGTTACAATCTGAGTTAAATATACCGGCATATATATCGCCCTGTTTCTCACCAGACATATAGCTGAATACTTCTGCAGCCGAGATAGATGAATTTTCATCCAGCAGAATAGTCTCTCCGGTAGCAATGCTTTTTATCTCTATGGTCTTAACCGTAAGGGAGCAGTTACTGGCTATAGCATCGCTATCCTTATAACCCAGCGATGCCGCCTGCCCGGGCTCCAGGGTATTGCAACTGGATATGGCTGCGGGCTTTTTGTTGGGGCACTTCATTATCTGATTAATGCTTATTTCCAACGGGCAGGGGGTACCATTACGCACCAGCTCCTTTGTGGTACGCTGGCCGGCTACTTTACGCTCTTTAGGTGTATCGGCCACTTTATCTGGCAGGGCAGCTACGCTGGCTCCCTTCTGAGAATCGACCAGTGCCTGCTCTTTATCTACCTCGGCCTTAAATGATGCTGCCCATTCCTCACGGGCTGTGTGCTGCTCCTGTGCTGCCATGCGCTGTACATCGCGCTGCTGTAACATCCACACCCCACCTGCCATAAGCAGTAAAACGGCAGCAGCAGAAAACCAAACACGCAGAGAAATCATGCGCGGGCGTGCAGGATGCAAACGGGCAGACATAACGGCCCATTCGGCATCGGCATCAAAGCCCGGCACCAGCTCATCTACCGGCATTGCAGCCAGCTTCTCCTTCATTTCACGTTCCAGTTCAGGTATCATAGCTTAGCTTGTTTGAAGTATTTTCTCCTTTAATATTGCGCGTGCCCTGTGCAACTGCGACTTTGATGTACTCTCGCTTATGCCCAGTGTCTGCGCTATTTCTTTATGGTCCATATCGTCGAACACATACATATTAAACACGGTTCGATATCCCACAGGCAGGCTGTGTATCATCTTCATAATTTCCCTGACGGTGAGCTGCCCCAATACATTGTCGCTGGTGGGTATATGGTCATAGCTGCTGTCATCGCCATCAGTGAGTACCAGCATATTGCGCCGGCGCAGGTGGGTAAGGCACTGATTGACCGTAATACGCTGCAACCATGCCCTGGCACTACCCTCACCCCGCCATGTGAAACTATCCAGATTGTTAAAGAAGCGCAGGAAGCCGTCCATCATCACTTCCTTAGCCTCTTCCTGCCGGGCTATGTAGCGCAGACATAACACCGTCATCTCCCCTGCATAGCGGGTGAAAACAATCTTCTGAGCCGCTGCATCTTTTTTTCTGCAACGGGCTATCAATTCAGCTTCATTCCATATTTCTGCCGACGGGGTGCTCAATGGATGGTTTCTATATGAGTTTATTGATGGTGTACACTTCTGCTATATTATATAAACATACGAATAAGTGAAAAAGTTGCATGAGGCAGAAAAAACGATGATGAATGATACCACATATCTTAACACACCCCATTTTTTGAGCAGGGTATAACACGCTATCTATAGCTGCCACACCTATGTAACAACAAGGAAAAACAATTCCCCAAAGCAATAAAACACTGACTTGCAACCAATTACAAAATCACATACACTTACTAATGCCCCATTTGCGCCCTATTATACCCTATTGTGCATATTCTATGTAAATGAAAAAATAACAAATTGCCTGTTCCTGATTTTCAAATAATATAGATATGGATAATGAGCATCAACTATTCCTATATACACTATCATGTGCCATAATGCTTCTGTTTTCATATCTCTGCAAAGACCGTTTGCAGTACAAAACAGTCATTTTGCAGACAAATAGCTCTGTCTCGCAGAGTTGAGTTTTTGATGTATGCTACCTGTAGTTGCTTTACATAAAAATCATACTGTTTATGATACTGCAACGAATGTTTCTGCCCCTCTGTTATCTGATATTATTAACCGGTAACAGCTTTGGAAAGTCTGTAATAATTGGCCGTACAGAAGACACAAGTGGCGAAGCAATGGCATACTGTGCAATTGCAATGATAAAACTTACAGATGATGGCATAGTAAAGGATGCCATAAGTGATGAGTATGGCGGATTTATGTTTAAAGATGTGCAGCCAGGGATATACATCCTAAAGGCTGATATGGGCGGGTGCGAGCCTTTAACGTCTGACCCAATAAGGGTAGGTACCGAAGACACTATAATACTGAAGCCACTACAGCTGAGTAGTATGCTGCAACAACTGGCAGGGGTGACTATAACTGCACAGAAGCCGATGATAGAGCTAAAAAACGGATTGGTGATACTGAATGTGGAAAACAACATGCAGACAGCTGGCAGCAATGTGTGGGAAATGCTGAAACAGATACCGGGTGTAGCAACAAATGACCAGAATACAGTAACAGTAAACGGGAAAAGCGGTGTGCGCTTTATGATAGACGGGCGATTGCAACGGCTATCGGGATCGCAAGTGGCGGCACTACTGAATGGAATGAGTGCAGAGAGCATAGCCACAATAGAGCTAAATAAAAACCCATCGGCAAAGTATGATGCAGAGGGCACAGCCGGACTGATAAACATAGTGACAAAACGGTCTGAGACAATGGGCTGGAACGGCAGCGTGTCTGATGCTATGTCTCAGGGAATGCGATACAGAAACAATCCTGCACTTGTGCTCAATTACAAAGCAAAAAGGGTGAACATATTCAGCAATGCATCCTATATGAGCATACAAACCAAAGATAATTACACCTTTAACAGAAATCTGACTGCGGAAGCAGAAAAGCAAAGCATTGACCAGATAGGAACGAATGAAAACCGCAAAAGCGTAGCTAATGGCAATGTAGGTGTAGATTACACCCTGTCTGCAAAAACAAGCCTGTCCGTAAACGGTAACCTGGCAGGCGGCGTGCTACGGCCGGAAACTGAAGCAAAAACCACGATAAACGGCGATAATGCTTTAGGTTACCGCTACCTTAAATATAACACCCGTTCTGATGAGCGCTATACGAATCCATCTGCTGATGTGAGTTTTGTGTATAAACCCGGCAAGGAGGGCGAACAACTGCGATACTCAGGTGGCTTTATAACCTTTGACAACTACCAGACAAAGGTGAGTGAAAACAGGTTCTATAATGATGCCATGACCGAAGCGCTACCTGTGGCCACCTTTGACAATACCATACACCGTTCGTTTAAGATACTTACTCAGAAACTGGATTGGACGAAGCAGCTGAAAAATGTGGCTATAGAAGCAGGTGCCAAGTATAATAAAACGGCCAATTACAGCAATGCAGAACTGCACATAACCAACCCGGCGTGGTCTGGTGTACAAGGGGATACATTATTATCAAATAGCTACAGCTATAATGAGCAGATACTTGCGGCATATACTTCGGCATCGGCAACAGTGGGAAAACTGGGACTACAGGCAGGAGTGCGGGCAGAACACACAAAGGTGCATGGAGCCAATGAAGCCGGAAGCTATGTTCTGAACAGAAGCTATACAAATCTGTTTCCCAATATGGCGGCAACCTATAGCGCCAATAACATACATAGTATGCAGCTAAGCTATAGCTACCGGATAACACGCCCTGACTATGAACTGCTAAACCCGATACGCATTGTGAATGAACAACTGGGCTATACTGCCGGCAATGCAACACTACTACCGGAATATAGTCACAATGTAAATGCAGATTATAACTGTAAGGGTATACTGACAGCAAGCATGGGCTACATTAGCTCGACCAATGTGCTGTATAGCTACAACTATACCGATACAAGCTCAAAAGTGAGTATAGACACTGTATTTAACTTCTCACAGAGAGAGGTGTATTCGCTAAATGTATTTACAGACAAACAGATAAAAAAATGGTACAGGATAAGGATATCAGCAATGGGTGCCATGGGTGTACTGAGTGGCACAGTAAACGGTGCTGATGCCAATTCGCACTCGTACAGAATCAATGCATCTGTGATTAATGAATTGCAATTACCTGCCCGTGTGCGGCTACAGATATCCGGCTACTACTCATCTCCGTTTACGGACGGCATACAACACAATTATCCTTCTTATGCAGCAAATGTTATGATACAGCGGGTATTTGGGAAACTGATGCTGACTGTGGGTATGGCAGACATTTTTTACACTGAGGTCACATCATCAACAAGCACCCTACCCGGCCAGGGCTATTATTACAAACAAAAAGCAGATACACGACGCGTGAAGCTTGCCGCCAGCTACTCATTTGGCAAGGCGAAAATGCGCCGGAACATAGACAAAAGCAATGAAGAAGAACGTAACCGATTGAGAAAGCCTGATTAATTGCACCTGTAGAACGGACATGATAATGCCACCGCAATTACTGAAAGGAATACTAAAAACAATAGTTCTGAAAACTGTACAGGATGGAAAGCGAATGTATGGATACGATATAATAAGAACTGTAAAAACCAAGACCGGCAGCATGGTACTGATAACAGAGGGTGCTCTGTATCCAGTGCTGCATGCGCTGGAGGCAGGTGGGCAGCTGCATGCAGAAACTATATATAACGGCAGGCGTATAAGAAAGTACTATAGCATAAGTGAAACCGGTAAGCTGCTGCTGACAGAAAAACTAAGCGAAATCAGAATCTTTATGGCAATACTGTTTACACTATTTCCAGAGGATATAATGAGCATTTAAAAACAATGTAAAATGAACTGTATAGAAACAAAAGATTTGTGGTACAGATATACTGATGGGATGCCCATACTAAAGGGTATAGATCTACAGGTACCTGCGGGTGCGGTGTATGGTTTTCTGGGTCCTAACGGAGCGGGCAAGTCGACGACACTGAGGCTGCTGCTGGGACTGCTGAAGAAACAGCAGGGAGAGATTTGCATCTTTGGCCAGCGGCTGGAGGAAAACAGGATCAGCATTCTGCAAAAAACAGGATCACTTATAGACAGCCCATCGATATATGCTCACCTAAGTGCCATGGAAAACCTTATGGTATTGCAAAAGGTATATGGCACACCGAAGCACAAAATGCAGGAGGTACTGGACCTGACAGGTATAGGCAATACAGGAAAAAAAAAGGCAGGAATGTTTTCGCTGGGTATGAAGCAGCGACTGAGCGTGGCGATAGCACTGCTGAACGCTCCGTCACTACTGATACTGGATGAGCCAACAAACGGCCTTGACCCCAGTGGCATTACAGAAATGCGGGACCTGCTGAGAAGGCTGAATCAGGAACAGAAAATAACAATACTGATATCAAGTCACCTGCTGGCAGAGATAGAAAAAGTAGCTACACATGTAGGAGTGATACACCAGGGTTCCCTTATGTTTCAGGGTACACTGGATGCATTAATGCAAATGCAGGAACAGACATCGGCACATGTACTTGAAACAAGTGACAATGCACGTGCTGCTGCAATGATAAACGACAGGGGAATGGTAGCACGGATAGAAAACAGCAAAATAATAATGCCGGTAGTGCCTAAAGACAAAATAGCCTTAGTGAGTGCATTGCTGACCAGCAACAATATAGCAGTGTACAGCATAAGTATAGTAAAAAGCGACCTGGAAACGATATTTATTGACCTCACTAAAAACAAATAATTATGACCATTGCATTATTGAACGGAATACAAAGCGAATGGCTCAAAAAAAAGCATACAGCTGCCACATGGCTAATACTGGCAGGAGCATTTTTCATGCCTGTTCTGACACTTACCGTGAGGCTGATCCATCCTGATGCAACACGTAAAGAGAACATGCAAGAAACGCTGTGGACAATGATGCACTACCGCAACTGGGCAGCAATGAGCATGTTTCTGATGCCAATGGCACTCATACTCTTTGTAAGTCTCATCACGAACATAGAATATAAGAATAACACGTGGAAGCAACTCCATACGACACCGCAAACATTCCGGGTGATATTCCTGTCAAAATATATTGTCATCTTCATTATGACGGTGCAGCTATTCCTGCTATTTCACATCGGTATATATATAGCGGCACTTATACCGTCTCTACTGCTGAAAGACATTCAATTTCCTTCAGCACCATTTCCACTTAGGGGATATGCGAAAGCAGCTATATACTTTTTCATAGACTGTACACCCATCATTGCAGTGCAATATCTGCTGGGCTTAAGATTTAAAAACTTTCTGGTAGCTATTGGGGGTGGGTTTGCACTGCTGGTAGCATCTTTACTGGCGCTAAACTGGAAATATGGGTATGTTGTACCTTACATATACATGCCACTGGGTCTCAGAGAAAACCGCACCTTTGTGGACCCGAATGTAAGCAGACACTTATGTGCTCTTGGTTACTTTGCAGTTATAACACTGCTGAGCTATATCCTGTACATAAGCAAAAAAGAAAAAAGCTAAACCTCCAAAAGAATACAGCAGACATGAAAAAGTCAGCCATCATAGTCATACATGCCGTCTATTGGTTTTGCTTCATTATGCTGCTGTTTTTTGTATACAAACTGCTGGTAAATACCAACATAAGCGGAGTGCGTGCACTTCATTTCATACGGCTATCCATAGGGTTTGCTATTATACCAGGGCTTATAGGGTTTTATATTTCCTATACCTGGTTGTTCAACCGTTTTCTGCAGCGCAAAAAAATACTGATGCTGGCACTCCTGGTAGGAGGAGTGTCATATGCAGCTACAACAATCGGGGGGCTGAGTCTCAGATATATGCTGGGGCGCAATCTGCTGTTAAATGACGGCCCTATCGTAGCTGTGATGATAACGCTGTTTATGTCTGTTATACCACTTGTCCATAGCTTGTTTGGCCTGGGGATGAGGGGATTCATTACATGGTATGGCGATATAAAACTGAAAGAGGAACTAAGCAAGCGAAACCATGAAACCGAGCTAGCGCTTATACGCTCACAGATAGACCCGCACTTTCTCTTTAACACACTAAATAATATAGATGTACTCATAGAGCTGGATGCGGGAAAAGCCTCAAAATACCTCAATATGCTATCAGACATAATGCGCTTTATGCTTTACGAGACCAAAACGGAAAAGATACCTGTGGCTAAAGAACTGGAATACATAGAAAAGTATATAGCCCTGCAAAAGATAAGGACATCCAATGCCAGCTATGTTACCTATACTATTAATGGCAGCTATGATGAGATACTAATAGAGCCCATGCTTTTCATCCCCTTTATAGAAAACGCTTTCAAGCATGCAGAGAACACCCACATAGAGAACGCTATACTTATCAGCTTTATATTTACAGATAACATGATAACATTTACCTGCAAAAACAAGTATAAGAAACACACTGAAAGGCAGAAGGTATATAGTGGCATAGGGAATGATCTGATAAAAAGACGATTGCAGCTGCTGTTTAATACGAAACACACTTTAAACATCAGCGATGAAAACGAAACATACATAACAGAGTTAGCAATTGAGCACAGCAATAATTAATTGCATCATAGTAGAAGATGAGCCACTGGCAGCAGAGCGGCTGAAACAGTATGTGCTAAGGATACCATTTCTGCATCTTAGGGCAGTATTTAACAACGGCCCGGATGCAATGATGTACCTGAAGCAACATGATGCAGGACTGATATTTCTTGACATAAACCTGGGAGAGATGACGGGTATAGAGCTGCTGGAGTCTATAAACATGGCAGCCCAGGTTGTGATTATCACGGCCTACCAGGAACATGCACTGAAGGGGTTTGAACTAAATGTTACCGACTACCTGCTGAAACCATATACGTTTGCACGTTTTTTCCAGGCTGCAGAGCGGGTTCAGCAAAACGCCCTAAAGACAGTAGCCCGGAATGATGTAAAATTCATATTTATAAAGACGGAGTACAGGCTGGAGAAAATATTGCTGGACGAAATATTATACATAGAAGGTATGAGAGATTACCGGCAGATACACCTTGCCAATAAAAATATAATGACGCTACAAACCTTCACAGAACTGGAACAACAAATACCACCTACAGCCATATGCCGTATACACAGGTCATATATGGTATCTATAAGTAAAATTGACTCTATAGAGAGAGACAGGGTGCGTATAAAAGACATATTAATACCCATATCCGACACCTATAAAAAACAATTCATGAGTATCATTGACCGTGCAAATGGAGCATAAGAGTATTACTCAATGCACCTGAGTCACTACCAGGCATACTAACCCACCAATTAAGAATCCGGTAAAATAAACTCATTATCATAATTGCGTTTTTACCGGAGCCGTACAGCCAGGAAGATTTATTATACTCATTTGCCGTGCCCAATTCATTCCCCAATACTCATATCACTCCACGAAAAGAGGCGGTCTCTCATGTTGCACAGGAGACCGCCTCTTTCTATTTTTATGCATGTATGCTATTCCAGTACAAATGTCCTTACGGCTACCTGACCATCTTTACCCAGGAAACGGGCGTAATAGAAGCCACGGGCCCATGCAGCGGTATGAAGCTGCATCCTGTCAGTAACAGGTCCCTGCCATACCATCTGTCCTATGCTGTTATAGATTAATGCCTGCGCAGCAGAACCGCCAGTTTCTATATTCAGTATATCTGTAGCCGGTACCGGGTACAACTTAACATTGTCCAGTACGGAGGCTATACCGGCAACAGAGTTGACCGGAGTAATGGGTGCAGAAGGATTATTAGTAACGGTGAAGTTTCTCTTGTTTACGTTAAAGAAAACATTCCCGGTACCCTTGACTTTGAAACGACAGTTACTGCTATTAGTCGCTGGATTGGGGACGGTAACGGAGGCTGAGCCATTATTGGGGAAGGTACCCAATACATATGGCCATGTATTACCACCATCCAGCGACATAGAAATGGTGACATTGGCAGCGCTGACAGGCGCCGCATTGGTACCTACAACATCCCATGTAACCGTTTGCGATGAAGCACCTGCATAGGACACTCCCGTACTGCCCTGACTGGTAACGGTAAAGCCTTTGTAGCCGTATGTAGCACCAGTGCTTATGGCATCAATATGTACCGTATCATCGGGGAATACGAAACACCCTTTACCATTGAGGATATTTCTTACAACCATCTTAAATGTAAGGTAACGGGCTGTATCGGGCATTTTCTCACCCATCTGGCTGGCAGTACCTGCCAGTACCATACTGAGCTTAGGGAAAATGCGGGTAGGCGTATAAGCAGGGTTAAAACTTCTGAAAATAGGACCTTTCAGACGCGTGTTGGCAAATGTGGCACCAAAGTCGCCACGGTTCCACTGTGCCCAGCCGTATGTAGTGGCAGTATCGGCCACAGAATCTACAGCTGTAGGACCTGTAAGCTCGAAGGGCGTTTTGTACGGTATCTTATAACTGGCAGAAAATGAGGCCAGAGATACCAGCTTATTGCCTGTGCTGGTGATATCGGCACATACATTCTCAGAGGTGGCCAGCAGCGCCTGTATCTGTACCAGACTGGATGCCCCGAAATAAGGGTCGCTATTACTCTGCAGATTGTCGGGTGGGCAAATGCCTGCATAATCCATGATAGTGGCACCGCTACCTGGCTCATAGGCGAAGTTTGCCTCTGCGTTTCCGGCGCAGCTTCCATTTACGTTATCATTGAACGTATGCTGAGAGCCAAACTCATGTCCCATTTCATGCGCTACATAATCTATATCAAAACCATCACCTACCGGCGTGGGGCTACCTGTGCAACTCTGAGCCTTGGCAAATGAATTACATACCACACCGAGGCTGGATATACCACCACCACCGGTTGTGAATACATGCCCCAGATCATAGTTAGCAGAACCGATACGGGTATCGCACTGGGTCTGGTTTACTCCCAGACAGGCACCACCGCTGTTATTAATAGTATTAAAAGGGTCACTACCATTAACACTGCCTGTAGCAGTAGGCCATATGATATCATCTTCCTGGTCGCAGAAGTTCATCTGCACCGAAAAGTCACGGTTATAAATACCATTGACCCTATTCATGGTGACGGTCATTTTAGCCAGACACTGTGCTATAGTAGGTGACGAAAGGCCTGTAGCTGCCCGGCAGTAGTGGTTATTGGCAGAAAGGGCCAGCTTATATGTGCGCAGGTTATGCCCATTGAAAGTTTTATAAGCCATATCAGGCAGGGAAGGCTCACCTATCTGCAACTGCTCTGTGCCGGGGAAACCTTCATTGCCTGATGGAAGTTCACAATGCATACGCTGGAGGGCATCTCTTACCTCATGACGCTTGTAATGCACCATGTAAAAGCCATCGTTTACGTTATCGAACGGGTCTATAAACGAAGTATTATCACCATCCAGTACCATAGCACTGAAACCAAAGGATGTAAGCTCTGCCTTGAGAGTAACAGTAGCATTACCTACTGCCTCGCCACTGAAGGTATGAATATCGGGGTGACGGCCGGCAAGCGCCTGCGGCATCATGGGACTGGACCAGATGCGGAAGTCGCGAAAAGAGCCATCTGGCATGGGCAGCGAAAACACCTGAGCCTGAGCCGGGTCCTGGCTCAGAGCCAGCAGACGTGTACTGAGCTCACTACCCGAAAGATTGTAAACCAGATACTGAGAAGGGTGTAGTATCTGTTGTTCCACAGGAACCTTTTGCATATCTGCCAGGCTCCAGGGGCTGCCTGCAAATACTGACGAGCACATTGCAGCAAGGGCTGCTATGCTCAAGCAAATTTTCTTCATCACAATATTTTTAAAAATTTATCAGCAAGTATCGTACCACAATCAGCAGGAACGACCAACAAGTATAAGCAATTAGATAACCACAGGAAAAAATATGTTGTAAACTGCTGAAAATCAGGGAGCATTTACTTACACATAGCATTATATATATTAAGTATTGGGACAGCCAGGGAGAAAACATGCTCGATGTATTATCTTTGCATGCGTACGGAATGCGTATTCTATCTTTCATATTGTCCCTACTGATACTGGTGCTCACCTGCCTGCCCTGCGATGATGCAGATGCTGCCCATGTAGCGGTATATAACAGCACAAAGGGACATATACAGACAGAAAGCCCCTGCCAGACAGAACACGGCAAGCGCGATGTATGCTCGCCATTCTGCCATTGCGGATGCTGGGCGGTGCTGTACTCGCCCTGTGAGAAGATATCCGTGCCCCTGTATGTTATTTACATTAAAGCTCCTACTTATCCCGGTCATCCCGAACAGGTGCCGGTAAACATTTCCCTGCCTGTGTGGCAGCCTCCTCAGTTAGCATAAGCTTTTTCTGGTTTCACATTGTGCGCAGGCACTCCCACCGGGAGCGCCCTGCACGCCATTCGTAAACTCAAATAATGCTTACTTAATGCTATTTAAAATTCTTTCTTTTTCTATAAAGAACAAGGGTATCATAGCCATGTTCACTATAGTACTGGCCGTGTGGGGTACCTATGCACTAACACGGCTGCCGGTAGATGCCCTGCCGGACATTACCAATAATCAGGTACAGATTATAACCAAGTCGCCTACACTGGCGGCACAGGAGGTAGAGCAGTTTATTACCTATCCTGTAGAGCGCTCACTGGCCAATGTACCGGGGCTGATAGAGATACGCTCCATATCACGGTTTGGGCTGAGTGTAATAACTGTTGTTTTTGAAGAATCGGTAAACATCTACTTTGCCCGCCAGCTGATAGCAGAACGACTGAAGGCGGCGCAGGAGCAGATACCCGCAGAAATGGGGGTGCCGGAAATGGGGCCTGTAACTACCGGACTGGGCGAGATATACCAATACACGATACACCCACGGAAAGGCAGCGAAAAAAAGTACAATGCCATGGACCTGCGCACGATGCAGGACTGGATAGTGGCCCGCCAGCTATATGGCCTGCAGGGGGTAGCCGAGGTAACCGGATTTGGCGGGGAGACCCGGCAATATGAGGTAGCCATAGACCCGGCCCGCCTGCATGCCATGCATGTATCTATAGCTGACATATACAACGCGCTGGAAAAAAACAATGAGAATACGGGGGGCGCTTATATAGACCACAAACCCAATGCCTGGTATATACGCGGCGTGGGTATTATGAGCAATAAGACCGATATAGAAAACACCCTTGTAAAACGCCAGAGTAATGGTATACCACTCTTTGTAAAAGATGTAGCCACTGTACAGTATGGTGCACCTCCCCGCTATGGCGCTATGACCTATAATGGGGAGAAAGAGGTAGTAGGCGGTATTGTACTGATGCTGAAAGGCGCTAACAGCTCGGAAGTAGTGAGTCGTGTAAAAGAGCGTATAGCACAGATACAACAATCACTACCGGAGGATGTAATCATAGAGCCATTTCTGGACCGCACGCACCTCATAGACAGGGCTATACATACGGTGGAGAAGAATCTGGCAGAGGGGGCACTCATTGTCATATTTGTACTGGTAGTATTTCTGGGCAACCTGCGTGCAGGGCTCATAGTGGCATCAGCCATACCGCTGGCATTATTGTTTGCGCTGGGTATGATGCATGTATTTGGTGTAAGCGCAAATCTGATGTCGCTGGGTGCGATAGACTTTGGGATCATAGTGGATGGTGCAGTGATAGTGGTAGAAGCGGTGATGCACCACCTGGCACTAAGCGCTACCGGAAGAAAACTAACGCAAAAAGAGATGGATGAGGAAGTGTACACCTCTGCTGCCGCCATCAGGAAGAGTGCAGCCTTTGGTGAAATCATCATTCTAATCGTGTATATACCCATCCTTACCCTATCGGGCATAGAAGGGCGCATGTTTCGCCCGATGGCGCAGACGGTGGGCTTTGCCATACTAGGCGCACTACTGCTGTCACTTACCTATATACCGATGATGGCTGCGTGGTTTCTGCCCAAACAGTTAAAGCATGGCAGCACATGGTCTGACAGGGCAATGACTGCACTACTAAAAATATATACACCCCTGCTGCAAAAAGCAATTAAGGCCCGGAAAGTAGTGGCCCTGGCAGCTGCAGCACTACTGGCTGTGGCTATCTTCCTGTTCACAAAGCTGGGTGGGGAGTTTATACCGCAATTACAGGAAGGAGATTATGCCATTGAGTTTGCACTACCACAGAATGCATCACTCACCCAAACAATAGAGACCGTGCTACAGGCAGAAAATATAGTAAAGCGGTTTCCTGAGGTAAAGACGGTGGTGGGTAAAACAGGTAGCGCAGATGCAGCCACAGACCCCATGCCACCACAAATGACAGACCTTATAGTAATACTCAAAGACAAAGAAGAATGGCGTAAGGGCAAAGACTTCTTTGGCCTGGCAAATGAAATAACCGACTCACTGGGCGTGATACCGGGCATCATAGCAGAACCGAGCCAGCCCATACAAATGCGGTTTAACGAACTGATGACGGGCATAAGGCAGGATGTAGCTATAAAAGTGTTTGGTGAAAATCTGGATACACTATCGGCACTGGCGGGCAGAATAGCAACGGCTATAAAGGGGGTGCCGGGGATACGACGCCCACAAAAAGAGCGGGTGAGTGGCCTGCCACAGATAACCATACGCTATGACCGGGCCAGACTGGCCAACTATGGCATCAACATCACCGATGCGAACAAAATAGTACAGACGGCATTTGCAGGATATGTAGCCGGGTCTATATACGAAAATGAGCGCCGTTTTGATATAGCGGTGCGACTGGACAGTGCACACAGGTCGTCCATAACAGATGTACGCAACCTGTTTGTAGCTACGGCAGACGGTAGCCAGATACCACTGGAGCAGGTAGCTGAAATAACGTTTGAATCGGGGCCGGCACAGATAAGCAGAGAAGATGGAAGACGCCGTACAGTGGTGAGCTTTAACGTAGACGGACGGGATGTGGAAAGTGTGGTACAGGATGCACAACAGGTACTGGCACAGCAGGTACGGCTGCCAGCGGGATATTATCTGACATGGGGAGGTGCATTTGAGAATCTGAAGCAGGCATCACAACGGCTGATGATAGCTGTACCTGTGGCACTGCTGCTGATATTTACGCTGTTGTATTTCACATTTCACTCTACCCGGCAGGCGGCACTAATATTTACCTCCATACCTATGGCCGCAATAGGCGGAGTGATGGCACTCATGCTGCGTGATATGCCCTTCTCTATATCGGCAGGTATAGGGTTCATAGCACTGTTTGGAGTAGCGGTGCTGAATGGCATAGTACTGATAGGAACATTTAACCAACTGGAGGCCAGCGGTATGAGCAATATTACAGAACGGGTAATAGAAGGCACGCGCATGAGGCTGCGCCCGGTACTGATGACGGCTACCGTAGCGGCTCTGGGCTTCCTGCCTATGGCACTGTCGCATAGTGCGGGTGCAGAGGTACAGCGGCCGCTGGCTACTGTAGTGATAGGGGGGCTGGTAAGCGCCACCGCACTTACACTATTTGTGCTGCCGCTGTTGTATCTGATATTTACCCCGACAAAAACAAAACAGACGAAAAATGTGGTTGCGGGATTGCTGTTACTGATATGCGTACTACCGGCATCGGCACAGCAAAAACATAATGAGACACTGCGCATACGACCGGAAGCTGCCGTGGACAGCGGACTAAAAAACAACCTGCAACTACAAAGCTCTGCTATAGCTGTGCAGCGCTACGGAGCATTAACGGGAGCTGCTGCTACACTACCACGCACGGGATTCTTTGCAGAAAATGAGGATGCACGACCATCGGACCTGCCGGGTATTCTGAAAATAGGCATCTCACAATCGGTAGAGTGGCCGGGAGTGTATAGTGCACGCCGTAATGTGGCGCGCCAGCATGCAGCAACAGCTGAATGGTCGCTGCACCTGCGCGAAGCTGCTATAAGAAAGGCAATACTGACTACCTACTACGAACTATGGTATCAGCAAAGCAGAGAAAGACTATGGCAACAGCTGGACAGCTTCTATACAGAATCGGCAAGGGTGGCTAACCACAGGGTGCGTACCGGAGAGAGTGCCGGACTGGATAGTATATCGGCCACGGCACGCAGTATGGAAACAAGGCAGCAGCTGGCGGTAATAAAGAACGACATAGAGATGGCACAGGCAGCACTGCGCACACTGATGAATACATCAGTGACGGCTATGGCCATTGATGCCCCTCTGGGTAAAGTAACCGTACCTGCTATAATGGAACTATCGGCCACGCATCCATCACTGATGCAGCAGCAGCAAACCATTAATGCTGCGGGTGCCGATGTGCAACTAACCCGGCGGTCAATGATGCCGGAACTATCGGGCAGGTTTTTCTCCCAGCGCTTGTATGGATTGCCAGACCCGTACTCCGGCTTCTCAGTATCGGTAGGGATACCATTACTGAGCCTGTCTGGCATGAGGCATAAAGTAACTGCCGCACGGCTGGAGCAAAGCTACCAAGAGACGGTATATGAGCAGGAACTGCAACAGATGCAGACCCAGCTGATGCAGACACGGCTGGCACTGGAAAAAAGCCGCAATATGCTACGGTATTATGAGCAGACCGGACTGATACAGGCGAATGCCATAACCGATGCCGCAACAAAATCTTACCTGGGGGGCGTGATAAGTTTTGCTGAGATGTCGCAATACCTGAACCAGGCAATGGACATACGGAAAAATCACCTGGAAGCACTGCACCAGTACAATGAGCAGGCAATACAACTCAACTATCTGATAAACAAATAGACAATGAAACGACTATACAGGCTAATAATACTGATAACAACAGCGACATCACTACTATCCTGTGCAGGCAGGAGCAGTGACAAAGTGCAGGAAGAGCAAGATGAAGAGCACCATGAAGGCATGGTGGGCAATCTGGTATCGCTGACGGCAGCACAGATACAAACAGCGGACATAAGAACCGATACTATAGAGATGAAGAACCTTACCAACTCTATAAGTGTAAACGGGGTACTGGCTGTACCTAACCAGAATAAAGCGCTTGTGACATCTATGTCGCCGGGAATACTGACGGGGCTGGCGGTGCAGCCCGGCGACCCGGTAAAAAAGGGACAGGTAATAGGCACCATAGCCAATGCCGGACTGGCCGAAATGCAGCAGCAATACTCCTCAGTACAGGCACAGGCTACCTATGCAGGCAAGGAAGTGCAACGACTGAAAGAACTTGTAGCACAAAATGCCGCCCCCCTGAAAATGCTGCAGAAGGCAGAAGCAGAGCACCAGGCACTAAGAGCACAGGCTACCGGGCTGGAACAACAACTGACGGCGATGGGTGCATCTGCATCAGGTAAAATATCATCGCAGTTGGCTATCAAAGCACCCATAAATGGTACTATATCTGAAGTACATGGACAGATAGGCTCCCGTATAGATGCCGATATGCCTATAGCAGGCATCATCAATAATTCTGAGCTGCATCTGGACCTGTTTGTGTACGAAAAAGACCTGCCACTGGTAAAAAAAGACCAGCGGATACACTTTTCCCTTACGCACAATCCCGGGAAGGAATATGATGCACAGATATACTCTATAGGTACTGCATTTGCCAATGAAACACGGGCGGTACCGGTACATGCACATGTAATCAATGAAAAGACAGGACTCATAGAGGGCATGGCTGTAACGGCCCGCATAAGTCTGGATACCAGCACCCACCCGGCGGTGCCTGATGCGGCAGTAATAAGTCTGGACGGTGGTGACTTCATATTTGTAGAGACGAGCAAGAAAGATGACCACGAGGCGGCAAGCGATGCGGAACATATCACTACCTATGAGCGGATACAGGTGATAAAAGGTGTATCGGATGTGGGCTACTCAGAGATAAGGCCGCTCACGCCTATACCGGGCGGCTCACATGTTGTAACCAAAGGGGCATTTTTCCTGATGGCCAAGATGGTAAATACCGGTCATGAGCATTAAACATAAACAGGGCCGGCAATTGCCGGCCCTGTTATAAAATGTCGTTTATGCACTACCTATAGTTTTATGAGATCATCGGTCTGTGCATCATAAAAGTTGTACTCAGTAAGCGGAGCGTTCGTATCGGCTACTACGGTAACTTTTACCTTATGCTCCTTATCCCACTTCTTTACAATAGAGGGTTTGAATATACCACCTTTGGTGAGGTATGCCTCTACAATAGGGTGTACATGCAGCTTCAGCTTACGCATACCCTGACTTACCACATATTTAAGGTCTTTCTCAATATCGTCGGCCAATAATATGGACGGGCCTATCTTACCTGTACCCTTGCAGGTGGGGCAAAGCTCGGCAGTAGAGATATTAATCTCAGGACGCAGACGCTGGCGCGTAATCTGCATGAGTCCAAACTTGGATATAGGGAGAATGGTATGCCTGGCGCGGTCACTTGCCATTAGCTGCTCCACCGCATCATAAATCTGCTTGCGGTTATCGGCCAGCTTCATGTCTATGAAGTCAATGATGATGATACCACCTATATCGCGCAGGCGCATCTGCCGTACAATTTCCTGAGCGGCTTCCAGATTGGTAGCCAGGGCATTGGCTTCCTGTCCGGCTTCCGGGCTACGGGTGCCACTGTTTACATCTATTACATGGAGGGCCTCAGTGTGCTCTATAATAAGATAGGCGCCACTGTTCATGTTTACCGTCTTACCAAAAGCCGCTTTCACCTGTTTTGATACCCCATAGGTATCAAATATGGGCTGGCCATTGCTGTGCAGTGTTACAATGTCTTCCTGACCGGGCGATACACGGGTGATATAATCTCTGGCTACGGTGAGCAGTGATTTATCATTGACCACCACTTTCTGGAAAGAATCATTCAGCATATCGCGCAGGATAGACGTAGTCTTGTCCTGCTCGCTCATGATGAGCTGCGGAGGTTTGGCACCGTGCAGATTCTGCTGTATGCCCTTCCACATTTTTTCCAGCTCCAGTAAGTCGGTATGCAGCTCAGCAGTGTTCTTTCCTTCGGCAGCAGTACGCACGATAACACCAAAATTCTTTGGCTTGATGCTTTCCACAATACGCTGCAGGCGCTTACGCTCCTCGGCAGAATGAATCTTGCGGGATATGGCTACTACATCATTAAAAGGAGTCATGACCACAAAGCGGCCTGGCAATGATATTTCGCAACTGAGACGTGGGCCTTTAGAAGATATTGGTTCTTTGAGTACCTGTACCAGAATTTCAGGCTTGCCTGTAAAAACCTCAGTAATCTTACCGGTTTTCAGTATTTCCTGTTCATTCTTAAAGCGACTGAAATCATCACCCCAGTTGGCATTACCTTCAATACAGGCTTTTGTGAACTTCAGTAAGGAGCGCAGGTAGGGACTAAGGTCAGTGTAATGCAGGAAAGCATCCTTTTCATAACCGACGTCCACAAATACCGCATTGAGCCCGGGCATGAGCTTTTTTATTTTGCCCAGGTAAATGTCACCTACGGCAAACTGGCCCTGACCGCGCTCAAAGTGGAGTTCTACGAGCTTCTTGTCTTCAAGCAACGCAATCTCAACACCTTCACCCGACGAGTTGATGATAAGTTCTTTGTTCATTAGGTATGAAACCTGAATCAGCTTCAGCCGCAATGCCGCGTGTCTACTTCAGCGAGGCTGTAAGTGCTGTAATATGCAAACCTGCACACCGCCCTGCGCGCGAAATGCACGACTATGCGATGTGCTGGTTTGAAAACGGCAGCGTTATGTAAAGAAGCCGGTGGGAGATTAGCCTACTTTTTCTTCTTATGACGATTCTTTCTCAGACGCTTTTTGCGTTTGTGAGTAGCAATCTTATGTCTCTTCCTCTTCTTACCACAAGGCATAATATGAGTTTTTTAAAAGTTATTTTAATGAATTTATGTGCATGTCAATGTCCTTATTAAACTCAGGATTATTGACCACCTGCTTCAATTTTTGCAATAGTTCTATTGCTTTTGCTTTATTGCCCATTCCTTCATAAGTCTGAGCGAGGAAGTAAAGCGCTTCCTTATTGTCCGGTTCTACCTTCAGTACAGTTTCGAAACGCTGCACTGCTTTTTCAAGCTGACCTGACTGGATAGACATTCTGCCCAGAAGCAGGTTAGCAGGTATATCGTCCGGTTTTTCACTGGTGATGGCCCGCAGCATCTGCACGCCTTTCATAGGTTGTCCGGTGCCCTGAATATAAGCTGTGGCGAGTGCCAGTTTTGCTTCTTCATTGGTGTCGTTTATGGCCAGAGCCTGCTCCAGACACGCAACTGCTTCAGAGGCTTCCCACATCTGCAGACTGTGATCACTCTCGTGTTCCATGAGGTCTACAAATAATTGGCCTGCAAAGGTGAGGCTTTTTTCGGAATTTTCCAATTTCGCAACCAGTGCATTATAATAATATGCCGGATGCGCCAGATTATTCCTACTCCAGATACCTGCAAGTCTATTAAAAACAACAGCCATCTGCGACGAGTCGCGGATGGCTATCAGTTCATTTTCGATGGTCGACACTGAGTCGGCAGCTGTTTTCGGGAGCTGCTTTCTCGACTCAGCAATTATAGAGTCGACAGAGGCGGGCTTCATGGTGCCAGGGCCCGGGGAAACTTCCCCAGCCGAGGATGGTTGTTGCATAGCAACTTCCTGTTTCGGGTGTGGAGGGATGGTATTACCTCCCCAGTATAAAAGAGCTGTCAATATTATTGCTGCTGCAAGAGAAATATAATGTACCGGACGCAACGCTGTATAGATTGTTATGGCTGCAAAGGTAACGAATAAGCTCCCGCAGAAATCAAAATCAATCCTGTTCTACCATTTCATGTGCTGCGAGCTCATGAGATGATTCTTTCACTGCCTGTACAAATTCCTTTGCAGGCTTAAATGCCGGGATAAAATGCTCTGGTATTTCTACTGCTACATTCTTCTTGATATTTCTACCAATCTTAGCGGCACGCTTTTTCAAAATGAAACTACCAAAGCCACGTACATAAACGGGTTCTCCTTCTACCAGTGAAGTTTTTACTTCTTTAAAAAAGGCTTCCAGTGCCACAAGGATATCCACTTTAGGAATTCCTGTCTTTTCTGCGATGCTACCTACAATGTCTGCTTTTCTCATAACTGTACCTGTTTTAAAAATGGGGTCAATAATAATGGTGGTAGTAATCTACAACTGTATGATAATCAACTATCAGACCATCAATTACCACAACAACCAATTATTTACAAAGGTACAACGATTTTGAAACAAATATCACAAAATCAAAATCACAATTCATTAATTATCAATGATTAATAAATTAAGATACAGATAAACAAAATTTTCAGAGAAATTAACAAGCTGTAACTGCCTGTATATGAAACGAGTACAGATATTGGCAAAATAATGTGGAATTGTAGATTATTTTCCACACAAGTGGGGTGAATGTGATTTAATTGTCCGCTAATAATGATTTCCGTCGCTGCAGTGAGCAGCGACGGAAAATGTGGGGAATCAGAATTCCCAACCAATATCTTTACGGAAATACCTACCCTCAAAACCTATGCGGGCGGCATTGGCATAACTGGTAGCCAAAGCATCTTTCAATGTAGGAGCAAGTGAGGTAACGGCCATAACTCTGCCACCGCTGGTAACTACCATACCATCTTTGACGGCTGTACCGGCATGAAACAAGATACTACCAGATACATCTGTCTGCCCGGTAAGCACTTTTCCTTTTACATAACTACCCGGATAGCCACCTGAAACCAGAACAACTGTAGCTGCGGCATCGGTGCTATGCTCTGCCTTTACTTCATTGAGACAGCCTTCGCCCATCTTCAGAATCAGTTCTACCAGGTCATTGTTCAGACGAGGTATCACAACCTCTGTTTCGGGGTCGCCCATACGACAGTTATACTCTATTACATACGGTTCGTTATTGACCTTGATGAGCCCGAAGAATATAAACCCATGATATACAATACCTTCGGCCTTAAGGCCTGCTACGGTAGGCGCTACAATGCGGCTCACCACCTTCTCCATAAAAGTGGCATCGGCAAAGGGCACGGGAGAAATAGCTCCCATACCACCTGTATTCAATCCCTTGTCGCCTTCCCCTACGCGCTTGTAATCTTTGGCCTCGGGCAATAATATATAATGCTCCCCATCGGTAAGGGCAAATACAGAAAGCTCTACGCCATCCAGAAACTCTTCTATAACCACCCTATCGCCGGCGTTGCCAAACTGGTGGTCCTGTATCATGGAGCTGAAAGCAGCCTGCGCCTCCTCTGTACTCTGGGCAATAATAACACCTTTACCGGCAGCCAATCCGTCGGCTTTAAGTACTACAGGTGGTGTAAGCGTATTAATATATGTCTTTCCTTCTTCAAAATTCTCTGCTGTAAACTCCCTGTACTGTGCAGTAGGGATGTTATGCCGCTGCATGAATTTCTTAGAGAAAGCCTTACTGCCTTCCATCTGTGCGCCTGCCTTAGAAGGGCCTACCACTATAATATGCTGTAGTTCGGGGTCGTTTTTTATAAAATCGTAGATACCAGCCACCAGCGGATCTTCAGGGCCGGGGAACAGTATATCTATCTGATGCTCCAGACAAGCCTGTTTTATACCCTGAAAATCTGATACTGAAATATCCAGACCCGTGCCATAAAAGCGGGTTCCGGCATTGCCTGGTGCAATGAACAAATTACCACAAAGCGGGCTTTTGCTGAGTTTCCATGCTATAGCACACTCCCTGCCACCTGCCCCCAAAAGGAGGATATTTTGCTTTTTTACTGCCATAAGTGCAAAAAAACTAAAAATTCGGAGGCCGTGCGGTAAATATTTTACTAAATTGGTCGTTCGCAAATACTTAAATTGAAATTATGAGTCAAGCACAAGCAGCAAATAATACAACTGCCGCCGACAACATCCCTAAAAAAGGGCACCCCAAAGGACTAGCAGTTCTGTTTACCACTGAAATGTGGGAAAGGTTCAACTTTTATGGCATGCGTGCCATCCTGTCATTGTTTCTGATTAATGCCCTTGCCTTTAAAGAAGCAGATAGTTCTCTTATATATGGTGGGTTTCTGGCACTGTGTTATCTAACACCTATGCTGGGTGGATTTATATCAGATAAATTTCTTGGCAACAGGAACTGTATCCTTATAGGTGGCCTTATGATGGCAATTGGACAATTAATGCTGTTCATGAGTGCATCAAGATATGATACAGACCTGGGTTTTGCTCAAACGCTCACATATCTTGCCTTTGTCATTATCATATTTGGTAACGGCTTTTTCAAACCCAATATATCATCAATGGTGGGCAGTTTATATCCCAAGGGAGATAACAGGCTGGACTCAGCATTCACCATATTCTATATGGGCATCAATGTAGGTGCATTCCTTGGCAATTTTATCTGTTCATCAGTTGGCGATGTGAAGCATGGAGATATCCGTGATGTGAGCGCTTTTAAATATGGATTCCTTGCTGCCGCTATTGCAATGCTCCTTGCTACTGTGATATTCTTCATACTTAAGAATAAATATATAGTAACACCAGAAGGAAAGCCAATAGGCGGACTACCTAAAAAGAAAAAAGAAACATCTGTATCAGATGCTGATGAAGTAGAGGCAAAGTTCACCAACAAGTCGATTGCTATTCTTGTTTCAATGCTGACAATTTTGTATTTCCTTTTTCAATACATGGCATGGGACCCAATCAGTCTGCCAATTCCATCAGGGCAAAGTGGACTGGGTGGCTATTTCGCAGCACTGGCTGGCTCTCCTATCAAAACTTTTGTGTATCCCTTCATATATGCATCCGGTCTTAGCCTTGCCGCATTCATACTCACAGACAAGTCGTTAACAAAAGTGGAAACTGAGCGAATAATTGTAATTTATATCATTGGGTTCTTTGTAATATTCTTCTGGGCGTGCTTCGAACAGGCAGGTTCTTCATTGACATTTATAGCGGACCAGCAAACAGACACAAATATTCTTGGCTGGCAAATGCCTCCTACTCTTGTTCAAAACTTCAATGCTATATTCATTGTTGCACTGGCATTCCCATTCAGCTGGATGTGGGGACAGCTCAATAAACGTAAAATTGAGCCTATTTCACCAGTGAAACAATCTATAGGCCTTATGCTTGTTGCCGCAGGCTACCTCTTGATTGCGATGCGTGTAAAATCGCTGGGAATGAGCGAAAAAATGGGTGTTGGCTGGCTGATAATTCTGTACCTGCTCCATACAATGGGTGAGCTGTGCCTCTCTCCTATTGGCCTGTCTCTTGTATCAAAACTGGCACCACAACGATTTGCATCACTACTCTTTGGTGTATTCTTCCTTTCTAATGCATCCGGATACGCACTCGCCGGAACGCTTGGCGCATTAATGCCCAATACAACTGACAAATATATTGAGGCCACTAGACTAGGTATTGATTTACAAGCTGTACTTGACAAGCGAATAACACCTAGTGCAGAGCAGCTAGACTTATTGAATAAGGCTAAAATAGCAATAGAAAACCCCAATTTCATGGGCTTCACAATCCATAACCTTTATGAGTTTTTCATGGTATTCGTTGTGCTTTCCGGTGTAGCAGCAGCCTTGTTGTTACTAATCTCAGGAAAACTGCGTAAAATGATGCATGGCGTAGTATAACAAGATAAAACTATTTAAACCGGAAGCGGGGGGCATTGCCCCCCGCTTCCGGTTTATGGGTGACAAAATAGGGGTAGATAGAAAATATCCCGTATTTTGTCAGGAAGTAACGGAAAAGTATGGAGCAAAACCAAACGGCCTCACTGGCAGACATTCAGAATTTTAAAGGAAAATACCCCAAGCAACTCTGGTATCTCTTCTTCTCTGAGATGTGGGAGCGGTTTGCATTCTATGGTATGCGTGGTATGCTTACCATATTCATGGTGGAGCAGCTGATGCTGAGTGAGCGCGATGCCAACCTGAAATATGGCGGCATACAGGCATTCATATATACCATGACCTTCATCGGTGGCCTGTTTGCCGATAAAATACTGGGATTCCGCAAATCGGTTTTCTGGGGTGGACTACTGATGATAATAGGCAGCTTTACGCTGGCTTTTTCACCCAAAGACCTTTATTATATAGGTATCAGCTTTACCATTGTAGGTACGGGCTTCTTTAAGCCCAATATTTCCACCATGGTGGGCAGCCTGTATAAAGACGGAGACCCCAGACGCGATGCGGGGTTTGGTCTTTTCTATTCGGGTATCAATGTAGGCGCTTTCCTGGGAGGGTGGCTTTGTATAAAAACTGCCAATAACTATTCATGGAATGCAGCCTTCTCTCTGGCAGGTATAGGTATGATTATAGGGCTGGGCATTTTCATTTTTACCCGTAAGATGATAGGCCCCATAGGCTTATCGCCACTGGAAGATAAAATGCCCAAAAGCAAGATACGGATGAATGATATAATGGTGTATGCCGGCTCGCTGCTGGTAATGCCACTTATATACCTGCTGGTGAAGAACAGCGAGTACACAGACTATTTCATGTATACCGTAGGGCCACTGGCACTCATTTATATACTATGGGAAATGCGCCGCTTCAATAAAATAGAGCGCGATAAGCTGTTTGCTGCTCTGGTATTTATCATCTTTAGTATCTTTTTCTGGGCTTTCTTTGAGCAGGCAGGAGGTTCGCTAAGCCTCTTTGCCCGCTATAATCTCAATGATACGGTACTGGGTATGCATATAGACCCGAATGAGGTGAACAACTCATCCAACTCTATATTTGTTATTATCCTGAGTCCGCTGGCTGGGCTGCTGTGGCTATGGATGGCCAAAAAGAAAGCAGAGCCTAATAACCTCATTAAGTTTGGACTGGCATTTCTGTTTGTAGGTATTTCTTTTTACCTCTACTATTATAACCGCTTCTTTGCCGATGCTGCAGGTAAAACATCATTGAATATGTTTACGCTTGCCTACCTAATCTCAACCATTGGTGAGCTATGCCTGTCTCCCATAGGGCTGTCTCTGATGACCACACTGGCCCCTAAACCCCTGCATGGTATGATGATGGGGATGTGGTTTCTGGCCAGCGCTTACGGGCAATATGCGGCAGGCATACTGGGGGCGAATATGACTACTGCCAACGATAACGCAAGTCTTACAGAAAAACTAATATCCTATACCGACGGATATAAACAGCTGGCTATCTATGCGGTAATAGCCGGTGTGGTGCTTATCGTCATATCTCCGCTGGTGCGCAAGCTGATGCATGACGTGAAGTAAGGGATCAAGCGAAAAAGTTGGGGGAATGATGTAATAGTTTGTTTTTTTGTGTTCAGACGAGATGAGCATACAAGACAACTATACGGCGCTGGTGTCGCTGTTATTACCGGAAGGGACCTTAGCG
>JAUIBA010000018.1 GCA_030427635.1 Bacteroidia bacterium
AGACAGACACCTATTGAACACGTATTTGAAGTGTATTTTTGTAATCGTAAAATAAAGAACATAATTACTCTCAAATAGTGTTACCCATGTCCCCGGTACACTGTTACCCATCTATCCGGTCTATACAGGGGAGCCGGAGGGGGCTTTGCTTACATAAAGTATACATCACAAAACAACACTCCTCCAGGACGGCCGTCCGCGGGCCTTTCAAATTTCCTTACTACATTTGGCAACTGTCAGCACGTTTGTAGGTGCTGGCGTTAATTTCATATCATATGATAAAAGTAACACTGCCTGACGGCTCCGTAAGAGAATACGCCGCAGGAACAACCTCTGCCGAGGTTGCAAAGAGCATCAGCGAGGGCCTTGCACGCAAAGTGATGGCCGCTGAGGTGAATGGAGAAATCTGGGATACTGCACGTCCGCTCACGCAGGATGTCAGCCTGCGTCTGCTCACATGGGGCGATACGGGAGCCAAATCCACGTTCTGGCACTCCTCTGCCCACCTTCTGGCCGAGGCGCTGGAAGCCCTCTATCCCGGCACAAAATTTGGTATCGGCCCCTCCATCGAAAATGGATTCTATTATGACATAGATCTGGGCGACCGTACCATAGGCGATGAAGACCTGAAAGCCATTGAAGACAAGATGAAGGAACTGGCAAAGACCAACAGCACCTACGTGCGCCAGGAGGTTCCTAAAGACAAAGCCATAGCCTACTTTACAGAAAAAGACGACCAGTATAAACTAGAGTTGCTGGAAGGATTGGAAGATGGTAGCATCACCTTCTACACACAGGGCAACTTTACCGACCTCTGCCGTGGACCACACATACCCAGCACGGGTGCCATTAAAGCTGTAAAGCTTACCAACATTGCCGGAGCCTACTGGCGGGGCAATGAGAAAAATAAAATGCTCACCCGTATATACGGTATCACATTCCCCGCACAGAAAGAGCTGGATGAATATCTGGTACTGCTGGAAGAAGCTAAGAAGCGCGACCACCGCAAGCTGGGTAAAGAGCTGGAACTTTTCACCTTCTCAGAGAAAGTGGGCAGCGGCCTCCCAATGTGGTTACCTAAAGGCGCTATGCTGCGCGAGCGTCTGCAGCAGTTCCTGCAGCGTACACAGATGGAGATAGGCTACCTGCCGGTAATGACACCACACATAGGCAGTAAGCAGCTCTATGTTACATCAGGCCACTGGGAGAAGTATGGCAAGGATAGTTTCCGCCCCATTACCACCCCACAGGAAGGTGAGGAATTCATGCTTAAGCCTATGAACTGTCCGCACCACTGCGAAATATATAAGTCATCTCCACGCTCATACAAAGATCTGCCACTGCGTCTCGCAGAGTTTGGCACCGTATACCGCTACGAGCAGCGCGGCGAGCTGCACGGCCTTACCCGTGTGCGAGGCTTCACTCAGGACGATGCGCACCTCTTCTGTATGCCGGAGCAGGTACTGGATGAGTTTAAGAAAGTAATAGACCTCGTACTGTATGTATTTGAGTCGCTGGGCTTTACTGAGTACACCGCTCAGATATCCCTCCGCGATCAGGAAGACCGTAGCAAATACATAGGCAGCGAAGAGAACTGGACCATTGCAGAGCAGGCCATCATTGATGCCGCACGGGATAAAGGACTGAATACTGTTACCGAGTATGGCGAAGCCGCCTTCTATGGTCCCAAGCTCGACTTCATGGTACGTGATGCTCTGGGCCGTAAATGGCAGCTGGGTACCATTCAGGTCGATTATAACCTGCCTGAGCGTTTTGAGCTGGAGTATGTGGATGTAGATAACTCCCGCAAGCGTCCGGTAATGATACACCGTGCACCATTTGGCAGCATGGAGCGTTTCATAGCCGTACTGCTGGAGCACTGCGGTGGCAACCTCCCGCTGTGGCTCACACCTACACAGGTAATGATACTCCCTATCAGTGATAAGTACAGCGAGTATGCCCATCAGGTAGCCGCTGCGCTCAAAGCTGCCGATATCCGTTGCGAAATGGATGAGCGCAGTGAGAAGATAGGCCGTAAAATTCGCGATACCGAGCTGATGAAAACCCCATACATGCTCATAGTAGGCGAAAAAGAAGCAGCCGAGGGTACCGTATCAGTACGTAAGCATGGCGAGGGCGATAAAGGTTCACTCCCCATAGCCGGTTTCTGTGCCGAAATAAAAGACATCGTTACCGAACAGCTGAAAGGAAAACGTAACTAATAAATTCATAACAAGGACCGCTCCCAGCCGCACCACCAGTGCCGTATGGGGGCGGTTCCCGTTCATAACCCATATATCTGGTCAGAACAGTAAACGGTAGATAACTGATTTTCAGAAAATAAAATGATACGTTTCCTGTTTACGAACAAATATTTATAATTTTGTCTGATAATCATAAAAACTGTTAATGCAGAAAAGACCAAAGCCAAAACCATTTTTCAGGCCCAGACTACCACAGAACGAACACCGCCTGAACAACGAAATAACAGCGCCGGAAGTACGAGTAGTGGGTGAAGATATGGAGCCCGGTGTTTACCCTATAGCAGAAGCCCTCAAAATGGCTCAGGCCAAAGAAGTTGACCTTGTAGAGATTTCTCCCAATGCCACACCGCCTGTATGCCGCCTTATAGATTACAAGAAGTTCCTTTACGAGCGCAAAAAGAAGGACAAAGAGCAGAAAGCAAAGGCCAAGGCATCAGAGGTAAAAGAAATACGCTTTACTCCCAATACTGACGATCATGACTTTGACTTCAAGGCAAAGCATGCCGAAAAGTTCCTGCAGGAAGGCAACAAAGTGAAGTGCTATGTACAGTTTAAGGGGCGTGCTATCATGTTCCAGGAGCGTGGAGAGCTGCTTTTGCTGAAGTTTGCAGAGCGCATGTCTGAATACGGAGTGCTGGAATCCATGCCTAAAATGGAAGGACGTCGTATGCTGGCTATGTTCTCGCCTAAGAAGAAAAAATAACTGCTGAAAAATCAGCTTGTCTTTTTTTGTTATCGGCAAGTAAAAATTTAAAGGAAAATTTGTTGATAAATAATACCACGTTATATTTGCATTATCAATCAATCCAGATATTTCTACTTTTATAGATAAAGAAGTTTTCATGGTGATAGGGTTTATAGGGGCTGGCCTGTTCTCAGGCTGGCTTTTTATTTATAGACAATCCATATTTTGCACATAAAATATTAGCCGAAAAAAATAAAAAAATATTTTGCAGTTATCGTAATGTAACGTAACTTTGCACCAGTTTTCATAGTGATAGGGTTTATAGGGGCTGGCCTGTTCTCAGGCTGGCTTTTTTATTTATAGTAACTGAGCATTCCCCCTACCATTACTGCATCTTTAAGCCCCGTGACTCCCGTTCCCGATTAATTCATTAAATTACACCGGATTAATCTGTTTATAAATGCGGAAACTGTTACCGGTAATCCTACTACTCTCATCCATCTCCTCCAGTGCACAACTATCCTGTTATGTAGATAATCAGAATCAGGTTATGGTGTGGGATAAAGGCATGATAAGAAAGATTGATTTTCTGGCACCTACCAACATGAAAATCGGTCGTACTGCTATCCCCTATCTTGACAACTCACGGTCTTTTAAAATATATGCCAACCACAGAGTAACACCCGTCAACATAGGTTTTACCAATGCCTACTTTGCTACCGATAACCTTGTCGTATTCCTGAATCAGAAATCACTGAACGTATTTGACAATGGCACTATAAAGAACCTGGCTCCCGTATGCGACCAGTATTTTGTGGGGGACAGTGTAGTATTCTTCCTGGACAGCTATAAAGGAGCCTACAAAGCCTATTACCGGGGAAAGATCATCAATCTGGAAGGCTACTTCTCTGACAGCAGCCTCGCTACTATAAAAGTCACAGACAACATTATCACCTATAACAACTTTGCCAACCAGTTCAGGATATTCTATAACGGAGAGTTACTGTCTCAGGAAGACTACCCGGTGAGTGGATTTGAAGCAGGCCGTAATACAGTTGCATATGTAGATATTGACCGGAAATTCAAAGTATTTCATAGCGGTAAAACGTTTATGCTGGACGACTTCCCCCCCAAGACCTATAAGGTGGGAGATAATGTTGTGGCATATGTTACTGCCGATGGCTACTTCAAGGTATTCTACGACGATAGCGCCCGTTCTCTGGGCTATATGAGCGGTAACTATCAGGTAGTGGACAACATAGTAGCATTTAAAGATCAGAGCAATTACCTCAAAGTATTTTACAAGGGCGAAGTCTATACCATAGACAACTATTACCCGACCAATATGGTCATACAGTACAACTCACTGGCCTACGTAAACTATGGCAATACACTGCGCCTATTCTCTGAAGGGGAGACCTATGATGTTACAAATGCCGAAATGACCAACTGGTCACTGAACTATGATGTGATCCAGTACCAGCTGGGGCAGAATATGTTCAGGATATTCTACAAGGGGCAGGAGTACTGATACAAGCTATACTCACTCAATACGACAGAAAGACCCCGGTTTTACAACCGGGGTCTTTTGATATTATCAGCGGAGATGTCTCCCTTGTTTTCTTATTCTATTACAACAGACTTTGCAGCCTGCTCTCCACTCTCTGCATCGAAAAGGCGTACATGGTATATGCCAGGTACCCAGTCGCTAACGGGCAGCTGCATAGCACCTGTAAAGTTGCCACCCCATACTTCTCTGCCCATGGCATTAAACACTGAAACCTGTAAACGATGATTACCCTCTGCAGTAAAATTGAGTACCTCTCTGGCAGGAACGGGGAAAATCTTAACACCCTCTGCCAGTGATGACTGATGGCGTACAGAAGAAACGATACCTGAACCGTTCACCTTCACGTTTTTGAGGTTAACGTTAAAGAATACGTTACCGGCAGCTTTTACTTTAAAGCGGCAGAACAGACTTGTGGCACCGGGGTCTGGTACGGTAATGCTGGCGGTACCTGTGTTAGGGAAAGTACCTATTACATAAGGCCATGTATTACCACCATCCTTAGACATATATATGATTACCTGAGAAACATTGTAGGGCGCTGCATCTGTGCCTACTTTGTCCCATGTAATAGTCTGTGTGCTGCCATGGTCATAAACAATGCTGGTAGTACCCTGGCTGGTAACTTTAAAGCCACCATATCCATTTGCAGCACCTGTGCTTATGGCATCCAGATGTATGGTATCATCGGGGAAAAGGAAGCAGCCCATGCCGTTGATGATGTTACGCACGGTGAGCTTAAATGTGAGATAACGTGCTGTATCAGGGGCTTTTTCACCCATGTTTCCATTTACAGTAACGCTGGTAAGATTACCACTCAACACCATACTCATCTTGGGAAATACCCTAACGGTATCATAAGACAGAGGACTGAATGAGCGGAAGATAGGCCCCTTGAAATAAGTAGCAGCAAGGGTCTTACCAAAATCTCCTCGGTTCCACTGCTCCCAGCAGTATGATATAAGCGTATCTGCAACAGAATCTACTGCTGTAGGCGCTGTGAGTTCAAACGGAGTTTTGTATGGAATCTTATATGATGCACTGAATGCTGGCAGGTACACAAGTTTGTTACCAGTAGAGGTTTTTGCCGCACATACATCCTGCGAACCGGAGAGCTTATTCTCTATCCTGTCCAGACTACGTGCATGAAAGTATGCATCACTATGAATCTGGATATTGTCCGGAGAGCAGATACCGGCATATGCCATAATTGTACTGCCACTACCGGGCTCATATGCCGAGGAGGACGATGCATTACCGCTACAGCTACCGTTGGCATTGTCATTGAATGTATGCGGGGAGCCAAACTGGTGTCCCATTTCGTGCGCTACATAATCAATGTCAAAACCATCGCCCACAGGAGATGGCAGCCCTGTTACACTGCGCGCCTTCTGACCACTCTGGCACACAATACCCAAACCGGATATGCCACCACCACCAGTGGTAAATACGTGGCCACAATCATAGTTGGCTGAGCCTATACGACTATCACATGTGGTCTGATTGGCACCCAGACATGCGCTACCGTTGTTATTAATAGCGTTGAATGGGTCCGTACCATTTACACCACCGGAAGGGGCTGTCCAGATAATCTGGTCCTCATTGGCTACAAAGTTCATCTGTACTGAGAACTCCCTGTTATAAACACCATTCACACGGTTCATTGAGGTAGTCATCTTTGACAGAGCTTGTGCAATAGTGGGAGATGACAGTCCTGTAGATGCCTGAGCATACTGATTGGAACAGGATAGTGCCAGCCTGTAGGTACGCTTTGTATGACCATTGTACACTTTCTGCTGCAGACCGGGAAGTCCTGTATGCATGGTATTCATAAGCTCACCACCGGGCAGCTCATCAGCATCGCCCTTAAACTCACATTTCATGCGCTTATCATAATCACGGGTTTCATCGCGCTTATAGTGAACCATGTAATAACCATCGTGATAGTTATCCCACGGGTCTATGAAAGACGTATTCTCTCCATCGAATATCATACCGCTGAAACCGTACAGTGTAAAGTCCAGTTTGGCAGTAACCATTGGGTTGTCTACCGCATATGCAGTGAAGGTTTTTATGTCGGGGTAGCGCTGAGCCAGCTCAGCCGGCATCATGGGCGTTTGCCATACTTTGAAGTCGCGCATGCTGCCATCAGGCATTGGCAGGGATATTACCATACCTTCTTCAGGGTTTTCAGAGAGGCCCCACATGAGCATTTTCAGTGTACTTTCATTCATTGTGTACACCTTGTACTTTTGCGGATGCATCAATTGTATTTCTTTTGGCGCCCGTGCGGCATCTACTTCCTGCCAGTAGCTACCCGCAGAAGCCTTTACCGCTCCCAGAGACAAAAAGGGAACTAAAAATGTAATGAATTGTTTTTTCATTGCCTTTTATTTGTGACTAAATGGTAAATTAAAAGAAGATGGTGGAGGAGGAGATTTGCAATATATTGATTTTAAGTTTTACGAAAAAGAAATGTTAAATATCTAATTCGATTTTAACCCAGATTATTAACTGTTGATAAGAAACAATGACAGGTACAACAATTGCATACGACCTTGAAACGATAAATGTAGCCGCACAGGCATTGCTGAAAGCCATCAGTGAGTACCGTATCGTTACCCTCTCCGGCGACCTGGGTGCCGGAAAAACAACCCTCGTGAGCCACCTGTGTCATATGCTGCATGTGCAGGATGCGGTAAGCAGTCCTACGTTTTCTCTTGTAAATGAATATCTGATGCAGCCGGACGGTGCCAAAAGTACAATGCCCATGTATCATATAGACTGGTATCGCCTGCGGGATGCAGACGAGGCAATGGATGCCGGGATGGAAGACTACCTGATACAGGCAAAGAATGGCGAAGCATGGTGCATCATAGAATGGCCTGAAAAGGCTGCAGCACTACTTACTATGCCTCATGTAGCAGCAACTATATCTGTAACCGGCCCGTACTCCCGTGAGATAGTACTGACACCCCGCCCATAAAGCCACAAAACAGTAACATTTACATTACCTGCCGGCACTACCTGTAGCAGGAAACGAACCATTATGGTTCGGTATTTTTACTTATTTTCACCGCCCTGAAGAACAACAGACATGCACGATATAATAGAACTGCTGAAGACGTTACTGGCAGACCCTGATAAACTAATGACATTTATCCGTGAAAACGGAGGCCTCTATATAGTGATGGCAATCATCTTTGCTGAGACCGGCCTTTTTGTAGGCTTCTTCCTTCCCGGTGACTCACTACTGTTTGTAGCAGGCATCATACTTGCTACCACTGCACCGGCACCATTCAGCTCTGACCTGCTGAACCTCCCCTACTGGATAGCACTGATAAGCGGCGCAGCCATAGTAGGCAATATGGTAGGCTACTGGCTGGGTAAGAAATCGGGCAACCTATGGTTTGAGCGTAAAGAATCATGGCTATTCAAACGAAAGCACCTGGTACAGGCGCACGACTTCTATGAGAAAAAAGGCAGCCTTGCCATCATCCTTGGTCGTTTCCTTCCTATAGTGCGCACATTTGCCCCACTGGTGGCAGGTATTGTGAGCATGAGCTATAAGAAGTTCCTGTCTTACAGTGTGATAGGCGCACTGGCATGGGTAGTGAGTATGATTATGGCCGGGTATCTGCTGGGTAGTAATGAGTTTGTAAAACACAACCTGGAAAAAATTGTCATTCTGATAATAGTAGTGACTACCGCGCCGGTACTTTTCAAAATGTTCTTCGGTAAAAAAGACGAGGCAAAAGCCTGATAAAACACATCAATCCCCGGAATAATAAATGAAGCAGCAAAAAAACATCGGACTACTAAGCATACCGGTAATTGTAGCTGCTCTGGGTTATTTCGTGGATATATATGACCTGCTCCTTTTCAGCATCATACGTCTTAAAAGCCTGCGTAGCCTGGGGCTTACTGATGCCATGTGCGATACCGAAGGTAAGTTCATCATCAGTATTCAGATGTATGGACTGCTGCTGGGTGGCATACTATGGGGTGTAATGGGCGACAAAAAAGGCCGCCTCAGTGTACTCTTCGGCTCCATAGTGCTTTACTCAATAGCCAATATAGCCAACGGATTTGTGCAGACAGTAAACCAGTATGCACTGGCCCGGTTTATAGCCGGCGTAGGGCTGGCCGGTGAGCTGGGTGCCGGCATTACGCTGGTAAGTGAGCTGGTGCCTAAGGAGATACGCGGCAAAGCAACATCGATAGTAGCCGGAGTGGGCCTTACCGGCGCTGTGGCGGCCTACTTTGTAGCCAACTCCTTTGGCTGGATGGCGGCATCGGGCAATACATGGGCAGCAGATATGGTATCGTCGGGCTATGACTGGCGCATATGCTACTTTGTGGGCGGTGCACTGGGCCTTATGCTGCTGCTGCTAAGGGTAAGCGTTTTTGAATCGGGGATGTATAAGAACATGGCACATGCCAATGTTTCCAAAGGGAACTTCCTGATGTTCTTTAACAACGGCAAACGATTTAAAAAGTATCTGCTGGCCATACTGGTGGGGCTGCCTACCTGGTATGTGATAGGAGTACTCATTACCTTCTCCAAAGAGTTTGCCGAACACTTTGGCATCAAAGAACCTGTAGAGCCGGGCAAAGCAGTAATGCTGGCCTATGTAGCCATATCTATAGGCGACCTGCTGATAGGCTTTGTGAGCAACTGGCTGGGCAGCCGAAAGAAAGCGCTGTATATCTTTTACTTTCTTACAGTGCTGGGCATAGGGCTCTTTTTCTTTCAGCAGAACGGCAGCGCTACCGGCATGTATGCCATATGCGCACTTATGGGATTTGCCACCGGATTCTGGGCGCTATTTGTAACTATGGCGGCAGAACACTTTGGCACCAACCTGCGCGCTACTGCCGCTACTACCGTACCTAATATGGTGCGTGGCTCACTCCCTATCATCATACTCCTGTTCAGCAGCATGAAGCCGGTATTCGGCTATATAAATGCAGGGGCTATTACCGGTGTGATAGTAATGGGTATCAGTATAGCCGCAGTACTTATGACGGAAGAAACCTTTGGTAAGGACCTGAACTTTATGGAAGACTGATACCTTTACCATACCCTACTCCCTGTACACCCTGCAGCAATGTAACAAACCAAATAATTAAAGTATGGCACAGTCTCAACACAGCACCTCACTACTGGATACCCAAATACTGGAGCAACTCACGGATGCCCGTGTAGGGGTGGTGTACACGGAATGGAATGACAGCATCATCAATGCACAGCTGGAAGGCTGTGAGCGGATACTGAAACAATTCCATGCCCGCATGACGCATAAGGAAGCTGTGCCGGGCGCTTTTGAGCTACCATTTGCCTGCAAAAGACTATGGGAGCGTAATGGCGGTACGAGTAATGCGCCGGAAGCTATCATTGCCTTTGGTGCCGTGATACGCGGAGGTACTCCCCACTTTGACTATGTGTGCAATGCTGCAACGGACGGCATACTGCAACTGAACCTGACACTACCCATCCCGGTAATCTTTGGCGTGCTGACACTGGATAGTGAGGCGCAGGCCTGGGAAAGATTAGGCGGCCCCCACGGCCACAAGGGCGAGGAGGCCGCACTAACTGCATTAAAGATGATACAATTCTGCAGACGCTGATATTACTTCAGCTTTCTGAGGATATAGCGTGTGATGAACAGACCTCCTGAGCTGCTGCCATTAGAGCTCTGCTGATTGGTGGCGGTAGCTACCTGCACCAGCTCCCAGCCATCGGCGGTGTATTCATTAAGCCTGTCTACGATAACGCGGTCGTTATTGGCAATGTTGCCAAAATTGATGCCCACCATGCTGTAGAAGTTTTTCAGTTCCTTTTCCATTACCTGTCCTTCATCATCGGTAGTGAGGAGGCGGCTACGGCCAAGACCACCCGGCACTACAGACTCAACGGCAGTAATCTGCTTATAGACATAACCTACAGGCGCTACATTGTCAGGGGTAGATGGACGGAATGAGAAAATACCCATTGTGCACAGAGCAGAGGCGGCAGCGATAGCCACGGTAGAGATGTGTTGTTTCATTCTATGTGTGTTTTGCGTGATTGCAATACAAACATTGTGCCTCAAAATGACGTTCTATTCATTTTAAGAAAACATTGACAATCTCAAAAACAACCTGCATTATGCCGCCAGCTCTTTCAATGCCTGTACCAACTGATCCAGCTCGGCGGTGGTGGTATATATGTTGGGGGTGATGCGCACGCCATGCACCCCTGTGGCTTCCTTATCAATAGCTACTGTGTAGATATGGTACTTTTCCATGAGTGTACCGGCAAGTGTGGCCGGTGGCATTCCCTTTATACCAACATTGGCAATGGCACAGCTGCGCTCCGGGCTGCGCGGGCTATTAAATATGATGCCCGGCAAGTCCTGTACTTTATCTGTCCAGTAATGCCGCAGGAAGCGCAGGCGGGCCTCTTTACGTGCAGCTCCAATTTTCTCATAAAAGTCTATGGCATCGGAAATGGTGAGGTCGGCGGGAGGTGGATGGGTGCCGGTATGATTGAGCCGGAGGATATCGTCTTTTTCCTTACCCTCCTCTGCAAAGAGTGGCCATAATGCGGGGATATGCTCCTTACGTATATACAGCATGCCAGAGCCCAGCGGGGCACTGAGCCACTTATGCAGACTGGCACCGTAAAAATCGCAATTAAGATCGCTGATGGAAAACTGCAGATGCGCCAGCGCATGGGCACCATCTACCATCACCTTTACCCCACGGGCATGAGCCATGTCACATATCTTACGCACGGGCAGTACCTGACCGGTAATATTGATGATATGGCATACCATGATGAGCTTAGTGCGCGGGGTGATAGCATCGGCATATAGCTTTACTATCTCATCATCTGATGCGGGATTGTGCGGTATGGATATCCGTTTATTGACGGTGCCATAACGCTGTGCTACCTGAGTGAACATATCCAGCATGGCTCCGTAGTCCTGCTCTGCCATAATGGCCTCATCGCCCCGCTGCCAGTGAAGCCCGCTGATGATGAGGTCCAGTGACTCTGTCGTATTGCGGGTAATGATAAGCTCCTCTGCACTACAGCCTGCAAGCGCTGCCAGCCGTGTGGTGATTTTCGTCTTATTCTCTGCCTGCACTGTGCGCATATAGTGTGCACCCTCCCTGTTGACCTCCTTAATGTGTGCAAAGTAACGTACCTGTATAGCCAGCGGCATGATGCAGTAGTAGCCGTTTTCCAGATTGATAAAATCGGGGCTGAGGTCGTAGCCTTTTCTTACGGTGGCCCAGAAGAGGTCTTCATCGCCACCATCTGGCAGGGCGGCAAGCGCATCACTCCCTGTACCCATAGTGACCATACCGGCCATAGTACCAATACCGGCTACTGATAGTTGCTTCAGAAATGTGCGCTTATCCATGATGATGACTTTTTGTAATTGTAATATACAATAAATATGAGCAGCCCCCACCGGCTCCCCCCAGGGGGGAGAGGTGTTTTGTGTTCTTGTTGTCCGGAGTATTGTTTAGTGACTGCATAAATATGCGCAGTACTTTTTTTATGGGAGATTTTGAGAGTTATATCTGTTAAGAGTATTGATAGTTAATCGTTTACATAATTGTCTCAATTGCCAAACTGAGCAAAAAGTTCGCAAAAATTACTCGCGGGAAATTTAAAATATGAGGCTGATGTGTGCATAGGATTCAGGGTTTGTTTTGCAGTGCAAAGGTCGGGTAATATGGGGTGGCTTGGGTGATATTGTGGATAAGTTATTCAGAAAGGGATCTGATATAGGGAGGGTATTCGTGAACGGGTGTTGTGACCGTGTGCTGGTTGTTGGCGGGGACGCCAACAACGGCGGAGAGCCACCTCCGGCTCCCCCCAGGGGGGAGAGATGTTTTGTGTTCTTGTTGTCCGGAGTATTAGTTGAGTGACTGCATAAATGTGCGCAGTATTTTTTTGTGGGAAGTTTTGAGTGTTATGCCTGTTAAGTGCATTGATAGTTAATTACTTACACTGTTACCCCAATAAATAAACTGCGCAAAAAGTTCGCAAAAATTACTCGCGGGAAATTTAAAATATGAGGCTAATGTGTGCATAGGATTCAGGGTTTGTTTTGCAGTGCAAAGGTCGAGCAATACGGGGTGGCATGGGTGATATTGTGGATAAGTTATTCAGAAAGGAATCTGATTCAGGGAGAGGATTCGTGAACGGGTGTTGTGACCTTGTGCTGGTTGTTGGCGGGGACGCCAACAACGGCGGAGAGCCCCCTCCGGCTCCCCCCAGGGGGAGAGATGTTTTGTGTTCTTGTTGTCCGGAGTATTAGTTGAGTGACTGTATAAATGTGCGCAGTACTTTTTTATGGGAGATTTTGAGTGTTAGGTCAGTTAAGTGTATTGATAGTTAATCACTTACACTGTTACCCCAATTTGCTAACTGCGCAAAAAGTTCGCAAAAATTACTCGCGGGAAATTTAAAATATGAGGCTAATGTGTGCATAGGATTCCGGGTTTGTTTTGTGGTGCAAAGATCGGGTAATATGGGGTGGTATGGGTGATATTGTGGATAAGTTATTCAGAGAGGGGTATGATTCAGGAAGGGTATTCGTGAACGGGTGTTGTGACCGTGTGCTGGTTGTTGGCGGGGACGCCAACAACGGCGGAAAAATCCTTGTTAATCCGCTACCGGATATATCTGATGGAGTTTTTCTTCCGCTCCATTTATCTTAAAAAGTCTTGGAAAAAAGAATGAGCCGCAACTCTCTTCCTTTAATAAACAGGACATTTCTACTAAAATATTTTCTTTCCAACGGTGCTTTCCTCTGAGCCATATATACATCCATTTATCGCCAGCAACGACAGCGTTATTGTACTGAAAGGGCCACTCTTCTGATCTCCCTTCAACGTAGTACTCATGATACTTTTCATTTGAATAGTATAGCTTTTGTATCCGGAAACGGAACTGAATAAGCGTATCATCTGTATTCTTAACAGTACGATATGCCTTGGGATAATGGCTCGAATAACAAGTATCATATACAGGCAACGATTCTATAGAGATCAAAGCAAACGCCTCGAGCACATTGCCAGTATAATTACCTAACTCTTTCACATATACATTACTACAACTAAAAAAAGTAGCAGCAATAAAAAAAGAAAAAAACAACCTCATAAACATGTCCTTATAGCGTTAACTTTTTCACTTGCTGGTTGTTGGCGGGGACGCCAACAACGGCGGAGTTACTATAATGTGACGCGTCACTCACTGAAAGCATTAATTGCTTTCAGAATACTGTTTTCTATTTCACAGGTTGTATCCATATTACGGATATTCTCCTGATTGCTTTCCAATAATGCAATCATCTCTTTCTTATGGTGGGGATGCTTATCCCAGAATTCCTTTTCGGATGTAAGAACATTTCTCAACAAGTCGCCTTCATAGAAATGCCCTTCAGCAAAAATGTTCTTCCTAAGTTCTGTAATAGCCATCGGTATCAGGATAGGTAACGCAATATTCTGACCTATCATTATCCTGAGGTCTTCTACTTCAAACTCATTCAGATTCTTTTTCCGTAACTCATGGCAAGTAATGACCAGATAGGATTCATACTCTGGTTTTCCCCAATAACTGTTTTCTATTTGCTCTATGGTGTTTTTCATAAAGTGGCTATCTGCTTTTAAAGATAACTCTAATAAAAACCAGATGGGATATCATGCAGGTGTACAGAAAATGAGAAACGCACTACTCCCCGGCCGCTATCCGCCCATGCTTTACGTCTTCCCATACATTGGTGGTGTTCCACTGTATCTGTGACTGCAGGGGGGATTTTCTTTTCTTACAGTCGGGCATGGCGCAGAGGTGGCACTGGTAGGGCATGCAGCCGTCTATGTGTATGAAGAGCTCTACGGCATCTCCAAACTGTGTTTTTATGAGGTCTTCCATGGCGTGTATCTCTCTGTCGGCATCGGCTACCTGCTGGTAGTAAGGCAGGGTAAGGTGCGCATCTATGTGCATGAGGCTACCATAGCGGATAACGCGAAGATTGTGAAGGTCTACCCACTGAGGGGGGCGGTTCTTTTGCAGCAGGTCTATAATGGCTTTGAGGGTGTTGAGGTCCATCTCGTCCATCATGCCGGATACGGAACGGCGCAGAACGAGGTAGCCTGTGCGGATGGTAATGGCAGCAAAAAAGAGGGCTACTACACTATCCAGCCAGGGCCACTTATTACCTGTAAGCATCAGTACCGAGACGCCTATGATAACTGCCAGTGTGGAGTATGCATCTGTAACCAGATGTGCCCCGGCAGACTCCAGCACCAGACTATGATGCGCCTTGCCCTGACGCATAGCCCATGAGCCGGCAAGATAATTGACAAGGCCGGCTGCGGAAACAATAATAAGACCGGTATTGAGATGCGAGAGTGTGGCAGGGTGCATAAGATGCGATGCCGCCTCCAGAATGATAACACAACCGGCTATGACAATAAGCGTACCCTCTACACCAGCGGATATGAACTCTACCTTGCCATGACCATAGGGATGATTAGTATCGCGCGGGCGGGCAGAAAGGATGACGCTGTAAAGCCCAAGGAAACCGGCTACCATATTAACAATACTCTCCAGGGCATCGGTGAGGATGGTGACAGAGTGCGTGAGCCACCATGCCAGCATCTTAGCGGCAAAGAGGATAACGGACAGGATGGCTATGTAACGCTGAACCTTGACGGGCATGGTGTAAAACTACGCCTGCACTCATGTACTGCCAAATAGAATGAGGTGCATGATGGATAAAAGGTGTCCGGCGTTCTGATTTTTCCTAATTTGTCGGCTGAATGAAACCGGGGCTGATACTTGTAATACTGTGCATACTGGAAGTGCTGTTTGCTACTTTCCTCATCAATACGCTGGGGCCGTATGTGTCTTCGCTGCTGCTATTCAGTGTATCGGTGGGTATAGGCTTTGTATTTCTGCGCATTGCGGGCGGGAAGACAGATGAAGCAGCGCAGCCAGTGAACGTGAAACCACTGGCGTGGGTGCCGGTGGTACAGTGGGTACTGTTTGCCGCTGCGGCATGGTTTATAATAGCGCAACTGAAACATATATGGTGGTATGAACTGACGTACCATACAGACAAGGGCTCATCGGACGTAATACCTCAGATAACGACACTGGTGCAGCGATTCCTGCACGGAGAGCAGCCGTACTATCCGATACCGTTCAAAGACTATACGCTGTACCCCACTTATCTGCCGCTACAATGGCTACCCTATATACCACTGGAGCTGGCCCATAAGGACTACAGATGGGTGCCCACCATTGCTATGATGCTGGCGGCATTTTACTATTTCCTTACGCACAGGAAAAGGGAGGGCAATGTATTTTCTCAACTGCTGCTACCTGTGTGGCCGCTGGTGGTGTGGGGGGCATTTATACTACATGCCAGTGAGATGTTTGTATTTGCAGTAGAAGGGCTGATAGCAGCCTACTACTTTGCGGTAGCTGAGAGCCTGAAAAAGAATAATGTATGGCTTATAGGCCTTACGGCAGCGGTATGCCTGCTATCGCGCTACAGCATAGTACTATGGCTGCCGCTGTGTGTGGCGCTGTACTGGCTGGCGGGGCAGCGACGCCAGGCACTGATAGTGACCGGGATAAGCGCTGTGCTGATAGTGGTACTGTACTGGTGGCCGTTCCTGCGCCTGAACCCGGACATTTTCATAAACGGTTACAACTACCACACCAGGGCTGCCTATGCCCAGTGGATGCAGGACCTGAACCATAATAACGGAGAGGTGTATCTGTATAACGGGCTAGGTTTTACCCCTTATGCGCTGAAGCTGCTGCCGGGCGACGAGGGCAATATACTGATGTGGTATAAACGCATACACATAGGCATGTGCCTGCTGACGCTGGCTATGCTGGCATGGGGCTATGTGCGTGGCAGAAAGCGGTATGCGCTGAATGACTATCTGCTGTTTTCCTTCAAAATATACCTTACTGTATTTTATGTATTTATACAGATACCGTATAAGTATCTGTATCTGGTACCGATATTCCTGAGTGTATCTCTGCTGGGCAGGGCTATGCGCCACAGACCTGTTAAGGAAACTCAAACATTGGCCCCATAAGTGCTGCGGAGGGCATCCCGGCATGAAATATGCTGTACCTTTATGCAAAACACAAATTGTATGCGTAGGTACCTTATACCGGTGGCAGTAATTGCCCTGACTATTAATGTAAATACTGTAAAGGCTCAGGGACTGAGAGACTGGTTTAAGAAAACCACCAGTGCCGTATCGGGTGCAACGAAGCCGGGTTCAGGTACTAAGGGTAGTCTTACCAGCGGCGAAATAACAGCAGGCCTTAAAGAGGCGCTGAATGTGGGCACTAAAAATGCTACCAGCAGACTATCATCGGTAAATGGGTTCTTTGGCAATCAACTGATAAAAATTGCGATGCCGCCTGAGGCTAAAAAGATAGAAACCACACTGCGGTCTATAGGTATGGGAGCGCAGGTAGATAAGGCCATACTATCTATGAACAGGGCGGCTGAAGATGCCGCAGGCAAGGCAGTGCCAATATTTACCAATGCAATAACGGGGATAACCATACAGGATGGGCTGAGCATACTGAAAGGCAGTAATGATGCCGCTACCCAGTACCTGAAAGGTAAGACAACCGCGCAGCTTACTACTGCCTTTAAACCAGTAATACAATCATCGCTAAACAAGGTGCAGGCCACCAAATACTGGACGGAGCTTGTAACCGTGTATAACAAACTGCCTACTACCCGGCAGAAGCTAAATCCTGACCTGACGGCCTATGTAACGGAGCGGGCGCTGAGCGGCATATTTGTGAATATAGCCCAGGAGGAAGCCAAAATACGCAGTAATCCTGCGGCCCGCGTGAGTGATATACTAAAAAAAGTATTCGGGTAGGAAGCGTATTTAATAGTTATTTACTATGCAGTAGCTTGCGGTTCAATGAAAATAGCCGTAAATTGCACATATTACAAATGTGTATAGCAGGCCTGTGGCCGGCAGCACTAAACAGAGATATTGCAAGAAAACGCAGCTACTAATATGTCGCAGGAACTGAACTTTGACATTGCCTCCTGGTGGAATGGTCTTTCATTTGACGGTAAAGAATTGTTTAACCTCTCTGAGGATGGCCGGCTGGTGCTCCATGCCGGTGATACTGAAAAGGAACGGCTGATAGCCGAAATAAACGCTGAGAACAGTGCCGCCATGCTCAGTAGCCTGGGAGAGAAATACTATCAGCTACAGGCTAAGGTAGCTGAGCTGACCAATGAATGGAATACCAGTGAGGATAAGCTGAAACTGGCTGATAAGATAGCTGCACTGCGTAATGCTATAAAGAATACTCCGGCGCTGGGTAATATAGATAAACTACTGGCAGAAACAGCACCATGGCAGGCCGCTATAGATGCCCTCTATGAGGAGAACTATGCCACACGCCTGAAAATAGCAGAACAGGCTGAAGCGCTGGCAGAAAGTACCGAGTGGAAAGAGGCTACCAATACCTTTAAAGAACTTACAGAACAATGGAAAGCCGCAGGCCATACCGATAAGGGACGAAGCGATAAGCTGTGGGCCCGGATAGAGGCTGCACGCACTGCATTTTACGACAGGAAGAAGGTACATAATGAGGAGCATGAAAAAGATATGCTGGTGAATCTGGACCTGAAGCTAGACCTTGTGGAACAGGCTGAAAGTCTTGTAAACAGCAGTGAGTGGAAAAAGACAGCTGACACCTTTCACCGGCTTACCAATGAATGGAAATCTATAGGCCATACGCTGAGTAAAAAGAATGAAGAATTGTGGCAGCGATTCATAGCTGCAAAGAGTGCTTTCTTTGACAGGAAACGGGAACATACAGCACATGTACAGCAGGAGCAGGAGGCTAATGTAATAGCTAAAACTGCACTTGTGGAGCGTGCCGAAGCCATGCAGGAGAGTACAGACTGGAACACCACAGCACAGGCGTATGCCGGGCTGATGGATGAGTGGAAAAAGACCGGCAGGGTGAACGGAGAGAAGGGTGAAGAGCTGTGGGGCAGGTTTATGGCAGCACAGGATATGTTCTTCGGGGCGCGTAAGCAGCACTCTGAAGGTGTGCGCAAAACGCATGAGAGCAACTACAACATAAAAATGGAGCTGCTGCAGCGGGCAGAACAGATAAAAAATTCAAACCTGTGGGGCGAGACTACAGCAGAAATGAATGAGCTGCTGGATAAGTGGAAAAAAGCAGGTCCTGTAGCCAGGGAACACTCTAACAAAATATGGGAGGCTTTTCTGGCAGCACGTAAGCACTTCTTCAACAGAAAAGATGCTAACCGCGAACAGCGTAAGCACTATGCCGAAGCTCAGAAACAAGTAAGGACTGAGCAGGCAAAAGAAATGGTGGGCCGCCTGATGCGTGAGATACAGGAAGAAGAAAGCAAACTGGCCGACTTCACCGAAGCGCTGAAGAATATAACTCCCGGCAAAAAAGCAGCAGAACTGAAAACACACCTTGAAAACCTGCTACAGGAAGGTGCGCAGAAGCTGAAACGCCTGCGTGAAAAATATGATGCCGTACAGCAGGAGCATGGGCATAAAGAAACAACCGAAGAAACTGCAACAACCGAAGAAGAAAGCGCAGAATAAGTAATAGGGAACCCGAATAGTGATGTCAAAAAAGAATACTCCGAGACCGGATGGTCTTGCCTACTCTACCAATAAAGATTTTTTTAACGACTTCCCGGCTGATGAGGATGTGGTGACGCCTGCTGCCAACCAGCAGCGGCTGCGTGTGCGGCTGGATACCAAGCAGCGTGCCGGTAAGATAGTGACACTGGTGGATGGTTTTGCCGGTAACACAACGGACCTGGAAGAGCTGGGTAAACGCCTGAAGACGAAGTGCGGAACAGGTGGCAGCGCCAAAGACGGGCTGATACTGATACAGGGTGACTATAAAGAAAAAATAGTGGCCTGGCTGAAGGAGTGGGGATATACACAGACAAAGTAAGCTGACATAATATTTTATATTTCTACAGAAAAGCAGGTACCGATGTCTGCTTCACTACCTTTGCACCATGCCAAAGGTGTCCATAGCCCGTATACTAAGCAATATGAATATAGCTGCACTCAACGAGATGCAGCAGGCCACACTGGAGCAGGGCTCCGGGAAAGGAGATGTAATACTGCTATCCCCTACGGGGTCTGGTAAGACACTGGCCTACCTGCTACCGGTACTGCAACTTATAGAGCAGGACAAAAAGAATACACAGGTAATGATAGTGGTACCCTCCCGGGAGCTGGCACAGCAAACGGAGCAGGTATTTCGCCAGATGGGTACAGGGCTGAAGATAACCGCATGCTATGGCGGGCACAGGAAGGAGACGGAAGAAAATAACCTGAGAGAGTCGCCGGTGGTGATAGTAGGCACACCGGGGCGGCTGTGCGACCACCTGGATGATGGCAATATAGACACCAGTGGCATTTCCCTGCTGGTACTGGACGAGTATGATAAGATACTGGAGCTGGGCTTTACAGAGCAGCTCTCATTCATACTGGAATCACTACCGGCAGTACATAAAAAAATCCTCACATCGGCCACGATGGATACGGGTACGCAGCAGCAGATAGCACTGCATGAGCCGGTAACTATCAACTTTCTGCCGGAAGAAACAACAACGCAGGATAAGCTGAAAGTGCATGAGCTACGCTCTCCGGAGAAAGACAAACTGGAAACGCTATACCGGTTTCTATGCTATGCAGGCAGCCGTAAGACAATAGTATTCTGCAATCACAGAGAGGCGACAGAGCGCGTGAGCAAAGCCCTGGGAGAGCAGGGCATGGTAACATCCTGCTATCATGGCGGTATGGAACAGCACCTGCGCGACAGCGCACTGAGTAAATTTCGCAATGGCAGCGCCAACTATCTCATTACTACCGACCTGGGGGCCAGAGGGCTGGACATAGCAGAGATAGCCTATATAGTACACTACCACCTACCTGACACACAGGAGACCTATATACACCGAAACGGACGCACTGCGCGTATGCATGCCAGTGGCAGTGCCGTGCTGCTGACAGGCCCTGAAGAAACGGTTCCTGAATACGTGCAGCCAGCACCGGAAATAATGACACTGCCCGCTAAGCTACCTGCACCTGTGGCACCGGAATGGACAACACTATTCATCAATGCCGGTAAGAAAAACAAGATAAACAAGATAGATATAGCCGGCTTCCTGTCGCACAAGGGTGGACTGAAAAGAGAAGATATAGGGCTGATAGAAGTAAAAGACTTTCTATCATTTGTAGCCATCAGAAAAAGCAAAGCCAGACAGACGCTAGGACTGATAAAAAATGAAAAGATAAAAGGCCAGAAAGTGATGATGGCTATAGCCCGCTGATCGCTACTTTGTGATAACAGCAGGGTGCGCATTTTGACTGACGCCATCTATGCGGCATCCCTCCAGCGACCTGACTTTATCCTTAGGACAGTTACATGCGAACTCTGAATAGCTGTAATCGCTGATGCGATATGTTTTGCCCGTAGCAGGGATATACAGTTCCCAATCGCAGATATCACCAAGTAAATCTCCTTCGATAGTTCTGAAGTAGTACGTACTGTCATCATTAAGTGAAACAGTGTCGCGTTTACGATCTATAGCCAACTGTGTGAAGCCCGAACCACGCACATACCCTGTAGTATAAATAGTGTCCAGCTCGTCGGGTGTGAAGCCCTGGAAAGACAGGTAAACTGTATCCCATGTGACGCAATACTTTTTAGTGCAACAGGAACTAAAGATTAATGAAAGCAGGGCAATAGCAAAGATGTGTTTCATGTTATGTGTGTATTACTGCTATCAGAGACGATTATTACTGCCCTTCTGTAAGTACCAGCTCATCAAAAAGTTTATTCAATGTAACATCGGGATCATCGCAAAAGCCAGGGTGTACCTGTGAGGCCTGAATGATAGTGCTGCGGGTAGCTGTAAGCCAGCGAAAACGCTCTGCAAGCGGCAGGCTACCAATAGTACCTCCTGATGCGCCTCCACCACAAATACGTTCAAAAGAAGCCAGATAACCTGCCACCAATGCCACATCGAGCTGAGGGAATACCTGCAGCCGAGTAAGTGAATTGTCAAAGCGAACTTTCAGGAATCTTTTACCGGAGCAGTACAGAACGACACCCACATTAAGAAACTCGCCCCGCTCTACCCGTGGCATTACCCGCACTACGGCATACTCATATAAGTGCTTCCCTTGCATTGACAGCAGCGTTTACGAAGTGAGCAGAATGAGTGATTCGGGTACAGAGAAACTGTACATAGGCGGCACGGTGCGCAGCGGCATCGGCAAAAGAGCTGTCTTCTACCAACCATTCATCCGGTACAAGGTCTACAATCTCTTTTATCTTTCCGGCAGTTATCTTTTCTCTGGCTATAGCATCAGCCTCTGTAAGACTGGCTGCGGCAGGTAGCAGTACATGGTCCTTTATCTGAGCAAATGCGGCCGTAGCCTTCTCTTCCCAGTTGTGCCATGAATGATGAAAGTAAAGTGCGGCACCGTGGTCTATAAGCCATAATTCCCGGTTCCATGAGAGCATATTGGTGTTGCGACAGGTACGGTCTACATTAAGCAACAAAGCATCGAGCCATACAATCATGGATGCCAATGCGGCATCTACCTTTGTAGCAACGGGATCGAAGGTAATGGAACCGGAAAGGTAATGCAATGCCAGATTGAGCCCGGTGCTGGCCTTGAGCAGGTCCTGTATCTCTTCATCGCCCTCTGTACGACCAAATGCAGCATCGAGATGCGCAAATACCAGCTCAGGTACACGCAGGCCCAATGCCCGTGCAATCTCCCCACCTACCAGCTCAGCAATGAGGGCTTTTCTACCCTGCCCTGCCCCACGAAACTTGAGAACATACAGAAACCCGTCATCGGCTTCGGCTATTGCCGGCATGGAGCCACCTTCGCGCAGCGGCGTCACATACCGGGTGACATTAACGTGTCTTATTTCCAGCTCAGTACTCATACTCAATAAACAAAGTTAACCCAAGGCACACTGTGTTGCCAATATATTTACAGGGCTGTATGTGGATGCAACAATTTCATAAATTTACTTACAAAACTGACCTATGTCTTCACAACACTACCTTATACCGACACATAAGGGCGGGGCTGAAACCGACATTTCATTCCGTACTACTGCTACAGATACAGAAGATGCAGAAGACTGGTTTATAGATGCGAAAGACCGGCTGCTGGATGTGAATAACTGGGCAACATTTGCGCATCAGCAGCGGTTCAGCTTTCAGCTTACAGAGAGCCATCTGCAGCCCGTGTCGCGCACGGTGAGGCGGGCTGACCACCTGCTCATAAAAACTGAAGACAATACCCTGCATGATGCCTATGTGATAGATGCGCTGGAGTATGATGACTACCCCGATGAGCAGAAAGAAACCTTTGCCATACGCATGCACCCTACCGAAAGTGTGCCTGATGCAGAAGGGTACATCAGCGATACGGCAACAATAGTAGTGGAGCGTAACGGGATACACCTTGCAGCTACCTATCATGCCCGCAACAGCGCTACCGGACATACAGACCTATGGCATGGCATACCTGCCAGCGGATGGGCTGCTGTGATGCAGGGACTACTTAAATAGCAATGGTAAGTACGGCTTATGCTTTCTTAGCAGGTGGCTCCATAACGGTGCCACATTTCTTACAGGTACGCTTATGCTCATCTGAATAAAAGCGCTCCATAACCGGTGGCAGCTGGGCTACAATATCTGATACGTGCATGTACTCCTCATACAGCTTCTCATGACAGTTTTCACAGAACCACATAAAGCCATCCAGCTCCTCTGATTTACGCTTTATCTCCAGTACCAGACCTACCGTATCGGCACCGCGCTGCGGAGAGTGAGGCGTGCGCCCCGGCAGCAGGAACATGTCGCCCTCTTTGATATGAATATCTACTATTTTGCCATCTTCCAGTATGCGTACTACGATATCGCCCTGAAGCTGATAAAACAACTCCTCGCCCTCATTATAGTGAAAATCCTTACGGCTGTTAGGACCACCTACTACCATTACGATAAAATCGTCGGCTTCTTTGTAAACACACTGGTTACCAACCGGTGGTTTGAGCAAATGACGGTGTTCTTCTATCCATTTATTAAGATTGAAAGGACGTAGTACAGGCATAAAAGATAATTTTAAGTAGTTAACAGTATCAGCGAAGCACCTTGACCTTAACCGTTTCTATACGGGTATTGGTCACCATGAGGATATCAAACTCACATTTGTCAATGATGATCCGCTCCTTCATTTTAGGTATTGTTTCGTGCCGGGAAATGATATAACCCGACAATGTTTCAGAGTCCCCGGTAGAGAAATGGAAGCCGTACTTTTCATTGAGGTAGTCCAGCTCCAGACGGCCTGAAAATATGTATTCATTTCCGGCTATCTGCTTCTCTACAAACTCCTCCTCGTCATACTCGTCATTGATATCGCCGAATATTTCTTCCAGCACATCTTCCATTGTGACAATACCGGCAGTACCTCCAAACTCATCAATGACCCAGGCAATGCTCTTACGCTCACGTGTGAACCTGTTCATGAGATCAACAGCACTCATAGCTTCAGGAACGGCTGTGATGGTATGCAGTATATCCCGTACCACTTGGGGCCTGCGATTCATATCGAGGTGATGAATATAGCCCACAATATTGTCAATGGTTTCATCATAAACAATGATTTTGGACAGCTTTGTATCAATGAACCTCGCTTTTACCTCTGCTATAGGGGTATCAACATCTACAGCTTCTATCTCATTACGGGGCACCATACACTTCCGCACTTTCACATTCACCAGATAGAGTGCATTCTCAAACAGTTCCTGATTAACCTCACTACTCTCACTCTCATGACTGTGCATACTCTGCTTTACAAACAGCTCCAGATCTACCCGGTTAAAAACCTGCTTATTCTCTTTGATACGGACGTTAAAGAGATATTTGAGAATAAACTCAGATATAGCCACGAATACTCTTGTAACCGGAGAGAAGATAGTGTGTATTATCTTCATAGGTACAGCGAAGATGGTCAAAGCAGCCTCGGCCTTATGGCGGAATATGGCTTTGGGCAGAAACTCAGCAAAAACCAGTATCACAACTGTAGCAAAAATAGTATCGGTAAGCAGCTTTACATATTCCGGCACCTGAAGGTCGTAATGCTTGAAAAAGTACTCGGTGAGCTGAGATGTGAACAGACCATAAACAACGAGTACGACGTTTACACATACCAGCGCAGTACCGATAAACTCGGCAGGATTTTCCATGAAGCCGGAGAGAATTTTCCCAGCATACTTCCCCTGTTTCTTTTTGAGCTCAATGTTCAGTTTATTGACAGAAATAAAGGCAATTTCTATCCCGGCAAAAAAGCCGATGAGCAGGATACAAATAACCGTATAGAGCAAAATATGGGGAACATCCATACCGCCAAAGATAGTGAAATACAATAAGATAAATTATCTGACAGGAGGCTGCATGGGGATACCTGTTTTCTTCCTGAAAGAAAGGAATACACATATCTGACTCAGCTCTTCTGCGGTAACCCTTTCATCGGGCATATTCTCTTCATGCTGACGGTTAGATACCCGTAATTCATATCCCTCCAGCTTTTCTCTTGAAAAGTCAGGGATAATCATACGGCGACCTACTTTCTGATTATGACACTCTGCGCAATTCATACCATACAAGACCTTTCCCTTCTCCCAAATCTTCATATATTCTGTACGTATATTCTCTGCCATTTCCGGTGGAAAATCGGCTACTGGAGTGTACTTACGGGTGGCACAGGACATCAGTGCCGCTATGGCTGCCGCCATCACAATGCTGTTTTTCATATTAATATTCTCCGCCGCTCTTTCTGTTTTTCAGCGCTTTCAATCCTGATGCAGGTAATATTTCCGGTATCGGCTCAAACTGTACCTGTTCATTAAGTGACCTGATAAATGCAATCATCTGCTCCTTTTCCAGTACAGAAAGATGTAGTGAATCGGCAGAAAGTGTCTGATTGGGAACAGTGAGTCCATGTCCCTGCCCGCCACCTGCGTCATAAAAGTCTATTACCTGCTCCAGCGTTCTGAATACGCCATTGTGCATATAGGGAAAAGTATGTGCAGCATTGCGTACGGTGCCGGTACGGAATGCACGGAAAGTTTCGGCCGCAGGATGTACCCGATACCGGCCAGTATCTGCGCTGAGGCGCGAGTAGTGCACATCGGCAGGAACGCCCAAAACTTCAAATTCAGAACCTACATAAGGTGGCTTCACGCCATTGAACTGAGGCACAAAGTGACAGGTAGCGCACTGAGCTTTACCCATAAACAGATTAAAACCTGCCCGCTCTGCAGGCGACAAATGGCGCACCCCATTCATGGCATTATCAAAGGGAGCATTATAACTACTGAACCTACCATAATAAACGGTGAGCGCCGATACGATATGCTCCATGGTTATCTCCGGCTCCTGCGGTGTCCACTTCAGCATTTTACGGAACGTGGACTTATAGTCTTTGCAGCTTAATACCTTTTTAAGCACCTCGGCCTCGCTGCACATCATCTCGGCATGATTGGTAATAACATCACGCCCCTGATTCTGAAGTGTAAAATGCTTACCATCCAGCATGAGCAAATGGTTATAAGGCGCATTGACCAATGAGGGTGTATTGCGCGGCAGGCGGGTGCTACCATCAAAATGCAATGGTGCAGCTACTGTATCGGCAAAAAAATGCTCCGGCTTGTGGCAGGATGCACAGCTACGACGGTTGTTACCGGAAAGAATGGGGTCGTAAAAAAGCAGTTTACCTACACGGCGTATCTCTGCAATATCGGCACTGTCTGACACCCTGTGATATATACCCATACTACTCTGCCCCCGGTAAAGGGATTTATCAAAAACAGAGGCAGCATGCTTATTCAACGAATAATCCAACATGCTATGACTCACCACTCTATACTTTTCTATCAGCTTCTGATTACGTACAAAAAGTGGGTTGACATAACTACGTATAAAGGTATAATGATCGAAATCTTCGTATGAAGCCGGAGCCGCAGCTACAAATGTCTGGAGGCTATCGAAAAGCTGCATGTAAGCTACAGACAACGGGGCCTCTGGAAAACTCTGATTGTATGCATTGTAAACTGATGCAACACTACCTAACATTGTGCGTAATTCAGGTACAATACGGGCCTGATCGGGGCATTCAAAACCAGTGGTGTAAATGGCAGCAAGATTGAGCAGAAACAACCTATTGCACAGGTAGAAATGATGATAGCTATCCAGCATGTGCACTATAGAATCCTGTGTATAAACAGCAGCAGATGCAACAGAGGAATCAATAAGCCGGGATAACTCACTACGCACTATAAGTGGCTCATCCAGATAAAGAGCGGCCAGCGTAAGTCCCGCGCCATTTCTCCGGTAAGGCTTCTCAAACTTTTCGAAAACTTCTGTTTCCCATTCCACAGGCAGGGGGCCATTTATAAGCCTGTATGCCTGAGGCTCCAGATAACGCAGCCAGAAATCATCTGCTTTCATTGAAAGCCGCAGTTCATAAATTTCATTTCTGATACTGTCTGCACTGCTGGCAACAATACTATCTGGAAGGGCCGCTAAACGGGCACGAAACTGCTGTAACTGTACGGAAAACTGTGTTAACCGCTGTGTGTACAGGTCGGCATAAGTACGGTCTCTACTGGTTCTGGAAAATGAAAAGAACAATAGTGCAGCCGATAACAGGCTCAGTAATACGCTCCGGTTCCTCCTCATAGCAAGAAAACCAAAATTATCAGCACAGTATTTCCCCTGTATTACCGTGATATTAACTACAGGTTAAGACAAAAAATGCGGGCGCACCGTATGGCGCGCCCGCAGGAAATATGTGTATGTTATACTCTTAGTGCATTACCACCAGACGGATGTTGGTAGTAACAGTACCCTGAGCAACTTTCACGAAATAAACACCATTTGTAAGACCAGCAGTGCTGAGCTCAATGAGGTGCTGACCTGCAGAAAGATTGCGGCTGATACCTGCAAGTACCTGCTTGCCCTGAACGTCGTAAGTAGTGATATCTACATTACCACCGTTATTGAGCGTAAGTGCAACTGTAGCAGTTTCATTAGAAGGGTTAGGATAAACCTTCAGAGAATATGCAGAAGTAACCGTAGCTACACCAGCAGAAACAAGACCATGGCCCTGAACTGCGAAGTCAAATGTGCTCTCATCGCTGTCGGTATTGGTTACTGTCATTACTGCTGACCTTGTACCAGAAGCAGCAGGTGTAAACTTAGCTGTAACTGTATAAGTACCTGCAGTAGCGATAGTAAGAGGGAATGTAGGCGCACCAACCAGTGTAAAGTCGGCAGCATCAGTACCTGAGAATGCTATGGCACTTACATTCAGGTTACCAAGGCCGGTGTTTTTGATAACGAAAGTCTTATTTACAGACTCACCAACGTTTACATCACCAAAGTCAGTATTGTTAGCTGTACCTGGGGTCATATCGCCATCAGTGATGTTAGTAGCATTACCTTCAATTGCTATTTCAGGAGACTCAACACCTTCACCGCTCAGTGCGAAATGATAATGACCTTCGAAAGCATCATTGTTCATGATAGTAGCTGTAGCTGTTCTTGTACCTGCAGCAGCCGGTGCAAAGTTTACAGTAACTGTAGTAGTAGCACCTGAAGCAACAGTGAACGGGAATGTAACAGTGCCAGCAAGTGCAAACTCTGAAGCGTGCATACCAGAGAAGTTAATACCAGTAACATTGAGCGGACCAGCACCTGTGTTATGTATTACAAATGCACGGGCTTCAACAGCACCAGTATTTACCATACCGAAGTGTGTATTGTCGGCAGTAGAAGGAGTGTTATCACCATCAACGATGCTGATACCGCTACCGGTAATGTCTATTTCAGGAGCAGAAGCATAAGTAGCAGGGCTGAACATAGTAAGCAGCTGACCGCCTTCTACCACACCATTAACACCGATGCCATAATGCGCCTGATCTACAATGATATACTGACCAGGGCCAAGCACTTCTTCTGCATCAAGGATACCAGATGCTTCTTCATTGTTAGTAAGGAAATTAGCACCACCAGGAGCAAAACGTGTAGTATCATGTGTGCCTACCTGAGTAAGAACATCTGTATTGATATCATACTGCCATATTTTAGCAACATAGTTATTGCCACCCGGGTCTTCAACAATAGTTACATGACCATAATGGTCTATAGTAATGTTATCGAACATTTCCTGACCTTCAGTACCATCAAGAACAGCAGTGATAGTACCACCCAGTACAGGGTTGGCAGGGTCTGTAAAATGAAGTTTCCAGAGACGGCTAGGAGAACCAAATGAATTTGTAGTAGCAAAATAGAAATCAGCAGGATTAGAAGGATCCCATGCACCATCTTCAGGACGGAGGAAGGATGTAGCACCACCTGTCATTGCAGCTGCCTGTATAGCAGTAGCGTTCATGTTATGCACATAACCCAGATCGGCCAGTGTAAATGCTGTACCTGCTGAAGGGATACCAGAAGCAGACTCAGCAACAAGGCCCGATACTGCAACAGCATACAGACGACCATTTGTGAGACCAGCTTTTTCTATATCATTACCAACATTGGTCTTGGTACCTACATAAACAAATACCTGACCACCATTACCATCATTCATACCAATAACAACTGTAGTATCGCTTTCAAGCGGGCTGGCAACACAGTTTTCCCAACCAGCTTTACCCAGGTAAGGCAGCTCATATGAATTACCAGCAGCAGGACCTGTAACGATATGGCCAAACGCACGACCAGCATTACCATTTTCTTCTCCATTCATGAAGATACGCGCCATTGTACCCTTACCTGTATTATGATTATAGTAAGCGGTAGTAGCAGCAAGATCGGCAGAGCAGAAACGGTGAAGAGCTGCACTTGCAGATGGGAAAGAGCTGTTGTATGCAATGTAGCTGGAAGTGGCGGTATTCCAGAGGTGTACTGTCTGCATCAGATCTGCACCACTCAGTACCATCATATCAGACTTACGGATAACCCACTTTGACACGAAAGAACCGGTAGAACCATGCGCACGAACATTGCCGGCATTATTGCCAAACTCATGGTTGATGAGGAGGGTGAAAGTACCATCACCGTTATCAAATACACCTGTACCATCAGGAGTACCTGCCATGCGGTAGCTACCAACAGTTTCGTTGGCGGTAAGCAGAGAGGTAAATGATACACCCGGAGCCGTAGGAACCAGATAAGGAGTAGATGCAGTACCAGGACCAGTAACACCCATAGTAAGTGTGCTGGTAAGCGGTGTGAAACCATCTATCTTATCAGTACCCTGCAGACGGTATTTGTAGATGTGGCTGAGGCTGGTAGTAGCAACTGCTATACCGTCTTCAGCAGGACTCATCTGACCATAGTCGTTATCGTTACCGATGAATATAGTGCTGTCATTTACGATAGCCAGCATTTCAGTTTTGTCCAGTGAAGCGTCCCAACCATGCGCCAGGATATCCATGAACAGTGTTTTCTGAACCGGTACAACACCATTGGTAGCAAGACCAGCAGAATCAACAAGCGCTTCCAGTGTAGAAGAACCATACAGACCTGAGTGAACAGGAGTGGCGCTGCTGATGTTTATTTTATATACACGTTTGAAATCGGAAGTACCTCTTTTAGCGGCCTCGATAACCAGGAATGTAGTATCGTTGATAGCAGCCATGTCACCTATCTTCCAGTCGCGCAGGCGAATCTGGTTAGAACCGGAAGCACCTATGATACCATCATTCAGGTAAGCGAACATACGTGTAGCATTTGTAACCGGATCTATTTCCAGTATGCGGTGTACGCGTGTATTCTCACCTACACTCTTGGTAGGATACAGAATAGGGCTCTGGATAACAGCATATATCTTTCCGTTAGGAGCGATAGCGATGCCTTCAAAGCCACGATTGTTTTTCCGGTAACGGAAAACAGTATCGATAGCTACGTCCTGTGGCTCAGCACCTGGCAGAGTAGCATATGGAGAGTAACGTTTTACTACTTTACCATTCTGGTCCAGTTTCCACACGGTAGGACCACCTTCTTCGCATACCCAGAAATAACCCTGAGCATCTACTACTATACCTTCTGCATCTATACCCCATACATCTTTCGCTACAGTCTTCAGGTTGAAGTTAGCGCAGTCAAGAACTGTATCAGTAGAAGCAACCTCATCAACAGTGCTACCAAAACCAGTAGGGTTGATGATACCAGTAGCTCCAGAACCATCAGGACGCTTGATAGAGAGTGTCTGAAGTATCTGGATTGAGTCACCATTCAGGCGAATGCGGTGAATCTTTGGTGCATAAGAAGGGAAAGCGTAAATTTTGTCATAAGTAGGATGACAGCCGGAAGGATTTGCATCACCACCATCGATGTTCACACCACGGTCAGAGCATATCCAGAATTCTTTTCCATTGGTGCCGGGAACGGGATAAATACCAGAGAAACCAGCCTCACGGAAGTTGATACCCTGATAAGTACCAATAGTCTGTGAGTGATTGTTCCTGTAATCCTGCAGCAGACTAATCTGTGCAGTGCTTTTAGCATGGGGTGCAGCAAGACCGCCGATGCATAGCAAGAGTACACGTAATTTTTTTGTCATTGTGAGATATTTGAACGCGAAAATATCTGTACACTATTATGCGGGAGTTAGTGCCTGATTAACGAATTATCAACTGAACGTTATCGCAAAATGACACAGATACACATAGCTAAAAGAATAAATAAGAATCATTAAATCACAACTGTGCATCCTATGATATAATATATCTGATTGCTGAATTACAAAGGGCAACTTACCTTCGCTCCAAATTGTACGCATTGCTGCGAATTTTCAGAAATAACAGCCCGTTTACGGTACTTATCCTGTTCCTGATAGTGCTGCTTGTGCGGGTGAAGGCACTTATTCATCCTCAGGTACCCCTGCCGGTGGCGGGATACTTTATGTATAATTATGTGCTGAAGGGACTGAATCTGTTATTTGCTCAGAGCAGATTTGCCTGGACTATGATGGCGCTTGTAAGTACTTTTTTTCAGGCGTTGTATATAAAGAACATCACTTCCCGGCACAAGCTATTTCCCCGCTACACATATATACCCGCATATGTGTATATAATACTTACCTCCATAGATGCTGAATTTGGATATTTTGGTGTTACACTCATCATTAACTGGTTTTTACTGGGGGCTATGGACCTGATGTTCAGTTTCACACAAACAACACAACCTAGAAAATTACTATATAATGCCGGATTTCTGCTGGCAATGGCTGCGCTGTTCCAGTTTTCCATGCTCAGCTTCTTTTTGCTGCTGCTGGTAGGTATGGTAATGTTCCGCCCTTTTAATCTGGGAGAGTGGAGTGTAGCCCTTATGGGGTATCTGACACCATTATATTTCCTTATTTCCAGCCTGTTTCTTACTGACAGGCTGTATCTGATAAACTACTGGCCGCATGTGGGGATATCACTGCCCGACCATATTGTATCACCATTACACCTTATCATAACCATAACGGGCCTGCTCATACTCTCAGGGGCAGGCACATTTGCCATGCGGCAGAATGTGCCCCTGAACAATATATACGTGCGCAGGGACTGGACGGCGGTGAGCTACTACCTGTTTATATCTATGCTGGTAGCATTTATTACCGATGAGACCGTAAAAACAGCCTGGCTTATTATCATGCCCGCATTAAGCATTATAATATCTCACGCGTTTCTGCTTGAAAAGAACAAATGGTTTAGTAATTTTATCTTTTATTTTTCGCTAATATTCCTGATGTACAGCATCTGGAAGGGCTAATCAGTAACAGGACACAAAAATGAAATTTGGTATAATAGTGTTTCCGGGTTCCAACTGTGACCGGGATATGATGCATGCACTGCGCGACGACCTGAAACAGGAAACAGTGATGTTGTGGCATAAAGACAAGGACCTGAGCATGTTCTCTACAGACGACTGCATAGTGCTGCCTGGAGGATTCTCGTACGGAGACTACCTGCGTTGCGGTGCGCTGGCACGCTTCAGCCCTATGATGGAGCAGGTAATAGACTTTGCAAACAGAGGTGGTAAAGTACTGGGCGTATGCAATGGATTTCAGATACTGTGTGAGGCCGGACTACTGCCGGGTGTACTGCTGCTGAATGACCATCAGAAGTTTACCTGCAAAAATGTATACATCAAAAGCGCATCAGCAGAAAATGCTATAGGCCGCACTGTAGGTGACCAGGTACTGCAGGTACCGGTAGCGCACGGTGAGGGCAGATATCATGCAGATGCTGCTACTCTGAAGAAGCTCAACGAAAATAATCAGGTATTATTCCGGTATTGTGATGCCAACGGAGAGGTACATATCAACTCAAACCCCAACGGTGCAATGAATAATATAGCCGGCATATGTAATGAAGGCAGAAATGTATTCGGTATGATGCCGCACCCTGAGAGGGCCTGCTCTGATGAGCTGAACAACGTTGATGGCCGGGGCATACTAATGGCACTGGCAGGTATGAACTGAGCACCGGATATGGCTTTATAGTTTTATTGGCTATCTGATATCATTCATCAGAAGAAACCGTTAAATGTCAATGTATTGACACTCACATGCATATATATACCCTACCTTCACTGTCCTCTAAACAGGGGGAAAACGACCAAAGGGATATGAAAAAACTACTACTTCTCTTAGTATTAGCTGCAACTGTTACCTCCGGTACCACAGCCCGGGGGCAGCAGAATGCGGGGCCTGCGAAGTGGACTTACGAAAGTAAGAAGGCAGGAAATGGTGAATACAAGCTGATATTTCACCTGAATCTGGATAAAGGCTGGCACATATGGTCGCTCAACCCGGGAGGAGATGGATTTCAGATAATTCCATCTTTTACCATGGACAGAAGTACTACCATAACCCAAAAAGGGAAAGTAGTGGAACAGGGAAAGACGACCACCACGACTATGGAAGGTATAGATGGTAAAGTAACTTACCTGAGTGGAAAAGTAGATTATACCATGACTGTGGTGGCAAAACAACCAGGCAGAGTAACCGGAAAGCATACCTTTCAGATATGTGATGACAGACAATGCCTGGCTCCTACGGACCTGAACTTTTCCTTTGACCTGAAATGACCGGTATCACTACCAGGAAAACTGACACCCCAAATGTAACTGGCTGCGAACTAACAATAAATCAATACTTACGGTACAAAGTGACCAGCTCTGCACCGGAAAACAAATCAACTATTCTGGTATGAAATCAATAAGGGCTATTCTTCTTGTTCTTCTGGGCCTGGTGGCTACAGGTAGCCTGAACGCACAGATAATTGAAGACCCCACTACCTGGAAAATAAGTGCAAAAAAGACAGGTGAGACAGAGTATAAGGTAATATTTGACCTGACACTGAAAAAAGGCTGGCATATCTGGTCGCTGCAGCCGGGTGAAGATGTAACACTATTGCCACCGGAGTTCAAATTCAAAAAAAACCCGGATGCTGTAACCTCAGGTAAAATAACGGAAGCTGGTCATAAAGTAACCGGCGAAATGGATGGTGCAGAAGGAGTAGTAAGTTATTACCACGACCATGTTACCTATACCCAAAATGTAAAAGTAACCGGCAATACCGTCATTAAAGGTACCTATATGTATCAGGTATGTGATGACAAGGGTTGTCTTCCACCCAAAACGCTACCCTTTTCTGTAGAGATAACTGATGCGGCTGCAAAAGCACAGACAACAGAACCGCAACCAGTAAAAACAGAAGATACTATAGCTGCCGGCAATGGCGCTGAAAACATAATAACCGACACACTGGCAACTGCCGGAACAGCAGGTACTATAGCTGAGACTATAAATGCTGCGGGTGCGGGCAAAACCAATGCAGGAGATAAAGAAAATGGCGCAAGTAAAACAGAAGAAAGTGAACAGGAAAAATCTCTGTTGTGGCTGTTTCTTGCGGCTCTGGGCGGTGGACTGGCAGCAGTGATAACGCCATGTGTGTACTCTATGATACCCATTACGGTGAGCTTCTTTACCAAACGCAGCAAGACACGTGCCGAAGGTATCCGTAATGCATTGTATTACTCACTGTCTATCATTCTGATATTTACCGTACTGGGTATTGCCATATCGGCAATATTTGGTGCCAATGCACTGAATACGCTCTCTACTAACTGGATAGCCAATCTGTTCTTCTTTGCCATATTTGTACTGTTTGGTATCTCATTCCTTGGCGCATTTGAACTTACGCTGCCATCGTCATGGACCAACAAGACAGATTCCAAAGCCGGTGTAGGCAGTTTTGGTGGCATCTTCTTTATGGCACTTACCCTGGCTATCGTATCCTTCTCCTGTACTGGTCCTATAGTAGGTCCGCTGCTGGTACTGGCTGGTAAAGGTGGTCTGCTGGGCCCTGCGGTAGGCATGTTTGGCTTCTCGGTAGGCCTTTCATTACCGTTTGCATTGTTTGCAATATTCCCGGGTATGCTTAATAAAATGGCGCAGTCGGGCGGATGGCTCAATCAGGTAAAAGTAGTACTGGGCTTTCTGGAGCTGATGCTGGCAATGAAATTCTTTTCCAATGCAGACCTGGCACAGGGATGGCGCCTGCTGGACAGAGAAGTATTCATAGCAGTATGGATAGTGATAGCTATACTACTGGGTATATACCTGCTGGGTAAACTGAAACTGTCTCATGATGATGCCCCGGCAAAAAACATATACGGACAGGAATATGTATCCATATTTAAACTGTTCATGGCTATTATCTCCTTCTCATTTGCCGTATATCTGCTACCGGGCATGTGGGGTGCGCCACTTAACGGTATGAGCGCCTTCCTGCCACCAATGGGTACGTTTGACCAGTTTGGCAACAGTGGCGGCGGCGGCGGAACGGCCCACAACACGGCTCCTGCAGAAGGCGGACCGGTGAAGTATGTAAATGATATGAAAATATACGAGCCACCAGTGGTGAAAAATCTGGGGCTGGTTACTTACTTTGACTATGAGGAAGCACTGGAAGCAGGCAAAAAGCAGCATAAACCAGTAATGCTGGACTTTACCGGCATTAACTGTGTAAACTGCCGCAAGATGGAATCGCAGGTATGGTCTCATCCGGAAGTAGCGAAGCGACTGAAGGAAGACTTTGTAGTAGCATCGCTCTACTGCGACTTTAACCGCATAGAACTGCCTGAAGAAGAGCAGTATTTCTCGAAAGGACTGGGAGCCATGGTGATAACCGTGGGCAATAAGAATGCAGCCCTACAGGCAGAAAAATTTGGCTCTAACTCCCAACCTTTTTATTTCTATGTAGATGAGCAGGGTAATAAGCTGATAGCAGAAGGCTATTCATACGACCCTGATGTGCAGAAGTTCATAGCACATCTGGACAAAGTGAAAGAAAACTATAAAGCCAGCAATAAAGGAGAGTAAATCAGACAAAGAAGTGGCAATAGCTATTGTGCAGCCTGCCATACTTCCAGTATTTTTGCGGCAAATATCTCTGCTGTGACGGACAAGAAAAGGAAAGCTGTAGCATGGTGGCTAATAGCCGGCATCATAATGATAGTAATAGAATTCATTATGGGTGGCGTTACCCGGCTCACCGGCTCAGGACTGTCCATTACAGAATGGAAACCCATAATGGGTGCCGTACCCCCACTGAGTGAGGAGGAATGGAACAAAGCGTTTGATGCTTATAAAAACATAGCACAGTACAAATACCTGAACAGCCACTTTACCCTACCCGACTTTAAATTTATATTCTTCTGGGAATGGTCGCACAGGCTGTGGGCCAGGCTACTGGGCGTGGTATTCCTCATTGGCTTTGTGTACTTTCTGGTAAAGAAATACTTTGACAGGGATATGGTGCGTCCCTTCATCATACTGTTCATACTGGGCGGGCTGCAGGGTTTCGTGGGCTGGAAGATGGTGCAAAGCGGCCTTAATGACACAGAGCTGTATGTGAAACATACATGGCTGGCTACTCACTTCCTGTCGGCAATAACAGTGATGTGCTATACCCTATGGTTTGCATTACAGCTGCTGATACCCAGTGAGCAGCGGATATCGGCACCGGCTATCACCCGGCAGCTGGCTGCTATTATTGTGCTTACCTATCTGCAACTGGGCTATGGCGCATTTATGGCCGGCATGCATGCCTCAAAATCTGCTCCTACATGGCCCACCATCAATGGAGACTGGATACCGGCAGACATGATGAATAACAGCTTTATCAGTCATCCTATCAATGTTCAGTTTATGCACCGTATGCTGGCATATCTCCTGCTTACCGTCATTGTCATATGGTATTTCAAAGCCGGTAAGGCAACGAAAGCATATGGAAGTGAGCTCCTGAATAAAGCGCGCCGCTGGCCGGCAGCTCTGGTGCTGATACAGGTGACTCTGGGCATCATTACCGTGGTGAGCGCTCCGCTTATTGTCTTCGGCAAATTTGGCACTTATGAAACCATAGCTGAGATACACCAGCTGGTGGGTATGTTTCTGCTGATGGCGATAGTGGCCAATGTATATGTAACAACGCGAAAGGCAGCCTGATATTCGTTTCATTATTTGCTATTTTGCACACATGGACGGTGCAGTAAAAAGCCCCACAGGTACTATACCGGGAAAAGGCGGGAAGCGTACTCAACTCTATTATCTGCTGCTCATACTTATCAGTGTGGCACTCTATGCCAATACGCTGATGAACAGGTATGCCATGGATGACAGCATGGTAATAACAGAAAACAAGTATGTAAAGCAGGGCATAGCCGGCATCCCCACCCTGCTTACCACTACCCACCTGCGTGGATTTCTGCATCTGCCCAATGATAAATACCGCCCGCTATCACTGGTAACCTTTGCCACCGAATACGGGATATGGGGCATGAACCCGATGATGAGCCATCTGGTAAACATATTACTGTTTGCCGGCTGCACAGTACTGCTGATGAGACTGCTGTACCGCCTGATGGGAGACAGGCACCTGTCAATAGCATTTGTAGCCGCACTGCTGTTTGCCGTACATCCGATACATACTGAGGTAGTGGCCAACATCAAGAGCCGTGATGAACTACTGGGGTTTCTCTTCGGCATATCGGCACTGCTATTGTTCATTGCCTATGCTCATAGCGGACGTACCTCCAGGCTGCTACAGGGTGCCTTACTGTACCTACTGGCACTGATGAGTAAAGAAACCTCTGTAACCTTTGTAGCACTGGCCCCCTTACTGTTCTTTGGCTATATAAACGAAAACCGCCGGCGCAGCTGGCATATTACGGCTATGGTAGCGGGAACATCGGTCTTTTTTATAGCAATAGCATGGAGTGTACTACAACTCAATAATACAGGGCTGCCACATGAGGCCAGTGATTTTACCCTGAATGCCCTTACCGCAGCACCAGATACCGCTACCCGATATGCTACCGCCATCTATGCACTGGGCATATATCTGAAACTGCTTTTCGTGCCATGGCCACTCATCTGCAATTACTCTTATGCTGCCATACCATTTACCGGGTTTGACAACCTGCAGGTACTGGCTACCATTGCTGCATACGGAGGACTGATAGCTTTTGCCATATATCGCCTGAAGACCCGGCAAAAAGATGTGGTGGCCCTGGGCATACTGATATATATGGTAGTGATGACCATGTTCTCTAACCTGATAGGAATACTAGGGTCGCAGGTAGCAGAGCGGTTTCTATTCTATCCATCGGCAGGTTATTGTCTTGCGGTGGCAGCGCTGCTATACCGGCTGGCAGGCAACCAGGCTCCGGAAAGCCCACCAGCACTGCTACGCATCCCTAAAGTGCTACTGATACTGGCACCACTGCTTACCGTGTACAGTGTACTCACCGTGGCAAGGAATGCTGAATGGAAAGACAATGAAACCCTTTTCAGCGCAGATGTGGCAAAATCGCCGCTCGACAGCCGGCTGAACTACTTTAAGGCGGGGGTATCGGCACCGGAGTCAGGGACTACAGATATAGCTGCCTACGGTACACAGATAGACTATCTGCGCCGGGCACTGAACATATATCCCGACTTTATACAAGCTCATACCGATCTGGCGCGGGTGTATGAGGCCACCGGCGCATACGACTCGGCATGGGTACACAGCATAGCTGCCATACGCAGTAAGCCGGACAACAGTATAGCCACCTATACTGCGGGGAAAGTAGCATATGCCCGGAAACAATACCGCGAAGCGGTAGAATGGCTGTATGCCACTGTAAAACTGGAGCCGGCATACCTGCCAGCCCGGCTGAACCTGGCCAACTGCTATGCCGATGTGCAGTATTATGACTCTGCCATAAACCATTACCGTTATATACTGGCTGCCGACGCCAAGCTGCTACCCGCACAAAGGGGCATAGCGATGTGCTACCTGCAAACCGGCAGGTATGACTCTGCCATAGCACATATTACAGCTGCTATAACTATTGCACATGACCCTGACGACATGAATAACCTGGGTGCAGTGTACCTGACTGCAGGCCGGTACCGCGAAGCACTGAACCAGTTTAAATCCCTGTATGCACAGCATCCCGGCTATAAACCGGTACGTGCAAATCTTGCTATAACATATGAGCAGATGGGACTAAAAGACAGCGCAGCACTATACCGGGATACTGAGCCGGACAGATAGCAGGCTAATCCCGTTATTATCCCTATTTTTGAGCACGTATGAAGCACCTGCCAAATCTGCTTACTCTGGGGAACCTCTTCTGTGGTTGCCTTGCCATAGCCTATATTCTTACCGCACAGCCCTATACCAGCATGAACATGAGTGGTGGGCTACCCACATGGAGCTGGGTATATGGTGCAGAACAGATGTACTATGGCAGCATACTGATAGGGATAGCCGGCATATGCGACCTGCTGGACGGCGCTACCGCCCGTGCACTGAAAGTGTACTCACCTATAGGTAAAGACCTGGATTCACTGGCAGATGTAGTATCATTTGGCGTAGCACCATCTATAATACTGTTTAAATTTCTGTGGGATGCGCTGATGAGTGAAAAGAACGCCATGGATGCCAGTATGCTGGGCATGTCACCTGCATTTCTGGTAGCCTGTTTTGCCGCATTGAGACTGGCACGGTTCAACGTGAGCAAGGAATATATACCCAAAGGTTACTTCAGGGGTATGCCTACCCCTGCGGTAGGTATGTTCATAGCATCATTTCCACTGCTGGCATGGTATAACCCATGGGGTATAGGCGCATGGCTGCATAACAGATGGGTACTGTACCTGATAATAACCCTGCTGTGCTGGTTTATGGTGTCCCGCATCAGCTTTCTGAAAATGATGCCTGCAAAAAGAACCTTTGCAGCAGCATGGCCTCAACTGATACTGGTGGTGGCTACACTGGCGGCTATACCATTTCTGCATGTGGCTGTTATACCATTTACATTCGTTCTATATATAATCCTGTCTCTCATAAAAAGAATGCCGGAAGAGGAAGGAGAGACTGCGCCGGAATGATGCAGATAGTATGTTTTTGACATTCTACCGCCTGCGTTGTACTTTTGGCACCATATTCAGCATCTGAACATACATAACATGAAATACACTGCACATATCAATGTAATGCCGCTTAAAGAACTCCTGGACCCACAGGGCAAGGCGGTAAACAACAGCCTGCACAATCTGGGTCTTACAGGTGCGAATGATGTACGCATCGGCAAACGTATAACGCTGGCAATAGAAGCCCCTAACAAAGAGGCTGCTGAAAATACAGCACGTGAGGCCTGCAAAAAGCTGCTGGCAAATCCTGTAATGGAAGCATTTGAGTTTACCATTACAGAAGGATAATACCACATTTACCATCTTTTTATCAGCACCATGCCCTGTAAAGCATGGTGTTTTAATTTCTGACAACTACCGTTATGCGACTGTATCTTGTACCATCACCTGTAGGCAACCTGGGCGATATCACTTACCGGGCAATAGAAGTACTACGCCAGGCTGATGTGATACTGTGTGAAGATACCCGTACCAGTGGTGTACTGCTGCGCCATTACAACATTCAGAAACCACTGACTGCCTACCATGCCCATAACGAGCATAAAGTACTGGCCCGCCTTGTAGACCAACTCAGAGAGGGTAAAACATTTGCATTAATAACTGATGCCGGTACTCCGGGCATATCAGACCCTGGGTTTCTGCTGGTGCGGGAGTGCCTGCGCAATGATATACCAGTGGAATGCCTGCCCGGCGCCACTGCATTTGTACCGGCACTGGTGCAGTCGGGACTTACCTCTAACCGTTTTGTCTTTGAGGGATTCCTACCTGTAAAAAAAGGGCGGCAAACCATGCTGAAAACACTGGCAGAAGAGCCCCGCACCATTATACTTTATGAATCGCCACACAGACTGGTAAAAACACTAAAGGAACTGGCACAATATATGGGCGCTGACCGCCAGGCAGCTGTATGCAGGGAGCTCACCAAAATTTTTGAAGAGACAAACAAAAATACCCTGGAAGCACTGGCTGCCCACTATGAAGCACATGCACCAAAAGGAGAAATAGTACTGGTAATAGAGGGCGCAGTACCTAAAAAAGGAAAGCGGAGAGAAACAGAAGATAACGATGAAGAGGACGACACTGATGATGAATAGTTACCATCATCAGAACAACATCCTGTATACATCCTCTACCTTATTCACCGTCTTTATCTGTATTTTGAAATTCCTAGTGTCCAGCCCTTTGGCATTGGCTTTTGGTATGAATATTACATCCATTCCCAGTTTATCGGCCTCGGCTATGCGCTGATCTATACGATTCACCGCACGTATCTCGCCACTGAGGCCTATCTCCCCTACCAGGCAAATATTGGACGGTAAAGCCTTATCTTCATAAGATGACAAAAGTGCGCATACTACCGCCAACTCTATAGAGGGGTCTTCTACACGGATGCCACCGGCAATATTTACAAACACATCTTTAGTACCAAAATGGAAGCCTCCACGCTTCTCCAGTACTGCCAGCAGCAGCTGCAGCCTGCGCAGGTCCATACCGCTCACGGTGCGCTGCGGTGTACCATATACAGCCTGTGTAACCAGTGCCTGTACCTCTATCATGAGCGGGCGTGATGCCTCCATAGTGGCTGCAATAGCAATACCGCTAAGAGGCTCATCGTGCTGAGAAAGTAATATTTCTGAAGGATTGGATACAGGACGCATGCCCTGCTGCAGCATTTCATAGATACCCAGCTCAGCTGTGGAGCCGAAACGGTTTTTCAGCGTCCGCAATATCCGGTAGGCATAATGCCGGTCGCCCTCAAACTGCAGGACGGTATCGACCATATGCTCCAGTACCTTAGGTCCCGCAATGGCGCCATCTTTTGTGATATGGCCTATGATACACACAGGAATGCCACTGGTCTTGGCAAAGCGCTGCAACTCGGCAGCACATTCACGCACCTGAGATACGCTACCTGCGGCTGAATCGACATAGGGAGATTCCAGCGTCTGGATGGAGTCAATGATGAGCCAGTCTGGTTTAACCTTCTTTACTTCATTAAAGAGAGTAGCCGTATCTGTAGCTGTGAGCAGGAATAGATTGGCATTTTTCATCCCCAGGCGCTCTGCACGCAATTTTATCTGCTGCGCACTTTCCTCGCCCGACACATAAAGTGTTTTAATACCTTTCCATTGTAGTGCACATTGAAGGAAAAGTGTACTCTTCCCTATGCCCGGATCGCCTGCGATGAGCGTAACAGAGCCCATGACCACACCGCCACCCAATACACGGTTCAGCTCGGCATCGGGACTTGTGAGACGCGACTCTGCCACATGCACCACATCATCCAGCCTATGTGCCTGCTTTCGCTCTTTACTCTGAGCTTCATCCCATCCTGTAACTTCGGCACGGCCCTTTTCCTCGCGCTGTACTACTTCTTCCACAAGGGAATTCCATGTACCACAGGAGGGGCACTTGCCCGTCCATTTGGGAGTTTCATAACCACACTGCTGACAGAAAAAAGCGGAACGGGTCTTAGCCATAGATGCAAATGTAAGCTGTACGTGCAACTCTGTGGCTGATAACAATTTTCAGGTAAAGCAGGAATATACCAATAAAGCAACATAACTTTAATAGTAAATTTTATCACCATGTACCAAACCCTTACCAGAAATGCGGCTATTGCTGCCCTATTGCTCTGCACAACCACAGCATTGGCCGAACCAGCCGACAGCCACCTGCAATACCCAGAACCTTCTTCTGCAGAAAAGGCCACATCGACCGATAACCGGTTACTGTCCCATAGCATTATACGGTATAACGGGACAGCTACTTATTTAGTTGACTCATTCATTTACCAATATTCAGGTACAAGGAGTTCGGCCGTACGGTGGAACGACATTGATGCTGACTTTGACGAAATGACATGGTTACAATACAAGCCGGCAACAGGCACTTTTGTCAACTTTCAGCATACTGTACGTACCTATGATGCAGCAGACAACATTACTAACAGCCTTCTGGAGTCATGGGTACCCAGCTCAGGTACATGGACTCCCAGATTCAATACCATCAACACCTATAGCAGCACGAATAAAATAACTGAGTCTTTAATAATGAGGTGGGATGTACCATCGGCATCATGGATCAACAATCAACGCACCCAATATACCTATGACGCCACAGACAGACTCTCTACTGCTACGACGACGGATTGGTATGGCGCAAGCTGGGAAAACACCTATCGCATGCTCTACTCTTACAGCGGCAGCAGTACATTACCATATGACAATGTATATCAGGACTGGGAAACAGGTAGTGGCATATGGGTAGACCAGACCAAGGAAAAATATACCTATAGTGGGGCCGGCGAGCTACAAACAATGATGCGCTTTACCATCAATACACTCAGTGCAGACTGGGATACAACTTCCAATACCGAATATACCGACCATAGCAGCGGACAACCACAAACCGGCACAACACAAACGTGGAACGTACATACACATGAATACCGCAACAGTACACGGCAGAAATACAGCTATAACGCAGATGGCCAACCTGGCTGGCAGGTAAACTATGACTGGCAGGTTGCATCCGGCACATGGGATACAACTACCTCCGGACAAACATCTGTAGTACGATATTACTATGGCCCGCAAGTAGCTGTGCAACAAATACAGAGTACGTCACTGCTGCTACATGTATGGCCTGTTCCTGCCGACAAACAAATATCCGTGCAGGTGCCAACGCAGATGAGTGGCGCGATATCACTATATATAACAGATGCTACCGGGCGTAGTGTATTAAGGCAAAGCCATACTGCCTGCAACGGGTATACACTCCTGATATCTACAGCACTACTATCTCCCGGCAACTATCTGCTGCGCATGACCGATGGTAGTAAAACCGCTACCACCAAAGTGAGTATAATACGGTAATACCATCCTTAGATACAAAAACATAAGCGCCGCTCTTTGCAGAGCGGCGCTTTACCATTTATTCCAACAAAATCATTATTAATCTCCCAGACTATCGCTGATAGCTTTGCGCTGGCGTTTTACCCAGTCCTTAAAGCGGAAACTGAGCAGGCACATAGCTGGTACTACTATCAGAGTGAGGAAGGTAGCAAAGCTGAGACCATATATCATGGTCCATGCCATAGGCGCCCAGAAGGCAGGGCTATCACCGCCAATGAAGAAGTGCGGACTGAAGCTGGACAGTAAGCCTGCAAAGTCAATATTGACACCAATAGCCAGAGGAATAAGACCCAGTATGGCAGCAGTAGCAGTAAGCAGTACTGGCGTCATACGGGTACGGCCAGCCTCTACAATGGCATCGTACGGGTCCATGCCTTCATGCAACATCATATCCATAAACTCTACCAGCAGGATACCATTACGTACCACAATACCACACAGCGCTACGATACCAATGCCACTCATAACCAGAGAGAATGTATTACCAAACACACTGTAACCCAGCAGCACACCTGTGATAGAGAAGATTACCTCACTCATGATTATGACCATACGGCTGATAGAGTTGAACTGCAGGATAAGCAGCATTATAATGAGACCCAGCGATATACCCATTGCAGTGCCGAGGAAGCCCATAGTCTCTGCCTGCTCTTCCTGCTGACCACCCATTACGATAGTAATACCTGATGGTGCATGGAAGTTTACAATCTCATTCTTTACCGCAGCTACTACTGCATTTTCCTCATATCCGGAAAGCACATTTGACGACAGAGAAATGATACGCTTCTGGTCCTTGCGCTTGATACCGCCATATGTAGTAGAATAACGGATGTCGGCAAAAGAACTGATAGGTACAGTACGTATCATACCGCCCATGCCCATATCGCGATAGATGACCGGCATATTGCGCAGAGCCTCCACATCGCTACGCTGCTGAGAAGCATAACGCAGATAAATGGGGTAATCATCATTCGCATCGCGGAAGCGGGATATCTCCTTACCAAACACAGCAGTACGCAATGCACCGGCTACAGCCATAGTACTGATGCTTTCGTTATTCATCCGCTCACGGTTCAGGTCAAAAAGAATCTCTGGCTTATTCGCCTGGAAGTCGCTACGCAGCTCTTCCACACCTGGCACCTGCTTATCTTTCAGGAACTTCTTCAACCTGTCGGACGTAGCAATAAGTGAATCCAGGTTATCACCTGTAAGTTCTATCACTACCGGTTTAGGCAGTGGCGGGCCACCCTGTTCTTTATCTACAGTAACCTCTGCACCGGGATACTCCCGCACAGCAGCACGTATATCATCCAGATACTTTGCAGTAGAAACGCCGTGACGGTCGGCAAACTCTACGAATGCTACGGTAATCTTACCCTTGTTGGGGAAGTCGCCCAGCTCATTGGTAGTGGGGTCCACTGCACTTACTGTAACATTGGATATAACAGACCTTACTACAGGGTTTTTCTTGCCATGTACAGGGTCCATGTTCAGCACTTTGTACACTTTCTGCTCCAGCTCGCCCAGTACAGCATCTGTATGTTTCTGGTCGGTGCCTATAGGCATGTTCAGATATACGTACACAAAGTTAGGGTCGGCAGAAGGGAAGAAAACAAATGGCGGATGGCGCATTGTATAGGTCATAATAGACATTGGGAACAGTAATATAGTAACCAATAATACCAGACCCGGTTTCTTCAATGCTCGCACCAGCCAGCGGGTGTACCAGTCGCGGAATGCAGGCCATGCTTTATTCTGGAAAGAGTGTATCCATTTAGAGAGTACGTATTTCTCCAGCAGTATAAAGAGGTAAATGAAAATAACGAAGTTACCCAGTGCGTGTGCTCCACCCAGATGCGCCAGCAACGCTATAGCCAGGAATACTATCATCACAGCCATATCGCGACGGGAGAACTTCTTTACCACATGTGGACCTTCCGGCTCAGGCTTCATGAAGCTTACCGCAAATATCGGGTTGATAAGATAGGCTACCAGCAGTGATGCCACCAGCGTGATGATAAGTGTTACCGGCAGGAAGAACATGAAACTACCAATTACCCCTTTCCAGAATGCCAGCGGAATGAAAGGCATCAGTGTAGTGATAGTACCTGTAAGTACCGGCAGGAACACCTCGCCGGTAGCCATCTTGGCTGCAGTTTTTATATCGCGCTTACCATTATCAAAAATACGGTGCGTGTTCTCTATCACCACAATGGCATCATCCACTACTATACCCAGCGCCAGCAGGAAGGAGAACAGTACAATCATATTGAGTGTAAAGCCTATGCCCGGCATTACGAGGAAGGCAATAGCACATGACAGCGGTACTGACATTGCCACAAAGAGGGCATTGGTAACCCCCATAAAGAACATGAGGATGATGGTAACCAGTATAAAGCCTATCACAATCGTATTCACAAGGTCAGTAAGGGTACTGCGGGTAGCCTCTGACTGGTCTCCGGTAATAACGATGTTCAGGTCTTTAGGCAGGTCTTCTTTCTGCATCTTTTTCACCAGTGCATCTATCTTCTCTGAGGCTTCAATGAGGTTTGCTCCATTTGCCTTGATGATATTGAGCGTAATTACATTCTTACCATCGAGATGTGCAAAGCTCTTCTGCTCCATGAAGGTATCTATGACCGTAGCGATATCCTTAAGATAAATGCTGCGCCCCTGCTGATTCTTTACGATGATATTACCTATCTCATCAGCAACCTTAAACTCATGCTTTACACTGAGGATACGCTTCTGATTGTTCATAGCTACCTCACCTGCAGTCATGGATATATTTTCCATGGCTACGGTACGGTCTATATCATCGAATGTGAGACCGGCAGCCTGCATTTTGAACAGGTCCACATTAATCTGTACCTCCCGCTCAGGAGCACCTACCAGATCTACACGCTTTATCTCTTTCTCTGCCTCAATAGCATCCTTTACCTTATCTGCATATTTTTTGAGACGAGCCAGGTCATAATCGCCCGATACGTTTACGTTAAGTATAGGAAACTCAGAAAAGTCAATATCCTTAACCTCCGGCTGATAAGGCAGGTTTTGTGGCAGGTCCTGCTTGGCCTTATCCACACCATCTTTTACATCCTGCTTGGCTTTATCAACCTTTATGTTGGTATTGAATTCTACTATTACTACCGAGTAATCCTGAAAGGAGTTACTGGTTACTTTCTTAACCCCTGTGAGATTTTTCACCTGTTTTTCAATAGGCTTTGTCACAAGGTTTTCCATATTCTCGGGCGATGTACCCGGATACACAGTCTGCACAATTATCTGTGGCAGCTTTATCTCCGGAAACTGTTCCTTCGGCAGGTTGATATACGTCATAAGACCTATCAACGTGATGAAGACAGTAACGAAGTAGACCGCGGTGCGGTTGTCTATTACCCAACTGGAGGGTTTAAACTCTTTGAATTTGTCTTTCATTTTAATGTTGTTGTGCTTCGGAATGATGTGATGATACAACCCGGCAATGTTATGCTCCGAACTCCCCTACTCCTACACCTGCATATAACCTGCGGGGCGATGCGCTATAGTTATTCTACGTTTACTTTTTCGCCACTGTCAAGGTCTTCAAATCCTGCCACAACCAGCTTGTCGCCTGGGCTGAGGCCTTCCAGTACTTCCACCATACCGTTAGATATACGACCGGTGCGAATGATAACAGAGCGGGCAATGTTACCCTCTACCACATACACCATTTCGCCCTCGGCGGTTTTCTGAATAACAGATACAGGTATAGCCAGCGCACCCTCTTTTTCATAGTTTACTATGCGCATAATGCAGGACATGTTGGGATGCAGTCTTTTGTTATCGCCCAGCTTTATCTGCACCATAAATGCACGGGATAGCGGGTCTACTGCCTTTGAAACATAGGAAATAGCAGCGGCTACAGAGTCATCACTATCAGGGAAAGTAAGTATTGCCTTATCGCCAACCTTTACCTTACCCAGATAGTTTTCACCGAGATTCGCCTCGGCTTTCAGCTTACTGGTATTTACTACACGGATAAATCCAAGCGTAGATGGTTGCCCCACTTTCATACCTATTTCATCCACAACGCCACTAATAGGTGATACTACATTATATAAGTCTCTGCCAGCCTGTGCTACTGCTTTCTGCTTCAGCAGGTTTTCATAGTTTGTTTTAGCCGACATCAGCTGTACTTCTGTACCTATATTCTGTGCCCACAACTTCTGCTGCTTTTCATAAAGCGCTTTAGTCAGTTCTATCTGAGGCTCCAGCGCTTTGATCTGCTGCTCTGCAATGGCTGCATCCAGCGTTGCCAGCACCTGACCCTGACGTACCTGCTGACCTACCTGAACATATATTTTACTAACAGTACCCTGGTTGCGTGCGTATGCATTCACCACTTCATCACCTGTAATCTGAGACTGCACTTCTATCTCGCCATGAAATGTGGCAGGCTGCAGTGTTACTACCGATACTGGTGTTACCTTGGCCGAGGAATCTGACTTACCAGCTTCCAGTTCTGTAATCTTTGCATCGAGCTTTGCACGCTGCTCCTTCAGTGATGCCAGTTCGGCAGCAGGGTCTTTTTGTCCACCTCCGCATGATGCTAACATCAGAGCCGGAACCAGAAATAAATATGAACGTTTCATTTTATAGTGTGTTTTATTATTTAGTAGATGGTATTTTGTATTTAGTATGTAGTTGTTATTTAAGCAGACCCAGCGCTTTCTTCAGGTCGGCTTCGGCATTAATAACATCCAGTAATGCATTAAAGTAGTTGCTCTGGGCACGCATCATTTCAGTTTGTGCCGTTGTTACCTCCAGATTGCTACCTACGCCCTCTTTGTATTTGCGCTGTGCAAGGTCCAATACGCTATTGGCCAACTCCAGGTTACGTTTCTGACTCTGTACCTGCAGCAGTGAGTTCTTCAATGTTGTACGGGCACTTGCTGCCTGAAAATCTATTGATAGCTTAAGGTTGTCAATATCGTTCCTTGTTTTTTCGATACTCAACTTTGCTTCACGTACCTGATTTGTGCGTTTGAACCCACTGAAGATGGGCACGGTAAGACTCAGACCTCCGTTATAGTATTCTATATAATCGCCAAAATGTGATATATCCTTAAATTCAGAAGAACCATAATTTGCGCCCCTTGAAACAAAGCCTGCCAATGAAGGCAATGCAGACAACCGATATCTTTCAAGATTATATTCGTTCAATTTGAGAGCAGTCTGCAGGGCTGCATATGCAGGTACACGGCTGTAATTTTCTGGCTCCGTCAACAAAGACATTGCTGCATTTGCATTTTTCTCTACAGCAGTATCTGTGAGTATAATTGGTGTATTCAAATCAAGTCCCAGATTATATTTCAGTACCTGCTCAGCTATGGCAAGGCCATTACTCACTTTTATACTGTCTGCAGCCAGATTGTTTATCTGTACGGCAGAACGCTCCACATCTATTTTTTCCGCAAAGCCGGCTTCCCTGGTCTTAATCAGATCCTGCTCCATACTTCTGGCTAACGACAACGAGCCTTTTATAATGCTATATTGCCGATATGCTATAACCAGTGAGTTGTAGGCTTTATGAACATTATAACGAACATTTTCTTCTGTTATCTGCTCATTATTACGAGCCATATCCATTAAGGTACTTCCCGCCTGTAATGCCACTATCAGACTTCCATCAAACAACACCTGTGACAGGGTGATACTGCCTGATGTAGAATATGGGATAGTGAACGGAAGCGGAGCAATAAAACCTTTTGGGGCAGTCCTGTCAAAAGCACTGGCATCAAAAAAGGAATACTGCGGATGATTTTTACTGAAGTGAACAAGGTCAGCTTTGCCGCTCAACTGCGGATAGGCTGCTGCAGAAGTCTGCTTTACCTGGGCCTGCTGTATAAGCACGTCCAGATGAGCATTCTTCATGGCGTAGCTGTTTTTCACTGCATAGTCTATACAGTCCTGCAGGGATAGCTTCAGGGGTTGCTGTGCATGCGCCCCCCGGGTTAATAGCAGTAAGGATGCTACTGCAAAATAAATTTTTCTCATATAGTAGTTACTGTTGTGTGTTTCAGATAATGTTCTTTGTGTTTCAGGTATTCTTCTATACCCAATGGTGTCATCATGCCATACATGAAATGCTCTCCCAGCTCCAGCGCTACCGACATCAGCGTATTCCTGTCATTGACCATAAGGGTGGGCTGCAATGCCATTAGGGATGTTTCTATCCGGTAGCGAGCCATTAAATCGGCATTTACCTCTGCCCGGTACAGCCCTTCGCTGATACCCTGCAGGATATTCTCCTTCACAAGGGCTACATCGCGCTCCAGGAGCAGCTCACGAAACTGCCGGTAAGCATCAGGGAAGAAACGCTGCATCTCAAATACTGCCATCGGATTGATACGTTTATACATTGTATCAAAAAAGGCAATGATACGTACCATGGCTTCCACCGCATTGTCTGCGCCACTTAATACTACCATACAACTCTCAGTAGTATTATTCTTGTACCAGGCTACGGTTTCATTCACCACTTCCTGTTTATTGGCAAAATGCTGGTAAAGCGTCTTTTTGGATATGCCGGCCCTCCGCGCTATGTCATCCATAGTGATGCTCTTAAAGCCGTACTGGCTGAAAAGCTCAATAGATGACGTCAGGATTTTCTCTAATACTTCCATAATTCCGGCGCAAAACTATGGAAACGTTTTTGACCACTGATAGTTTCCTGAGTATTTTATGTTTTTATTGGCAAATAAATTTTACCAATAATCATACAACGCTCTGTATATCAATGACCATGAAGCGGCTACTCAAAAATGGCCAGTGTATAGTCTTTCTTACCCTTCTGGATGAGTGTGTACTTTCCATTGAGCAGGTGCTGTGCTGTGAGGCGGAAATCTATGGCTGTAACCTTCTCCTTATTGATGCTGATGCCACCACCCTGCACCATCTTGCGTGCCTCTCCCTTAGAGGAGAATACACCGCTATCGGCCAGGAATGATACAAGGTCCACACCATCGGTAAGGGCGGCAGCAGCGCTACGCACCTGTTTTACACCATCCATTACCTCCAGCAGCTGGCGCTCATTGAGGCTGCGCAGCGCATCTACAGAAGTATTGCTGAACAGTATCTCTGATGCCTGCTTTGCAAAAGCAAGGTCTTCCTCACTATGTACCATGATGGTCATCTCATCGGCAAGGGACTTCTGCAATGCACGCTGGTGAGGCGCTGCCTCATGTGTAGCTATGAGCTCCTTTATCTCTGCCACCGGGCGGAAAGAAAACACCAAAGCCATCTTTGCCGCATCGGCATCGGGCAGATTGAGCCAGAACTGGTAGAACAGGTAAGGAGATGTGCGCTCTCTGTCCAGCCACACATTACCGCTCTCTGACTTGCCAAACTTACTGCCATCGGCCTTTGTGATGAGACGGCAGGTAAATGCAAAAGCATCTCCCCCACCCTTGCGACGAATAAGCTCAGTACCGGTAACTATATTGCCCCACTGGTCAGCACCGCCCATCTGCAGGCGTACACCATGATTATTGAACAGGTGGAAAAAATCGTAGCCCTGTATGAGCTGGTATGTAAACTCTGTAAAGGACATACCCGTCTCCAGGCGTTTCTGTACAGAGTCTTTTGCCATCATATAGTTTACGGTGATGTGCTTGCCTACATCCCGTATAAAATCAAGAAAAGAAAAGTCCTTAAACCAATCATAGTTATTGACCATCACCGCACCATTAGGGGCAGTGCTGCTGAAATTCAGAAAACGCTCCAGCTGGCTGCGAATACCATCACAGTTGTGCTGAATGGTCGCAACATCCAGCAGATTGCGCTCTGCCGACTTGCCACTGGGGTCACCCACCATACCGGTAGCGCCACCCACCAGCGCATAGGGCTTGTGGCCGGCACGCTGCAGGCGCATGAGCAGGGTAATAGGCAGGAGGCTGCCCACATGAAGACTATCGGCAGTAGGGTCAAAGCCAATATATGCCGATGTCATTTCCTTCATCAGTTGCTCTTCCGTACCAGGCATAATATCCTGTACCAGTCCTCTTTCCTGCAATTCGGCTATCAGGTTCATAACTATCAGTTTTTCGGGCTGCAAAAATAGGGCATTAAGGCCCAGAGGCCCTCATTAATTATTACTTTTTATATAAAATGTATGTTACGACAGGTGCCTGCTATCTATTAATGTGATGCGGCCGGAGTGTCTCCCTCCCCCCATTGATAGCTGTCTACAGGTATATCGGCCAGCTGCAGCACGCGGTGTATCACTGTCATAGCGGCCTCTTCTATACTCTGCGGCCTGCTGTAATAGGAAGGTGTAGCAGGGCAAATGATACCTCCGGCTTCTGTAACCGTGGTCATATTGCGCAGGTGTATCAGATTATAGGGAGTTTCCCGCACCACACATACGAGTTTGCGGCGCTCCTTGAGCATCACATCGGCCGCACGGGTTATGAGGTCGTTGCTGATGCCGCCTGCTATGCGCCCCAGTGTACCCATACTGCACGGGCATATAATGAGCGCACTGTACTGTGAGCTGCCGGAAGCGAAGGGTGCCATAAAGTCGTTCTTATTCCACAGGCGAAAGGGCAGATTGCGATAATGGTCATTACCCAGCTCATGCTGCCATACAGTGGCTGCATTATCGCTCATTACCAGACCTACCTCTACATCGCTGCGCTGTGCCAGGTGCTGCAGCAGCATAGCTGCATATACCGACCCACTGGCTCCTGTAACCCCTACTGCTATCTTTTTCATAATATTATCCCTACGGGGCAAAACTAAAATGAATCTCTGTAAATTTGTTCAGATGAAAATGTTGACCATGAAACGCTTACTGCTTTCGGCACTGGCTGTACTGCTGTGCGGCCAGATGGTGCAGGCAAAAACAGATCCCAATGCACCCGCGCCTACCGACAAGAAAGAGGAAATACACTGGATAACCTCTATTGATGAGCTGCAGGCCAAAATGCAGCAAAATCCTAAGAAGGTACTCATAGATATGTATACCGGCTGGTGTGGCTGGTGCAAAAAGATGGATGCTGATACCTATACCAATCCTGCACTGGTAAAGTACATTAACAACAACTACTATGCTGTGAAGTTTGACGCTGAGCGGCAGGATACCATACACTTTCAGGGTAAAGATTATTTCTTTGCCCCACAATACAAGGCCAATGGATTTGCCATAGAGCTCATGAAAGGACAGATGACCTATCCGCATACGGTATTCATGCTGGAAAACTTTCAGAACCCTACTCCCATACCGGGCTACCGCAGTGTGCAGGAGATGGAAATATTCCTTACCTACTTTGGCGACAATATGTACCGCCGCAGGGCCTATGACGAATATTCAAAAAACTACACACCCCGCTGGAGTAATGGCCAGCCAGCCCCCAGCACTCCGGTACCGGGACATTAATGGTGTTATAAAAATATTACTCTACAACCCCGCAGCATAGCTGCGGGGTTTTGTTTTATGGGAGGATGTTGCCATAAGCATTACATACAGGAATACATTACCCTGTTTTTAATAACTTCGTTTGGCACCAGATGGTAGAAATATCCAGACTATGAAACGTTACATCTTTTTCCTGCTTCTTTCCTGCATGGTACATGCTGCTATTGCGCAGGAGGCAGTACTCCTTGATTTGAAAACCTACGGAGGAAATGGCAGTGATGGTGTGGGTAAACATGTTTTGCGTACAGATGACGGTGGTTTTTTGCTAAGCTTTGGCACGCAATCTACATTAGGGTCGGGCAGCATTGCAACTTTATGCACAGGAGGGGGCGCACGCTCTGTTTACCTTAAATATAATGCATCGGCTTCTTCGTTGCTCTGGTCAAAATGTAGTGCAGTCGGTGGAGGCGCATATATGTTTCCGCGATCAGATGGAAGTTTTTATTTTGGGCAACAGCTATCAATTCCTGGAGGGAGTACCGTTAGAGTACGAAGCGAAGATGCAGATGAGAATCTGTTATGGAGCAGGCAATATGGCAGTGGCGCATCTCCATTTTTAAGAGGCATGATTGCCTGTGAGGATGGTGGCTACATCATTGTATGTGAAGTGTTTTATACGGACACTGATGTAGTAAGCCATTACGGTAGCTGGAGCAATGCTGATATATGGGCCATGAAGGTGGACGCTGATGGCTACAAAGTGTGGAGCAAGGTAATAGGAGGCACAGGTGATGAGATTGTTTTCAGCATTTCGTCTGCTCCGGGCGATGGCTGTTATATTTTGGGTACCACACAGTCCAATGACTACGATTGCACGGGCAATCATGGTGGCATAGATGCCTATGTGGTGCATCTGGATAAGGACGGTAATATTCTATGGCATCGCGATTTGGGAGGAAGTGAACTGGATGGCGGCTTGTTTGGCATGGTGGTACTTAATGAGGGCGGAGGGCCATTAATTGCGGCAGTTACTGAATCTTCCGATGGTGGTGTGCACCACCACATAGGTGGGCAGGATTATTGGGTCATAAACATGGACAGCGATGGCAATATCATCTGGGAAAACTGCTATGGCTCCACTACCTTTGAGTATCCCGAAGCCATCTGCCGCGCTACCGATGGCAGTGTATGGGTGATAGGTACCTCATTTGGCAGTGGGGGTCAGATAAATGCGCACTATGGCAGAAGCGATTCGTGGGTGGCGCATGCCGATGCCAATGGCAATTTCATAAATGGTAAGGTTCTTGGGGGTACTGGTGGCGATCGAGGTACAATGATTTATGCTTTAGAAGGTGGTAGCGTGTTGGCCGGGGGGGGGCTTTCGAGCGGCTAACGGCTCTTTTTCAGAGCATTTTTACTTTGGAGGTGGCGACATTTTTTTAGCGAAGCTTGCGCCATGGAGCATTGGTGTTCCTGAGGTGTCGCAGGCTAATATAGGCCTTTGGCCGAACCCGGCCACCGGATCTGTACAGATAAGTGCGGAACAATCGGGTGTAGTATCTGTTACAGACATTGCAGGCAGGCAGATGTATGCTGATGCCATAGCGCGAGGCATACCATTGAGGATTGATGTAAGCACATGGCCACCTGGCATGTATATAGTGCAGCATACCCTGCCCGATGGCAGCAGAAGAATGGCACGGCTGATGGTGGAATGATAACGTTAGCGTTCTTAAACTATGCCTGATTAATACGACTTTCGTCCCCAGCCTGGTTTTAAAAGAATACTACCCAGTTACAGGTACTTATGCCGACAGTAGCTGTAATAGTGCCATCTGCTTCTGTACATGTGCTATGTGCCAGGACTGAAAGGCATCAATAACTGTAATACCGGAGGCCTGACATGAATAGTAGCCCCACTTTTCAATAGCGTAAAAACGAATCAGTTTTGAGTTACCTCATTCACTACTCTTATAGCTGTCTCTAACGCGCCATGTACTGTGCCACTATGCCCGGCAGTGTGCGTAGCCTCTCCGGCAAAGAATAGTTTCTTATCTACACTGCTACCCAACTGTGCCCGCTGCGCAATACCACCACCTACTACCGGATAGGAATATGCACCGAGTATATAGGGCTCTTTTCCCCAATCAATGATATGTGCTGTATCGAAAACAGATGAGGCCGCAGCACCTCCATACATCATATCCAGCTCTGAAAGCAATGCACTCACAGCACCGGTGCCGAGGCTACTGAGATACTCGGCCTTTTCGCCCATTATAAATGCAGTAAGAACAAATGCACCACTCCGCCCCAGACCCGGCACCCACATCTCTGCCGACTTCGGCCCGCCTATCAATGAGTCCATAGCTCCATCCCAGAATCGGCTATTGAACTTCATGATTACTTTCATACCTGCCCCCATACCTATAGCAGATATGGCTGTTTTCTTTGCGGCAGGCAAAGCAGGCATAAAGCTTATCAATTCATTTTTCAGTACTGACAATGGCACGGTTATAACCACTCTGTCAGCTGTATATACCTTACCGGCTGTAGTTACATTGACCTTAGTGCCATTGTAGTCTATGGCTGTGACAGGGCTATTCAGCAACACCTTATCTATAACTGCTGCATAATGATGCTGCAGCACATCATTATAAGAGCCTGTCTTCAAATTATAATTCTTATCTCCGCTTTCCCATAATCTGTCTTCCTCTGTTATCCCTGCTATACTCAATCTATTGTTACTGGTGCCATATTCATTACCTATCAGGGCGTTGCTGATTTCAAAATTTGCGGGATTGTTTCCCTGATCCAGCTCTGCCTGATGAACCGTCTTATCGGCACCGCTATAATTACGTGCTGTGGACTCAAAGGTCTGCGCCTGTACCAGTGTTGCATCACCCGCCCATGCGGTCTCGCTCTTCAGTGTATTATTCATGAAGAAATAGTCTTCACCGTCAGGTGTGTGCAATGAGACACCAGGTGTAGCTGTAACCAGATTATACCATTCTGATTTATTGCCATGAACCTCTTCTGCACCAAGCTGAATATCAAAATCGGCCATGCCACTCAGCGCCCTGATGCGGCCACCAGTTTTATCGGAGGCTTCGAGTATAGTCACATTCATGCCCAGATTTATGAGCAATTTAGCTGCATGCAGCCCTGCTATACCTGCACCTATTACTATTACATCACCCCGCCAGTCGCCGGGTTTTACTTCATCCTTCTTATTGCAGGAAGAAAACAGCCAGCTATTGCCCAGATACAAAGCCGGAATGGCTAATAATGATTGTCTGATAAAACTTTTACGCTCCATGGTGGTTTGCTAATATGAAGTAATATACAAAATTTGACAGATGCAATAGTCATCCCGCTGTTTCTGCAGAAACTACCATGGGTTGTCTACTGGCTTAACCAGATTATGCAACTGTTTTTATAGCTATGGTTTTCCCATTTATTTCAAATGAATAACCTGCCTGCTGCCCCAGCATTTTAGCAGCTATGGGTGCCACTGCCGACACTGCATAAAACGTGCTCCCTTCTACATGCATCTTACCTGCACCAATAGCTATATAATAGTTGCCACCCGTAGTATATACCAATGAGCCAGGCACCACCAGAGAACCACTCTGTGCCGGCGATATCAATTCCAGAGCCGCAGCCTGCTGCTGCAGCTCATGTAGCCGGGCCTTATTCATATTGATATCCTGCTGCAGTACCTCCCGGGTAGTTTCATACTTATCGCCGGCGCTGCTTTTTGTTTCATTGCCCGATGCTTCCTGCGCATCGGCTATCAACATCTTTATCTCCTGCTCTCTGCTGCGCACATATTCGCAACACTGCCCGTATAGTTGTTCTTTTATTGCTGACATTTCTCTTCCTGTATAGCTAAGTAAACTACTTTTTCCCTTTTTAGCGGTACGCCCCGCCTACTGCCGTAGGTACTCCCCTTCTGAATTAAGTAAAAACAAGCTTCAATTTTCCACTTAATGGAAACAATGTCCGCGACACGGACAATTGGCATGCTATGCCAAAAATTAAATCATTGATTATCAATCACTTAAAATTATGGCATGCCATTGGTAATACTACTGGCATAACACAAACAACAACAAACACAAACAAATAAAAAGCAACTACAATGAAAAACTTCTTCAAATCAATCGCAATCGCAGCTGTAGCAACTTTCGGTTTCGCAACTGCTGCTAACGCTCAGGCTACTGCTACCGCTTCTGCCTCTGCTAACATCATCACTCCTATCTCTATCGTTAAGACAGTAGATATGAACTTCGGTAACGTAGCCGTTTCTGCTACCATCGCAGGTACTGCCGTTCTGGACCCTGCCGGTACACGTACTACTGGTGGTGCAGGTGGTGTAACCCTTCCTGCTACTACTGGTACTGTTTCTGCTGCCAGCTTCACAGTTTCCGGTCAGGCTTCTTACACTTACGCTATTACACTGCCTACAAGCTGCACTATCTCTGACGGTGCTTCCCATAACATGACAGTTGACAACTTTACTTCTGTACCATCTGCTACAGGCACACTGAGCGCCTCTGGTACTGAAACCCTGAACGTAGGTGCAACGCTGAACGTAGCTGCTGCACAGGCAAGCGGTCTTTACACAAATGCAACTGGTGTTCCTGTAACAGTGAACTATAACTAATCAGTAGATAGTAATTAGTAGATGGTAGATAGAGGCACTAAGAATAAATACGAATAATATAGACTTAAGATATAGTTGGAAATAGTGCTAAGATTGGTATGTGCGGAAACCGCTCCCTTGCCCGGGAGCGGTTTTGTTTTGTATAGTGCAGCCGTTATGCTCAATCTACGATACGGTCCACATTGTTAAGTATGAAACGATAATGTCCTTCACTGCTGTCTATAGTATACACCAGCCCGGTAAGCCCTGCACCTATGTAACTCATGCCTTTAACACTCACGAAATGCTGCATACGCCTGCATTCTGTGATATCAAAAAGACAGTGGGCACATAAGTCCTGCGCTTTCACTTCCGTAAGCATCAGGCGCCTGCCTCCTTCTTCTATGTACTTTTCTATCCAGAAACCCGTCATCTTTTTGCTGTGGCTGCCCAGCATTTCTTTCAGATGCCTGTTATACTGCTCCTCATACGGGCTGTAGCGCTCAAACAGCGTATCTGTATTGGTACAGGAAAAGTTTTCATAAGGGGCATACTGCGTCCACAGCCATACAAAGAATAAACAGCAGGATACAAATACGGTCCAGAAAAAGTATTTCATTACGGGATAGAACGAGCGGCTGAATGTATTTATTTTATGCAGTGTTATACCGGCATATCTACCCAGGCATCATTTTCCTTCAGTAAAGTAATGAGCTCATTTACAGCCACATCACTTGGCACATTACGCTTCACTACTTCTTTACCTTTATAGAGGGTTATCTTGCCAGGACCACTGCCTACATAGCCGAAATCGGCATCGGCCATCTCACCCGGACCATTTACGATACAGCCCATGATAGCAATCTTTACACCCTTAAGGTGATGCGTGGCAGAACGTATTTTAGCGGTAGTCTCCTGAAGATCGAACAGGGTACGGCCACAACTGGGGCAGCTTATGTATTCTGTTTTGCTAATGCGGGTACGCGTAGCCTGTAGTATAGAGAAAGCTGTATTGTTCAGAAACTGCTCATTGTTCTTTACTTCCATGTAAGTACGGCCACTTACCTGCACATTGTGTAACTGACCATCATTCTGCAGCATCACACCATCTCCCATACCATCCAGCAAGAGCCCGCCACAATCTGTAGCCAGACTTATAAGCTGTTTATCGATAGTGTCATATATAGAAGTCGCACCCATTATTACCGGAGTATGAATACCCTGCCGCATAAGCTCAGTGATAGTATTGCGCAAGGGTTTAAGATTGTTTGCACTACCGGCAGTGAGCAGCAGTATAGCATGAGCATTGCTCTGCAATCCTGCTACCAATGTATCTGTAAGTGGCTCACCTGCACCGTACTGAATAAAGTGAGGTGAATGATTATTCTGCCACGAGCTCAGATACTCTGTAACCGTGAGTAATGGCAGGCACTTTTCTTTATCGGCAGCAGACTGCCATGTAGTATAGTCAACGATTATTTTCAATGTGCCAGGTAGCGCAAAGTCGGGAATATGATTGCCGGTGTACAGATAATCGGCAGCGCCATCGCTGATGTTCCATTTATCTGATGCCGCATCGTATGTATAGCCTATTGCCTGCATATTCTGCACCGTGAGGTGGCTGCGTGTGTGTGCAGCAACAACAACAGGCACGTTGCCCCCACCTATGTTATTTACTGCCAGCGAATGCCTGCGCCGATACTCAAACGGGCTGTAGGGCAATGAAACATCACCACTACCAATGGCTGGCGTATCTAACGGAGGATAGCGGGAAACAATGTCCTTACATACTGGTATCTCAAACTCAGGGTCTTCTGTAAGTGATACACGTATAGTATCACCTATACCATCTTCCAGCAACGTACCAATACCAATTGCACTTTTGATACGACCATCTTCTCCATCGCCGGCCTCAGTAACGCCCAGGTGCAGAGGATAGCACTCTCCGAACTCTTCCATCATCTGGCGCACCAGCATGCGGTATGCCTGTACCATCACCTGAGGGTTACTGCTCTTCATGCTAAGTACTATCTGATGATAATGCTCATCGCGTGCTATACGCAGAAACTCCATAGCACTCTCTACCATACCTATGGGGGTATCGCCGTAGCGGCTCATAATGCGGTCGCTGAGCGAACCATGATTAGTACCAATACGCATGGCAGTACCGTATTCCTTACAGATACGTACCAGCGGGGTAAACCTGTCGCGGATACGCATTACTTCTGCAGCGTACTCATTATCGGTATACTCTATGAAGTCAAACTTCTTTTTGTCTATGTAATTGCCAGGGTTGACGCGCACCTTCTCTACAATACGTGCAGCAATCTCTGCAGCATTGGGTGTAAAGTGGATATCAGCTATAAGCGGAGTGGTATAACCTCTGGCTCTCAGCTCATTTTTTATAACCAGCAAATTTTCGGCTTCCTTCTTACTGGGGGCCGTGATACGCACCAGCTCTGCACCGGCCTCAATACACCTGATGGTCTGCTCTACGGTACCTATGGTATCCATAGTATCGGTAGTGGTCATGGTCTGGATACGGATGGGATTTCCGTTGCCAATGCTGAGGTCGCCAATTTTCACCTCCCGTGTCACCAGGCGGGAGTAGCCTGCTAATGATGGGCAATACTGCTGAAACATGATTGCGAAGTTAGTATATACACTTATGTGATAACATTGCTCCGGAAGAGAAAAGTGTTATTTAACGTTGTATGAATACCGTAATGGGCGTGAAAATATCTCTGAAGTCAGCCAGCAGCAAAAGTGAGTAACGGCAAAATCAGCGTTTTACAAAACGTACCGGCTCCTGACCATCTATGCGCATTACATAGATACCAGGTAGCAGCCTGCTCACATCAACAGAAGCCTGCCCGGCAGCAACATGGCCCGACAACAACTGCCTGCCCATAATATCTGATATGATATAGCTGCCATCCTGAACCGCTACAAAATTAACTGCGTTATCAGCAGGATTAGGGTAAAGACCAGATGGTCTGCTTTCCGATACTGATGTAAGGCCGGTTACAAAACAACCATTGGAGGGAGTATATTTTGCAGCAAAGAAGCTGGTGAAAACATTCATAGCTGTAGCAAGAGAATCACCACCTACCCAGAATGTTTCAGAGCCATCATAATACCCACACAGAAAGATGTTGCCATAAGCGTCTGACGCAAGGCCGGAATTGCTTTTACCTCCCGAACGAAGTGTAATACTTTCCCTGAGTGTACCGTCATCAGAATAACAGGCTACAAATAATGGGTCGATACCTGCCTGTGGCATAGGCAACACAATAGCCGTATCAAGATATACTCCATTACCAAAAAGGGTATCCATACCACCCGAAACCCATATAGCATTGCATGGGTCAACTGTCATACCCCATATAGCAAAATTAGTATTTTCAGTAGGTACACTCTGAGTAAATACCTGGTTGCGTATGAAACTACCATCGGCAGTGTAATGTGCGAAATACGGATTGTTCAGATTTCCGGTAATATTACCACCTCCCAGATTTACAGACTCGGCACGTAGTGTACCGCCAAAATAAACACCACCTGCGGTATCGGTTGTTACACACATTGCACGGGTATGACCTGTAGTTTGCCTGGCCCATGATACGCTGCCATTAGTACCAATACGCGATACGAATACATTAAAGCAATGATCACTTAATGCGGCATATGCAGCAGCATAGGTAAGTACCGTAGCGCCCAGCACCAGCGTAGATGATGAAAACTCACCCACCAGGAACGCGCTACCATCTTTAGCGATAGAAATACCTGAAACCCTGTCATAACCTGTAGCGCCAAAACGTTTGGCCCACAAAAGACCACCTGCCGGACCATATCTTGCTACCGATATATCCTGTCCTCCGGAACTGTTAAGGCTGTAGGTACCAATAAGACTGTTTCCCGAAAATGTAGCTGCCACCCACGCATTACCCTGATCATCTACTGCAAGACCACCGTATGACTGCTTTTCATATCCCAGATCAATACTACCAGAGTTGGTCTTCCAGAGTATATTACCATCTGAATCCAGCTTTATGAGGTAGCAGGAGTTAACAGCAGAGGTAGATGAACGCGTAAGTAATGAATTGGAAAAACGGATACTATCTCCTGAAAAAACACCAAGAAAATAGATGTTGTTATCCCCGTCAACAGCAATATCTACCGGGGCAGATGAGCCATTGGATGTGCCACGGGTCCAGAGCACATTACCATTATTGTCGTACTTAATCAGTACGGCCTGGCTCTTGAAAGGATTACTATGATAAGAAGAAGCGCCAATTACCAATGAGTCAAAACTGCTCCACATGGCAACATATACATTACCGGAAGCATCTGTAGCAACCGGCCATGCGTAACCTGACGAAGACGTAAGATGAGCTTTGCCCGCATCCATTCCCCGGGACCATTGCCAGCCCTGAGCAAATGAACCATTACCTAGCAGGAGCAGAACGGCAATAAAAAGAGTTCGTAGGTTTCCCTTCATTCCAAAAAATAAGGTTTCCAATGTAAAGCGCAATTTAAGCTATAAATCAATCAAACAACACATTTTCCTCATACCGGGAATGCGCGTATTAAATGCATCAAAATTTATGCCAAAAAAATGTCACTAACAGTTATATAATATATCTATGCTCAGCAGAACTCATATCACAAATCTAAAATACCTGAAAGTGTACTCCATGCATTACCCTTTATGTCTGCTGCTGCTGCTGCAACAGATACCTGATTCAAAGGCATAAGGAGCGGTACCCTGCCGATGACCGGAACAGATGTGTACCTGTCAATAAATGATGCAGCAGAGCTATCATACTCCCCGCTGAAAATAAGCCCGGCAATATGAATATTACGCCCACGCAATACTTCTATAGCAGTGAGTGTATGACTGATGCTACCCAGATACCCGCTGGCTACCAATACTACCGGCAACTGCCACCATGCTACCATATCGGCAACAGTAGCATCGTCTGACACAGGAGACATTACCCCTCCTGCAGTTTCAATAATCAGGGGGCGGGGAGCCGAAGGAGTTATAAATGACGGGTAATCAATCACCACACCTTCTGCGGATGCAGCTGTATGTGGCGATGCCGGCATTTTCAATGCAACAGCCTCGGGATGCACCCGCTTATCACCTCCGGCAATCAGCTTTCTTACAGTATCAGCATCGCGCTCTTCCAGGCCCGCCTGTATAGGTTTCCAGTAATGAGCATCCAGTGCCTGGGTCAATACCGCCGATACAACCGTCTTTCCTATACCAGTATGTATCCCTACTACAGCAAATGCATTATTTACTTTACTCATGAGCTAATTAATTGAACCAGTTTGCGGATATCGTCCCCGGTATTGAAGGTATGCAGACAGATGCGTAACCGCTCTCTACTCTGCGGCACTGTGGGATGCAGTATAGCATGAACACTTAAATGAGCATCGTGCAAGCGTGCTGCGAGTGCTTTTACTGTATTATTTCCCGGTATTACCGCCCCCTGTATAGCAGAGTTGCTTTGTAGCCATTCAATGCCGGGAGCAGCCTGAACAAGCCTGCGAAAAAGAGCAATGTTATCATGTAACGGCCTATGGCTGAAATGCGCTGAGGCCATATATGTGTACACACTACTTATAGCATGGATGGCATGAGGAGGCAGTGCAGTGCTATATATAAATGAGCGGGCAAAATTTACCAGATAATCTCTTAATACCGTGCTTCCTACTACCGCTGCACCATGACACCCCAGCGCCTTGCCAAAGGTGTGCACGCGGGCATAAACCTGCTCCTGTAGTCCCAGCTCACAGACAAGCCCCTCACCATTTGCACCAAAAACACCGGTGGCATGAGCTTCATCTACTATGAGGGCGGCCCCATACTGTCTGCAAAGTGTTACGGCTTCTTTTAATGGCGCAAAATCGCCATCCATGGAATATACCGACTCCAGCACCACAAATAGCTGAGCTTTACCGGCATGAGTACGCAACAAATCCTCTAAATGATTGAGGTTGTTATGTGCAAAATGGTATTTGTGCCTGCATAACCCCAACCGGATACCATCTATAATACTGGCATGGCACAGCTCATCATAAATAAATATCACATCGCGACCGGCGATAGCCGATAGCAACCCAATATTAGCGTCATAACCGGAATTAAATATAAGAGCCGCCTGTGCAAGATGATGGGACGCAATCTGCGATTCTGTATCACAGGTAAAACGGTCATTGCCCGAAATAAGCCGGGAGCCGGTAGCCCCCGTACCACCAATAACACCTGCCGTACCCGGAATACCCATGGTAGCTATTCCAAGATAGTCATTGGAACAAAAATCGGCACCGGAAGTGGTAACCGGCAATGAGCGCAGATTACCGGCTTCGGCACGGGTGCTTAGTTTTCGTGCAAGATATTCATCAGCACTGCTCATGCGCCACCGGTTTCATACGGTTTTGCGGATGACCATCGGCAAATGCAGCCTTAGGTGTAAGGCCTAATGTGCGGAACATGGCCATATCCTCATTAAACTCAGGATTGCCGGTAGTAAGCAGCTTATCGCCTGCAAAAATAGAGTTGGCACCGGCCATGAAACACATGGCCTGCTCTGCCACTGACAACTCCAGACGGCCTGCCGACAGACGAACTGCTGAGAGCGGCATAACTATGCGGGCAGTAGCAACCATACGCACCAGCTCATCGAACGGTACTCTGGCATTATTGCCCAGCGGGGTTCCCTCTACCGGAACGAGTGCATTAATAGGAACAGATTCCGGATGCTGTGGCAGACGTGACAGTGTATGCAGCATACCTATACGGTCTTCATCTGTTTCGCCAAGGCCAATGATACCACCACTACATACAGATATACCAGCCTGACGCACATTATTCAGCGTATTCAGACGGTCATCATAAGTACGGGTGGTAATGATATCGCCGTAGTGTTCTTCAGAAGTATCAATATTGTGATTGTAAGCATAAAGACCTGCCTCTGCCAGACGACCGGCCTGATGAGGTGTAAGCATACCGAGTGTACAACAAACCTCCATATCCAGCTTGTTCACCTCTTTTACCATATCCAGTACGCGGTCAAAATCGCGGTTGTCGCGCACTTCGCGCCAGGCAGCTCCCATACAGAAACGGGAAGCACCACCGGCTTTTGCCTTTTTAGCAGCATCAATAACCGCATCGGTTTTCATCAGCGCATGCACCTTCACATCGGTATGAAAGCGTGCCGCCTGCGGACAATAGGCACAATCTTCAGAGCAACCACCTGTTTTTATAGACAAGAGACTACTTATCTGTACCTCTCCTAACTTATGGTGCCTGCGGTGAACATCTGCAGCATCCATAACAAGTTGCAGCAATGGACGTTCATAAATAGCGCGGATATCTTCGCGGCTCCAGTCGTTACGAATATCACTCATTATCTTCTCCTTTCAGGTGGCGAAACTATCAGATTTTACCGACTATTTAAAATACGCATGAACAATATAATATTGTATGCCGCCATAACGTTAGTGGTACTAGTTACGTTTTTGATGGTACTATTTGTTAATTGCGGAGCAAAATATTACCAATAAGTACAATTGTAATATTTCAATAGAATTAACTGTTAATAGACCTGACAATTGTTATCTGACGGACAGGGGGTGACTACAGACAAAAATTTATTAAATTAATGTTTAGAAAAAGCATAAAAACAGATGAGCTTCAATCACATACTGCGTGCCGGATGGATGTATATACTCTTATTATGCGGGGCAGCTGCATACGGGCAAACAGTACTCATAACCCAGTTCTATGCTGAAAGCAAAGACGGTAAAGCGTACCTGAGATGGAAGCTCCCGGCAGGTAATACCTGCTATGGTATTAATGTATACCGGTCGGCCGATCAGAAAAATTATACGCTGATACACGAAATACTGGGTGTATGCGGCAGCAATGACAGCGCTACATCATATGAATATACAGACAACAACCCGGAAGCCAACCGGACCAACTATTACCAGCTGGAACCCGGAAATAGCGGCTACCGCGTATCTGGCTCTGTCTTTGTGATATCTGCCGCCGGCATTGCCATATACCCGCAACCGGCTCAGCATAATACCACCATCTACTTTGTTAATTCCAACCGCGATGAGGCACTGCTGACCATACGCGATGCTAACGGAAATAAGATAATGCAACAGACAAACCGGACCGGACAAATAGATATTGACTGCAGTAAATGGGCTGCCGGTGTATATAATTATGTGCTACAACTGCCGGACAAAACTGAAAAAGGCCGACTTACAGTAACACACTGACAGCTACACTTGTTTGTTACGCCTGCATTGCAGATTTTTGCGGCATGACACCAGAGCGCGAAGCCAAAATAAAGAAAGTACTGAACCGCCGCCAGGGTGGCGTAGTGGTAGTGATGGAAAATGTACATGACCCACACAACATATCGGCGGTAATGCGTACCTGCGATGCTATAGGCGTGCAATACGTATTTGTACTGAACAACTCTATACCCAGGCATAAGAAATTTGCAAAGAGCAGCTCGGCCAGCGCACTGGGATGGCTTACAGTTCGCCAGTTTTCTGATACTGCCGCCTGTATGGCAGAGGTACGCAAGCACTGTGACAAGGTATATGCTACACATCTGGGGGTACAGTCGCACTCACTGTATGACCTGAACCTGACAGAGAATATAGCGCTGGTATTTGGTAATGAGCGTGAGGGAGTGACTGAGGAATGTCTGGCGCACTGCGACGGTAACTTCATCATACCTCAGATGGGTATGGTACAGTCACTTAATATCTCTGTAGCCTGCGCTATTACGCTTTATGAAACCTTCCGCCAGCGCAACAATGCCGGGCTCTATGACGGTACACCCCGACTGAAGGAAACAGAGTGGAACAGACTGGCAACAAAATGGGGACTACTGGACGATAACGGTAACGAGCCTGCTACTGATGTTACAGAAGAATAAGATCAGCACCAGCCATGCAGCAGGTATACTTTACGGGTGCCTGCTAATGCTGCTTTCCTGTGGCCCGTCTTCAGGCAATGATGAACAAATGGCCAAAGCAGCAAACATTCAAACACAGGACACAACAGAAGGGCTCATTACAACAGAGGATCTAAGTGAAGAGCCTGATTATGCGACTGTATATACGGTAGTTGTAGACACCGGACTGCAATACACAAACCTGCAGCAAATGATGTATGACATCAGCAGAGAAACGGGACTGGATGTGGATACAATGGGAAGGTATTATGATACTGAAAAGCAAAGAATAGTACTCCCGGATACGGCTGAGGATGAGATATACAGGGGCGACTACTATCCACGGCGTGGCAGCAGCACCGCACTCAGTATAGAGTACTACACACTTTATGATACTGCGGCAATTGGAAGAACTATGGCGCTGATAGCCGGTCTGTATGACGACCGCCATTCAGCCGACTCTATACTGGAAATAATACACGCCAGACATTCCCAGGCATGGATAATCAATGCGTGGATGTACATGGGATGCCTGCACTGAAAAAGAATACCGGTAACAATAGCTACCGGTATTACGTCAAAGTCAGTACTGCTTTTACAGATTCATACCTCCAGAAACCTCAATACGCTGACCGTTAATCCAACGACCTTCCTCAGAGCAGAGGAAGGCGACTACACCGCCTATATCATCTGGCAGGCCTACACGGCCCAGTGCGGTAAGACTGGCTATGTGTGCATTCATAGCTTTATCGTCGCGCACACGGCCACCACCGAAATCTGTTTCTATTGCTCCAGGGGCTACCACATTGACAGCTATACCCCGCTCACCCAGTTCACGCGCCATATAACGGCTCAGTACCTCTACAGCTCCCTTTACAGACCCATATGCAGAGGAGCCGGGGAATGAGAACCGGGCCAGACCAGAAGAGATATTAACGATACGACCACCATCATTCATATATGCCAGAGCCTTCTGAGTGAGGAAGAATACGCCTTTATAATGAATGTTTACGATAGCATCAAACTGCTCCTCTGTTGTATCTGCAAAGGGAGCATAAAGCGCCGTACCTGCATTATTGATAAGAAAATCAAAACGGGGCGCTCCGGTGTGCTCCTGCAGCCATGCACCCACCTGCGACAGAAACGCATCAAAAGTTGTTACATCTGCTGCATTGAGCTGAAAGGCAACGGCTTTAACACCCAGCGCTGCTATCTTTGCTACTACCTTGCCGGCTTCTTCCTTATTGCTGTTGTAAGTAAGTACCACATTAACGCCATTGCGGGCAAGTGCCACGGCCATATTACGTCCCAGGCCACGGCTGCCGCCGGTAACCAATGCTGTTTTGTTTGCTGTGTTCATTGTATTTGAATTTTATACTGCAAATTTCCTCCCGATAAATGGAAGTGACATTGCGGGCATCAATCCAATGTTTGCAAAAATCAATCAGCACCTACTATGCACGAAATGCGAGAGGGGCCTGTGAAGTCTGTTTCCTGAAGAAGTTAGAGAAATGAGCTACCTCTTCAAAGCCGAGACACCAGGCAATCTCAGAAATATTCCAGTCAGTATGGCGAAGGAGTATCCTGGCTTCCTGAGTAATGCGGCTGCTGATAAGAGTGGTGGTGGTCTTCCCTGTTGTCTCTTTCAATACTTTATTCAGATGATTGACATGAACAGCGAGACGGTCGGCATAATCTTTTGCTGAGCGTAGTGAAAGACGCTGATTAGGCGACTCTATGGGAAACTGGCGCTCCAGTAACTCTATAAACAGAGATGTGACCCGCGCAGGAGCGTTGGGACTGTTTTGCGCAGCTACAGCAGGCTGCAGTTTCTGACCATAATGCACCAGCTCCATCACATAGGTGCGCATGAGGTCATATTTAAAAGCATAGTCAGAAGATATCTCCTTCTGCATCTTAGCAAATATCACGGTCAGCTCGTCGGCTTCTGTATTGCCTATCTCAAATATAGGGTAGCCACCTGCACGGAATATGGGTAACTCATCAAGGTCTACACCGGTCTTGCTGCGTATAAGAAACTCATCTGTAAAAACACAGAAGCTACCCGCCTGCTCAGGGTCCTGCGGTATCCAGTGATAAGGGATACGGGGAGTAGCAAACAAAAGCGCATTCTGCTCTATCTGAAACACCCTGTCGGCATACTCTGCACGATTGCGGCCACGGATAAGACTGATTTTATAATAGGCACGGCGGTTATAGGGCATCTGCGCTTTGCGCTTTACTTCTGCAATAACCTCAGCTACGTTAAAAACATTAAAGTGGCCTATCTCTCTGTTTATATCTGGCGGCAGCAGATCTGCCACCTCCCTGCCTGTAAATATGGATGCCTCCTGATAGAACTCTTCCAGCGAAGTACTTTTTATGTCCTTCATAAAAGTATGGCTTGTAAAAATCAAAGGTAGGATTTCCCTACCGTTCACAGGAAGCCGGAAGCAGCTACACACCAACGTACTATACATTAACCCCAAACAAGTGCCCCACAAGTGCGGTGAGCGCCATAGCTGCCGTACCCCAGAAAGTAATACGTACTACAGCCTTTGTAATCCCGGCTCCTCCTGCCCGTGCCGCCATTGCCCCCAGCAAAGCCAGGAAAAAAATAGCAAAACCATACTGATAATACACCATCCCCTCTACAGGCATAAATACAGATACCCCCAGTGGCAAAACAGCACCTGCAGTGAATGATGCCCCCGATGCCAGTGCCGCCTGTAAAGGACGCGCCTGACTCACCTCATTAATGCCGAGCTCATCACGTACATGTGCGCCTAGTGCATCATGTGCTGTCAGCTCCCGTGCTACCTGCATTGCTGTCTCCTTTTTCAGTCCGCGCGACTCATATATCTGCGCCAGACGCTGCAACTCTAAGTCCGGCATTTCTTCCAGCTCCTGCTGCTCTCTTTTGATATCGGCCTTTTCAATATCGGTCTGAGAACTTACGGAAACATACTCACCAGCAGCCATCGACAAAGCACCGGCAACCAATCCTGCAAGTGCCGCGAGTATTAACGCCCCCCGGGTACTGCCGGCGGCTGCCACACCTACAGCAATACTGGCTGTAGAAAGGATGCCATCATTTGCACCCAGCACTGCTGCCCGCAGCCAGTTGCTCTTGTGTATGTAATGCGGTAACAGATAGTCATCCAGCGGATCTTTGCTCATGGGAAAAGGTTTAATATCGCAACAGCAAAGTTACCTAAATGGCAATGGATAGTATTGATTAGAATCAGTGTGGATAATGGTATACTCAATGCACATTCGTAATTTGACAATCAGGAAAAAAGATATATCAGGAGTGTACTTGCAAATGACAAATTATTGTGTAAATAGTCTGCAATAATGTAACGCTTGAATTGCAAAAAATCAGTGCTGAATATTTCCTATTTTTTTCTCAGATACATATTCTGCAACCTGTTCTACAGTCATAACATCATCATATTTACTTTTCACTTTTCCAAGCTTACAGTCTTCATTAATCGACTTAAGGAAGCTTGAGAAGTCTACATTCTCACTGGCAAGCCTATTAATTGTATCCCAATCCAGATTTTGCCTTGTAAAGGCAGGAAAAAGAATCTCACTCTCAAAAATATTCACTGTATTCAATTGGATAATACCTATACCAAATGCATTTGTAAGACGACGTAATTCATCTCTAAACGCCGGATCTTCATCCACACGAAGTGCAACCAGATATCCTTCGTTTGCCCAACTGGAATTTGATACAGCCTGAAAGTAACTTTTTCTTAAATTACTATAATCCAATGACACTTTAAGTTCAAAAGAAAACAGTTTTATAGAGCTTATTGTAAGATGACTTTGAACTTCTAATGTCTCCCGTTTATAATCATTAAAAGGAAAGTATACACCAGCCAAATCAGGATGTAACCATTCATTTTTACCTCCAGTGCCTTTACTAGATACCTCGTGATATATTGTCTTAAGGTGTGCTTTAAAATGAGGTGTACCAAATGCAAATGCTGTCACGATACAATGCAAGTCACGCTCTGTAAAAGAAACCTTCTTTTTCTTCGCATTACTTATGCTTTTCAATTCCTGAATTTCGCCAGACGAGACTGGAGCTACCCAATTCCCTCCCATACCTCTCAAAAAAAACTGAGCAGGCCTCTCGCTGGTCTGGATAATCATTGACTTTTCACCACCACGATTTATATCGGTATAACAGTATGCACTAATTGTAGCCCATGGCGTTTTTCCTGATGTAGAGAAGTCACCTATTGTTCCAAGTTCATTTGCTTTGTCCCATATTTCTTTCGCAGATAGTGGCCTTCCCACCTTTCTGATTGTTTGCTCAATAATATCCCAAAAAGTAGTTCTAGCCATAAAACTAAATATTGATTTATACTCCCACTCGTATTGAATTTAGACGGGAAGCTAATGAGAATAAAAGTACATATTATATATACTACAGCATACCTTATCAGGGGCTTCCTGCCATGTCTTCCCATTGCTCAAAGAGCATATTCAGGTAATGATTCTCAGCCTGTGAGATGACGTTGTCGGCTTTTGCCAGCTCCAGTGCAAACTCTATTAGTTTTCTACGATCGGCAGGCGTAGCATCGTCATAAAAGTCATCCATAGCCTTGCGAAAGTGTGCTTCCCACTGTGTGGGGTGAAGGTTACTGATTACCTCCATCTGCCTGTCAAGGCTGATATGAAACGGAAATTCTTCCTGCAGATAGCAGCGTATCACCATATCCTCACGCACACTGAGTCTGAAATCGACAGCAGATAGTATCATGAGCAGATGATAACCGGCTATTGTCTTGTTCATTCTGTTATTGGGCATAAGGTAGTATTTCGTTTTTGTACTGGTTTTTAACTATGTGATGACAGCAGCAGGTCAAGGTCAGTATACTTGAACCCCAGCCTGCGGGCAATAGGCGCATTGGTAACACACCCCTTATAAACATACACGCCACGCCTGATGCCTGAACGCGATAATATAAGTGACTCCATACCTCCCATATCGGCGCTCTGCTGAATAATGCCCATCAACACATTACTGATGGCACGCGAAGCGGTACGCGATACGCCAGATGCTATGTTGGGCACACAATAATGTATAACATCATACTTTTTAAACACCGGCTTCTCGTGCGATGTAAGATGCGACGTCTCAAAACAGCCGCCACGGTCTATACTCACATCTATGATTACTGAGCCTGCCTTCATGTTACTTACCATGGCGTCTGTTACCACAACGGGTGTCATACCATTTACCGGCTTCAGCGCTCCAATGGCCACATCGGCCATACGCAACTCTTCGGCCAGAATAACGGGGTCCAGTACCGAGGTAAAACACCTGCGACCAATGTTGTTCTGCAGACGCATAAGCCTGTAAACAGAATTATCAAACACGGACACTGAAGCCCCCAGACCAAATGCCGCCCTTGCGGCAAACTCTCCTACCACACCAGAGCCAATAATGAGTACGCGCGCAGGCGCTACCCCGGATACTCCTCCCAGCAACACACCTTTGCCATTATCGGTATTGCTGAGATAACGGGCAGCGGTGAGAATAGCATAATTGCCTGCTATCTCACTCATGGACCTCACAATAGGGTTAGCTCCGGCATCATCTTTTATAGATTCAAATGCAATGGCGATGATCTTTTTAGCCAGCAGCTGCTCCAGCATGCGCGGCTTAAGTATAGGCATGTGAATGGGAGAAATTACAACCTGCCCTGGCAGCAACATAGGTAACTCCTCTTCTGAAATAGGTGCGGCTTTGATAATGGTAGTAGCCTTATAAACATCGGCCTTGTCATAAACAATGCGGGCACCCGCCTCGCTGTAGTCACTGTCAAAGTAAAATGAGCCTTCGCCGGCATTATGCTCTACAACCACATCATGCCCTTCATTTACAAGAACAGACACCGCATCGGGGGTGAGTGGTACACGATTTTCCTGAAAAGTTGTTTCCCGCGGTATGCCTATAAACAACTGTTTTTTTCTGGGAACAATTTCCAGTGTTTCCTCCAAAGGAACATAGGAAAACGAAGGCGATATGTATGGTTTCTTACTCATGCCCGTGACCGGGTTAGTGGACAGTTAAAATCAGAGACAATATACAATAATACTTCTTGTAAAAGAAGGGTTTTAACAAAGTATGGGGTAAATTATTTATTTGGCATGAGGGCACATACTTACAGCACGGTTTTGTAGCTTTAACCTATATTTTTGCACAAGACAAGCATTACTTATCAGCCCCTTATACAGGCTGATGTATAAACCGGTAACACCCGTATTCCCGGGCGGCATAGCCGGATGGTCAACTAAAAGGTATCCTATGTTAAGACAGTCGAACCAACAGAAGCTACTACAGAAATTATCGCCTCAGCAGATACAACTGATGAAGTTGCTGCAGGTACCTACCGCAAACCTTGAAGAGCGTATAAAAGAGGAGCTGGAAGAAAATCCGGCACTGGAAGCCGGCAATGACATAACCGGGTCCGAGCAGGATACATATGACCTGGACAATAACGACAGGGATGGTGATGATGACCAGGGCGAGGAAGTAGAACTGAGTGACGATAACGCTGAAAAAGTAGATCTGGACGACTTTCTGAGACGCGAAGACGATGATGGTGGCGGATATGACTATGGTGATGACTATTATGGCAGCGGAGGCGACGACAAGCAGGTAACACCTGCAAGAGTGGAAAGCAGCCTGCATGACAATCTGCTGGATCAGCTGGGTATGCTGGCGCTGGATGACAAACGACATCGTATAGCAGAGCAGATAATAGGCAGTCTGGATGAAGATGGCTACCTGAGAAGGGAAGCAGGCGCTATAGCTGACGACCTGGCATTTGGGCAGAATATAGATACCAACGAAGAAGAAATAAACGTACTGATAAAGGAAATACAACAGTTTGACCCTCCGGGCATATGTGCATGGACGCTGCAGGAGTGTCTTATACTACAGTTAAAACGTCTGCCGGAGTCGCAACCGGTAAGGGATGCTATCAAAGTGCTGGATAAGTACTTTGATGAGTTTACCAAGAAACACTATGATAAAATACAGAAACACCTGGACCTTACCAATGATGGGCTAAAGCAGGTGATTAATGTGATAGTAAAGCTGAATCCCAAACCCGGTGCAGCATTTGCTGTAGTAAATAAGGCCGAGAGTTACATCATTCCCGACTTCTTTGTCTTCAACAACAATGGCAGCCCGGAACTGACACTGAACTCAAAAAATGCTCCGGAGTTGCGCGTATCTGAAGGGTACAGGGAAATGATGAAAGCCTATGACCGCAGTGACAAAAAGAACCGCAGCCAGAAGGAAGCTGTACTGTTTATAAAACAGAAACTGGATGCGGCAAAATGGTTTATAGACGCAATAAAGCAGCGGCAACATACACTGCTGCATACGATGCAGGCTATCATAGATTTTCAGCGCGAGTTTTTCATAACAGGTGATGAGAGTGCACTGCGACCTATGATACTGAAAGACATAGCACAGATGACCGGTCTGGATATATCTACCGTATCGCGGGTGGCAAACAGTAAATATGTACAGACAGAGTACGGAACCTATAAGCTGAAATATTTCTTCTCTGAAGCGCTGCATACAGAGGATGGTGAAGAGGTATCTACAAGAGAGGTGAAAAATATTCTCAATGAGCTGATAAATGCAGAGAACAAGCGTAAACCACTTTCTGACGAGCACCTTACAGATATGCTCACAGAGAAAGGATATAATATAGCGCGCCGTACCGTAGCAAAATACAGGGAACAACTGAATATACCGGTAGCACGACTGAGAAAAGAATTATAAATGCCCTGCAACTGTGCCTGATGAATGCAGAAGAGATAAGAATGTACTGTATCAGTAAGCCAGACGTGGAGGAAAGCTTCCCGTTTGACGAAAGTACCCTTGTATTTAAAACCAACGGAAGAATGTTTCTGCTCCTGAGTCTGGACTCAGCGCCTATACGCTTCAACGTAAAGTGTGAGCCCGATAAGGCTATACAGCTACGGGAGCAATACGCAGCCATAACGCCTGGCTACCATATGAGCAAGGTACACTGGAATACTATTACCGATGACGGAACCCTGAGCCGCAGGCTGATACTGGAACAGATAGACCACTCCTACGAGCTGATATCAGCTGCAAAGAAGTCCGGAAAAAAAGCGTAATGTGCATGAGAGCAATACGAATAAACATACTGCTCTCTGGCCTGCTGATATGCGGTATACAAACGATACATGCGCAGGAACTGATACCATTCCCTTTTATTTCTGAGGAAAAGAATAAACTGCTGGACGAAAATGACACCGTAAAAATATATGCAGTAAGGCACGACACCTCACTGGCTGTAAGCATCAATGAAGACATGATGTATGCCCGTATTGTGAGCCGTCGCAATACAAAACGCGTACTGGCTGAAGGATACATAGCAGAGGAGGGCGAGACCTACATACAACATGGCCGCTGGACTGCATACTATACTCCCGGCAAACCCCGGATAAAGGGCAACTATATAAAAGGGATGCCGGCTGGTGCATGGGAAGAATATCATGGTAACGGCAGGCTAAAAGACAGCTATCACTATGGCATCTTTTCTGACAAAGACGGAACCTATACCTGCATGACTGGCGAATACCGGGCATACACACCCGCCGGTAAACTACAGATAACCGGCTACTACATGGCGGAACGTACCCGCACCAGCGATACACTGGTAGTAGAAGACCCGGTAACAGGTGACAGTGTCCATAAAAAAATATACAGATCGGTACTGACAGCACACAAGACAGGAACATGGACATGGTATGATGAGGAAGGCATCATAGAAAAGACGCAGGAATACTGATAACCATGTAGACATGGTAAGCATTATCTACCTTTGATACAATGAAGCAATCCGGCTACATCCTGGTACTGATTCTATTCTGCACTCAGCATGTGTATGCCCGGTGGTACGATGGATGGGATGACAGGCCCCGTACATTTACCGGAGGACTGGCGGCAGGTATCAACTTCTGCCAGGTAGATGGTGACAGGTATTTTGGCTACCGGAAGCCCGGCATAGTGGCAGGAGGTTTTGCCGGCATCCATTTCAATGAGCGCATCTCTGCACAGATGGAACTATTGTTTTCACAGAAAGGAAGTGAGGGCATAGCTCATGTAGACCTTTATCCGCAGGGTATGTTATCTTCCCGCTGCCATATAGGACTGAGTTATGTAGAGCTGCCTGTACTGCTACAGTATCATTACAAGTCTTATGTAATAGAGGGAGGTGGCTCATATGCTGTACTGGTACGTACCAATGAATGGATACTGGAACCGCAGGAACTGTATATAGATAAAGAGGCCAGCAGATTCAATACTACCGACATCAGCCTGGTAACAGGTGTAGGGCGCAATGTATATAAGCAGCTGGGCGTGCAGGTAAGATTCAGGTATTCTTTACTCCCCATAAGGCCCAATGAACGTATACCTGCCGGATATGGCTGGGGAACAAAAGGGCAATTCAACAACCTGCTGACGGTGAGGATGAGCTACACACTATAGTATGCTGGAATTACTGCTTACAAGGTGCGTATGCGCTCTATGATAGATGTAGTAGAATAGCCATCTACAAACGGGATTACTTCTACCCTGCCCCCGTGGTTCAGTACATAATCGGCACCTACTATCTTATCAATGGTATAATCGCCACCTTTTACCAGCACATCAGGGCCAATGGCCTCTATCAGCGCCGCAGGTGTATCCTCATCAAAGAGACATACAGCATCTACTGCCAGTAAGGATGCTACCTGAAATGCCCTGTCCTGCTCACCTGTCACAGGCCGTGCAGGACCTTTAAGCCGCTTTACAGAAGCGTCAGTGTTCAGCCCCAGTACCAGTATATTGCCCTTGCCAGCCGCACGCGCCAGCAAATCAAGATGGCCATGATGAAGTATATCGAAGCAACCATTGGTAAAAACGATGGTCTTACCGGTAGCCTTCCAGCCATTTACCCGGCGCACAAGTTCTGTACGGGAAACGATTTTATTACTGATCCACTGCAGCTTGTCCATTACGATTGCGGTTATACGGCTGAATAGCAATAAGTGAAATAAGCCCCAGGATAATGATGACAGCAGCCTGTGCTACCCAGGCTATCCAGCCAAATGCCTGAGCAGGAACTTCTGCAACACCATATACTACCAGCATCTGCGCTACCAGCAGTGTATAAAGACCTATACCGCCGGGGGTAACTATCATACCCACGCTGCCATACACCAGTACTACAAGCGCAGTACTTAGCGACAGACCGGAAGTCTCGGGCAAGCACCAGAAGCCTACCCAAAGCTGTAGCAGGTACATGAGCCAGATGAGGAATGTATATCCCATAAAAGGCCAGCGCTTCTTCATATGAATGATGGAAAACACACCACGCATGAGCTCAGAGACAAAGCGGCCTATTTTAGAATCTTTATTTTTCCGATACAGCCAGATACCGATAGGAATAGCTATTACGGCAGCAGCTCCGGCTATCATGAGCATCGTTTTACCACTCTCAAACTTTGTCTGCATCTCTGCGGCCTTCTCTGCCAGCCATGAGCCCAGAAAACCTGCCTGAAGTACAAATGCCAGAGCAGCAATAACCAGCAGGCATACCATATCAAATGCACGCTCTGCCACTATTGTGCCTATCATTTTATGTGCAGGCGCCTTTTCATACTTTGCCAGAACAGTACATTTTGCCACCTCACCTGCACGTGGCAATGCGAGATTGGCAATGTACCCTATGAGCACAGCAAATGTTGTATTTACCAGCGATGGCTTCAGGTCCACTGTTTCCAGCAGATAACGCCAGCGCATGGCGCGAAACAAATGAGAGAGGAACCCAATGACAAATACCGGCACCAGATACCAGGCATTGGCATTGCGTATGGCAGCCCCCAAATCCTGACGCTGCTGCTCATCGAGCTGGTGCAGCATATGGTATATAATCCATATTCCCAGACCAAGAAACAGAATGTATTGCAGTATGGTAATTATGGTCTTTTTCATAGACAACTTAAAGATACAACTCCAGTACGGTGATAAAAATGTTCCACAGCAGAATAGCCCAAAAACAGCTTATCTGAACAATATAAACATAAACATTTAACACCCCGTTTACCCGGATGGCTTACAGCCTGTTTCCTTCGCGGGGGAAAATGATAGACGGCTTATATTTTTTCGCCTCCTCAAACTCCATACTGCAGTAAGAAATAATGATAACGGTATCGCCTACCCCAATGCGGCGGGCCGCCGGACCATTCATACATATCATACCAGAGCCGCGGGTACCGCGTATTACATACGTTTCCAGCCGCTCACCGTTGTCCAGATCCACTACCTGCACCTTCTCGTTCTCTATCAGATTAGCTGCATCCATAAGGTCTTCGTCGATAGTAATACTGCCTATATAGTGCAAATTAGCTTCTGTAATTCTGACCCTATGAATCTTAGATTTTAATATCTCTATGTGCATAGCGCCGCAAAGGTAGGGTGTTTCACTGAAAGAAATCCCAGCGGACAAACTATGGTTTAACGAACGATACCGAGTACATCCTGCATAGAAAAAATGCCACTGCGTCCTGAAACGAACTCTGCAGCCAGCACTGCACCCAGCGCAAAGCCTTCCCGGCTATGAGCTGTATGTGTAATCTCAATATCATCAATTACCGAAGACCACTTAATGCTATGCGTACCGGGCACCTCGCCTATTCTGTGAGCATATACAGGAATAATGCCGGGAGCGTTATCTTCACCGTCAAGCGACCATCCTAAAAGCCCCCCCTGCTGCATTATCTGCTCAGTAAGTGTAATAGCAGTGCCGCCGGGCTTATCTTTCTTATGAATATGGTGTGTTTCTGTTACTGCGGGAGCATACTCTGTGCGCCCGCTCATAAGCGAGGCAAGCAACTTATTGACCTCAAAAAATATATTAACCCCTACACTGAAGTTAGATGCATGCAGCAGCGCTACACCCTGCTGCGTGGCCTTACTGCATGCTGCAGGTATATCATTATTCCATCCGGTAGAGCCCGTAACTACAGATACTCCTGCATCCAGGCACTCCATTACATTGGCAGCGGCAGCATCGGGACCAGTAAACTCAATAGCAACATCGGCCTGCTGTAACGCCTGCGGGGTCATCTCATGACGATTGGAAGAAGTAATGCGCAGCACAATCTCATGACCACGTGATACCGCAATCTGCTCTATAGCCTTACCCATCTTTCCATATCCTATCAGCGCTATTTTCATACCGGTATCAGCAAGTAAATATTAATTACTTATCAGAGATTCATTTTTTCCATGATGCGCTCCAGGTCCTCATCATTATAAAACTCAATGAGGATTTTTCCTTTACCATTCTTCTTTCTGTCCAGATGCACCTTTGTGGAAAAGTGGGATGCCATGTTATCTTCTATACGCTTGAAGGCCATGGGCAGTTTATTGGCCTGTGCAGTAGTTTTTGCCGCAGATGAGCCTGCATCTGAGGCCATATCTTTAACCATCTGCTCTACCTGACGTACCGACAGACCACGCTGAATAATTTCACGGAACACATAGAGCTGCTGCTCTACATGGTCCAGACTAATAACTGCACGTGCATGCCCCATGGAGAGCTGTCCGTCCCGTACTGCTTTCTGTATATCGGGAGGCAGCTTCAGCAGACGCAGATAATTGGCCACAGTGCTGCGCTCTTTTTTCATGCGCTCTGCAACCGCCTCCTGTGTAAGACCACACTCATCCATTAACTGACGATAACTGAGCGCTATCTCTATAGCATTCAGGTCTTCGCGCTGCAGATTTTCCAGCAGGGCCATCTCCAGTATGCCCTGACTATCTGCGGTACGTATATACGCAGGTATATCTTCCAAACCAGCCAGGCGGGACGCTCTGAGACGGCGCTCACCACTGATGAGCTGATAAGATGATGGCCCTGTTTTTATCACTGTAACGGGCTGGATAACATCATGCAGTTTTATACTTTCAGACAATTCCCGCAAAGCCTGTTCGTCAAAATCGCGACGTGGCTGCTTGGGGTTTACTACAATCTGATCGAGCCTGATGCGGGCAATGGCATTCGTTGTTTGTCCTGATACAGCAGGCACTCCCTCCTTAGGGGCTTGTATCTCATCGTCTATCGTATCCAGTAATGCCCGGATACCCTTTCCCAATGCCTGTTTTTTATTTATCTGTGACATTTTTTATTCAGTAGATGGTAGTTAGAAGATAGTGGATAGTTGCCAGTAGATAGTACGGCCTTAAGTTGGCTGAGCTACTGTTCTGTTTCCTCTATCATCTTGTCTTCGTTCTTAATCTTGGTCATGTTATTCTTCTGCAGTATCTCTTTCGCAAGATTCAGATAGTTAACAGCACCGGTACTTTCTGCATCATAAAGCAGGGCCGGCATCCCAAAGCTGGGGGCCTCTCCAAGTCTGGTATTACGATGCAGAATAGTATTGAATACAAGATCGCCAAAGTGGTTCTTTATCTCCTCCACAACCTGATTAGAAAGGCGCAGACGACCATCATACATAGTCATCAGAATGCCTTCTATACGTAGCTTACTATTGATGCGGGTCTGCACGATTTTAATGGTATTGAGCAGCTTACCCAGCCCCTCCAGGGCGAAGTATTCGCACTGTACAGGTATGACCACACTATCGGCAGCAGTGAGCGCATTAACAGTAATAAGGCCCAGTGACGGCGAGCAGTCTATGATAATAAAATCATAGTTTGCCGCTACGCCATCGAGCGACTTACGCATCACATGCTCACGGTTTGGGTGATTTATCAGCTCTATCTCGGCACCTACAAGGTCCAGATGGCTGGGCACGAGGTGAAGATTGGGCGTTTCCGTTTCCAGTATTACCTGCTCAGCTGGTGTCTCATTCACCATGCAGTCATACAGGCTTAACTGAATATTCTTCAGGTCAAAACCATTTCCTGTAGTGCTGTTGGCCTGAGGGTCGGCATCGACCAGCAGTGTCTTATATTCCAGCACAGCCAGACTGGCTGCCATATTAATAGCAGTTGTTGTCTTCCCTACACCGCCCTTCTGATTAGCAATCGCGATTACCTTTGCCATACCTCAAGACCCCGAAAGGGGCTACTTTAAATCTATTACTTAAATATATATAAGCGCTACAATTCTATTGTTTCGCCAATGACGGGCAAAATTAACTCTTTCCCGGCAGTTCTGAATTTTTCCTTTGCAGCATCGTGGTCTATGCGAATGTAACCGAAGGTATCGAAATGAACACCAATTATCTTATCACATCCTATAAAATCGGACGCAATAAGCGCATCATCCACATCCATTGTAAAGTTGCCCCCTATAGGCATAATGGCAAAATCCAGCTTAGTATAGCGGGGCACCAGCTGCATGTCCATAGTAAGGCAGGTATCACCGGTGTAGTAAAACTTCTTCTCCGTATCATGAAACAGAAAGCCACCGGGATTGCCTCCATAACTGCCATCAGGCAGCGCGCTGCTGTGAGCAGCAGGCAGGAAATGCATTTTGCCAAATCCCAGACGGGCGGGGCCAAAATTCATAGGATGAACATTTTTGATACCATTGTTCTGTGCCCAGGTAATAACCTCAAATGCACCAATTACCTGAGCTCCGGTACGGGTAGCAATGGATAAGAGGTCGCCCACATGATCGCCATGACCATGAGATGCAAGTATATAATCGGCCTCTATACTATTGACATCTACCTTGCCAGCAGCAAGTTCATTGCCGGAAAGAAAGGGATCAAATAGTATTTTCTCTTTCTGTGTCTCTATCAGGAAACAGGAATGTCCGTAAAATGTAAACTTCATAAAACAGAAATATGTGTTGGTTGTACAAATTTAACCTTCCGCAGGGAATGTTCTAATCTATAATAAGCCAATGTGTAAACGTAAGGATGTTGTTATGTAAAAGCGTTGTAATTACATACATCATATACACAAAACCACATTTATACATATGGCATACGGTATAGACAAACACATGCATTCACTAAAATAAACATACATATATCATATGGCATTTATTGGATTGCGAAAACAATATATACATATACAATAAACTACCGCATTTTTTACACCTACCAGGAAAGAGCACACAGATACCGGGCTTAACAAATAATTTGCTTTAGGCTACATTATTTTTGCATGAAGAAATCCTAATCTTCGTTACTATGCCTAAAACTTTTGACGGTGTCATTACCTATGACATCCTGCCGGATGGCTGTCTGAATGGGGTATACTCCAATGACCACCCTGATACCAAAAATAAAATATGCAATGAAATAGCCCGTAAAATTACCGACGACACTAACGATACTGATGCATTGGCGGGCAAGTATGTATGCGTATACATAGACCCTGATAACTCTATAGGGGAATGCACCCTGGTAATACATACAAGGCCTGTAAAAAGGCGCAACGGCCAGTACCACTTTGAGTGGTACAATAAGAGCAACCAGAAAATATATGAAGGTTCAGGGTGGCGGATACGGGATAATCAGATAACGGTATCGTATAAAGATGTTGTAAACTAAAATACGCAAACCGGAATAGCTACATATGCTGCCTGTATTCTGAGTTCCATTTAACTCCTGTCGACCGAATATGCACCGGCTCCTACAAAAAGAAGACCAAAGAAAGTACATGCCAGCTCTATGGCATGTGCGGCTTCTTTTATCTTATCTATTGTAGTGTAATGATGCAGGGCTGCTACAATAAAGTTTATTACCAGTAACATACATACCAATCGGAACCATAATCCCAGCATACAGAACAGCCCCCCGATGGTCTCTGTAATGGCGCACATAAAGCCCCAGAATGCCGGCGCAAAGTGAATGTGCAGCTTGCCCATGGCATGCCCCAGATTAGTCCACGTATCTACCCCTCCGAATAGCTTATCCTTACCATGCAGTATCAGCATAGCGCCCAGACCTATACGCATAACAAGCAAACCGAAGTTCTGATACCGTCCCAGTTTTCCAAACATTGCCATAATACTATAATGAAGGGTATTGGTTTATTAAAATGTCAGTGTTTGTCAAATGTAGAGAAAGTTTCCTGTTGTTGCACAGGGGCTTCGGGTGTACCATTACGTACCTTACTGATGAATGCTGTAAACTCTTCCCGAAAACGGTCGTCAGAAAAACGAAGCGCATTCCTGCGGATAGCCTGATGGTCGTTAAGAGGCTGCTCATCCATCTTTCTCACTGCGGCTATAACTGCATCCTCTGTCTGCTCAGGGAAAAGATAACCCGTTACACCATCTACAACGGTCTCTTTGTAGCCCCCATAATCCAATGCAAGTACAGGAGTACCGCAGGCCTGTGTTTCCACACACATAATGCCGAAGTCTTCTTTTGCAGCAAAAATACATGCACGGGCCTGCTGCATATAATTGATTACCTCAGCATCATTGCGATAGCCCAGCCACTCTATATTAGGATAACCGCGCAGCATCTCATCAAACCCGGCGGCTCCCCAACCCTCACCTATCAGTACAAGTCGCTTATCGGGCATACGCTGAAAAGCGCGGATAACCATATCTATCTTCTTATAAGGTACAAACCTGCCGGGACACATATAAAAGTCCTGTCGGGGAGTGGTGCACAGCTCAAACATACCCGTGCGCACGGGCGGATAGATAACTACAGAATCACGACCATAGCTGCGCTGAATGCGCTGCTGTATGTGCTTAGAGTTGGCAATGAAATGATGTACCCTGCCTGCGGTAGCTACATCCCAGCGACGAAGCCACTGCACAAAATTGCGATAGAGAAAAGAGCCGCCTAATGTATGCGTGGCTGCATAATCGTCATACATATCCCATATAGGTCTCAGGGGAGTATGGCAATAGCATATATTAGGTATAGACGGGTCGGCACGGAAACCCTTTGCCACTGCATGTGATGTAGATACGATAAGGTCATAACCGCGCAGGTTAAAGCGGCCCATGAGCCACGGCATAACCGGCAGAAAGTAGCGGTATATACTACGTATAAAGGGTACATACTGCAAAGCAGAAACCCGCACGCGTTTTCCTTTTAATACTGACTGCCTAGCATCAGGGCCAAACTTATCAAAAAGAGCATATAATGTGACATCGTCCTCACTTAAGGCCTCAAGCATCTCAGCGACCACCTTTTCAGCGCCGCCATTAGCATTGAACCAGTCTTGTACGAGTGCCACTTTCATTGTCGCGCAATTTAGGGTTAATATTTCATAGGAAACATAAGCTTAACACAGTTTGTGGTATGACCGGGGGAATTGAGGGATGAATAAATAATTATATTCAAAAAATATTGCAGTAAATTTGCACCCCGCTTTTCGTACCCTATTGCTACGGGAAAGCATGATAAGATGAAAAAAGACAACGCTTCCGCCTCCTTTACTCCCTACCAGCAATTTGTAGTATTCATTCTGGCCATTACTCAGTTTTCAGTAATACTGGACTTCATGATTATGTCGCCACTGGGCGATATGCTCATGAAATCTATGGGACTTACTACCCGGCAATTTGGCATTGCTGTATCGGCATATGCCATCAGTGCCGGGGTATCTGGCCTGCTCACTGCAGGGTTTGCCGATAAATTTGACAGAAAAAAACTGCTGCTGTTCTTCTATATAGGTTTTGTAGTGGGAACGGCCCTCTGCGGTATGGTCAATACATACCCTATGCTGGTAGCCGCCCGTATATTCACCGGCATTTTCGGCGGGGTAATAGGCTCCATATCTATGGCTATCATTACTGACCTGTTCGACATTCATCATCGCGGGCGCGTACTGGGTATGGTGCAGATGGGATTTGCAGCAAGCCAGGTACTGGGCATACCTGTAAGCCTGTATGTAGCCAATATATGGGGCTGGCAGTCACCGTTTATACTGGTAGCAGGGCTGGGCGCTGTAATAACCATACTCATCATTACCTCACTAAAACCGGTAACCAAACATCTGGAGGTAAAACAGGAGAGGGATGCCTTGAACCATCTGTGGCATAATCTTACGAAAGGTAATCACAGGATGGCTTTTATGGCTACCTGCCTGCTATCGCTGGGCGGGTTTATGATGATGCCATTCGGCAGTGCATTTGCCATTAACAACCTGAAGCTTACAAATGAACAGCTACCGCTGCTGTTTATGCTGGCCGGTATAGGCACTATGATTATCATGCCGCTGGCAGGGAAGCTGGCCGATAAGGTAGATAAGTTCCGCATGTTCACCGTAGCATCTGTATGGATGATGATAATGACCGTAATCTATACCTCGCTCGGTGCTACGCCCATGTGGATAGTAGTGTCACTGTACATACTGATGATGGCTGGCATGATGGGACGCATGGTGCCATCTGTAGCGCTGGTAAGCGGTATACCCGATATGGCCGACAGAGGCGCATTTATGAGCATCAACTCATCATTACAGCAGATAGCAGGCGGATTTGCAGCAGCTGTAGCCGGCAGAATAGTAGTACAGCATGACAAAACCAGCCCACTGGAGCATTATGACACCCTGGCGTATATTATGTGTGCCCTGTCTGCAGTAGCAATATTTATGCTGTACCGCGTAAATGTGCTGGTGAAAAACAGACTACACGAAAAGACACTATAAGCAAACGTTCCCCCTCTTCCGGCATCTACCCTATCAGCCATACCTACTGATGTATAAATACCCTGTGTGTTACACCCCTGGCAGATGCACACCTAAGTGTATAGGTCCCCGGAGGCAACTGCTGTACATCCAGCACAGTATGTACCGTAGTAGTAACATGCTCCTGCACACACTGCCCCAACCCGTTATATATGCCCAGCACTACCCTGCCCGAAAATGCGGTCCCCAGATTTATATGTAACTGTGTACCCGCAGGCACAGGATATAGCTCCATTTGCATATCATGAACCGGCACCGGCATTACTGCTACTGCCTGCTGCCAGTTTTGCCGTGCGGTATCTGCCAGCTCTTCCAGGCCATCTATATCCGTTATTGCAGGACAGCCACCTGCAGCGCTGTCCACCACCAGAGCTACCACCAGCCGTTCCCGCATGCCTGCACTGAGATTAAAATCTGACGACGAAACAACAAACCGGCGGTCTCCCGGGTTATTACCCACAGTACATTCCTCCAGCACCGAAACTCCATGCAGTATTGGTGCGCCATTGCGCATACGGCCACGCAAATAGTGATTATACTCTGTATCAATAACGGGATTACCAATAACAGAGGCATCATTATTGAATCCGGTAAGGCCGCCAGCAGGTACATAACTACCACCGGCATCGCCGGGCAGCCGTATCCATGTAAGACCTACAGCCGGAGGGTTAAGACCATATGAGTTGACGGGGTGTCCTGCGCTGCCACCATCGTCATTTGTACCGTTGTAGGTCACGACCATTCTGTGGGCTGAGTCAAAGCCAATGAAATCGTCCTGGTAATAACCCAGATCCACATCCTCCCACACACCTACACGCATGTCCCGGTAATTCTGACCGGACTTGTTAATAACCGTGTAATCATGGTACACCACATAGTCAATCAGTGTATTGCGCTTATATGCATATGCCATGGCATGTACCTGCATCTTCAATGGCTGGCCGTTGGTAAGATTGTGTACAGGGCCATTATCACTGAATACCCAGAACAGTGTCTGCTCTCCTTTTATATCGGGATACTCACCATTCAGTGGCTGGTAAATACCATCTCCATTCAGGTCTATGAAGGGTGCCATATCCTCTGTAATGGTAAGTGGCGCTCCGTCCTTACCCTCAGCATTAGCGTTTCCTTTTGCAGGCCAGGTGAGTATGGCTTCAGGCGTATTGGCTATGGTGTGGCCGGCATTGCCAAGATGTGTATTTACATCACTACGGCGCACCTTCCATATTTTAGCCCACTTCTCTGATGTGACATAATCCAATGCCCCGGAAGCATCGAGCGGGCCCGGCCAGTAGTCATTGCCACTCAGCCTGTAGGTTTGCGCAGATACATGCATCTGACCGGCATTGTCATAAGCACTCATCCAGATAGCTCCTGCAAAGCCTATGTTTTTCGGAGAGGCCGGTGGAAACTGGCAATGTGCTACCTGTGCAACCGGATTCCACCACATGTCGCCATGCACCAATACGGCGGCGTTGATACGATTGGCATCTATTGAGTCCATCACAAAAAACGGGAGCTGGGCATAGCTCATTGGCACACAAAACAAACAGGAAAGTGTAATCAGGATTTTCTTCATAAGGTTACTGTTTTATAAGACGACCACGATATATGCATTCCCCACCGGTAACTACTACCGTATAGTAGCCGGCAGGCCATGTATTTATATCCAGTGTTATTGCTACCCTGCCAGCCGGTTGCTGCAGTACACGCTGCCCCAATGCATTATAAACCGAGAGTACAGAACCTGATACCGGAGTTACAGGCATTACTATGCTTACAGACTGCGTGGCTGGTACAGGGTGTACAGTAAGCCACCTGAGCGGAGAAGAAACATCATGCACCGATACCGCCTGCTGCCAGTGCTGCCACGCAGTATCCGCCACTTGCCGCAGACCATTAAAATTCTCTATTACCGGACAGCCTCCGGCACTACTATCTACTACCAATGCCATCACCAAACGCTCCTTTGCCCCCGCAGGCAATGTAAAATCGTTTGAGGCAAGTACATAACGACGGTCTCCGGGATTATTACCATCACTACATTCGTTAATGTCAATATCTTCAGAAATTATCCGCACACCACTACTTATTTTCCCTCTTATGTAGTTGTTACATTGTGTATCAGAAACAGGGGCAGTGTGGAAAGTGGGATCATTATTATAGTAAGTACAAACACCTGCTGGCACATATATATCAGGGACATCGCCCGGTAATCTTACAAACGTAATACCCCGGGCTGGTGGTATTAGTCCATATGAGTTAACCGGATGCCCTACTGTGCCGCCATCATCATTCGTCCCATTGTAAGTAATAGCCATCCTGTGTACAGAGTCATACCCTATAAAATCATCCAGATAATAACCTAAATCCACATCATCCCATATTGCCATGCGCATGTTTTCATAATCCCGGCCCGACTTATTTATGACCATGTAATCATGATACACAACGTAATCTATCAGTGTATTGCGCTTATACGCATAAGCCAGTGCATGCACCTGTACCTTTAGTGGCTTACCAGAAGTCTCATCATGCGAAGGACCATTATCACTGAATACCCAAAACAGTGTCTGCTCTCCCTTTATGTCAGGGTAATCACCTTTCAGTGGCTGGTAAGTACCATCTCCGTTCACATCTATAAACGGGGCCATATCCTCCGTAATGGTAAGCGGCACACCATCCTTTCCCGCTGCATAGGCATTCCCTTTTGCAGGCCATGTCAGTATGGCTTCTGGGGTATTACCTGTATGGTGCATAATGTTGCTGAGATGTAGTGCTACATCGC
>JAUIBA010000019.1 GCA_030427635.1 Bacteroidia bacterium
CATTTCTAACCTTTGTTCCATAACAGTTTGATTTAAAAAGGGCATAGCTTTTTATAGCTAATTTCCACCCTCAAAAACTGTTACCTATGTGTCCGGTACGTTGTTACCTATGTCCCCGGTCTATACAGCAAGGAGTGGGATGGTGCAAAAAGGCGTGTCCTTTTTGTCGCCTGGGGTGGTCGCAAGACTCCACTGGCACGAGCAAAAGGCGCAAACCATCCCGCATAACTACACGTACCTCACATAATCCCGTCAGTTTACTACTGACGCAAAAATCATAGCTATGCCCGGAAAGCCCGGTTCATACACCATAACTTAGGAAAACTCCGCGCATGGTAAGGAGCGGGCTTGTTTCACCGTAACGAAATGGAACAAAACTTGTGTCCTTTGCTTGTCGCACCTGCTCTTATTTTTGGGGGAATTGTTCGCAGTACTGCCTGTAAATAGACAATATCGATTCGATGGTTGGCTGCGCAGGGGCAGTAAGGTAGCTGGCGATAATAATGAAATCAGCACGGTCGTGGGAAATCCTCCGATTGCTATTTATGATGAAGCGCACCCACCAGTTATACTGGTAGTCGCAGTCTTTTTTCAATTTAATAAATAGCTTCCATGTTTTATCGTTCGTTTGTTCGGGAGAATAGGCTTCAAGTCTGTCAATTGTCTGCCATGGCACCAATCCTGGTGATTTAAAGTAGGTGATACCCATTTCATTGATCGTGTACATAGGCACGCCATAGAGGGTTTTCGCAGCGGTTAAAGCTGCTGGGGCGAGCATAGTCAATAGCAATACATATAATAGCACCACCAGTACGCGCGGCGTATTCGGTGCATCTACGGTAAGAATAAATACGAAAAACGCTAAAAATATACTGTAAATAGTTGCTATGAATATAGCTCGTGGCTTGCGATAATAAAGGAGTATCGGCTGCATTGGTTTTCAAGAAAGTGCATACGAAAGTACAATGTTTTCCCCGTTGCATGCGTCCCCGCCAGCAACCAGCCCTCGGGTATAACACCCCCACTGGCATGCGCATTACCACCCCTCATATCCTGCTATTGCCTCATCCCAAATCATCACCCTGTTCCTGTCTCAAAATTTGTAACCCCTATACACATCATACCTGCAGCAGTAGAGATGATATTATTCTGATGCAATCAGGTCCCACACATGCTTATTGAAATCTGCCTTACTGATACCCGTAACTGTTTCCAGAGCCCTGAAGTAGTTTTCATTCCCCGGCTCCTTTTTACCGCAGCTCAGGAGTTGCATGACAGCGGCAAACCCCTTCTCACGCTCTGTCTTTTTAATGATCAGGGCATTTATTACAAAGTCAGTATTTAAAGGGTATTTCCCTTTTTCGTCAAAGTTCCTGCTCTCGTTATACAGGGCCAGCCAGTCGGCATCAGGGTTTGCACTGGCGTACAGCTTGAATCTGGATAATATTTCTTCCCAGCTCAGCCCCCAGCTGCCGCCATATAGGTATGCCGTGCCCTCATCTACAGGCCGGTAAATAATCTTTGTAGATACTACATTATGCAGTCGCTCATGCCACAGGTCATGAGGGTCAAATCGGGTGAATGCAGAGGTTAGCGTACCGTTCACACTCAGTTGATGCTCCTTGTTTTTGGCCCCCAGTGTGTTGTGTGTGTAGCCGTTATAGTCCGATTTGTAATCAATGCCTGCTAGTTGCATCGCTTCATGAAAGTTGTCCGCGCAGTAAAAGTCTGTCTGCGGTTCAGCCACGCCCAGCCGTTTGTCATACCTGGCTATCATGTCAAAATAGGCACGTGCTTTCTTAGTGTTTATCTCCTTCTTATAGTAGACAGTTGTGTTGTTGATTTTTCTGCTTTTCCACAATTGGGTGTTCAGCCTCAGTGGCGAAAAGAAATAGAAATGTGCATCACTCTTTTTGGCATAAAAGGTAAAGCTGGCTCTGCACAGGGGAGTGCCATCATTGACACCCGTATAGGACACCTGTATCAGATACGAGCTGTCATCCAGCATCGTAGCATTGGTAAGATATGCCTTATAAAAATTATCGTCCTTATACTTGTTACTTGCTCTTATACCCTTTACTTCATCCAGCAGTGCCGACATCTCCAGCGCATCAGATGGCATTACCATTGGGTTGGTACTGTCAGTTGCCGATGTATGGGCCAGCAGTGTGTGCAGGTCTGCCAGCAGCAGTCTTCTGGTAGCCGTGTCCTTGGGCAGGCGGATGTTATCCGGAATCGCCAGCGTGTCTGTACTGGCATTTACAGAAAGTGCCAGCAGGAGGGATAAAGTTGTGAGTACTACTCGTTCTATGTTCATGGTTAGTTTGTGTTGTCTGCTAAGGAGCATGCCGTTACAGCAGGCTTTGTTCAGTACAGGATTGTTTATCCCTGGCTGTTTCAGGTACACGTGTTTACCCTTATAGCCGGGATGTCGCAGTCCGTACCAACCATACTAAATGCAGTATAGCTCCATGGCGTTGCAGTATGAGAGTATATTTTTTACACACTCCGGCACTGTGCCACAGCTACTCATGCCTCACATAATCCCGTTTCGCCGTTGCAGGCGTCCCCGCCTGCAACCAGCCCATGGGTATAACACTCCTCTGGCACGGGCATAAGGCGCAGCCATCACACATAGGCTGCTAGTACCTCACATAATCCCGTCAGTTTATAACTGACATAATAATCAGGCAAAAAACGAAAGCTCACCAGTCCTACCCTTTATTCTTATATCCCACATAATATGGGAAACTCCCCTCCTGGCAAGGAGTGGGATGGCACAAAAAGGCGTGTCCTTTTTGTCGCCTGGGGTGGTCGTCACACCACATGCTCGTGTCCCTTTTTTCCCGTTGCAGGCGTCCCCACCTGCAACCAACCCATGGGCATATCACAACACACCCTTGTGCTCTATCTCCCCACAAACCCACACAGCCCCCTTTGTGAATTCCTCGTGTCCCTTGTGGTTAGAAAACAACACACAAAATACACCCAAACCCGCACCCACGCGGCAAACTATTTTACATCATATGCACCATAATGCATACCATATGCAAATAGCGGCATAACACAGCAACCCAATTTTCTCCACCCATACAACAGCCCCAACTTTACACCCAAAAACATAAATCTAAACCCACTGAACATGAAAACGAACCAACGCCAGCAGGCCGAAGAACTATACTTCCAGTCCTCACTCACCAAGACAGCCATTGCCAATGAAGTAGGTGTTAGCCGCCGCACCATCACCTCTTGGGCGCAGCAGGGCAACTGGGACCAGCTACGCCGCTCCGTACGCAACATGCCCATCCTCATTATGGATAAATGTTACCACCTCCTCAATCTGTACGTTAGCGAACGTCTCGGCGACTATTACTCCGCCGTCAGCATCACTAAAGATCAGACACAGGTTATCCATCAGCTCACATCCTCTATCAGCAGACTCAGCAAACGCTGCTCCGGTAGTGAATACATGCAGTTAGCTAACTCCTTTATGGAGCAGCTCACCCATCGCGCTCCCCATCTGGCCGATGAAGCCCGCACCATAGTAGATGATATGGTTTATGACTATCAGCCATACCATGAGCAGAGCTTCCTCACATCGGAGTTCGATAAAAATGGCCTCATCCCTTACCCTTTCGATGAAGTAAAAGAAGGCTGGAAAGATGAAGATGAAGCCAGTAATCCCGCCCCGCCCGACGACCCCGTTGCTGACACAAAAGAACCGAAACCAGACACCCCACCGCCACCCATTTATGATGAAGCTACAGAACAACCCTCAGCACCACCGCCCCCATCACCAGCCCCTGAAGCTGACAAAGAAGCCAGTGAGGAATCCGCCACAAAGAAGCCAGACATTAAAAAAATATCGCGAGCAATTTTTGCGAACTTTTCGGGAAGTAATCTCCCCGTCCCTGATGAAGATTTGCCCTTTAAAGAAATGCTAAACAAGCACTTACGCATACTGAAAGAAAAAGAGCAGCAGCAAAAAAATAAAACTTCCCACCCCGGTGAAAACCTACTCTGACTCCCATTCGTAAAATATAAAATAGTATCCCGCATTGCTGGTAACTAAACACTGCTTCCTTCTTGGCAACTTGTCTCGCCGTGGTGGAAAGATGGCCTGCCTGCTGTAGATAGATACAAAAGGCATGTCTTTTTTGGGCAGGGTTGTCGGTCTTTGTTTTTATTAACATTTAATTACTAAACTCATCCCATTTAGCGTATATTGGATATACAAAGTCTGCGTATGAAAGGAAAGAACACAGTATTGCTCATCATACTTGGTTGCATACCACTGCTCACCATCGCTCAGGCAGTTACTACCACACCGGCATATAAGCATATCAGTAGCGAGGGTTACCTCCGGTTTTCTTACGAAAACGACTTTTTTGCCGCTACCGACAGATACTACACTCAGGGCGTTGATGCAGAGCTGGTACACCCCGAGTTTTATCGGCTCCTTACCAACAGGTTATTTATAAAGCCCGGCTTCAGTTATACCCGCTATGGCATAGGCGTGCAGCACAATGGTTATACACCCTCCAGCCTCGGGCATGACAATGTTATCTATGGCGACAGGCCTTTTGCCGGAGTACTAATGGCCAAGACATTTATGATAGCTATAGACTCAGCCCATAAGCAGCGCTTTCATTCGGCTATTCATGGAGGAGTCATCGGCCCCGCCGCATTAGCCGGTCAGATGCAGACCTCTATTCACAAAGCCCTTGCCAATATAATGCCCCGCGGCTGGGACAATCAGATACATAATGACCTCGTGCTTAATTACGGCATCGGTTATGAAAAGCAGCTGCTGGGCCTCGGGCGTTATCTTTCTGTTTCAGCCGCCGGCAATCTTAATATAGGAACCCTCAATTGCAGTGCCTCCTTCGGCTCCACAATAATGGCGGGATACTTCCTTTCTCCTTATGACCGCAACCGGAATCAGGGCCGCTCATTCCAGATATACTTCTATGAATACCCTGAGTTATATCTGCCCGGCTATGATGCCACACTTCAGGGCGGCGTTCTGAACAGGACCACACCCTATGTCATTAAGGAAACAGATATTGAGCGCCCCGTATTACGCAATCGTATGGGATTCGTAATAGCATGGCAGGGCATATATCTGGAGTATTTTGCCACCACCATATCAAAGGAGTTCAAAGGTGGCCTCAATCAGGCATGGGGTGGCGTACAGTTGGGCTTCGGGCTGTAGAGTGCAGATACTTCACCTGTTTAGCACCACTCATCGGTTGAAATGTCTTATTGGTGAGTGTTATTATTTTTGCCGGGATTAGTTTTTTGCTTTTATTGCACAGGTATGGCATCTATCATTTCAAGGGCGTTCAGATATTTTAATCAGAGGTATCTGAAGAAGTATGTAGATAACCGTTACTGGCGGCTGGCAGATGATGATGGAGGCAAGGTGACAACATTGATGAAAGAACAGTTGCTCTCTGAGATACCGCGGTATTATCCGCACGTCAACTCAGAAGAAATGAAGGCAGAAAAACCTCTGGAGTACAGATTTCTGTTGCACATCTTTGAGCGCTACCTGTACAGGATAAATGATGGTATCATTGAGCCAGGCAATCATTGGGTTATTCTGGGTCCGGGAAAGGTATTTCGTTATTCTTATCAGCTTATAGAAGACCCCTGGGATTATGAAAAGGAAAAACCCTCCCGTATCGGTTATCTGATGGGTAAGCGCCGAATGAGGAAGGTGGAGAAAGGCATTCTTGTGAAATATAACTGGACCAGCTATTATCATTTTTTCATAGATACACTGGCTCAGATACAGATATGTGACCAGATGCAACTGCCCGATGATATACCCTTGATTGTACCCCATTATTATAATCAGGGAGACTTTGTGAAAGCATATCTGCAGCATTTCCCGCTCCGTCGACAGATTATTGTTCAGCAGAAGGAAGAGTACCTGCACGTAGATGAATTGTATGTAGCAAAAGACGTTTTCTGCAATGATGTATACCCTGCCATCCGGCAGAATATCATAAAATCAGATATCGCTGCCAGCCAGCCAGATACCCCATCTCCTGAGCGTTTGTTTATTAAGCGTAAAGAGGGATTGCGCAGGTCATTATCAAATGCGGCTGTTATTGAGGAGATAGCTGCGGCCGCAGGCTTTACCGTAATAGACCCGGGAGCTTATACCTGGCTGCAGCAGGTAAAACTCTTTTCTGAGGCCCGGGATATTATCGGTCTTCATGGTGCCGGCCTTACTAATATTCTGTTTTGCAGAAATAATGATGTAAGGTTGCTGGAACTGTTTCCCGGTAATGGTTACGGGCCAGAGCATTATAAGAGCATGTGCATCGGTCTGGGTTATACATATGCGTCATTAAATGGCATGGGTTTTGACAGTAATCAACAGTTTGCTATAAACCCGGATGAGTGCAGAGAAAAGATAACATCTTTTTTCAGTCCTGCAGCCTCGTAAACTTCATCTTTGCCCGTCAATGAAGGGTATTGATAGCCGCCGGATATTGACGTAGTATCTTCTCGGCAAATGCTTGCATAATCGCTATGCCATTGTAGTTTATTTTTTCAGGCACATCGGTTATTTTATGATAGTCTTCATGCAGGCCTGTCGTGAGTGATAAGCACCTTACGCCAGATGCTGCAAATGTTTTACAGTCGGTCTGAAATATTCGCTCTGGCTCGTCGGTATATACTACTCCGCCCACCAGCGGACCGAGTTTTTCTCCTGTTGTATCTGGTATAGCAGGCTGGCTGTAAATAGTTACTGCATGTGAGCGTGCATCCATTCTCCCCGCCATGTCAAAGTTCAGGGCCATACATACAGGGGGGAAATGTTCCCTGCAATAATCATGGAATGCTCCGGAGCCAAACAGGCCAGGCTCGTGAGCCGCATAGCTCACCAGTATATAGTTGTAAGTAGGTTGTCGCCATTTTTTGTAGCGCTGTGCAAGCCCCATCAGTAATGCTACTCCTGAGGCATTATCATCTGCACCGGGATGAATACCACTCTTTCCCAGACTACGGGAGCGGCCACTGCCCATGCCCAGATGGTCGTAGTGGGCGCTGATGAGTATGGTGCTGTCTGCATTGTTATTTATATAACAGTATATGTTGGATGCATTCCTGCTCGTTATGCTATCTGTAGGGCGAAAGGAAAACTTCTGTATCTGAGGATTAAATCCTGCCTTGGAAAACCATTCACTTACCATAGCCCCGGCCTGCTGTTCATACACAGTCCCTGCTTCGCGCCCCTGTAGTGTATCTGCACATAAGGCGTTAATAACATGGCGGTATTGCCGCATTGTTTTACCTGGCATTTGTGCGTAGCTGGCTACAGTACATTCTGCTAAAAGAATGATTCCGTATATCAGATATCTCGTCAGGCGTTGCTGCATATTCGCTACTTCAAAAGTATCTTAAAATGGTGGGTGTTGATGCATATATAATGAAAAGAGGCTGCCGCATTGCACGACAGCCTCTGTATGGAAGATAAACCGGAATATCTCGATTAATCTCTTGGAGCTTCTGGCTCTTTGTTACGCTTTGGATTGAGCGCTTCAGGATAGTTGCTATTCGTCTGCAGTGAATGACCATCCCACCAGAGACCTTCTGCATTATGCTTACGGTCAGCATCATTAAACATTACGCGGGATATATCGCTGTTGAAAGAAGATGACTTCAGGAACTGTGGAACTGCTTTTGTTTCAGCATCCACACGGTTACCTACAGCTATCCAGGAAAGCTGTACTGAAGAGTTGCCATCTGCCAGCTCACGTACCGTAAACCCTGTTTTGTCTACTGACTCAATGTATACACCGTGGCACTGACCCATTGGGGTTATTGTAACCGCAGGAATTTCGCCCAGCATTTTAGCATACTGCTCATTGAACTCTATGCGTACCGAGCCATCAGAAAGACGGGCAGTACCCTTGTCATATACTACCGGATTAGGAGATGTTGATGAATAAGTAGGAATTACTTCGTCACCTACATTTACCATTTCTATGTTACGGCCTGATGTATAAACATCACCTATGTTATACGATGCAAACAGTTCACCTGAGTTAAGCTGTCCTACTACAGTACCTTTTGATATAGAACCAACCATACCAAAGAAACCACCACCTACACCGGCATCCATTTCAGATGCTGCGAAGCCGGAGCCTGTAGCATATGATGATGTACCATAAACACCATATGTAGACGAACCACTGTTTTTGTAACCAAGTGAGCCCCAATATGAGCCACCCTGATAACCACCCATAGTACCACCGCAACGGCCGTAGTCATTGTAGTTGTAACCTGCTATACCGAAAGTATACTGATCACCCCAGTAGCAGTATGCGCCTATGCCACGATTAGTACCGGTTTGGCTGTAGGATGTACCATTGTTTGCAGATGAGCGGGTACGGTATGCATAGATTGCTGACTGGCCGTCTGTAGTTCCTGTTTCGCTCCTGTATGAATAGAAGTTATAGTTTGATGAAGGAGAAGTACCTATAGAAGCACTTGTTCCATTATCACGTATTACAGAGTTACCAACAGATGTTGTACCCGTAAAGCGTACCATGTAGCCACTGGTACCACTGCCGGAAACACCTGCAGGTGGTACAGAAGCCCAGGTACCATCACCACGCCAGAAAGTGGATGCCGATGCACTGGTGCCACCATTGAGTCTGCTTACAGGAAGGTTACCACTCACATCTGTACCCAGGTTTACCGCACCAAATGTTGGTGCACCTGATGGGTTACCATGTAATACAGTAGAAGTTGTACCGCTGTTACCCAGTACCGGAGCTGTGCCGGCCGATGTTACACGACCTTTTGCATCTACGGTAAGGGTAGGTATCTGTGTACCGCTGCCATAGCTGCCCGCACCTACACCAGATGCTGCCAGTGTGGGGTTAGGATAGCTGCCTGCCAGGTCGCCACCGGCTGCACCACTTGCAGTAGGTACATCCCATGTATTATCACCACGCAGGAAGCTGCCTGCACCCGGTGTGCCTGTAGCGCTCAGGTCTGTTACGCCTATGCTGCCTGCAAGGTTCAGTTTGCTGTAGTCTATTGCTGCAGCTGCATTTACATCATCATTTGTGATGCTGCCATCCTGTATTTTATCAGTGTTAACAGCATTATTGGCTATGCCTGGGTTAGGATATGTGCCTGTCAGGTCACCTCCAGCAGCGCCACCTGGCGTTACACCGGATATAGTCACATTGCCTGCAGATGTTACACGGCCTTTTGAATCTACAGATATAGCTGGCACCTGAGTAGCATTACCATATGCCCCTGCTGTAACACCAGATGTTGCCAGCGATGGGTTAGGATATGTGCCTGCAAGGTCGCCGCCTGCTGCACCACCCGGCGTTACACCGGATATCGTTACATTACCTGCCGATGTTACGCGTCCTTTTGTATCCACTGATATAGCAGGTACCTGAGTAGCGTTACCATATGCCCCTGCTGTTACACCCGATGATGCGAGTGAAGGATTGGGATATGTACCGGCCAGGTCGCCACCAGCAGCACCACCTGGCGTTACGCCCGATATGGTCACATTGCCCGCTGCTGTGATACGGCCTTTACTGTCTACAGTATAGGCTGGCACCTGAGTCGCATTACCATAGCTGCCTGCTGTAACACCTGTAGTGGTCAGGTCTGGTGCCGGATATGTTCCTGTGAGGTCGCCACCGGCTGCACCACCTGGCTCTACGCCCTGTATAGTCACATTGCCTGCTGCTGTTATGCGTCCTTTGGTATCTACAGTATAAGATGGTACCTGAGTAGCACTACCATAGTTACCCGCAGCAACACCAGATGTGGCCAGCGATGGGTTAGGATACGTACCGGCAAGGTCACCACCCGCAGCACCACCTGGCTCTACGCCCTGGATGGTAACGTTAGAGGCAGATATTATACGTCCTTTGGTATCTACAGTGTAAGACGGTACCTGAGTAGCATTACCATAGTTACCAGCAGTAACACCGGTTGCTATCATTTCAGGTGCAGGATAAGTACCGGTGAGGTCGCCACCTGCATTACCGCCAGGTTCTGTACCCCATATGGTTACATTTCCGGCAGTTGTTACCCGGCCTTTACTGTCTACAGTATAGCTGGGTACTTCTGTATGGCTACCGTAGCTACCCGCAGTTACGCCCGATGCTGCCAGATCCGGATTAGGATACATGCCGGTGAGGTCGCCACCCGCATTACCTCCAGGCTCTACACCTACTATTGTAGTATTACCTACTGAGGTTACACGTCCTTTTTCATCTACTGTAAATGCTGGCACCTGAGTAGCATTACCATAGCTACCTGCAGTAACACCTGTAGTAGTAAGCTCAGGATTGGGGTAAGCACCTGTAAGGTCACCGCCTGCTGATGTATAGAAGTTCAGACTCTGCCATACAGCGCCATCATAAAAATAGAAGCCTGTCTGGCCGTCGGTCTGAAACACAAGGAGACCTTTAGCCGGAGTTGCTATCAGCGAGCGCTGCGTAGCAGTCATTCTGGGAACGAGTACACCCTGTGTTGTTGATGTCATATCAAGAACCGCGCTTGGATGTGCTGCAGCGCCGGTTGCGTTCATGGACACGCCCTGTTGTGCCAGAACCTTTTCAGATCCAAAGAGGGCGAAGGCCGACATGGCAAGAATGGATAGTTGTATTCTTTTCATATCATTATAGTTTATAATTATTTAATTATTTTGTTTTATTGTTGCTTATTTAATTTCCTACTACTACATGGAATGTGGCTTTTTCGCCATTAGCAGACAGACTGAGTATATAAGTACCACGTGCTACATTACCCAGTTCTATTTCAGTATCTATCTTTCCGGCAATAACCTGCACGTTTTTCTGATATACTGTTTGTCCCAGCATGTTGGTAATTTCAGCAGTTACCTGGTTGAGATTGCTCATGTCAAATGTGCCTCTGATAGTGAACTTTCCGTTGTTAGGATTGGGCATGATACCGATATTGGCACCTGCTATCAGATTTTTAATGCTGGCACTATTTACATTCATCATTACAGAGTTAAATGTAGAAAGTGCACATATGCCACTGCCTATTACCTCGCAGGATACTACATCTCCATTTTCAAAACTGTTGCTGGTGTAGGTAGCAGATGTTTCCCCGTTTACAGCAATTCCGTTTTTCATCCATTGGAACTTTGGTGAGGGTCCGGCATCGCTTACCTGTGCGGTAAGTGTAACTGTTTCCCCTTTATTGATACTGGTAGAAGGATCAGCAGAGATATTTACTACAGGTATAAACGGATCATCAACAGTCATATTTGTAGTAGCATCTGTGGTAGGAGAAGCCGGACATGGTATGCTGGATGTCATTGTTACCTTTACTACATCCCCGTTTGCAGGTATGTAAGAAAAGTCAGGTCCTGATGTGGACATTGCAGAACTGTTCACATACCATACATAACCAGGTGTTGTACCACCATTCTCAGGTGTAGCTGTAAAGGATACCCTTGTACCTTTACATACATGCATTCCTGGTGCTGATGTGACATCTACACTGGTAGCTAGTATTGGATTGATTACTACATCTGCACTGCCTTCAGGGCCCCAGCAGCCTGCTACAGAGCGGGAGCGGAAGTAATAAGTACCTGATGCATCAATAGTAGCAGTATCAAGTGCCTGCACTGTAGATGTGCCTGCAGCTGTTGTGCCCTGATAGTAGATAGTACCACCACTACCACCGGATGCCAGAATTGTAGCTTCGCCACAGTGTGCACCACTACCCGATACTGTTACAGCATCTGGTATGCCGGTTATCTCCAGCAGTACACCCGGGGTGTAGTCTTCATACGAGCTGTTGGTAGTAGTAAGCTTGCACCTGAAATACGTATCCGCCGTTACCATAGGTGAGTAGGTGTCAGCGTTTGCTCCCGGTATGTCATTCCATGTCATGTTGTCATCTGACGATTGCCATTGATATGAAACAACAGGTCCTGAAACATTTAACGACAGCGTGGCAGAATAGGACGGACATGGCCCTGTCGTGACGCTGGGGGCTGTAACCAATCCCTGTACCGTACCCGTAAGCTTACCAGACACTACCATGTTGGCAAGCGGACTGAGGTCCGATCTCAGGAAGAGATTGTTGTTGGCATTTACATTGCCAGAAATAATGTTTGCGGTATTTTTTACCGACACAAGGGAAAAGAATCTGGACAAACCTGTGTTGTCAATGTTCAGATTGTTCAAAGTAGTAATGCCGCTCCCCGACACATCAACTCCGCCTATGAAATTAAGGGATCCCGTAGTATCTGTGTAGGTCCCAAAGTTTACCAGGCTGCCTCCTCTCATTGAGACTTGCATGTTTTCGGAATGTATTTGCATTCCCGAGCCGATGATGAAATAGGATTGAGCTTTGACTTCCTTTGAAACTCCCGTTAAGGTGGCTGCGGCTATTGCGGCATAACCAGATAAGTAACGAATTTTCATAAAAGATTAACAATTTTGCTCTATTTCAAAGCTAATATTAATTTTTAGTGAAAAAAAACGAGACAGATTAACTAGAATATAATGTTTAAAATATTTTAATGAATACTCTTTTTTATCATTTTGGTTAATATTCTTCAGTTAATGTTTAACACCGGTGAGTATCGGGCATTACGAATTGGTTTTCAGTTATATGTATTTGTCTTTCCTTTATTATTATTTTCATACGAAGTGTTTGTTTGCTTTAATTTAGGTTATCAAAAAGTTATTTACATTTAAATATATTTTTTATAAAATTCAAAAATGGTTATTTTTTCATCCATTTTTTGCCTCCAAATGAACTGAAATGAGGATTCATTAACCCGTAGATGAAAAAAATGGGTGTATTAACAGCTAATATGATGAAGAATGAAAATGCAGTATTATTCAGGTATGCCTGTACTAATCTTTAATGCTGGTTAAAGACATGTATTCAGGCAGTTCTCATTTTACTCCTGTAACAACGATACGGTTCTTATTGTTTAGATATAGAGGATTACCATGGCCTTACTGCCGCTTGTAAATTTCATAGTCCTCACCGCCTTTATAAGCCAGAATGTAGTGCAGGCTTGCTTTGTAAGGCATGGGTTCATCAATACGTTTCACATAATAATTCTCCTTGCCACTGCTGCAGCGAGACACGGAAAAGCCTGATTTGCGGCAATGGTAAAAGAAATAAAAACTTTCAGGGGAACAGGCAACAGAAGAATGAGGCTGCATTTTTGCAATGTCGTCCTTATGACTCCTGTAAATACCATTGACATCATTGGCATAGAGTACAAAGTTGACATTGTGTTGATTATACCGTGCCAGGTATACACCATAAGCTGTAAGCGGTATGCAGAAAAGCGTTATAATGACAGATGTTGCTATATTCTTTTGCCGTATCAGTGATGATAGTCTTTGTACAAGGAAGAAAAGAGCATATGCGGAAAGTGCTATAGCAATGCTGAATTGTGTAATAAGCGTCCTGTGAAACGGGATATGCCTGATATACAGACCAACGCCTACAAAACAAATACACATAGATATATGAAACAGTGCCAGTAGTTTGTCTGTGCGATAGTTAGAAAACAATAACACAACGGGAAGAAAGAAGAAAATATAGCTGCCTACTGTATCTGTATGGGCCAGGTAGGAGAAACAGTAGGCAATTATATCACGCATATAGGGCAATAAGTCAGGAATAAATGTTGCTACATCTGCTACCGGACGTACATATCTGTTACCAGACAGCGAATGACTGCCTGAAAAAAGAATGACAGGTAAATAAAAACACAGCACTGTGCAGATAACAATAATGTGGCTGGTAAGCTGTTTCTTGACAGGAATGTCATTTTTTAATACCGGGATGGAAATGAATAGCAGCTGAGCCACATAAAAGTAAAACCAGGATGGAATAAAGGCGAAGCCAAGGATATTTGCCCATATGAGGATGCGGGTGTTACCCTGTTGTGATACAGCAATGCCGGGAAGCGAACTAAAAGCCAGCCAGCCACAAAACAACTGGCATTCATACCCCCGTGCCTGTGCGCTCATACCCCAGGCAGTAAACTGGAGCGCTACGGGGATAACTGCTATAAAAGCGAATATGTGTTTATGGGTAAGTCTTACAAGTAGCCGGAAGGCAACCACCATGCTACCCGCATATGCTGCTATGGAAATGATGCGACCGGTATTAATACTATTGTGCAGCCATGAAAAAAGGAGATTGTTGGTAAGGTTAAACAGAACATGATTATTAGGAAGCATGTAATAACTCCATGTTATAAATGGAGGCATTTCGGCACAGTTTACCGCAGAGAATATTTCATCATATGCAGGAGGCATGATTGTCCATTCATATATGGCTGCTGATGCCGCTGCAATTACAATTGCCCCTTCCCATATGTGTTGTTGTGTGAGATAGAGCCTGATTTTAGCCGGAAGTTCTTTTGTGTGATTATAAACGTTATATAATAATGTAGAAACAGCAGCGAGACCACCTGCGGCCCAGATATTTCCTGAAGTTTTTACTTCCGGTGTAAAAAAGTTGCTACTCCATGTATCGCTGTTGTAAAAACAGGCCAGGGAAAGATACCACTCCTTCAGTGTGGTCCATGAAAGTGACATGTAAAGAATACATCCGATACCAGCTATAATCAGAATAATGAATGGGATAAGCCGGATAGCCTGCCGAATCAGTTTCGGAATAGTGAGTGTGAAATGCATTTTCTTTCTGTACTTTCTCTATTTAGCAGGATTAACTATAGCCCGGGCTACTTATTGTATTTATGTGCTGTTTTATCTCTTACCCATTATACGGGCAATAAAAAAACGAAATGTGTTAGTATTCCAGCCTTCAAAACGCCCTCTTTGTACTATAAGGTCATTGGCCGCAGGATATTGCGGGTAGTAATAGAATACGCAGCGGGCATCGGGATATTGCCATCCAAGTATTTCACCAAAGCGAAGGTCATTAAAAAGCAGGGTGTCGTTGCTCACAGATGCATAGTAGAATCCGTTTGAGAATCTTTTCAGGTTTTGTATGTCCTTATCCTGGTCAAAAGCACGAAGCAGTGCGTCATTAACAGGTACGTAACGGAATGAGACAGGTTTATTATCGTCCAGTATGGAGCGGTATCCTATAAGATATCCTGAATCTTTTCGGGCTACGATATACCAGAGCATGTTATTAAGTGGGGTAGGGGTACTGAAGTAATCTGTATTGTCAGCCCCCATAGTATGTAGCTGCCGGTGAGCAAATGAGTCAATGCTGTTTTTGGCAATTACCCCCCATGCCAGATAACATGTACTGACCGATACTGCGATAGTAGCTATTATGCGTCTTTGGGTATTCCGTCCTGGTAGTAAGAATAATATAATGGTGCATAGTGCAGGCCATATTGTGTAAAGTGGGTCTGCTACAAACATGCTGTTAAATGATACCCGATAGTGACTAAAGGGTTCAAACCAGCCTGTACCGTAGGCGTTAAATGCATCCAGTATTATGTGTATACACATCTGAATGGCCCAGAATAATGTCCATTTTAGTGGAGAAAGTATCTTTTTTTTGAAAAAAACATAAGATAAATAACCTGCCAGTGGGGAAAATAGCGCTATAAACGTAAATGAATGGGTGAAGCCCCGGTGAGCCAGCAAATCGGATGTGAGGGGTAGAAAAAATGAAGCTAAAAAGTCTATGTCGGGAAAGCTGTTAGCCAGTGCCCCAATGATTAGCACTTTCTTACCCGCCTCTCTGCCTGCAATTAACTCTCCGGTACAGGCACCCAGTACAACATGAGTGAGCGAATCCATTAATATCAAAGTTAGCTTTAAGCAGGCAATATGAAGTTATATAGGATAAATATGTCCCCCGACAGTCCACTTTAATAATATCCCCCGCATTTTCACGTACTTATGTTCCGGTCAGATTATGTTTTGTTGTACTTTTACCGACTCAAAAAAAATGCGAAATAAAATGCAGTTTAGAAACCAACTTCTTGCCGGTGCTGCCTTACTGACTATGGCATCATGCGGCGGGCCTAAGTCTGAAAGTACAGAAAATACTGCTTCTACAAGAAGACTGTTGGACCCGGCTAACATGGACACCACCGTACGCCCTGGCGACAACTTTTTTATGTATGCCAATGGTGCATGGCTGAAAAATAATCCAATACCGGAATCCAAGACCCGTTGGGGTAGTTTCAATGAGCTGGATGAGAATAATAACGAAGTACTGCATGGCTTGCTGGATGCAGCTGCAGCGGCTTCAGGTGCTGCAAAAGGAAGTGCAGAGCAGATGGTAGGTGACTTTTACCGCTCTGGTATGGACAGCAATGCTATAGAGCGCGCAGGCCTTACCCCGCTGGCATCTGTTATGGGACGTATAGATGGTATATCTGATGTAGGATCTCTTATGGATGAGATTACCAGACAGCATACACAGGGTATAGGTCAGGTATTTCACTTTTATGTATCGCCCGATGATAAGAATGTAACAAAGCAGATATGCCAGTTCAGTCAGGGAGGGTTGGGAATGCCCGGTCGCGAATACTATTTTGACAAAGACCCGCGTACCACTGCTATACGTAGCGCATATCAGGAATATATAGTGAAGATGCTGTCGCTCATGGGGCAGGATGCGACTACTGCACAGAAAAATGGTGCAGATATATATAAACTGGAGCTGGCGCTGGCAGGAGCATCGCTTACAAGGGTAGAAATGAGGGACCCCTACAAACTGTATAATAAATATGACATCAATGGTATCAATGCGCTAACGCCTGGTATAGACTGGAAACAAATATTTACCGGCCTGCGCATTACCGGTCATGATTCTATGATTGTTGCTACACCTGCATTTTTTACTCAGTTAGCAAAACAGCTGAAGGCAACTCCGCTGGAAACATGGAAAGTATATCTGAAGTATCATCTGGTAAACGATATGGCTCCATTCCTCAATAAATCTTTTGATACTACACGCTTTGCGTTTTATGGAAAGACGATGAGGGGGCAGAAAGCACAGGAACTGCGCTGGAAGCGAGTATTGGGTATAGTGGATGGCACCGTAGGTGAGCTGCTGGGACAGATGTATGTAGATAAAACATTTAAACCAGAGGCTAAAAAGCGTATGATGGAGCTGGTAAACAACCTGCAGCAGACATATGCAGAAAGAATACAGCGCCTGGACTGGATGAGTAATGAGACAAAGCAGAAGGCTCTTGCCAAACTCAATGGCTTCCTGAAGAAAATAGGATATCCTGATAAGTGGAAAGATTACAGTACACTTACGGTAACGGGTAATGACTATGTAGCAAACATTTTTGCTGCATCGCAGTGGGAGTATAATTACGAAATGTCTAAGTTGGGTAAACCGGTGGACAGGACTGAATGGCAGATGACGCCTCCTACGGTTAATGCATATTACAATCCTGCATTTAATGAGATAGTTTTCCCTGCAGGTATCCTTCAGTATCCTTTCTTTGACGAAAATGCTGATGATGCAGTGAACTACGGTGGTATAGGTGGTGTTATAGGACACGAAATGACACATGGTTTTGATGACCAGGGTCGTCTTTACAATGCTGATGGCAACCTCAGTAACTGGTGGACCTCAGAAGATTCTGCAAACTTTACCACCAAAGCAAACGTAGTTATAAAAATGTATGGCGACATTGCAGCGTTGGACTCTACTCACATAAATGGAGAGCTGACGGAAGGCGAAAATCTTGCTGACCTTGGTGGACTTGCTATCTCCTATGAAGCATTTAAAAAGACAAAACAGGGACAGAGCGAAGAAAAAATAGATGGATTTACACCCGATCAGCGCTTTTTCCTGAGCTGGGCACAGGTGTGGCGTGCCAACACGCGTCCGGAGGAAATAGCACAGCGCTTAAAGACAGATCCGCATTCTCCTAATGAATTCAGGTGTAATGTACCTGTGAGCAATATGGAAGCATGGTACAAAGCATTTAACATATCTGAAAATGATAAAATGTACCGTCCTGATAGCGAAAGAGCTATGGTGTGGTAGGTGCATTTGACATTAGATGCAAAACCGGCGGGTATTTCCCCGCCGGTTTTTTTATTGCACAAATCGATAGATATTATTTATAAAATGTGTTATTTGCAGCCAACCACGGAAAAAATAAAGCTGTCTTATTAGTTTGAATTCACTCGGATAAATATTACTTTTAAATCAGTAAAACGTTAAAGTCACATGAAGAAACGTTTGTTACATATAATCACTTCAGGATTAGTACTGTCATCAGCAGCTACTGCAACGGCTCAGATGGTAGGAACTAACTGTTATCTTCAGGGTACATATCTGGAGATAGGAATGAACAATAATGCTTCATTCGGTACTTGTAACCCACAGGGAGCTATTCCCCCCGGATATCACCAGCACTCTACTACTGCGGCACCGCCATCAGGTAGTAATCTGGCTGAGGTATACGATTATGGTCATGACGGATGGACAACGGGAGCCCCCCCCTATATGGGAGATTATACTTATCCCGGTTCTCCTTTTGAGGGCTGGATGATACAGATAGGTACAAACAGGGCCCGTGCTATGCAGAACTGTGCGGGTACTACCGGCACAATTGCTGGTCTTACACTTACCGGCTCGCTTACCGGATATACTGCGGGACCTACATACAAAGAAGGGCTCTGGACAGGTACAGCAACCAGTGCTGCCGGCAACCTGGCTATCCGTCAGCAAACCAGAGTAGACAACCTCGGTTCTGCCGTTGTGGTTACAACGACAATGGTTAATACCGGCGCTACTGCTACAGGTACTGTTTACTACCTGCGCTCGTGCGACCCGGACAACAGTCAGACATGGAGTCCGTTTACATTTAACACTGTTAACAGGATTGTGCATCAGAATGAAGATGCCCGTCACAGAGTGCTTGTTTCATCCCGTGGTAATGGATATCCCGGTGATGTAGCATACATGGGACTAGGAACAAAAGACTGCCGTGCAAAGTGCTTTTGCTATACAGGCTGGGGTGGATGGTCTGGTGCATCATGGGATCTTGCCGGTATCTGGAGTGAGTCTCCTACAGGTATGGGAACAACTTTATTCACACTGGGCGGCTCTCAGTCGGGTGACTATGCCATTGGTCTGGTATACAACTTAGGTGCTATACCTGCTGGTGATAGCGCTATTATATCATACGCGTACATTTTCAATGGCGACCTTGGTATAGACAGCGCATTCCCAGACCCTGCGCTGGTAGTTAATAATGATACTATGATATCATGGGCACCACCAACGCCTAACTATGATACTCTGAATGCCTGCGAACTGCCAGGTGTGCTTACAGTACCTGTAGATATATTACATGCTACAGATCGTGGCTGGAGCTGGAGTACCTGGACCTGGTCACCAGCATTGGGTCTAGCTACAACAACCGGTGTCACTAATACAATTACCCTTGCAGGTCTTCCTCCGATTATAACTTATACTATTACAGGTACTGATAGTGCATCTGGTATGATGTCCTGCCATAACAAGACGTTCTATCTTACTATTATATCCTGTAACAGTGCAGTGGCTAACTCGCCCTGTGTAGGAGATACGCTATTCCTTAATGCTCCTGGTGACTCTGTAGGTGCTACCTACCAATGGTATGGCCCTGCGCCATCTACCGCTGTATTTGCTACCACTCAGGCATATAGCATTTTCCCTGCCAGCCTGTCGCATGCAGGTACCTATTCTGTGATTAAAACAGTTATGGGCTCCTCAGATACATCAACAGTAGATGTGACTATTAATGCACTACCGGTTATTACAGCGTCCAGTAATCAGGTGTTGTGCGACCCTATAGTAGACCCACTATTACTTAATGCACTGTCAGACTCTGCTGCAGTATCATGGGAGTGGTCTGGTCCTGGTGGATTCACCGCATCGGTTCAGAGTCCGACTGTTTCACCTTTTGACTCATCATTACAGGGTATCTATCAGGTTACCGTAGTAAGTACTGATGGCTGTGTAGGTATTGGTAACGTACTTGTGAAGCCTGGGCCGGTGGCTGACTTTAATTTTGACCGTCATCCGGGATGTCCTAATGATAGCGTTTCAGTAGTTAATCTATCTGTACACGGTGCAACTTATGAGTGGAGCTGGGGTGATGGTACCAAGAGCTTTACAGCAAACCCTGGTACTCACATTTACCCTACACCAAGTGGTGGTAATGTATATAATGTAAGCCTCACCGCTACGAGTGCAAACGGATGTACTGATACAAAAACACTGTCTGTAGATCTGAGGCATACAGTTACTGCATCATTTAATTATCTGGATGATACTATCTGTAATACGCCACAGCAGCTGGCAATGATTAATAACACTTCATCTGCAAGCCTGTACGGAAACCCAGCTCCGATAATAAGCTACAACTGGGTGTATACAGACGGACATACAGATGCTACAGCAACACCTCCGGATCATGCATTCCCAGAAGAGGGTGTATATAAAGTATCGCTGAACATTGAGGATGAGCTGGGCTGTACAAGCGCTACTGACGAGTGGATATGGGTACTGCAGCCATATGTCAGGGCAATAGTAGATAGTAGCTTCTGTCTTACTACACCTATGGCAATACTGGTTAGTACACATACTGATAATGTTCCTGAAGAGTATAACTACAGCTATGCATGGACTCCGTCTACAGATCTGAGCTCAGACACAGCACGCAAGCCTATATTCAACGGTATTGGTGATTACACATACTCTATTACAGCTACGCTGGATCACGAAGGTTGTACAGGATCGCATGTTATGACACTGCATTCTAAATTGCCTACACCAATACTTAATCTTACAGAAGATACCCGTATCAAATATGGTGAAAGTATCCAGTTGAATTCAAGTAATACTCTGTACTATGTATGGCAGCCAAACGATGGTTCTCTGAGCAATAACAATATCAATAACCCGATTGCTACACCATCTGTCACAACTACATACACTGTAACCGGTATGGACTATTATGGATGTAAGGTGACCAGAACAGTTACTGTAATTGTAGACAGCACTGCTGATGAATTTATCCCAACAGCGTTTACGCCGAATGGTGATGGTCTGAACGATGTCTTCCGCCTGATAGGTTCTAAATTCCACTCAATGGTAGAGTTCAGGGTATATAATCGCTGGGGACAGCAGGTGTTCTATACTGATACCAGAGAAAAAGGCTGGGATGGTACATTTAACGGTCAGCCTGCTCCTATGGGTGTATACCATTACACAGTTATTGTTGCCCGTCCGGGACACGATCATAATCAGGTGATAAAAGGTGAGGTCACGCTTATAAGATAAAAGCCTCATTTCTGATATTTAAGAAGCCCTGCTATCGCAGGGCTTCTTAATGTTAAGGAAAATCAAAAATCATTGTTAATAGATTGATGATAGTGTTTTTAATGCTATATTTGTATCAGGCATTAAATTAGTCAAACATCATAGATTTATAAAAAGTTTTCGTTTCAACAAGGGGTAAGGTTCTTCTTTTTCCAATTTAGAGCCGAAATGAAAGAAGGAGCGTGATTTTCACGCTCTTTTTTTATAGGCAGAAGGTTGGGTATTATTGTCTTTCTGTAATAAGCTGTACCATGTGGGCAGCGGCATTGCTACCAAGTGCCACACCCATTCCACCCATCCTGAATGCGCCGAAAACCCGGTCAGATATTGCTTTAACAATAGGGTGGCGGGTTGTACCAAATCCCATGATACCAGACCATCGCTGCGCTACTTTATATTCTATGCCGGGTAGTATAGTATGGCAGAGTTTATGCTCCAGATCCTGCTGAATGATGTCACTAATATTAAAGTCAGTGGTATTCTCTCCATCGAAATCCAGATTGCGGCCTCCGCCAAAGAGTATGCGGTTATCTAGCACTCTGAAGTAATAGTATCCTTTATCGAAATGAAAAATGCCTTTTATTCTTAGCCCTTTTATAGGTTCGGTGATGAGTATTTGTCCGCGTCCCGGCTTAATATCTTCATGTGGCAGCAAAGAGGTGCTGAATGCATTGGTGCACACAGAAAGCGTGTTACATCTGAGCTGCCAGTTGCCAGCTCTGATACTGTCGGCAACAAATACCGTTACTCCTTCTGCCTGTTCATCAAAGCTGACTACTTCGGCACCTGTTTTTACTTCTACACCTGCGGCTATTGCCCTGTCAGTAAGCGCTCTCATCATCATGCCGGTATGTATCTCTCCTTCGCATGTGTTTTCTATCAGTGCATGGGAGTATATACCAGCAAAACCAAATTGGCCGATACGTTCATCTGCCCGTCTGAATGCAGGAATGCCGGTAATAGGTAGCAGCATTTCGTTAAGCATATCTATCTGCTCCAGAACAGGTAGCTGAGCTTCACTGATAAGCTCATGGCTACCATTGCATTGATAACCTATATGGTTGTCTCCAAGCCTTTCGCGTAGCTTTAAGAGGCCGGCTTTTCGTGCTGCGAATAATGATACAACTTCTGCTGCACTGGTGGTGCTGAGATCGTCCAGCAGCTCACTGGCACTACCCATGCATGCAAAACCGGCATTGCGTGTACTGGCACCACTGGGCAGTATTCCCCTTTCCAATACTAATACGCGGGCATGGGGATATAATTGCTTCAACTCAATAGCGGCATTAAGCCCTACAATTCCTGCACCGATTACGATGTGATCATAGAATGAAAAACTTTGCTGTTCCCAGTAGCTGAACAATGCTAATATGTATTATGTGTGAGTAGAAGGATGCAATGTCTGCGATATCACTTTCTAAAACTTTACCAGCTTCTGTACCTGATGTTGTGTGCCCGCTACTACATTAAGCGTATATATGCCGGCAGGCAGGTGACTCAGGGATATTGCTACAGCATCATTATAACCTTTACGCAGATGCTCCACTCTTGAAATAAGCACCCTCCCGGTCATATCAGTTACCTGAAAGCTGACATCATTATCCTCATCAGGTGCAACGATGATATTCACTATATCGTGAGTTGGATTGGGATTTGCTGTAACCCATGATGCTGTTGTAAATGGTACAAGGTCATCACCTATGCTTAGTATCATATTTACAGCACACCAGAAGTCGGGGATACCATAGCCCTGCTGGGCAGTAGGGCTTGTATAGCGGCTGGCGCAGCGTATAATTGCCTCTTTTATCTGAAAAGGTGTAGCAGTAGGGTATGCCTGCCACAGGCATGCAGCCCAGCCGGCTATCTGTGGTGTAGAGAATGATGTACCACTCTGATTGCCATAACCGGTACCGTTAAAAATTGCTGCCAGCTGTCCCATTCCACATACATCAGGCTTTACACGGCCTGTAGCGTTAGGGCCATAACCACTGTTAGGAGCGCTTACTCCGGTAAAGTCTACTGAGCCTATGGTAAGGGCACTATCTGCATCGCCAGGAGTAAGTACCATATTCCATCCACCACCGCCCTCATTACCTGCTGTGGCTACAAACAGAATACCTTTTGCTGTGGCAATATTGGCTGCCTTCGCAGCTATGGTAGATATACCGTCAAAATCGGTAGCAAATACAAAATTATCGGCAGGGTTATCAAACAGGTTATATCCCAGTGATGTTGTTACTACGTCTGCTCCTACACTGTCTGCCCTTTCTGTAGCTGCCAGCATATTAGCAAGTTCTATAGGCTGCTCTGAGTTATTGTCCTCGCTTATGTATAGCGCAAAGGAAGCCATGGGAGCGCTGCCTATATAGGTGCCGGGTACGTAGCCTGCTATTGTAGCCAGTGCTCTCATTCCGTGTACATCCCAGCCAAATACGCCATCCTCATCCAGTGTGAAGTTGTATGTATCTATAAGCCGGCCATCAGTAAGCATACTGGTGAAGCCGGGATGGGTGTTTACGTCTATAAACCCAGCGTCTATTACTGCTATGAGCTTACCATTGCCGGTATAATTATCATCATGAAGTTTGTTGCCGTTTACCAGCGCTGTCTGAATCCATGTATTACCATACTCGGCCGATGCCCATGTTTTCTTATTTCCGGCATTGAGTCCTCCGGTAGCAGTACCTGCATCATCCGAAGGGCGGTGCAGAGAGTCTGCATACCAGGCAATAAATTCTGTGCCTGCTACCCAGGGTTTGTCTTCTATAGTATGGATATTGGCTGAGTCGCGTAGCAGAACTACGCAGAAGTTAAGCCAGCGCGAAGTACTGTGTAGCTTGGTGCCTGTGCCGGTAAGGTCCAGCACGGTGTCAATATATGTTCTGTTTACCGGGAGGTCTGTACTGTCAACAGCAATACCCTGATTGGTACGTCTGGTAATAGCCCGTGGGGAAAGATAAGCTGCCGGTGATGATAATGAAAAAGGCGTATTATTCTTGTCGGCAAACCGCACAATGTATGCATATTGCTGTGCATGCATTTTACTTCCTGCCAGCATCAAAGCTGCAAGAACTATCCACCTCAGGCTCCTGTACATAATCAGTTATGGTCTATAGCTCTCATCACTACTGAGTAGCCGTTCAGACACTGTGAGTTGTAGGCTTTGTAGGTCCAGTAGGTAAGCTCTCTGTACACGAGCCCTACATTGTAGGCATACACAGCTTTAGAGTACACACGATAGGCAGCTACACCGGTGTCTACATCGGGATAGTTGACTGACTCATCATTCTCCAGCACTGTTACGGTATTGTCAAAGTTGAGATAGCCGGTATTATAAGATTTACGGTAGTTTTTATAAGTATAATCCCAATTGGTAAGGAAGGTAAACTGAGGGTCATTCAGTGGTGCATACTGATTACCTTTCCATGTTTGCCCCTCTGTAATGGGGAACATCATTTTTACATACTTTATTTCATCCTGAGACCAGTTCAGGCTATTGCCGGTAGGGTTGGCAATGATTACGCTCTGTGGTTTCCATGCAGCACCGTCATACGGGCGCACATACACATCAATGATGTATGAAGTACGGTTGTAAAAATTTCTTTTATCGGTAAATGTGTCTGTTATGGCATATTTCACCTGTGACTTTGTACGATATTGTGTACATAGGTCTTCATTATAGTAGATGGAGTCTACATCATAGACTACATATTTACCAAACGTAAGTGGCATATAGTTACGGGTAAGATCCGTAGTGTTGTCGTTATGCTTTCTGCACGACGATACAAATGCTACAGCAACGGCAGCCAGCAACAGGAGCGACAGATACTTTTTATTCATAAAAACATTCAGGCAGATAATGCACGTAAATATAAGTAATTAATAACAATAAGGGGTATTTATTTGGTAGGTGTACTGCTACTACATCTGCATGCTTTTTCGCATCAGAAGAGTTCGTTATGTTTTGTTCCGTAAAAAAGCCGGAAGAGTTTTCTGCCGGCTTCTTTATATGAAAATAGTTTTGTGTGTGATATTATCGCAATCCCTGTCCAAAGAAGCGGCAATCGTAGGCCGATGTGTCGCGCTCTACATGATAATCCAGCCACAACGAGTCATTACTCATTTTGCCGGTACCAATGAAGGTAAGGCTGTTGTTACTACCCTGGAAAGTGAATGTATCTACACCCTGCATAGTGCAGTATGCGCTATCGTCGGGGTCATTAAGCAGGTTCTTCAGTATCATTTCTCGTGGGTCGGTAAGCTGCGCCTTGAAGTAGATACGGTAAGAGTCGTAATAGACAGTGTCGGATGAGCAGGTATCATGCCCGTTATAGGCTTTAATAAACTTATCTCGGCTCAGTATCTCACAGCGCTCTCCTTCAAAGCCAACAGGACATACACAGCCCCCGCCATCGCAGGCACCCAGGTTCAGACAAATCACATTATCGCACGCGTCCTTTTTGCAGGAAGTATAAAAAACTGCTGCAAAAATGGTCAATAACAGCGTAGCTGTAAGCAGAATATTTCTTACGGGCATGACGGTAAAAGTATTTATAACTCGCTAAAATATAAAATTGTTCGTTCAATTTCACTTCATAAGACGCTATTTTTTGTGGAGATGTGAGTATAGCCTTGCATGATGTGCGGGGTTTTAAGTACTTCATATACATCAAAATATGGTTTGTGACAATAAAATACATACATACTGTATCTTCGTATTTTGCGTTTAGTTCATAATACGAGACTTATTTCATGCGTTATAGCCGGCTGGTAGTACTGGTAATCCTGTTTTTTTCATGCTCAAAGGCGTTTGGCCAAAGGCCTGCATTGAACATGCCCGATCATGATGATAAGCTCTATTACTTTGGTATCACTTTTGGTACCAACTTCTCTGTATACCGTATCAATTACTCAAATTCATTTGCTGAGACAGATACATTCAAGCGTATTCAGCCGCTATGGAAACCCGGGTTTAACCTGGGACTTATGGGCAATTTACGACTGAGCAGTTTTGTTGATTTCAGATTTGTTCCCACACTGTTGTTTGCCGAGAAAAGGATAAAGTTTGAGTATGGCCCGCCCAGTGATAGCCTGGCTGACCGCTCTATAGAATCCATATATATGCATTTGCCGTTCCAGTTCAAGTTTAAGAGTGACAGGATGAAAAATTTCCGTTTCTATGGACTGGCAGGCGGTAAGTTTGATTATGACCTTGCTTCCAATGCCCGCTCAAAACGTACAGATGAATTTATAAAAATCACACCTATAGACTTTGGTATGGAGTTTGGCGTAGGATTTGAGTTCTTCAATCCCAATTTTATATTCTCTCCTGAGATTAAAGTAAGTCAGGGCTTTGCCAATCAGCTATATCGTGACAGCGGCCTGCAGCTTACCAATGCTATTGACCGCCTCAGTACCCGTATGATAGTGATATCCCTGCACCTTGAGGGGTAAGCAGCTGGTCATAAATGGGGCTGTATTAATACGGTACATGAAAATACGTGTACCTTTAGCCTCCCGAAAAAATCGCTTATATGAAAGAAGCATTCATTGTAGATGGGGTAAGGACCCCGATAGGTAATATTAAAGGTGTTTTGTCTGGTATTCGTGCCGATGATATGGCTGCGCTGGTGATAAAAGAACTGGCAAGCCGTAATCCGCATATACCTGCCGATGCTATAGATGATGTAATACTGGGCTGTCATAACCAGGCTGGTGAAGATAATCGTAACGTGGCCCGTATGGCGCTGCTGCTGGCAGGTATTCCGTGGAGTGTGCCGGGCGAAACGGTGAACCGTTTATGCGCATCGGGTATGAGTGCTGTTATTAATGCTGCAAGAGCTGTAAAGGCAGGTGATGGTGATGTGTTTATAGCCGGAGGGATGGAGCACATGACACGCAGCCCGTACGTAATATCAAAGGCTGCACAACCATTTGGTGGTGATGCAAAGATGTATGACAGTAGTTTTGGCTGGAGGTTTGTCAATCCACGGATGCATGAGCTTTATGGTACAGACCCTATGGGGATAACTGCCGAAAATCTGGCAGAGATGTATAGTATAAGCCGTGAAGATCAGGATTTGTTTGCATGGCGCTCTCAGATGAAAGCAAAAGCTGCCAGGGAGTCTGGAAGACTGGCAGAAGAAATAGTAGCTGTGCCTATACCTCAGCGTAAAGGTGAGCCTGTGATGGTGACAGAAGATGAATTTATAAAGCCGGAAACAAGTGTGGAGAAGCTGGCAAAACTGAAGCCTGCATTTAGTAAAACAGGAAGTGTAACAGCGGGTAACTCATCGGGTTTGAATGATGGTGCAGCAGCTTTGTATATACTTTCAGGAGAGGCGGTAAGCAGATATGGCGTTACTCCCAGGGCACGTATAGTAAGCTCTGCTGTAGTGGGGGTAGAACCCCGTATTATGGGTATAGGCCCGGTAGGCGCTACACAAAAAGCACTGGCAAAAGCAGGGCTTACACTTAATGATATAGATATTATAGAGCTGAATGAGGCATTTGCAGCACAGAGTCTGGCATGCACACGCCAGCTGGGGCTTGCTGATGATGACCCGAGGGTAAATCCCAATGGTGGCGCTATAGCGCTGGGACACCCATTGGGTATGACCGGAGCTCGTATCACAAATGCTGCTGCACTGGAGCTACAGAAAACAGGCAAACGTTATGCACTGGCTACTATGTGCATAGGTCTGGGGCAGGGCTATGCCGTGATACTGGAAAGGGTATAGTTTTGCAGGATATTGATACTGATAATGGGGCAGGATAATATCCTGCCTCATTTGTGTTTAAGCCATACCACAACAGGAAAATGGTCACTATAGCCATTGGCAAATTCCTTGCCTCTGAACGAGCGGGCAGGTTCATTAGTATGACCCCTGCGGTGGTTCTTTATAAAATCGGGTGAGAAGATTGCTGCGCTATCATAGGCATAGCTGGGCGAAAGCAATATCTGGTCAAATAGGTTGAGTGTGCTACCAAAGTATTCTGTGCCCTGTCCGGCTTTCCTTAGTTGCATGAACGGGTTGTTCAGCCCCTGTAGTTCCTGAGTCATGCTGCTATCTTCGGGGTTGTCATTGAAGTCGCCCATGACAATGATGTGCTGCCGGCCATTCCCGTATAGCTCTTTCAGCCTTTCTGAAAGAGTGCGGGCAGCTACTCTGCGTGCCAGTACCGCAGCGGCACCTCCCCTGCGGCTGGGCCAGTGGTTGATGAATATATAGGTAGTGTCCTGTCCCAGCAGGCCACATACTTCCAGTATGCTTCTGGTAGCCTTGTCTACAGGTGGTATTGTCCATTCCTTATGGGTAAGGGGGCGGAAACTTTTCTTTTTATACAGCAGTGCCACATTCATACCTCTGGCATCGCCCTGTGTGGCGCAGATAGCGCCATATCCCCGTCTTTTCAGCTCGGGGGTATGCAGCAGGTCGTTAAGTATGGATATATTCTCTACTTCAGAGAGGCCTGTGAGTGCAGGTCCATCCGGCACATCAATGCTGGCCAGTACCATAGCGGTATTGTGCAGCTTTTTCCGGTATATGGTACGCGTGTATCTATATGTGCCACCGGGGGTAAATTCGTCATCATCTTTCGCCGGATTGTTTACCGTATCGAAGAAGTTTTCACAATTATAGAAAGCCAGAGATATTCCCTTTTTCTGTTTACTGCAGCTGAATAGTGCTGCCATTGCAGAGGGAATAAATAGCAGCATGAAAATATGCTTTCGGAAAAAATATCCTACTTTCACCACACACACAAAGTAAACACAATGTCACTGAACGAATTACTTCTTGCCGAACTAAAAAATGAGGCCGCAGCTACCCGCAGGTTGCTGGAAAGGGTGCCTGTAGAAAAAAATGACTGGAAGCCACACCCCAAGTCTATGGCGCTGGGACGCCTGGCTATGCATGTGGCTGAAATAAGTGAATGGACAGCATCTACCTTACTGGCCGATGAGCTGGACTTTTCAAAAACAGAATACAAGCCCAAAGATCCGGAAAGTGTGCAGGAGCTGCTGGATAAGCATGATAGCTGCGTAGCTGTAGCCGTGGATGCATTGCAGCGTTTTGATGAGTCCCATTACGGTGACCTCTGGACATTGCGTACCGGAGAGCATGTTCATTTTTCTTTACCTAAAAGTGCAGTAGTGCGCAGTTTTGCATTCAATCACCTTTATCACCACCGTGCACAGCTGGGTGTATATCTGCGTCTGCTTAATGTTCCCATACCTGGTATGTATGGTCCTACGGCCGACGAGCTGGAAGCTATGGCGGCAGCTAAGGGCTAGTAGCGCGTTCAGCAGGCAGTTAATGAATGAAATAATAACAGAAAAGGCTCCGGAACTTCCGGAGCCTTTTCTGTTATACCCATGCAGGGTAAGTAAAATGAAGTATTACTCTTTTCTGAAGGTGACAGTTTGTACTGCGCCTTCAGGCGATGTTACTTTTATCCAGTATACTCCCTGTGGCAGGCTTGCTACAGAAATACGCTCGCTGATGGTACCGGCATGTACCGGCATCTTTGCCCGCTCCACTATTCTGCCACCGGCATCAGTGATTGTGTACCAGGCTATGCCAGAGTGTTTGCCCAGGGTGCCGTGCAGCATAAATGTACCTGTAACCGGGTTAGGGTAGAGAGACAGATGAGCTGCCGGGGTATAGTTTTCAGTTGTGGTAAGTGTGGGCACAGTGGTTGTATCTTCCGGTACGGAAGATGTATCCGGGTCGCCTATTTTCTGAATGAAGCCCTGCATGAATGACAGAGAACAGCCACCGGTAGGGTTCAGGGCTCCGGGTGTGGCTATACTATCTGTACTTCTGGTACGACCACATACATACACTGCTTTGCCAAAGTAGTCAATGCTATACGGCTCATCATATCCGTCACCCCCCAGGTAGCTACACCACTTCTGCTCACCTATAAGGTTAAATTTGGCCATAAAGCCATCAGCACTACCACCGCCATACACCGTCTGCCATGCTGTATCTGATGCCAGTCCGCTGGTACTTGTAGTATAGCCAATTGCATATACGTTGGCAGAGTCATCTGTAGTGATTCTGCTGAACTCTACATTTTCATCCTGCGGGCCACCCAGATACGTGCCCCACATTCTGTAACCTATTTCCGGATGGAACTTCACAACAAACGCATCATTCAATCCACCTCTTGCTGTTTGGAACCCTGTAGCAGTGCTAATATTATTATCACTGTTTGTATGTCCCATCAGATATATATTGCCAAATGGGTCGCAGGCAATGCCACCTACAGCATCGTCCTGGTTACCCCCATAATAGGTGCTCCATGAATAACTTCCGTTTTCAAACAGCTTAACGATAAATGCATCCAATGAGCCGCCACCATATGTTACCTGATGGGCGTATGGGAAACTGATAATGCCCGACGAGCTGGCCGTATTACCACACATATATATAGCATAACCGTCGGTAGCCATCACACCGGATGTCTCAGAGCCCGGGCCGCCAAAGTATGTTCCCCATTGCCTTGCACCTGAACCATCATATTTTATGAGGTAAGCGTCAGACCCACCGGATTTTACCGGTTGAAATCCGGTAGGTGTGGATATTCCTGTTCCTTCCGTCGTTTCTCCGGATACAAAAACGTTAGTACCTATACACAGCACCGACCAGGGGTTGTTAAAGCCGGCACCACCTATGTAGGTACCCCATAAACGGGTACCATCGTTGTCGAACTTTACGAGGAAGCCATCTGTCATACCGCCGCCATATGCAGGCTGCTGGCTGCCCGGGGTGGCAATTCCGGTAGTGCTGGTAGTTACCCCTACCATATATGCTTTGCCATCTATGTCAGAGCCTACGCCTGTGGCGTAGTCGGCATCGGCAGTGCCATAGTAAGTACCCCACTGGCGTATACCACCTGTATCAAACTTTACAAGAAATGCGTCAGTATAGCCACCGAATGTACTCTGAAAGCCACCTGATGTTGCCATTGTACCGGTAGTACCACACCAGGTGAGGCCTCCGGCATAAAGCGCTGCAGAATCATGTACATCTATATCATACAGTATTGTTGTGCTGGTATCCGGTCCATAATAAGTACCCCATATCAGTTCCGGGTCTATCAGTATGGCATCTTTATATCCTTTCAGGTCATAGCTGAGTACATCTCCGTTCAGGTGGAATGATGATGGCTGTTTGGTGCCATCTGCAGAAAAACATACCGGCGCTTTTTCAGTTACGGTACCCATAGGTGTGGCAGCTGTTATGCTGCCATCATTATTAACCGTCAGGCTGGTGTGCCCTTTATAGCGCAGCTTTATATCGGATGCATTCCCGTTTTTACCTACTACAAATTCATGTTCCAGTTTGTTGCCGTTTACATAAACTACCCAGTCTATATCAGGGTAAACGTTCTTGTAGGTAACACGGTCATAGGTATGGGCGCGTATACCCTGCTCCGGACAACCTTCGGTGTAGTAATTCTCGTAATACGAAAGTTGTTTTCCTGCTATTGCCTGAGCTGCTGTATTAGCACCTACCAGCTCTACATCCAGCCTGTATGTATGAATGTTAGCTTTGGGCATTTCTATATTTTCGGGGTTTCTGCTGCGTTTCAGTAGCTCAGATACCGGGCCGCTCAGCACTTCTGTTTTTGTAAACATGTAATGCAGGGCGCCATTGCCTATGAAAACATTCACATTGCCTGCAGGCAGCACAAACTGAATGTCATTTCTGCTTTTCCCGTTCTGGTCATGAATCTGACCATTATTTTCCAGCAGGGCATAAGTGCGTACATCCCGCGACGGTACATTCCGTGCAGTAGCGCTAATGGCACAGGACAGCAGTGCCAGACAGGTAATAAAATTCTTTTTCATGTATGATAACAGTATAAAACAGCCTTAATATTGCCTTAACACAAGGATAAGACATACTGTAACTTATGGAAAATTAAGAGGAAACGATGGATTTTCCAAAATTCACATATCAGTAAACTGAACGTGTTTTTAGCGTGTTGCTACAAATATTAACAGACAGGTAAAATTGCCAATAATCGCTGAAATACAACTTTTTACAGCTCATAGGGTTATACGGATTCAGTAAAAAAATACACGACATCCCGCATCGAATATAATGACGTGAATGTCGTGTATTATGTGGTTAAATGCAGCGTACAGAATGTGCCTTGCTACATTGGTCATTTACCTATGCTCAGCATATTCATCAGCAGCTTTATAGCCCCTTTATTTCCGGCAGGTAACTGTCTGGAAAATGACAATGCGGTATATATATAATGTCCCTTACCGGTTTTTGTATAAAGGGTACTGCCTTCCAGTGGCTGCTCTCCGGTATCATTCATAGAGAAGATAGTAGCATAGCGCTTGTCCCACTTCTGTGTAAAGTATAAGCCACGCTCCTGTACCCAATCTTTAAAGCCGTCATTTCCTATTTTATTAGGGGCATTGAGCAGTTTATGTTCAGCATTTATGAAGCGTACTTCGGCATCCTCCTCTGTAACCCGGTCGCGGGACAGGGTAAACGGATATGGGCCCAGATGTTCTGTACTAAGACCATGTGCTGTGTTGTACTGCATTACCAGTGTGCCTCCGTTACGGGCATACTCCAGCAGCATAGGTAGCCATGCAGTCATACGTTTTTCGGCGTTTACAGCTCTGATACCAGTGATAATTGCATCATACTTAGCCAGATTGGCTACTGACGAGAAGTCGGCATCCTTCAGTATTTCCACATCCAGTCCTGCCTGTCTTAATACATCAGGTACTTTATCTCCGGCGCCTTCTACGTAGCCTATCTTTTTTACATTACATTTCCATGTAGGTGCCAGTACTCTTGCCATAGGGTCAGAACAGTATTGTAGTGTAGGCAGGTGGTCATACTGTATTATGTGAAGGGTAGCAGAGTTAGGTACATTAAGCATGGCTATGAGATGGAAATCTTTTCCTGCCAGCTCTTTTGCTGCCGCTACTTTAAACGGTATCAGTGTATCTGTACCCTTTTTCAGGGTAAGTCCCTGCAGTTCAAAAACAGGTTTGGAGAGTACATCTGTCATGATGCTCAGGTATTTTCCGCTTATGTCAGTGTATGCATGTACCCGCACTGCGGCCTGTACGCTTCCGTCGGCACCTGCTACAAAAACATCGTTACTCAGCTCTACGGTAGCATCAGGTACTATACGCAGTTGTTCTGTTACATCTCCTTTTACAGGGTCCAGACGCTTATAGGAGAGTGGTACCTGCATACTGAATGGTGTGCCTGCTACATCTATGGTTAAAGTAATAAACAGGGCTGCAGGTGTTTCCGGCAGTCCTGCCATCTCATCATCCGGCATGTAGTAGAGGGCATTTGTAGTGCCGGCTTTGGAAAGCCAGTAGGGTTGTGTGACAGCAGCGTCGGAGGGAATAGTAAAGTTGCGGTCAATGGAATACAGATTATCGCCAGCCAGTTTCAGAGACATTGAGGTGTCATTTTTCTGCCATCTGGCTGCGGTAAGCGTCACTGGCGTGCCCCCTCTGGCTATAAGGCGAAGTGTAAAGGGGAGTGTCTCGCCACGTACTGCCTCAGGCTGTTTTGTGTACAGCTCAGCCATTACACCTGCGCAGTGGAGGATAGTAAGGTCTGTTTCGTGCAGCTTTTGTTCTCTCCAGTAGTCGTCCTTTACGGCAGCAATTTTCTTTCTTACAGCTATCAGAGCCGGTATGCTGGCATCTGGCCGCTGAAAGCTGAACTGCTCCTGTATTTTTTTCAGGTCGGCATCTATATCTGCCCTGTTTACGCGGCCCCATGTGATATCAATTCCTTCAAACAGAGAGTTGGTGAATGGCGTACCATCTGTAAGCGCGAAGTATTCTGTCTGCACGCCTGGTACAGACGGGGTGCCGGCACCCTGGCTTTTATGTATGCTACGGCTTTGCCCGGCCAGCTCTCCCACACCCATTCCCAGCTCCGGCACAAACTGCCCTACCGGTAGTTTGAACTGGTCTTCTGTGGTGGTATTGCGGGAGCCAAACCTGAATGAGTTGAAAAGCAGACGGGTGGGTTGCCATGCAGCATACATTTTCAGCTGCTCAGGATATTTTGTCCGGTCTCCGGCTGCTTTGAAGGCATCAGCGGCTATTATTGCCGATGCTGCATGCTGCCCGTGTCCGGCATTGGAATCGGGAGGAAACCTGCATATAACAACATCTGGCCTGAAGCGACGTATAGCGCGTACGGCATCTCCGGTAAGTACATCTCTGGGCCAGTGTTTGAAGGTTTCTTCATAATTTTTGGAGAAGCCGAAATCTACAGCGCGTGAAAAAAACTGCTCAGCGCCATCCAGTCTGCGTGCTTCTATGAGTTCGTGTGTACGTATCAGACCCAGCGCAGCCCCCTGCTCTTTTCCCAGCAGGTTTTGCCCTCCATCTCCGCGGGTAAGAGAAAGATAGCCGGTGCGTACATGCTGCTCATTTACCAGCCATGCCAGCAGGCGGGTATTTTCATCATCGGGATGGGCCGCCACGTATAATACATTTGTCAGGTTGCGCAGCTGGGCTATCTCGTGATATATGGTTGCAGAGGATGCGGGTCTCAGTTGCTGTCCGTATACGACAGAGGTAAACAATACTGAAATAAAAAAAAGATAACATCTGTTCATCATTCGCACGTATTTTGGTCTTTTGGTGAATAGCAGGCATCAAATGTACAGACTATTGCTTTATGCGTTTGGTGAATTAGCAGTTAACGAGTACTTTCGGCACGTTAGTTTACCCCATGTGCGGCATTGCAGGATATATAGGCTTCGATATTAATAAAGGCAATCATTTTGTGCGCCGGGCAGATACGCTGCTTATACATCGTGGCCCTGATGATTCCGGTATATATACAGATGAGCACGTAGCGCTGTTACATCGCCGGTTGTCTATCCTTGACTTATCGCCATCTGGTCACCAGCCCATGACCTCTTCCTGCGGACGCTATACGATTGTGTTCAATGGAGAAATTTATAATCACCTGGAGCTCAGGAAACAATATCTGAGTAATCATTCCTTCAGAGGGCATTCGGATACAGAGACCATCATAGAGCTGTTTCGTTTAAAGCAGGAGCAGATGTTATATGATATGGTGGGTATGTGGGGGATAATAATCTGGGACAGGGAGCGGAGAGCCGCCTTTGTTTCCAGAGACAGGTACGGACAAAAGCCGGTTTATGTAAGGCGTGATGGTAATGACTGGTATATAGCCAGTGAGATGAAGCCATTGCTGAAAGACGATGCTCCCAATGTTGCAGATGCTACTGCTGTGGTAGAATATCTGGCGCTGGGCAATTATGGGCATCTGGGCACTCACAGTTTCTTCAGGGATATTGCCCATTTCCCTCAGGGGCATTATGCGTGGATATCGCCGGGGCAGGAAAGCCTCAATACCGTAGAGTACTGGAAGCTGCCTGAAATTCAGAGGCGTAATCAGAAGCCATTTGATGAACAGGCAAAAAAGGAGCTGCATGATAGTATCATGGAGGGCACGCTGTCCCAGACGCTGGCCGATGTGCCTATTGGTATTACCTTATCAGGTGGTATAGACTCATCTATTATAGCCGGAATACTGGCACGGCATTGCACCCGCGAAGTACATGTGTTTACAGCGCAGGCCCGCGGCAGCAAATTTGATGAGAGCCGGTATGTGGACGCTGTTATTGCTATGAATAAGAATGGCAATTTCAAAGTGCACAGAAAGGACCTTGAAGAGCTATCATTGAAAGATAATCTGCAGCATTACATCGATATTCAGGAAGAACCCTTTGGCGATCCGTCCATAATGGCCCATGGGTTTCTGATGGGTATGGCAGCAGATGCCGGTATAAAAGTAATATTGAACGGACAGGGGGCAGATGAACTGTTTTTCGGGTATAATAATATGGCTCAGGCCATACTCCTGCAGCAGTTACGTACACTGCGTTTTCACAGGGTCAATGACAACCTTATGAAAATGAATCTGGGTCGTGCATATCTGTTACGCACACTATTAAAAACATTATCACCCTCTACTGAGCAGCGTATGCGCCGCAAGTCGCGTATAGAGCGGCGTACTTTCCTTACGCCCGAGCTGCGTGCAAAGGCAGATGATGAACTTACCGGGCATTATAATTATGCCAAGCCATATGATGTATGGTGCGAGAGTATTTACGGTGTGCATCTGCCACATCTGGTACAGTATGATGACAGAAATGGAATGTCCCGTAGTATAGAGGGGCGTATGCCGTTTCTGGACCATCGCATCGCAGAGCTGGTAGCTACTATCAGGCCCAATGAATTTCTGATGAATGGCAAGCGAAAATACCTGCTTAGGGAAGCCTGCAGGGAGTTCCTGCCCGATGAGGTATATAACCGCACCGATAAAATAGGATTTTATACGCCACTTATAGACGCTCTGTACCGGGACGAAAAATGGGCATTGGAAATGCTGGCTGCCTGCACATTTACCACCCCTGAAGCCCGCGATAAAATGGTATCGGGGCTCAAATCGCGCAAGCTGAACGTTCCTGCGGCATTGCTGATATGGCGTAGTATTTCTGTATCAGTATGGATGAATACATTCAATGTGCGCCTTGTCTGAACCGGGGTACATTACCAGTTCTTGGCAGGGGCATTGTTACGAAACTCTTTTGGGCGTACTACGGTGAATACACGGGATATATTAAACCCAAAGTGTAGCTGCCCGTCTGTCCAGGTATCTGTGGTCTGATTGATGAATGAACGCTCTGTAATTCCCTGAGAGTTGGTAAAGAAGAGTTGGAAAACATGGCCTCCGGTTTCTATATCTGCACCCAGTGAAAACGAGTTGTAGGTAGTAACGCCGCTGAAGGGCATATCTGCATTGTTGATACGGTAGTAATACTCTGCTGTAACTGCTACCCGGTTACTCACTTTATACCGTCCTCCTATACCCATAGAGAACATTGTATTGCTGAACTTTGAGCTGTCTATCAGGTTTAAATGTACTACTGATGGCATAAGCTGCAGAGATAGCTTTTTACTGAACTTCCTTGCTATCAGCAGCTGATTTGTATAGGCCAGTCTGTGTGTAAAATAATACTCCATACCGGGCGGCATCTGAGGCGCTTTGCCTCCTAATGCTGCTATACCGCCAAACCATGATACTGATACAGGAGTGCCATCTACTTTCTGCGACAGCAGTTTTACCTTGGCAAAGCCATCATTGGTTTTACCCAGTGTATTGTGACCAATGCCTACCATCAACCACTTTGTAACACCATAGTCCAGACCTATGCGGGTTGTAGCATTATCTATACCAAAGAAGTTTTCTGTACCATCGCTCACTCTGCCAAAACGGTGCAGAATACGGAAATCCAGCACGCCGGCAGCAAGATTTTCTACAGTACTGCTGTTTATGATGCGGGTAGCTTTGAATGTTGCTGTTACTTCTTCTTTTTTATCAGTTTTTGTAGCATTGTCCAGCTCGCTCATCAGGTCATCAGTTGATTGTCCGTATCCGGCAAATGAACATGTAAGCAGTAATAGTGCAGTAGAGATGCAGCGCATAGTATGTCTGGTATGTATTTGGTTGTGATACTGTATTATTTCCCTGTAAGCTCAGAGTTTACTGTGATTTTTGCTTCCTTGCCTACCTTGTCGGCTACCAGGTTAGGTATGGATATGCCATAGTCTTCCAGTTTCACCGCAAATGTAGCTTCCAGTTTTACTTTTTTGTCAGCCACCGTTATTTTACCCGGAACTGATACTTCTTTTGTTACGCCGTGTATAGTGAGCTTTCCTTTTACAGTCACATTATGTGAGCCAGACGTAGACGCAATGCCGGCATCTTTGCCCTCTATCCCACCTTTGAATTCAGCTTTGGGATATTTATCGCTCTCCATGTAGTTTTCATTGAAATGCTGCTGCATCAGATCCCGTTGAAATTTAAAGCTTCTCACAGGAACCTGAAATACCAGTTTGCCATCTGCGGCGCTCAGTATAGCAGCTACTTCATTATTTACAGCATCAATCTGTTCCGGAGATTTTGGCGCTGTAGCGTCAAAAGTTATTTTGCCCGTTCGGGTCATATACTTTTGTGCATGCGCGCTGGCAGAAATGCTGGCAGCTAATATTATTAGAAATAGTTTATTCATTGTTTTCAGTTTTTATCAGTTATCAGGAGCCCCCTGGTTTATCCATCTGGTTATTTTATCTATGTCGCATTGCGCCAGCTTTGGCAACCCTTTAGGCATTGACGAGTAGCCCGACTCCCATGAGATACTACCTTTCAGTCTGCCATTGTCTATTGCCACCAGTATTCCTTCCCTTGTTGTAAAGTCATATCCGGTTGCAGCTGTATTATTATGACAGCCTGCCATGTTACACTTACCGGCCATAATGGGTTTTATATCCAGGCTGTATGTTATAGTTGTGGTATCACAAACTACGACACCTGAAGGATAGAGCTCTTCATATTTATCATTATAGCAGCCCGCCAGAACGATAGTGGTGAGTACACCTGTTGCTATTTTTTTTATCATGTTTGTTATTTATCCGGATGCTGGTTTTGTATGATGCAGTCTGTCAGGGTTACTCCCAGCAGCCCGCTTCCTGAGCAGAAACCTTTTATTTTCAGATTCTGTCCGCTTTTTACAGTTATTCCTTTTTCACGCATACTGCATTGCACACCCACAAGAGGGTCTCCGGCATCCAGCATTATCATAAGGGTGCCATCCTGCTTGGGTTCTGTTTCCATTACAGTACCCGTTACTTCTATTACTTTACCCAGATATTGCTCATTGGCTTTCTGCTCATCATCTGCAAACTCTTTTGTGAGCGCGGTGGCAGTTATAGCAATCCCTGTTTTATCCTCTACTTTTTCAGGAGGCTTGTTCCATAGATATATAACTGTTGCTACACCTATTAGTGCAAGCGCCAGTGTTGCGAGCAGTATTTTCCTGAACATCCTATCTATTTTTACTTTACAAATATAACCAAACTGATGAGTTTGCCTATTTAACTATTTCACTCTGTTACTAAAAGCCTGTCAGTTCGGTATGCTGTTCCTCTGAAGAGTGCCAGCTGTTCGTTCTTACTGTTTTTTAGTACTACATCATAAAATCCTGTCCGGTTGCCACAGTGCAGCTCCCTTGCCTCTGCTGTAACAATGTCGCCTTCGGCAGCCGGTTTCAGAAAGTTAATAGTGGCATCAAGTGCCACACTTAGTCTGCCATGTGAATTACAGGCAAACGCAAATGCACTGTCGGCGGCAGAGAAAAGAACGCCTCCATGTACAATGCCGAAACCGTTCAGCATTTCTGAGCGTACAGTAAAATGTAGTTTACAGTATCCTTCTCCATGTTCATCAATAATAATGCCAAGCCACTCAGTAAAACAATCTTTTTCCAGCATAGCAGCAAGGGCTTGCTGAGCAATATTATCACGAGTCATCAGCTAAAGGTACGTGGAGTATAGTCGTAAAAAAAGAAACGGTCTCCACCGCATTAAAAGCGGGGAGACCGTCTCAGTATTTTTTGACTTTAGCTCTGAATTAGTGACCAGCTTCAGCAGGAGCAGCTTCAGCAGGAGCAGCCTGTGTAGAGTCAGTAGCAGGAGCAGCTTCAGCTGGAGTCTCAGCTGGAGTTTCAGCAGGAGCAGCTTCAGCTTCAGCAGCAGGAGCTTCAGTAGCAGGAGCTTCAGTAGCTTCGTTACCACCGTTACCGCAAGATGCTACAAACAGACCCAGAGAAAGAGCGAGAACGCTAAGTTTTACCAGTTTCATAATTTTCTTTTTTTTTGTTGGTTATGCACGTTTATCCGCTATTCGGGAAAAGGTAACCCAATAATTTCAAATATTTATAATAATATTTATAGTTGTCTGTTTATTAGGTTGTTTATGTGTGTTCTTAATTTTTGAAATAATTACGTGGATAGGGTAACTACCATTTTTAGCTTGTTTCCATCGCTCTCCGTTACCTCAAATCCGCATCGTTCATAAATAGCCACAGCTGGCTTGTTGGCCGCATCTACATAAAGATATATTTCCTGCAGCCCCATACGGAAACCTTCTTCTACCATCAGGCGGGTAGCCTGCAGTCCTATACCTTTGCCCCACCATGCAGTATTTCCTATGAAAATATGAAACTCGGCAGTGCCGTCTTTAATATCAGTTAGCTGCACATTACCTACGTACTCATCTGTACCGGCAATGCATATGGCCCATCGGGTACTGGTTGGGTCCTGTGTTACACGCAGCAGCCATTCTTCTTCTATCTGTTCTGTAATTACCATATCGGGGCGCGATCCGGTATACTTCCATATTTCAGGGTTGTTGCGCCAATGGCAGGAAGTAAGATGATCTCCATGCTGTAGCTTTCTTATATATGCTTCCATTACTTAGTTCGTAAGTGATTTTATTCTGTTGAGTATTTCATTCATATCGTTTTCATCGTATCTGTGATCGGTAGGCAGGCATACAAGGTTTAACGACAGGTCATATTCTATGGTTCCCTCATAAGCGGGGGTAATCAGTTGCGGCCAGTATACGCCTGTATATACTTTTAGTTTTATCAGTTCGTCCCGCAGCCTGCGCGTAGCCAGCAGGGGATAGCACATACCATCACAGGAGGGCGCTATGTCCAATCTGTTCATAGATGCCAGTTCCCGGTGTAGTATTTCATAGTTAGATTGTCTTCTGCTTCTTGTGGCCTCGTAGTCTATAGATGCCATTACTCTGGCTGTAGAGTTCGATATCAGCCGCACGGGTTCATCACCTATTGTATCTTCTACAGAGCGGTAAAAGCGAAAGTGATCATTGGCTGTCTGATCCATGCGCCCTATCAGATGCACATACCGGTCGAAAGAATTGTCGCGCTCAGCAGGTATTTCATCGGTAGGAGGGTAGCAGAGATAGGCGCCATCAGGCACACCAAAAAACTTCCTGCAGGAGTAGAAGGTAGGTACACCATGTACCGGCCGGGAATAGAATGCATGGGCATTATCTATAACCAGTGTAGGGTATATGTCACTCAGCTGCTTTATATATGCGTCTTTAAGTCCGTAGAAGTTTATATACAGAATAGCCTCATCTGCCTGCACCGGAAAAGGTTCAAATTCAAAATTGTAGTCAATGGCATAGGTTTCTGAGGCAATGCCGGCCCGGTCTATGGCCGCCTGAAGGGCTATGCAGTTATACAGCGGCAGATATATTTTTTTATACCCCCCTGTTCTTAATACCTGTTCCAGTGCATTTCTGGCGGTATTGAGTGCAAGTGCATTCTGATGATAGGCTCCGTTCCCTCCGCATATTTCCAGTTCCAGATAGCCACCTATTTCTTTCATATCAGCGAATATTCATTTTTGATAATTTCCAGTACCTGAGGTGCCGGTGTATTCATACATACATCTATAATAGACAGGCTGCCCTTTCCTTTTATAAAATCCAGCTGTACACCGTGGGCCGCAAAGTCATCTTTGGCATATAGCTCCATGCCGCCAATGGGGTTGATATAGTGATTACTCCCTTCTGTTTTCAGTATGTTCAGCAGGTTTTGTACACGGTCATCGGAACGGGAATAACCCTGCTCTGATGATACCTTGAACTGTGTATCTATACCCAGATATCGGGAAAATGCAGTGACACTGTCTATTGCCATTTCAGAAATAGTGCGCTGATTGCGTAGAAAAATATCTTCTACCACAGGAAAAACATCTTTGAAACAGGCCGCCCGGGCATAAGACATTTTAATGTTGTTCAGCAGTTTACCTATATCTTTTACTTTGCGGTTTACCTCTGTATCCTTTATAAGCCGGTAAGAGCTGGCATCAGCAATAGGTATGGTAAACAGAAATTCCTTTCCGTTTGACATTATCTTGTTACGGTTAATCCACCCCCCCCTGATAAAGGTTACATCGTCATAGAAAATGAAAAGGTCTACTGCAGCAACCAATTGAAAATATCCCAGATAAGGACAGAAATATGGTTGCATTATAGCTGTACGCATGTAAAAATTCCGATGTTTTTGATTGCGCTCGTAAAGGTAATTTAAATAAACGGCTTGTACTTTGTTTTGACAGGGCACAGTATTAGCGCTATCAGAGCAGGACTATTACCCGGCAGTAGCATGTGGTTCATAGATGGGCAACCTGTGTTCCTGCCCGGAAACGTATATCATAAGGCCTCAAATTTGTACCTTTGCAGTCCAAAATTAATATAGTAATATTATTATATGGCATATACTCCTACCAATAAGATAAGGATAGTTACCGCAGCTTCGTTGTTCGATGGGCATGATGCATCAATAAATATCATGCGGCGCATTATGCAGTCCAGTGGCGCAGAGGTCATTCACCTGGGGCATGACCGCAGTGTGCAGGATGTGGTTGATTGTGCCATTCAGGAAGATGCCAATGGTATCGCCATTACCTCTTATCAGGGAGGGCATGTAGAATACTTTAAGTATATGTACGACCTGCTGAAGGAAGCCGGCTGCGGACATATAAAATTATTTGGTGGTGGCGGTGGTGTTATCCTGCCCGATGAGATAAAGGAGCTGGAAGCCTACGGTATTACCCGTATCTATTCGCCCGATGATGGCCGTGCTATGGGCCTGCAGGGAATGATAGACGACTTACTGCAGAAGTGCGATTTCCCTACGGGCAACCAGCTGAATGGTGAACCCGGACATCTGAAGGAGCGCGATGCAAAATCAATAGCCCGCCTCATATCTGCTGCCGAGAATTTTCATGATTCGGTAGAGACACAGGCTGCATTGAAGAAGGTGAAAACACAGGCAGAAGCATCCAATACTCCGGTACTGGGTATCACTGGCACTGGTGGTGCTGGTAAAAGCTCGCTGGTAGATGAGGTGGTGCGCCGCTTCCTGCTAGACTTTCCTGAAAAGTATATAGGCATCATTTCTGTGGACCCCTCCAAGCGTAAAACCGGAGGTGCTCTGCTGGGCGACCGTATCCGTATGAATGCCATCCGCAACAAACGGGTATATATGCGCTCAATGGCTACCCGCCAGAGCAATCTTGCCGTATCTAAGCACATTCATGATGCGGTAGATATACTGAAGGCTGCTAATTATGATCTCATCATACTGGAAACATCAGGTATAGGCCAGAGCGATACGCAGATAACAGACCATTGTGATATGAGCCTCTATGTGATGACACCTGAATATGGTGCCGCCACACAGCTGGAAAAGATAGACATGCTGGACTTTGCCGATGTGGTTGTCATCAACAAGTTCGACAAGCGTGGCGCTATGGATGCCCTGCGCGATGTAAAAAAGCAGTACCAGCGCAATCACAAGTTATTTGAAGCTAAAGTAGACGATATGCCGGTGTTTGGCACTATCGCATCACAGTTCAATGACCCCGGTACCAATACCATGTATCGCCGTCTGATGGATACACTGGCTGCAAAGACCAATGCTCCATTGAAATCTGAGTTCAATATCACAGATGAAATGAGCGAGAAGATATTTATCATCCCGCCACACCGTACCCGCTACCTGAGCGAGATAGCCGATAATAACCGTGGTTATGACAACTGGGTTAATGACCAGTCGGCAGTAGCGCAGAAGCTCTTTGGTATCACCAAAACTATTGAGACCATACGCGGCATGGAGGCCGATGATAAGGACAGGCTGGTAAAGGTGCTGGAAGAGGTTTATGCAAAAACTGCTCTGGAGTTGGACCCTAAAAACAAACACCTGCTGGAGCACTGGGAGCAGAAGAAAAAGAACTATACAGACGAGTACTATGTATTCAAAGTGCGTGACAAGGAAATAAAGGTGAAAACACATTCTGAGTCACTTTCACACCTGCAGATATCTAAGGTAGCCGTACCTCGTTTTGAAGCATGGGGCGAGATACTGAAGTGGGCGCTGTCAGAGAATTTCCCTGGCGAGTTCCCTTATGCAGCAGGTATCTATCCGTTCAAGAGAGTAGGGGAAGACCCCGCCCGTATGTTTGCCGGTGAGGGTGGCCCTGAGCGTACCAACAAGCGCTTTCACTATGTATCGGCTGGTATGCCTGCCAAGAGGCTGAGTACCGCATTTGATAGTGTTACGCTCTATGGTCAGGACCCTGACCATCGTCCTGATATATATGGCAAGGTGGGTAACTCCGGCGTAAGCGTGTGCTGCCTGGACGATGCTAAAAAGCTGTATAGTGGTTTTGACCTGGCCGACCCTAAAACGTCAGTGTCTATGACCATCAATGGCCCTGCACCTACCATAGCGGCCTTCTTCATGAATGCAGCCGTAGACCAGCAGTGCGAGAAGTATATAAAAGAGCATGGGCTGGAGGCAGAGGTGAATGCTAAAATAGAGGCCATCTATAAAGAAAAAGGACTGGACCGTCCTTACTACAATACCGATGCTAACAACGGCAAACTGCCTGATGGCAACGATGGCCTGGGCCTTATGCTGCTGGGGGTAACCGGCGATCAGGTACTACCTGCCGATGTATATGCCGACATCAAAGCAAAGACACTGAGTGCTGTGCGTGGCACCGTACAGGCCGATATACTGAAGGAAGACCAGGCACAGAATACCTGCATCTTCTCTACAGAGTTCTCCCTGCGGGTAATGGGCGATGTACAGCAGTACTTCATAGACAAAAAGGTGCGTAACTTCTATTCGGTTTCTATCAGCGGTTACCACATAGCTGAGGCTGGTGCCAATCCTATATCGCAGCTAGCATTTACGCTCTCCAATGGCTTCACCTTTGTAGAGTACTACCTGAGCCGGGGTATGCACATAGATGACTTTGCGCCTAACCTGTCCTTCTTCTTCAGTAATGGTATAGACCCTGAGTATAGCGTTATTGGCCGTGTGGCCCGCCGTATATGGGCCAAGGCTATGAAGCTGAAATATGGTGGCAATGAGCGCTCTCAGATGCTTAAATACCACATTCAGACATCGGGCCGCTCACTGCACGCACAGGAGATAGACTTTAACGATATCCGCACCACGCTGCAGGCATTGTATGCTATATATGACAACTGTAACTCACTGCATACCAATGCTTACGATGAGGCTATAACTACACCTACCGAGGAGAGTGTGCGCAGGGCTATGGCTATTCAGCTCATCATCAATAAGGAGCTGGGCCTGGCTAAGAATGAGAACCCGCTCCAGGGCTCATTTATCATAGAGGAGCTTACAGACCTGGTAGAGGAAGCTGTGCTTACCGAGTTCGACCGTATTACAGAGCGTGGCGGTGTGCTGGGAGCTATGGAAACCATGTACCAGCGTGGCAAGATACAGGAGGAAAGCCTGTACTATGAAACGCTGAAGCATACCGGAGAGTTCCCCATCATAGGTGTGAACACCTTCCTCAGCTCCAAAGGTTCACCTACTGTTATCCCTGCCGAGGTAATACGCTCTACTACCGAAGAGAAAGAATTCCAGATAGCTACTGTACAGAACCTGTGGCAGCGTAGCGGCGATAAGAGTGCAGAGATGCTGCGCTCCCTGCAGCAGACCGCCATCCGTAATGGCAACATATTTGAGGCGCTGATGGAAGTAGTAAAATACTGCTCACTGGGCCAGATCACCAAAGCGCTCTTTGAAGTAGGTGGTCAGTACAGGAGGAATATGTAGCAGGTAATAATTATGCAAATATCTGAGACGGCTCACGTGCAAACGTGAGCCGTCATTATTGGGAGAATGCAGTAAGTGTCTTGTTAAGTTTTTAACTTTGAGTAAGCACCCATTCCCGATGTATGAAAATATACCTGACCATCTTATTATTTGCCATACTTTTCCCCAAATCAATTATCACTACTATAGCCGGGGGGAGTAGGGATGCTAACTATGGCAGGACAATTATTACCGGGGGAATTCCTGTTACAAACCCCAATCAGGTAACGGTAGATAAGTATGGCAACATTTACATAGCAGAAGAGTATGTAGTAAGAAAATTAGGCAGAGATGGTAGCTCGTCTATAATAGCTGGTACAGGCAGCAGAGGGTATAGCGGTGATGGAGGGTTGGCAATCAACGCACGTCTTTTGGGTGCGGCAGATGTTGCTGTTGATAATTCCGGCAATGTCTACATAGCAGACTTTGTAGGTTGTATGATACGGAAGGTTAACCCTTTGGGTATTATTTACACAATAGCAGGAAACGGACAATCTTACTCTACCGGTGATGGTGGCCCGGCAATTCTTGCTACCGTGGCTACGCCCATAGCGCTTGCTATAGATGTCAATGGTAATTTGCTGGTAGCAGAAAGGCATGGACATTGTGTGCGGAGCATAAGTCCCTCCGGTATTATTACAACGATAGCTGGTAATGGGGAAGCGGGTTTTTCCGGGGATGGTGGCCCTGCCATTAATGCTTCATTGAATCAACCTACCGATGTAGCTGTTGATGCAGATGGCAATGTATATATAGCTGATTGTGCAAACAATCGTATTCGTAAAATAACACGTGATGGAATAATTACCACAATTGCAGGAACCAAAGACGAGGGATATGATGCAGATGGTACACCGGCAATTCATTGCAGGCTGACTGGTCCGTATGGAATTTTTGTTGACGGAAAGAAGAATATTTATTTCTCGGATAATGGCAATGCTATAATCAGGGTGATTAATAATAAGGGCATAATATCAACCATTGCCGGTACACCGCAGGTGTGGGGATATAGCGGAGACAATGGTGCCGCACGGAAGGGCAAAATAAAAAATCCCGGAGGTGTAGCCCTCACCTCAGATGGCAGTTTGCTTATAGCAGATTTTGGCAACAACGCAATTCGCAAAGTAACAAATGCAGCATATTAGCTGTTCCTGTCAGCATGGAAAATAGATTTTGAACATTGGGATTGCTTTCTCATTATATACGGTAGTTGATAGTATTCACTATATCAGTTGTGTCTGTTTGTTAAACCTTTGTCTATGTATGATTTATATAAAGTCCCTGCGCGGTCTTTGTTGTAATTTGGAGGCAATATGGCCAGTGTGGTGAAGAGTGGAGGAAGATACAATGGACCGGCACGTACATAACATATGCGGAAAGCACTGAAAATTACAGCATGGACTATAGCAGGTTTACTTACCCTGCTGGTGTTTGCTGCTGCTTTCCTTAATTCCCGCTGGGGGCAGGACATAGTAAGAGTAAGGGCAGAAAAATATCTGGCTGCCAAACTGGGTACAGAAGTGCGGCTGGGGTTTCTGGGTGTCAGTTTTCCTAAGTATATCATAGTACGCAATGTGTTGCTCAGAGACCAGCAGCAGGATACGCTGCTATCGCTACAGGAGCTGAAGGTGAACATGAATATGACGGCCCTGCTGCGCAGCAGGATTAATGTGGAGCAGATAGTAGTAGATGGGCTGCACAGTCATGTATATCGCGGGTTGTACGATACCGCATTTAATTATGACTTTATCATACGTGCATTTGCCGGTAGTGATAAGGAAAAACAACAGCCAGCCGACACAGCATCCGCCAACCCTCCCGATGTTACCGTAGGGAGTATAGCGCTTAGTAATATTCATCTGCGTTATGACGACTATCCCGGTGGTACACTGCTATCTCTGGGACTGAACAGGCTGGAGCTGGAAATGAAACATACAAATCTGGCAGCCATGGATTTACATATTGGCAATTTGCTGCTGGATGGTACAGAAGTTGTTTTTGTTCAGGATACATCCCGGTTGCCACCTTCCCCTCCCGATACTTCCGGTAGCGCCAGCCCGCTGGTACTGGCTGCCGATAAAGTACAGATAAGCAAGACCGCATTCCGTTACAATAACAGGCAGGCCGGGCAGGTATTTGCTGCCAGTGTGGGCGACCTCATACTGCGGCTTAATCGTTTTGATCTCCTGCAGTCTCTGGTAGATGTGGCTGAACTGGACGTACGCCGCACCGGCATTGTTATGGAAACGAAGCAGCATTCTGCTCCTGTAGCGGTAGCAGACTCCGGCACCGTGCAGGAAGAGCAGCCCTCCGCCAATGCCTGGAAGGTACAGGCAGGTAAGCTGGCATTGGAAGAAGTGAGTTTCCGTATGGATGATGATAATCAGCCACATCAGCCACTGGGTATGGATTATGCTCACCTGTATCTTACAGAGGTAGGTACTGACATCAGTAATGTCTCTTACAGTGCCGATAGTATTGCGGCCCGTATTAATCATATGGCACTGAATGAGCGCAGTGGTCTCCATCTGCGTGAGCTGAAAGCCACAGCCCGATATGATGACAAAGGTGCTGTACTTAGTAATTTTCTCCTGAGCACATCACATACGCTTTTGCAGCATCATCTGGAAGTACATTATCCGTCTTTAAGTGCCTTAGAGTCGCAGATGGGCTCCATGGAGTTAAACGTTGCTTTGGAGAAAAGCCATATAGGCATGCGGGATGTATTGCTCTTTGTGCCATCTCTGGATAGTCAGGCGCTGGTACATGCCCTAGCCGATAGCACAGTGCGTATAGATGCCCGTATCAATGGCTCAATGTCTGCATTAACTGTTACTACACTTAGTATAGCAGCACTATCGGGTACTGGTGTCAGTCTCAGTGGTAAACTCAGTGGCCTGCCCGATGCCGGTAACCTGGCGTATGATCTCAGCATAGAGGATATACATACTACACCGCAGGATGCATCGCTGTTTCTGCCAGATTCATTGCAGCAGTCGCTGCATCTTCCGCAGCAGTTAAAACTGTCCGGTCAGGTGGCAGGTACGGTTAAGGACTATAATGCTGATATTAGCCTTGTCACATCAGAGGGTAATGCCGCAGTCAGGGGCTTTCTGCATACCTCACCGGGCGAGGGTAAGGAGCGGTACCGCATGTCATTATCTGCCGAAAGGTTGAACATTGGCGCATTTATTGGTGCTGATTCTATCATTGGTCCGGTTACAGCGGCTTTTGTTGCAGATGGTACCGGCCTTACTCCCGAAGCGGCACAGGCACAGCTGGATGGAGGCATTACCGCCGCAGAAGCTATGGGGTACACCTATCGCGATATAAGGCTCACCGGTAGCATTGCCCACCGGAATGCCGATGTAAACCTGCTAAGTAATGATCGTAATGCACACCTGCTGCTAAAGGCAAAGGCCGACCTGACGAAAGAATATCCCGGTATTGTTGCCGACCTCAGGATAGACAGCGTAAACCTGCATGCGCTGGGACTGTATGAGGGCGATTTGCGACTGGCCGCTACACTGCATGCCGATGTGCCGGTTACGGACCCTGATTATCCACGTGGTAGTGTAGTCATATGGCAGCCCGATGTGCATATAGACGGTCGCCACATCAGGCATGATAGTCTTATCATTAGTTCCCGGGCCGATAAGTCATCCGGTCAGAATATGGCTGTTGACTTAGGTGTCATTACTGCATCAGTCAGGGGAAAGGTGCCACTGTCTGCCATACCTGCTATTATACAGCAGCAGATAGCAAAACATTATGCAATAGCTGTGGCTGATACCGGTAAGACTTTACATCCCGCTACTCCTGTTTACACTGACAATTATACATTACAGTTTACAGCCGATGTGCCTAATACACGTCTGCTGCACGATATTGTGCCAGACCTTAAAGCCTATCAGCCGTTGCATCTGTCCGGGGAGATGTCTCCGCAGTCGTTACAGTTTCAGGCAGAGACTAATGGTTTTACTTATGCAGGTACAGCAGTAGATGCATTGCACATAAAGATAGGTAGTGCCGATAGCGCATTACGATACAGTATTACCACAGGGCGTATAGGGCAGGAGCGCATGCTCATGGGGCGTACTGAGATAAGTGGCCGTGTGCATAATAATACGGTAAGTACTGCGCTGTCTGTGCAGGATGCAGATGGTAGGGAACGCTTTGCACTGGCCGGTATGCTGCGCCAGGCCGGTGACTCACAGACTGTTTCTCTCAGTCCGGGTCTGGTGCTCGATTATGAAAAGTGGACGGTAGCACAGCCCAATGCTGTAGTAGTGAAGCCTGCCGGCATGTACATCAGCAATCTCAATATTGCAAATGGAGTACAGTATATACGGGCAGCCAGTAGTAGGTCACAGCCCGGCGACCCGCTTAGTGTAGATATAAAAAACTTCAGCGTAGGAAATATTACCCGTGCATTCAGCGCTTCCGATACACTGCTTGCCGATGGTGTGCTGTCTGGTAAGGTGGTTGTAGAGCAGTTCAGCCCTACTCCTGTGGTAACCGGAGATATGACTATTGACCGTATCTGTGTCATGGGCGACTCTTTGGGCAACATGCATCTTACTGCACATAATCAGCAGGATGGGCGCATCAGCTCTATGCTCACTTTACAGGGGCATGGAAATGATGTGGCGGTAAATGGAGCTTATTATACCACCCCTGTTGCCGGGGAAGATTTTCGCCTTACGGTAAAAGTACGCGCATTGGCCGCATCATCTTTCAGTAATATGGCAAAGGGGCAGATGAAAGATATGAGTGGTTATCTGAGGGGCGACATCGTACTGCATGGTACTGCTGCAGCGCCGCTTATTGATGGGGAGCTAAGGACAGATAATTTACGGACTACGGTCACTCAGCTTAGTACGCCATTCAGCATGCCCGACGAGCATATTACATTCAGTGGAAGTGATATAAAGCTTAACGGGTTTGATATTTTCGACCGCAATAATAACCGTGCGTCCATCAATGGTAAAGTAGATATCAGAAACCCTTCGCAGCCACTTCTGGACCTTCAGATTCGTGCCGATGAATGGACTGCCCTGCAGGCCACGGCACAGGACAACAAGCTTCTTTATGGCAGAGCATTGCTGTCTGCATCGCTCAATGTGAATGGTATTGCTACCGCACCCGAAGTAAACGGTACACTCCGCTTACTGAAAGGCACCGATGTTACCATCGTTAATCCGGATAGTGACCCACAACTGGAAAGCCGTAAGGGGATAGTGGTGTTTAGGAATATGAAAGATACGGCATTAAGGTCGCGTAGCAGAAAAAGGCCTGACACCGGCATGGTGAAAGCTACTGTGAAACAGCCCGATATAAACATCACACTTATTGCCGATAAGGAAGCTAAGTTTACACTCTTTCCCGAGCAGGGAAAGAAAGACTACCTTTCTGTACAGGGTAGTGCCAATGTAGCTATGTCCCTCACCCCGGGTGGTGCCATCAGTCTTACAGGTTCTTACCTTTTGGAGGATGGTGCATACCAGCTCAATTACAGCAGTGTGGTAAAGAGGCGTTTCCGCATTGCAAAGGGAAGCAGTATTACATTTTCAGGAGACCCTGTGGCCAACTCGGCTATGAACATCACAGCACTGTATGAGGCGCAGGTAGCCCCTTACGACCTTGTGCAGCGGGAGGTAGACCCTACTCAGCTTACTTATTATCGCCAGCGGTTGCCATTCAATGTAGCTATGTATATGACAGGTCCGGTATTGAAACCTTATCTGTCTTTCGACGTGCTGCTGCCAGAGAGTAAGTCACTGAAGATGACCAGCGATCAGCAGACTGTTGTACAGAGTAAATTGTCGCAGATACGTACCGATACGTCAGAGCTTAATAAACAGGTGTTTGCAGTGCTGGTGCTGAACCGGTTTGTATCAGATGACCCGTTCAATACGCAGTCGCCTTCAGGTGGCGGCGCTTCATTTGCAGCCATGCAGAGTGTCAGTACATTTCTGGGCGACCAGTTGAACCGTGCTGCAGACCGGTTTATAAAAGGAGTTGATTTCTCGGTTGACCTTGCCACTACCGAAGATTATACCTCCGGCAGTCTGCGTCAGCGTACCGACCTTAATCTGGCAGCGTCAAAAAAACTACTGGATGACAGACTGAAGATTACCCTTGGCAATAACTTTGAACTGGAAGGACCTCAGGGTAGTAGTAGCAACAACAGCCAGACCGGCTATATACCTTCCAATCTGGCAGCTGATTATATGCTTACACCCGATGGGAAGTACACAATAAGAGCATATCGCCAGGCGTACGATGTGGGCGTATTGCAGGGGTTTGTTACAGAGGCAGGTGTTAACTTCATTGTGAGTCTGGACTATAACAATTTCAGCCGGGCAATAAGGGGTAATAAGCACCGCAGCAGAGGGGAGACAGAACAGGATAATAACGACGATTCAGGAAACGATAAATGAAGGGAATAAGCTACATAGCGGCAAGTTGTATGGTACTGGCAGTATTGTTACTGTCGGCATGCAGCAATACCCGGCACCTGCCTCGTGGTGAGCGTCTCTTCAGAGGCAGTAAAGTATTTATTACCGACGATGAGGCTGGCAAAAAGGAGCGGGACATTCTGAAAGAAGACCTTACCGGGCTGGTGCGTCCGCGCCCCAACAGTAAGTTTCTGGGTATGAGGCTGAAATTGCGTGCATATACTTTTGCCGGTGATACTAAGCGTAAGCGGGGCATAAGGGCATGGATGCGCCATAAATGGGGCGAAGCCCCAGTGCACACAGGAGAGGTGAGTCTGGACAATAACAGTGAGCTCATGAAGAACTACCTGGAAAACCGGGGCTACTTTCATAGTGAAGTAAGTGCTGTTTATGACTCCGGAAACAAAAAGAAGACAACCGCACTTTTTTTCGTTGCCACAGGGCGGCAGTACACCATCAATAATGTTATCCTTGTTCCTGACAGTTCTCAGGTATGGTATGACATTGATACCGGCTTTCACAACACTATGCTGCATAAAGGCCAGCCCTATAATCTTGATGTGATTAAGGCCGAGCGGGTGCGTATAGACCGCCTGCTTAAGGAAGCCGGGTACTACTATTTCAGACCAGATTATATGCTGGTTGTGGCAGACAGTTCTATAGGCGATCATAAGGTAAATATGTATGTGCGACTCAAGCATCGTGAAATTCCTCAGGAAGCTTATCGTCGCTACACAATAAGGGATATATACATCAATGCCAGTCATCGCCTGCGGGATGGGGACGCTGCCACTGATGAAAAGGAGGAAGCGCAGCTGGTAAATGGGTACAATATCATTGATACCCGCAACAGGTTCAAACCATCAGTGCTTACCCGTGCCATGGCCTTTTCAAAGGGGGACATATACAGCCTGGAAAGGCAGAATACATCCCTTAGCCGGTTGGTGAACATAGGTACCTTCCGCTTTGTAAGAAACAGATTTGAAGAAGTAGGGGACTCTATGCTGGATGTGTATTATTACCTCACGCCACAGGCTGCAAAATCGTTCCGGTTTGAGGCAGGTGCACATACCCAGAATGATAACCGTGCCGGTACAAAAGGTAGTATCAGCTGGCGGCACCGCAATGCATTCCGTGGGGCAGAGGAGTTAATGTTCCGTATCAATGGCGGTTTTGAAGCGCAGTATAGTGGCCCCGTGCGCCAGCCTACCATTTACAATTTCGGAGGCGAGGCAAATCTGTCTTTCCCCAGGTTTGTCGTTCCGTTTGTGAACATTGAGCCACCCGGCAGGTTTGTGCCACGCTCTGTTATTAAACTCCGGTATAATTACGAGGCATCGGCCAGGTTGATTAATATAAGCTCTTATAATGCCTCTATCGGTTACACATGGCGTGAGGATGAAAAAAAAGAACATCAGCTCTTCCCATTCAACTTTACCTACGTTCGTACCGATACCATAGGTAGCCCCGAGGCTTCAGGGGTACTCTACGGAAATCTGGTATTTAACGGCATTATCATTGGGCCTACTTATGAATACACCTACAACTCTCAGGCAGGCTATGCACGAAAGCACACATTTTATTTTAATGGTCGTGTAGACCTGTCCGGCAATATTCTGGGACTGGCCAATAAGGCCGATTATGAGAAGAATCCACAGCTGTTGTTTGGCTCTACATTTGCCCAGTATGTAAAGCTGCAGCCCGATTTCCGGTATTATCTGCGTCTTTCGCGCACCGCAATGATAGCCTCAAGGGTACAGGCTGGTATCGGTATGCCCTATGGCAACTCTGGTTCGCTGCCCAACATTAAACAGTTCTGGGCCGGTGGTAACAGTGACCTTCGTGGTTTCCCATCACGTCTGGTGGGGCCGGGTACGTTCAATGAATACGATTCTGCCACCTCGCGCCGTTATGTACAGGCGCTGGGTGATGTGAAACTGGAAATGAATGTAGAGCTGCGGCAGAACCTTTATAAATTTATTAATCTGGGTGTGTTTGCCGAGGCGGGCAATATATGGCTGGCTCGTCCCGATGCAAACTTCCCCGGCGGTGCATTCAGTAGCAACTTTTATAAAGAGCTTGCAGCGGATGTGGGTTTAGGCCTCCGGTTCGATTTTTCTATTCTTGTCCTCCGGTTCGATATGGGTATGCCGGTGCGCAAGCCCTGGTTACCAGACGGTGACCGCTGGACACTGGATGAGATACGCCTGGCCGACCCTGCATGGAAAAAGAAGAATCTCATATTCAATATAGGCATTGGCTATCCTTTCTGATGCGTTATAATTGGGGTTTTGTTTACATTTTCAGACCTATATTTGAGCTAACATGAAGTCCCGCATCCATCGCGGTTTTATTGGGTCAGTACTACTGTTGCCGTTTCTGCTTTTATTTCAGATGTCGGCATGGGCGCAGCATATCCGTACCGATTCAACTCGTGTTGTCCCTAAAAAGCTGTGGTACGAGCGTTTTAATCCCTACCTCACTGATACTTTATTACAGCCGGTACCACTGTCCCGTGCATTGTTTCATGATAAGATAGACAACGAGCAGCGCAAGGCCGATGCTGCTGATGGCAAAACAGATGGTCGTGTATCGGTAGCTGGTAAGCCGGCTGCTACTGCGCACTACACACATGCACTTATAAACAGGGTGGACTCTCTGCAGGTAATGGTGGAAAACATGCCTGCTGTAGATAGGGATGATGTAGCCACACAGCAGCAAAAGATACAGGCATTACGTGCCATATGGGAGCTGCTGCGCCAGTATGCTACCGACCCTCGTCCTACTCCTGAATTCTATGATAGTCTTACCCTCAATATGCATGACCTCATAGTGGCTGTAAATGAGAATAAGGCACTGGACTATGTACTGGCAAATCCGGATATCTATACACTGGATAACTCCCGTGTACTGCTGGATAATAAGCCGGAAGCCCGTGCATTTATCTATGAGGCTATTGCTGCAGGAAACCCCGTACTTATGCTGCGCAGGCTGGAGGAGTTTGCCCGTGATACATTTGCATCCCGTATTATCAGTGCTGCAGCACGTAAGGAGCCTGGCATTGTATTCAGTTATGCCACCTCCAGTAATATGCTGCTGAAGCAGGCAGTATATGCCTGTCGCGACCCCTATGTGCAGGCCATTGTACGCACATCTGCCGAGTCTGAAGCGCCGCTCAGGGCTTTACCGTTTATATCCTACCTCTATACCAGTAACAGGTCTATTGAAGAGATAGATTCTATTGCTGCCAATCCTGTGCAAAGCTTTAACGCACTTACCCACCTGCGCCGCAGTAATGAGCCTGACTCGCGCCAGTTGTATACAGATGCTATGGAGTACCGTACCCTTACCGATTTTGTACGTACTATGAATGAGATGCACGATACCACCGACGTTGTGCGTTTCCGTTGTATTGACAGTCTGTCTGCCATGTCTCTGTTTTACATTATGGTTTATGGGCGGGAGGAAATATACACCAGTAGTTTTCTGGGTACTTTCCGCCGCATGACAGAGCGTATGGGCAGCATTCGTGGCAATCAGTTTCTTGATTCATTGCATTACGACCATTTCCGTTCTTTCATTCGCCTATGCGCAGGATACAATACACTGTCAGCGTTTCTGGCTACTATGGACGATACTGCGCGCAATAATGTAATGTCCCGCTTTGCAGGAGGGCTGGAACACGGCCGGGAAAATGACCTGGAAGATGCGGTGAATGTTGCAGATGCTATAGGTAGTATTACAGACAGTGCGCTGCTGGTTTTCCTCCGCCAGCGTATAGCTGAAAATTATGAGGTGTGCAGAAAGAAGGAGAGCCGCAAGGGTATGGCTGTGTATCAGCTGCTGGGTATGCTGGCAGAGAGTAGTATAGGTACCGTTACTGACACTGCCGCTGCACAGGTATCACGAAAGCTGCACATTCAGCCTGTCAACATCCTGCCTTATACGCGTATAGCTAATGATACAGGCACTGTAGATGAACGTGTGTTCTTCTATGGCGATGATGACGGGCAGACAGCATACCGTGGTTTTATTGACGACTATAAAAAGAATCCTGCATGGAAGATCGATTCTAACCAGTACTGGGCTACTATCACCGCTACGGGTGGTCACCGGGTTACCATGTATGCCAATGTACCCCTTACCGCACCTGATGATGAGAAGGCAATAGACTCACTGGATACGTATCTTGCAGCTATGGGTATAAAGCCGCGCTTTATTATTCACCGTGGCCACAGCTATCATGTGAAGTCCACCCTGAAGCGTATAGACAGTAATGCCCGTATTGTAGTGCTGGGCTCCTGTGGTGGGTATCAGAATGTAGCAAAAGTGCTAAAATCATCTCCCGATGCTCATATCATCGCTTCCCGGCAAACGGGAGTAGGCGCTATCAATGAACCCATGACCCGAGCCATCAATACACAGCTTCAGGAGGGCAAGGACATAAACTGGATTACATTATGGTCAGAGCTGGATGAATACTTCTCCCATCGTCCTGAGCTCAATGAACGTTACAAAGACTATGTACCTCCGCATCGCAATCTTGGTGTTATATTCATCAAGGCTTACCGCCAGCTCATGGCAGTAACAGACATCTAGTACACAACTGTCTTTGCGTATATCACTGCTGCTCCAGCTCTGTTTTCAGGAATATTCCCGTATGGCTTTCCGGTATCTGCGCTATGTCTTCAGGTGTGCCGGTTCCTACTACCTGCCCGCCGCCGCTGCCGCCCTCAGGTCCCATATCCACTACATAGTCTGCCACCTTCACCACGTCCAGGTTATGCTCTATTACCAGCACAGTATTTCCCCTGTCCACCAGCCGGTTCAGCACTGCCAGCAGATGTTTTATATCTTCAAAATGAAGGCCTGTAGTCGGTTCGTCCAGTATGTATATGGTCTGTCCGGTATCACGTTTAGAGAGTTCTGTAGCCAGCTTCACACGCTGGGCCTCGCCGCCGCTTAGTGTTACAGCGCTTTGCCCCAGTGTCACATACCCCAGGCCCACATCCTGCAGCGTCTTTATTTTCCTGTGCAGGAAAGATACGTTCACAAAAAACTCTACGGCCTCATCTACAGTCATGTTCAGCACATCTGATATAGATTTACCCTTGTAGCGTATTTCCAGTGTTTCGCGGTTATAGCGCCTGCCTATACATTTTTCGCACTGCACATACACATCCGGCAGGAAATTCATTTCTATAGTACGCATACCGCCACCCTGGCACTCCTCACATCGTCCTCCTTTCACATTAAAGGAGAAACGCCCTGCATTGTAGCCGCGTATTTTAGCCTCGGGCACCTGAGCAAACAGCTGACGTACCTCGTTGAAGAACCCACAGTACGTAGCCGGGTTGCTGCGTGGTGTACGTCCTATAGGGCTCTGATCTATTTCTATTACTTTGTCCACATGCTCCAGACCGCGCACTTTGCGGTAGGGCATCGGCTGCTGTTTGAATTTTGGGTAGCAGTGGCGCGCCAGAATAGGGTAGAGTGTTTCATTGATAAGGGTACTCTTACCACTGCCCGATACGCCACTTACACATATGAATGTGCCCAGTGGCAACTTTAGTGTTACATTTTTCAGGTTATTGCCTGTAGCGCCCTCAACAGCCAGTTTCTTTCCATTACCCTTACGCCGCTCTGCCGGCACTTCTATAGCCAGTGTATGGTTCAGATAGCCCGATGTGGTTGTTTTTTCTTTCAGTACCTGCTCAGGTGTACCGGCGCTTACTATTCTGCCACCATGCATACCCGCTGCCGGCCCTATATCTATCAGGTGGTCCGATGCCAGCATAATGTCTTTGTCATGCTCTACCACCAGTACGGAGTTGCCACTGTCGCGCAGGCTTTTCAGTGCATTGATAAGCCGCATATTATCGCGCTGGTGCAGGCCTATACTGGGCTCATCCAGTATGTAGGTAATGCCTGTAAGCTGTGAGCCTATCTGCGTAGCCAGGCGTATGCGCTGCGACTCTCCTCCGCTCAGTGTACGTGTAGCTCTGTTCAGTGTCAGGTAGTGGAGCCCCACCTCCAGCAGAAAGCGCAGGCGGTCCCGTATTTCTTTAAGTATGTCGCGCGCTATGGTATTTTGCTTATTACTTAATTGTGCCTCTATATCGGCAAACCAATCCTGTAATTGCTGTAACGACAGCTCACACAGCTCTGCTATATTTTTCTCTGCTACTTTGAAGTACAGACTATCTTTTTTCAGTCTTGCGCCCTCACATTCTGTACAGGTGTTGAGCTCCATAAAGCTCTCTGCCCATGAGCGCACCGCTTCCGATGAGCTTTCGGCAAACCAGCGCAGCACCATATTCACTACACCCTCATAGTTCTGCTTTGCTACCTGGTCTGTATATCCGTCTGCGTTGTCATTATCATAGGTAATAATACCGTCTTCGTTTCCATACAGCAGTATGTTCAGTTGTTTTTGCGGTATGTCTTTTACAGGCTTATCCAGCGGTATTTTGTTCTTTTTCGCTATTACCGTCGCCATTTGAAACGACCATGTATCCCGCTCACCACCCAGTGGGGCTATAGCGCCATCCTTGATGCTCTTATCCGTGTCTGGCAGTACCTGCTGCATGTTTACAGCATATATCTGTCCCAGCCCTTTGCATCGGGGGCATGCGCCATAGGGCGAGTTGAATGAGAATGTATTGGGCGAAGGTTCTTCATAGGATATTCCGGTTTCCACACACATCAGCTGTTTGCTGTACTGATGTATGCTATCCTTATCTACGTCAGCTACAAACATCAGGTCTTTGCCCATCTGCAGGCTTTTCTGCACACTCTGGCTCAGGCGTGTGGCACTCTCTCCGTCGGCATGTACCGCCAGCCGGTCCACTACCAGTTCTATGTCATGTATCTTGTAGCGGTCTACCTGCATTTTTTCTTTCAGGTCTTTCACTTCTCCATCTACACGTACTTTAAGATACCCCTGTTTTCTCAGCTGCTCAAACAGCTCTCTGTAATGTCCTTTACGGCCTCGTACCACAGGCGCCAGCAGCATAATGCGTTTACCGGCAAAGTGCTGCTTTACATGCGCCACTATCTCCTCTTCGCTGAACTTCACCATCTTCTTACCTGTGTTGTAGGAGTATGCTTCTCCTATACGGGCATACAGCAGGCGCATGAAGTCATACACTTCTGTTACCGTACCCACTGTTGAGCGAGGGTTGCGGTTGGTGGTTTTCTGCTCTATAGATATTACTGGTGAGAGGCCGGTTATCTTGTCCACATCGGGCCGGTCCATATCTCCGGTGAACTGGCGTGCATAGGCCGAAAAACTCTCCATATACCTGCGCTGTCCCTCTGCAAAAATGGTATCAAATGCCAGAGACGATTTGCCACTGCCACTGATGCCGGTTATTACCACCAGTTTGTTTTTGGGAATGCTTACATCTATGTTCTTCAGGTTATGGACACGTGCCCCCTGTACCACTATATGCCCTTGCTCTTTGCTGCTCATCCTGATTGCAATTTACGGGAAATAGGTCACTCAGTATTTTATCTGAGCATTACCTGCATGCATTTACATTTATTGATTGGGTACATAATGCCGGTGTGTCAAAAACACAAAAAGCCGTGTCTGCCGACACAGCTTAAATGCTTTTCTATAACTGGCTATAGCCTACTTTTTACGGTAGTATATCTGCTCGTCATTAAACTCAGAAAGAGCCTGAAGCGGCGCATTTGCCATACGCTCATAGATGCGCGATATTTCTATCTGCTCCTTGTTTTCATGCACTTCTTCCAGGTTGTCACCATGCACGGTAAACTCGTCCAGTTTTCTGTGCAGCTCCTCCTTCATGGTCACAGATATCTGGTTGGCACGGCGGCTCACCACAGCTATCGATTCATACAGGTTGCCTGTTTTTTCTTTCAGTGCTATCACGTCACGTGTTTCCACGAGCGGGTTCACTGAGTTCAGTGACTTTCTATTGGTGCTCATTTCGTATTTTTTTAATGTTATTGTCTGTTTCGGCGTATATTCTTTCAGCCTCGGCCATGTAGGTCGAGTTAGGGTATGTATCTTTTAATTCTCTGTATGCACTCAGTGCACTCGCATAGCGCTCCTCCTGTTTGGCAGGTACACTTGCTTTTGCATATTTGTACATAGATTTCATAATCATGAACAGATACTGGTCATGATGCAGCGATTCAGGAAAGTTACGCATTACTGATTTATAAGTAACGCTTGCCGCTTCATACTGGCTTATGTTGAAGTACAGTTTTGCGGCATCTGCCTGCTTCCGCTCCAGCTTCTCCTGCGATTCTGCCACATAACGTTTGGCCTCGTCCATGCGGGTAGAGTTTGGATGCTTCCTTATAAAGTTTCTCAGGGCATCAGCTGCTTTTACCGTATTACTCTGGTCCAGTGAATATTTCGGTGAAAATTTGAACAGGCATACAGCACTCATAAACTCGCACTCTTCTGCCAGTGTACTGGTAGGGAAGTAGTCTGTAAAGTCCTTGAAGTAGTAGGATGCCATCACATAGTCCTTCATGTAATAGTACGTGTATGAATATCTGTAGAACAGATTTTCATAGTTACGGGTACTTTTCATGATAGGCATCAGCTCCTTGTACAGCATGCTGGCATGACCGTAGTCTTTCTTGTCGTAGTATTCATTGGCCTTGGTCAGCTTAAAGTTTACGTCACTGCTTTTACGGATTTTTTCAAATCCACCACAGGACGAAATGCCAACGCATATCGCCAATAAATAAAATAAATTAATAAACCGTTTACTCATGCCGGGGTGCAAATATATAAAATGTCTTTGTCTCAGCCCAAAATTAACCGTCAGTCAGTTATGTACGTATCAAAGGTTTCTTAAAATATTTCAGTCCCCGTCTCCCGTAAGTTATTCAAATAATACATGTTTGTCTTTCGGCCTTTCCTCATATCTCCAGTGAAATCTGCTCAGACGCTCGTTAGGGAGGTCTGCTTTGTCCATTGGTGTCTGCTGCTGATGTATATCCTGTTCAAAACGTATTGTTTTTATCTGCTGTGTGCCAAAGTAGATACGCATCAGTACACTGGATGCATCATTGACCCCTATATAGGCGCCACCATCATCTTTGGTGTAGTAGATACATTGTGCATCGGGATTTACTATCATCTTGCGTATAGCATTGTCCTTAAAGAAAGCCGTGAGCGATTTTCCCTGTATCTGGTCAAACAGCTCTGCCTGTTCCGGGCCAGACCGTGATACCATTAGTGAGTTATTAGGGATATACATACTTTTTACCCCTCCGCTGTCCATCAGCATCATTATAGTATCGCCGGTTATCTGGCTACCCCTTGCCCATGCTACCGGCTCATACATCATGCGCACTATAGAGTCGGCACGGGTATAGGTAATGCTGTCGCATTTGGCCTGCATGGAGTCTGAGAATATAAGCACATGGTGGTAGCCGGTAAAGAACACAGGTGCCGTACTATCGTTGCCCGTACTGTCGTATGTCGGCGGAGTAGATATGTCGGCAGTTGCCTGTTTCCTTTTTTTATGTCTGCCACCGCTTACCTCAGTAGCAGCAGTTACAGGTTTCTTTTTGGCCGTATCCCTCAGCAGGTCGGTAACGTACCTTTTATAGGGTGGTATTATCCATGTGCTGTCTGGTTGTGCAGCCACGGTATCTATGGCTATAGTATCGGCAGCAGTGGGTGCTGGTACTGGTTTGAAAGGTTTGTTTATTTTCCGCTTTATAGTGTCATTTGTGGGTTTGCTACCACTACCTGTACTGGCTTTAATGCTGTCGGCTGTCGCATTGTGTACCACATCCGGGGTATCCTGCGGCATCTGAAAGGTGTGCCCCTTTACCTTTATCATAGGTGCGGCATAAAATGTATCTGCACGCATATAAAAGGTATCCTTCCCGTTTGCCAGTTCCATCACCGGCTTTTCTGTAGCCCATAGTATGCGTTGTTTTCTGAAGTAATCAGCCCTTCCGCAGTAGATGGTGGCATGCTGTGCCGTATCTGTAGATATCACATTCCCTATCGCAAATCCGTAGCCCGATGTCTTGTCATAGTGCATAGAGTCTGCTTCTATGTATTGCCCGTCATTCCATATAGAGGAGTGCCCGCTGAACTTTGCTATCACATTTTTACTGTCATAGGTACCATTCCATGCCGTTAGTACAGATCTTCCACTGTCGCTGGTTACTACAGAGTAGTCATAGAATGTCTCCACCCGGCTTTCCGTATTGTAGCCCATGTCTTTTGAGGCTATTTTATACTGTGGGTCCAGTACCAGTACATTACCGGTAAAGCGTGCATCGTGCGAGCGCACATTATACACCCCATAGTTGCTGGTCACAATAGTACTGTCGCTCTGCAGTGTTCCGCTTCTGTTATAGATACCCGTTTTTGAGGTAAGGTCATAGGTCAGCTCTTCACACCACAGCTTATTTTTACCATCGGTAAGTATTACCTGTCCGGTCATGTAGGCAATGCGCTTGTCCGATGCGTATCTCAGAAAGTCACATACACCCTCTGTGCCACCCTGCTGGGCTATACGCACATTGCTGAATGCCTCCAGCTTCTTCTGCTCTACAAATTGATACAGGCTGTCGCAGTACAGGGTATCAGTACCCTGATATATCACTACATCATCTATGAATTTATTGAAGGAGCCACTATCTGTAGTGTAGTGCTCTATTGCGCCGGTGTTGGCTATTACTATGCGTATTTTATTGGCAGTATCTACTGTTGGCTCCTGTGCATAACCATGTTGCACAAGCAGCAGCTGAGTCATTACCATTGCGGTAATCCATCTTAGTACGGGGAATAACGACCTCATTCTTGCCGGTATCAGTCCTTTTTCTTACCCCCGAATACGCTGACACTGATATACCTGCCGGGGCGGGCTTTAAGGTCGTCAGTAAGATTATTTATGGATTTCAGCGAGCTGTTAAGGTTATTATACAGCTCTTTATCATTCACCAGCATACCCATGGTTCCCTTGCCATCATTTATCTTGCTCATAATGGCGTGCAGCTCTCCCGCCACTTTTTCCAGGTCGGCTATAGTTTTCTGAATGGGAGCATTAGCCAGCTGGGCCGATAGTTTGTTGGTATTATTCAGAATACTGCGGATGGTGTCATTACTCTTAGCCAGATTGGCCGTGATGCTGTTGGTATTACGGATGATACTGTTCAGCTGGCCATTTTCATTTGTAAGTTTCGCCAGATTGTCTGACGTTGTTTTTAATGACAGCAGTGTACCTGATATTGCAGTTTTATTATCCTCATTCAGTAGTGAGTTCACACGTGCCAGTGTCACGTTAAATGAAGCTATTGTCTCCTTCAGCTCTTCCAGTCTCGGTGTCAGTGAGCCGGATACCTGATCTACTACGTCCGAGCTTTTTGCCGATTCCAGTATAGCGCCAGCCGGCTCTTCTCCCGGCCCTGAGCCCAGGTCCAGGCTTATTACTTTTGTTCCCAGCAGGTCGGCCGATGCCAGACTGGCTATTGTTCCCTTAGGCACTGATACCTTACCTTTTATAGCAAAGGTTACCTTTATTCCTTTCTCACCAGCCAGCTCCATGCTCACTACATGCCCTACATTGATACCCTTTATCTGTACCGCTGAAGACCCCTGCAGGCCTCCGGCATTGTTGTAGTAGCAGTAATATTCTTTATCGTTAGAAAAAATATCCGAACCTCTCAGAAAGTAGAAACCAGTAAAGAAAATGACAATGGCAGATGCCACCAGCACTCCTGTCTTCACTTCTTTGGATATAGCCATAATCAAAGGAAAATATGTGCAAAATAACGAAAAGACGGTGATGGGTGCGGATATTGGCAATATTATAACATATACCACGTACTAAAACATTGTGTCTTACTACTGTCACTATTGCTGTTGCAACATTTATTTTCTGATATTTTCCTAAATTCGTGTTTCATTCTGGTTAATAATGAAGAAACAATTTCTTATTGTAGCAGGCATTGTGTCCCTGTTCACCGCCTGCAAGGAAAAGCCACCAATAATTAAGCTTACCGAAACTGCGGTAACAATTGCCGATACTACTTATGTAGGCGATGTACCTGCACCACAGGACAGGAATGTACTCATAGAGGAGTTTACCGGTGCCAGTTGTACTAACTGCCCTGCTGCTCATGAGGAACTGGAGCAGAGGGAAAAGGACAATCCCGGACGGCTTAATGTGCTGGCTTTATACATTAAAGGCCCAATTCAGACAACACCACCGCATGATGCGCAATATGACTTCCGTCATCAGGACTCAAAAGTTATATCTGATGCAATTTTCGGCGGGGTCAATCAGCTGCCTACTGCCGGTGTAGACCGTAGGCCTGTTGCCGGTGTTGTGAAGCTGGACCGTGGCGCATGGGGTGCTGCTATTCAGAGCGCACTGGCTGTGCCAGATTCTATTAACCTTACTGTTTACAGTGGTTATAATCCCGACACTCAGGAAGATACCATCATTTGCACCATGAGCTATCCTTATGCTATTACTTTTGGCCACAACCTTCATGTAGCGCTTGTTCAGGATAATGTTGTAGATGTGCAGGAATATCCTACTAATGACCCTGTACACCCAGGTTCTGATGAGGAGTATGATTTTACTAATATCATCAGGTCTATGGCTACAACCATTCCTCTGGGCGACCCCATACTTACCTCCATGCCTGCTAAAGAGCCGGGAAGGGTAATAGTAAAGGTGTATATACTGGATACTAAGAAAATCAATGACAGAGCATTTGTTGCAGAAAAAATGCCACCGTTTGTACCTGCAGATAGCCGTATTGTGGCATGGATTACAAATAGCTCTAATCAGCAGGTGATGCAGTCTGCTCAGGTTAAGTTTATAAAATAGACAATCAATACATACTTAATAGTAAAGGCACTCCGGGAAGCAGGAGTGCCTTTATTGTTTTATGAGATAACGGCTAATGATGCAATGGACACACATACCAATGCAAATAATAATCCCGCCTCATAGAAGCGGGATTATTTTTTAATAGTACATATTTCATAACGCCTTACGTCTGGGCAATGTTGTTGTCATTTGTCTGCACCCGTTGCGGATGCTGTGCTACATACAGTTTGCGCCACACCCGTGTCATTTCATTGAACAGAGGTATGTTTTCGCTGCCACCAAAGTCATAGAAATATTTGGCGCCTATTTCTATCGCCATTATCCGTGTTATCTCTTTGGCTTTTTTGCTGTCACTCAGCAGCAGCATATCTACCCGCGCACCGTTAAACAGTGGTTGTAATATACTTTCATACCCGCTGGTGTGAAACACTTTAATCACATGTTCTGAGCCGGTTATTGCCTTTATGGCGCATACCGTTCGCACCTGCTCGTTATCCGGGGCATGAACGTTTGCCGTTACATCCACTATTACTTTTCGGCGCACATCTCCCAGCCAGTAAGATGCCTCACGCACATCTTTGGGCGTGGTAGCCAGTAATATGAAGTCAGACATACTGGCTGCTTCAGAGATGGTGGTGTAATTGATGTTACCGTAGATGTCCGGAACAGCTTTCTGCAGCCGGTTCTCATCTTCACTACATGCCATGTGCACTACATGGCCAGCACTTGTAAAAGCTCTGGCATACATTTCTGCTGCCTCTGTTTCGCCTATAATGGCGATGTTCAGGGATACTAACTTTTTGAAGTCCATTCGCTCGCTCTTTTTCGGGTTCTCAATTATGCAAACCAGTATAGTATCTTTTATTCCGGCATATCGTCCGTTTTGTAGTTGGCAGGTGGTGGATCAGTTATGCCGGAATGGTATTCTTTACGGTGTTACTTGATTGTAATTTAATGACTTTTTTTCAAAATCTTAACAATTTTTTGTTGTGCAAAGATATAAATATATGAACAATATTTATCGCCTACCAATACCAGTTTGTTGTAAAAAAAATATCCCGGCTGATAATTATCAGCCGGGATAAAACTTAAGTTTACCTGTAAGGTAATTATGCTTTGATTTTGCTTGTTTTAGCCTCCAGCGCCTTCTGAGTAAGGCTATAGCCGCCAAAGAAAAGGAAAGCTCCGGCTATATCAGCCATAAATGAATTCTGATAAAATGGTATGGCATCTACATAAGTCTTTGCAAGACCGGCAAAGCTGTAGCCGTTCCATCCATGGGCAAAGTATCCGAAGTTGGACACCAGGAAGAATGTAAGAGACGCACCCAGTGTAAAGCCGGCTATCGTTAATGGTTTCATATTCTTCATACCAATACCCAGCGCTGTTGCGCCTATAATAGCTGCATAGTTAAACAGCATGTCTGTTGCCCAGTAAAAGCCGGGTATATATGTGTACATCTGAAAGAGTACATCGGCAAGGAACTGTCCCAGTATGGGTACCAGAAATGCCAGTGCACGGTTGTTTTTAAGTACAGATCCGCTGAAAAGGCTTACTGCTGCAATAGGTACTAAGTTGTGCAGCCCCAGGCTGGCATTCACCAGGCGTGCCCCGGCTACAATCATTATCAGAAAAACTGCTATAAGAATATTAATATTGATACGCTTCATGTTCAGATGTATTATCGCAAAAGTAGTGACTAATTATGTAAAAGGGAAATGAGCCGCTTAGCGCTGCACAGATAATTTTACAGCTATTCCGCTATTGGCATCAGTGCGTACCAGTGCCAGATAGTTTCCGGCAGCTAGTGTACCTGTAGGTACATCTATAGTATGTCTCCCGGTACTTTTTACAGATACTTTATTTTGGTACACTACTTTTCCTGTCATATCAGTGAGGGTAATATATAGCTCAGTCGCTGTGCTCAGTGATACATCTATGTGTGCAGTACTGCTGGCAGGGTTGGGGTAAACGCCATACAGATTCAGACTTTTATGCACTATAGGTGTAGAAAGGGCCGTACCGGTGATCACTACAGGGAAAATAGCCATGTTGTTATACAGATAGTCATTATCGGTATAGTTGTCATGCCATATGTTGTCACTCCACTGTGTGGCATTCTGCACATTCAGCAGTGTATCTGTCGATGTGGTATCTCCCTCTGTATTGATATTGTATCGCAGTGCATAGTCCGGCGTGTTTCTGGTTCCGTCTTTGGACATCATCAGTGCTATCGTATCACCTTCTGTAGTAGTGAAGTTGTAATCCATAGTGTAGCCGGCAAAGAATGGGCCTCTCAGGTATGTGGTCCCGGTGGGGAAGTAGAAGGTTTTTAGTGTACCAGTGCCGGCACTTATACCCAGATTGGTCGCAGGTACCACAAGGCTGTCCATGACTTCGGCCGGGAAGCCCTCATAATACAGATTGGGGGCTATCATACGTGCAGCTCCCTGCTGCCACAGTTTCAGTGTTACTGTTTTATCACTGCCGGTGTTAACATGCCCTCCAAAAAGTGTCATAACACCTATCACTTTTACCGAACTGTCATAAATACCAAAGGAGTAGCGCTCTGCAAATCCACGGTCATTATACACATTGGTACCGGATGTATAGCCACTGTCAGCCGCTCCTATACCATACAGTACCCGGTCAGTAGCAGATGTGGGTATGTTATTCATAATCACTGTATCGCCGGTGGCGGTTGTGCGCTCCTGCCATTCTATGGCAGGCTGTATGGTTCTGTAGCTGTGTACACTTTTCTGCGCATAGCTGCACAGAGATATCAGAGATAATGCTACAGATAGTACTTTTTTGATCATTTCTGTCTTTTGAGCGGGCGTAAAAATACGGCTCACAGGTCACTAATCATTCATAAAGTGGCGTTAATTGACGTAAAAAAGCGCCCTGCACATGCAGAGCGCTTTTATTAAAGCCTGAAATCAGGTATCATTATTTTATCACAGTTATCTGTGTAGCTATACCGTTACCTGTGCTGGTGCGTACCAGTGCTATGTACTGGCCTGCAGCAAGATCAGCAGTATTGATAGCTATAGTGTTGTCACCTGCAGCAAGGCCGTTTGCACTGATAGTGCGTATCTGCCTGCCAGTCATATCCATGATGCTTACAGTTACGTCAGCGCCACGGTCCAGACCAATCTTTACATTAGTGCTGTTAGATGCAGGGTTAGGGAACGTACCATAGAAAGTGAAGCCTTTGTGTGTAAGACCAGATGTAGATGCAGTACCAGGGCCTATGATAACAACAGGGAATATCGCCTGGTTGTTGAATATATTACGGCTTATTGCATTGTCTACCCAGTTGCCAGCAGCGTTCTGTGATACAGATACGTTGTTGATTACAGTGTCACCAGGTGTAAGATCTACAACCCACTCAGTACGCTCACCATCAAGGTTGCTGTACAGGCCTATTGTGTCACCGGCAGCAGCAGCCCATGTATAGGTAATGTTATAACCTATAAAGAAGCTGTCAGTAAGGTAGCCTGTAGCCGTAGGGAACAGAACTGCACCCATTGTATCCGGTGCACCTGCCATACCTATACCAAGGTCAGTGATATTCATGCTGCCTGCAGCAAGTGATGTAGCAGGGAAGCCATTATGAGAGATAGTAGGAGAAGATGTCGCTGTTTTAGGACCCTGGCTCCATACATGGAAAGTTACTGTTTTAGTTGATGCAGGCTGTACTGTTCCACCAAACAGGTAAGCAACACCTATTACTTTGTAGGTAACTGCTGATGGGTCAAAATCATAACGCTCAGCAAATCCTTTGTATTCAAATGCGTTGATACCAAAGAAAGCTCCCGTATCATTTACATAAGAATAGAAGCTGTTGGTATCAGCCGGGGTTTCAATGTGTGTCAGACTTACTGTATCACCTACAGCAGTAGTTTTTGCTGCAAAACCTTCAGCATACGCCTTACCGTAGTTTACGGCATTAACCGGCTGTGCTTTTTGCGTAGCAAAGAAATTTGTGTTTTGGGCATACGACAGGGTAGAAAAGACTGCTGCCGCAGCAACAAGTAGCATTTTTTTCATTTCTCTTGTTTTTTTAAATTTAGTTTAGGTTAAAGATTCATTTTGGGGCTGCAAATATAGTGCCACACCGGTAGTTGCCGGTGTTAAAACTTCATTAGCATTTGTTTTATTTACCCTTGATTAATATTGCGTCTGCTATTGCTATCGCTGTAGCAGCTTCAGCTACTACCGGCACCCGTAGCGCTATGCATAGGTCATGCCGTCCCTTTACAGTAAATGCTTCTACCGCATTGGTTGCTTTATTCCAGGTATGTTGTGTACGTGGTGTGCTGCTGGGAGGCTTTACGGCTATAGTAAAGGTTAGTTCATTTCCGTTCGATATTCCTCCGTTGATGCCTCCGGCATTATTCGTAGCTGTTTTGCCACTGGCATCCATGATGGCATCATTATGCTCACTGCCCCTCATACGGGCAGCCGCATAGCCGGCACCGAATGCTATGCCTTTTATAGCAGGTATTGAAAAAATGGCATGACTTATCACAGATTCCAGCGAGTCAAAGAACGGCTCTCCGGCACCTACAGGCAGCCCCTGCACACTACATGTTACTATACCGCCTATACTGTCCTGCTCTGCTACCGCTTTTTCAATGGCTGCATCTATATCAGTATTTCCGCCCGCCTCTGTCAGTGTTGCCTGTATAGTTACACCTTCCAGCACTTTTTTTGCTATTACTCCTGCAGCTACCAGCCCCAGTGTCAGGCGCCCCGATGAGTGCCCGCCGCCCCTATAGTCATTATATCCGGCATGTTTCTCATGTAGTACAAAGTCTGCATGGCCGGGCCGGGGTGTATTGCGCAGCGCTTCATAATCTGTAGAGCGGGTGTTATTATTGGCAAAAAGAATAGTAATGGGAGCCCCCGTTGTATAATCATTGAATACCCCCGATGCCAGTACCGGGATGTCTGCCTCTGTACGTGGGGTAGTACCCTTTGCCCCTGCTCTGCGTCTGCTCAGGTCATACTCCATGTCTTCGGTAGTGAGCGCTATGCCCGCAGGGCAGCCATCTATGGTCACACCCACATAATTGCCGTGCGACTCACCGAAAATACTAACACGAAAAACGCGACCCAGTGTATTCATACCTGCAAAGATAGTTCATGTGTCCGCCTGCAGCTCACCCTATTCCGATACTTCACAGTTCACGCCACATGCATACAGATGTTCAAAAAACTGTGGGTAAGATTTGTTTACCGCCTGTGCATGAGTTATGGTTACATGGCCGCGGGCCCGCAGTGCGCATACTGCAGCAGCCATCACTATACGGTGGTCATGATACCCGTCTATGTAGGTATATCTGGCTTTTTCCCGCCCTTCTATATACAGTACGTCATCCTCTGCCGAGAATGGAATTCCATATCGCCATAGCATCTCAGTTATGCTTTCCACCCGGTTGCTCTCTTTGTCAAAGAGCCGGTGCAGACCTTTGATGCTGCTGCCACCACGACAAAAGGATGCCAGTACTGCCAGTGCCGGGAAAAGGTCTGGCGCATCGGTTACATCTGTCTCAAATTCCCGCAACGCTCCCTTACTTACGGTAATGCCCTGCTCGTCGGTTGTTACTATAGCCCCGGCCTCCTCCAGTATGGCCGGTAATATACTGTCTGCCTGTCGCGAGTCTGTTCTTAGGTTAGGTATATGTACCCTGCCTGCTATGGCGCCAGCTACCAGCAGGCACGATGCTGCACTCCAGTCGCCCTCTATGCTTATTTCCCTTTCTTCTCTGTATTCAAATTTTGCAGGGTCTATCGTAAATTTTGCATACCCCTCATTATGTACCGGCCGCCCGAAGTGTGCCAGTACATCCAGTGTCATGTCTATGTATGGTTTGCTTTTCAGCCCTTTCACGGTTAGTGTCACAGGCTTTGTGGCGCTGGCACATAAGGCATACAGTATGCCACTCACCAGTTGCGAGCTGCCCGATGTATATAGCTCCGTATCCACGGCCTTTACAGGGCCACATATGGTGGCAGGCAGGTAGCCATTGAAGTTTTCAATGGTTATCCCCAGTCTGGGTAGTGCTTCTGCCAGTCCCTCCATGCGCCTGTTCAGCAGGGAGCCATGTCCTGTCAGTGTCACCGGTTGGTCTGCCAGCCCTGCTATGGGTGCAAACAGTCTGGCGCTCAGTCCACTCTCACCGGCATCTATACTGCGCCACATGCTCTTGTCATTGGGGGCTGTAATAGAGTTGCCACCCACCTTTGCCCCCATGCTTTTTATGATTTTCAGGGCGGCCAGCTCATCTGCCGATGTGCCTGCATTATGTATCCTTGTACGGGTGGCAAACAGCAGTGCTGCTGCATAGGCCCGTTGTGTCATACTTTTTGATGGGGGTACCCATATAGTTCCGTCTATATTACCGGGTTCTAAATGTGCTCTCATAGTTTTTCAGTGCCTGTGCTATTTCGTCGGAGGGCATTGGTACTATTTTTGCCTCACCCTTATCGCTCAGGAGTATATAGTCTATCGTTGTTCCATTCTTTTTTTTGTCTGCTTTCAGCAGGTCCATCACCTTGTCCGTGTCTATGTCGGTCAGTTGGTTAAGGCCATACCGCTTCAGTGTGTCTGTTATCTGTCCGGTCACTGCCGGGGGCAGTCCCGTTTTCTTTTCAGATATGTAGCAGGCTATCACCATGCCGGCAGCCACGGCCTGCCCGTGAGGCAGGTCATATATACGCTCCAGCGCATGCCCGGCTGTATGCCCGAAGTTTAGTATTTTCCTTAGTCCGCCTTCCCGCTCATCTGCCAGTACTATTTCATTTTTCAGTCGGGTACATGTGGCTATCAGGTTTTTCAGGGCCAGCTCATTTTGCCGGTAGTGCTTTAAATCATGTGCACTCAGTTCGTCCAGCAACATTGGGTCACATATAGCGCCATATTTTATAACCTCTGCAAATCCGTTACTCCATTCCGCTTCCGGCAGTGTCTGTAGCAATGCCGTATCATACCATATGAATGCAGGTTGTTGTATTACACCCGCCATGTTTTTCCACATACCCACGTTCACGCCGTTTTTCCCACCTATTGCCGCATCCACCATCGCCAGCAGGCTGGCAGGCACATACCCAAACTTTACACCCCGCATAAATACTGATGCTGCCAGCCCGGTGATATCTGTTACCACACCACCTCCTATTCCCACTATTGTAGATTTTCTGTCGGCACCGGCGGTTACCAGTTGTGCTATAATATCACCCACTGTCTCCAGTGTTTTATTATGCTCTCCGGCGGGAATGGTTATCGTTCTGTAATCTTCAAAAAGCTGTGGCCATGCCGCCTGTACATGCGCATCTGTTATCAGTATAGTACTTTCAGGTGGGCATAATGTTCTCAGGCCCGCCGCCGGGCTGTTCATGTAGTATGTTACGCTTCCTGTAGGGAAATCCAGTGTGTAAGTCATGTACCGGTGGCAAAAATAAGCACCGTTATTTCATTTATGCCGTAACGGGGGCCTATTCTCTGATGAATTTGCCGGTGTACACCTGCCCGCCGCTGCTTTTCAGCACTACCTCATACATGCCTGGGGGCAGGTGAGCTACTGTTATATCCTTTCCTGTATAGCTGGTTACACTTACCTGCTGCACTACCTGTCCGGTCATATTCAGTATATACACTGCATAGTTTTGGTTTGCGGGCATGTTGTCCGGCGCCACATGTATGGAAGCACGTGCCGGGTTAGGATATATGTTCAGTTTGCCGGTTTGTGGCAGCGTTACTTTCAGGGTTGGGGTAGTATCTATAAATGTCTCGTAATAGTACACTGTTGTATAGTCGGGTGTGGGAGAGTATGCCGTCCAGTTATACAGATACTGGTCCAGTGTGTCCGGGTCATCATCACTGTTATAGTGTACGGCATCCATTGCTATAGGGGTCCATGCATGGGCTATACTGTCCCATCCGTCATGATATATCGTATCGGGCATTCCTGCTGTTACATGTTTGGTCATTCTGAATTGTGGCCATCATGTGCCATGTATACCATCCATCTGGTGCTGTCGCCATGCGGTATGGAATGTCAATGTGCCCATGTAGTCAAATGTATCTTTCACATATGGCAATAATGATGTGCCGTTATGCAGGCTTGTGTATACAGATGCCAGACGGTTGCTCGTGTCATAGGTATTTACATACTTTGATTGCTGCACCAGTGGCAGCAGAAAGGAGGTATCACTTACGTTGGCATAATGGTCTATCAGTGTCAGGTTACCACTCGTATCATGCCCGTAGTATGTTTTGGCAGCTATACGCCATACGCCCAGGTGTAGCTCATATACACTGTCTGCTGTCAGCAGCCCGGTAGTATCGTACTGGAAATATTGTATAAAAGCACTGTCTTCTACTCCTGCATTCAGGTTAAACCAGTATCCCTCTTTTATGTTGTGGTCATCGTTGGTGAAAATATTACGGTAAGCTTTGTTGTCATTCGTTACAGAGTCTATATATAGCTGTCTGAACCCGATAAGGTTGTTCAGTGTATCATAGTTGGCAAACCATCCTTCATACAGCATGAATGTAGGCATGGTAAATGGGTTGATGGTCCAGTGTACAAAGGTGTCGTACTGCACCTGCGGTGTTGTATGTATGCCAGCATAGTTAAACATCGGGGTTGTGCCATACGGATAGTTATAGGCATATATCATATTGTTATAGTCATACTCCGATTTGCGCATGCCAGAGTATCTCAGCTCCACAGAGTCTGCATAGTCGCTCAGGGTATGGTCCCATGTGCTCTGTGCTATCACTCTTTGTGTAGGTATACCCGCAGTGGTTTTTTGTGCTGTCGTCTGTCTGTTCATACGCAGTAGTTGCGATACTACAGTATTGTGTTGCGTTACCGGAAGATGATTCTTTTTCTGTGCATTGCTTACCAGGCTGCAGCAATTCAATAGTATTAATATCGTAATGAGTTGTCTGTATGACATAATCAGATGTTTATATGAAAAAGCACACGGCCATTGAAAGTTAGTTATTTTCTGATTAACACATTCAGTATTTTTCATAGAAAAATAAATACACATAAATCTTTGGATATTGGTATCATGATTTGTACTTTAGACGTATGTGTTCCTGATGCAGGAATGTAAACTTTTTATTATGGCTTCATTTGTTTCCCGTTCCCGTAGCATTCGTACATGGGCATTGCTGCCGGTAGCAGTACTTTCGGCTATACTGCTTTCGGTATCATCCTGTAGCCGTAAGGATAGTACAGATGATGCAAAATCAACAATAGTTTACGATACTCCTGTTACCTCTGAGACTTCTTCCGGCAGGAATGGGGCCTATCAGGTACTCAGCAGCACACTCACCATAGCCGGTATACAGCCCATAGATGGCTCTGCCGATGTAGAAGTACTCTTCAACGAAAATGCACAGGGGCTCATTGCCTCCGGCGTACGCCTCACAAACTTCATGCGTGAGGCTATGGAGAGCGGTAAGCCGCTTAGTGTTTCTTTCGATCCCTGGCAGGGTGTAATTGTTTCTGCGGCTTATGCTACCGGCTCGCAGGCAGCACTGGTTAGCGGCAGGGGAGTGGTCAACGGACGTACCGGAGCCCGCACTATCAATCTTTCAGATATGAGCGATAACGTGCTGGACAATCCCGGCGAAATGGGTATCATAAATACCACCGACCCGGGCCTGAATAATGTAATACCTGATTTTACCACAGCCCAGCTCATGTTCGACTACATCACCCGTCAGTGCTGTGCTGTACCTGGTCCTTACGCTATTGATTATTGTATTCCTTTCCAGTACTGTATAGATGGCTGTTATGCACGCGCTCACAAGATGTGCTGGATTATCAACAATCGCTACAAGTATGGTACGAAGAAGATATTCAGCTTTGCTTATCCTTCTCCCAACAAGTTATGTGTGCAGGGACAGAAGTGGGGTGGTTGCTGTATACGCTGGTGGTATCACGTAGCTCCGCTGGTTACTATTCAGACGCCCAAAGGCCCTAAGGCATATGTGTTTGACCCTGCTATGTTCAATCAGCCCGTACCGCTTTCCACATGGCTCCATGCTCAGGAAAACCCTGCCTGCGCCGGCTCATTTACGCCTAACATTACAATGATAAATGTGCAGCCTACTACATCTTATGCGCCTATGGGTACTTCCGGTACCGTATTTAGTACAGACCCTGCATATAGTGCCACTAACAATACGCTCAATAACTACTCGGCGCTCATCACATGCCCCTGATACAAATGTGGTTAAAAAATACTGTCTCCCGTGTTGCAGGTATACCATTCCTGTGCCTGTTTTTTGCACTGAGTATATGTGCATCCTGCATGGGTACTAAGAAGAAAAAAGTGAATGACGGAAAGCACCCTGTAGAATATGCCCTCACGGTAGCGGCTATACATCCTGCTTCTGCCACCGACCAGTACATTGAGGTTACATTCAATGAATCTGCACGCTTCTACCGCCTTCCCCGCAATGCCAACCCCTCATGGATATCGCTGCTGGAGGAGTCTCAGAAAAACAGTACCCCTGTGCTGGTAAAGCGGGCCAACGAATACTCTGATATTATTATCCGGGTACGTAAGCGTTAATTGATATCAGTGTCCCTTAACAGCCTCTTAATCATGGGCTCCTGCTATGTCCTCTTTGGTGGGTACGGTGCCAAATACCACATCCCATAGTACAGAGCTTACACCAAATCCCTTGTCCGGTGTTTTATAGTGATGCAGGTGGTGATTGCGCCACAATGCTTTCAGCCATTTGGGCGGTGCAAATGCATGGATGGCATAGTGCATGGATGCATAAGCCAGATAGCCAAACATGAAGCCGGGAAAGAATGAGAATGAATAACTGCCAGCAAGCACATACAACACCAGCAGTATTATGCCCGATATGATGAGGCTCGGTACAGGTGGCATAAACAGTCTGCCCTTATCGCGGGGGTATTCATGATGTACGCCGTGCATAGTGTATACTATCCTTCTGCCCATGCGGCTTTCTGTAGCCATATGAAACAGGTAGCGGTGCATCACATATTCAAAAAGGGTCCAGAAAAGTACCCCGCCAGCAAAAGCAATTGCTTCTGTACTTATAGCTATACCTCTGTCAGTATGCCCGTACCACAGCAGATAACCTATTATGGGGAAGTAGATACTGTATATAATGAGCGGATGGGTTCTGCTCATCAGTTCCAGAAATCCGTTGTTAAATAGTCTTGCCTGTCCTTTGTTGTGTATTTTGTCTGTTTCCATTTCCTGCCTGGCACTGTGCGGCTCTTTACCGCTTACAGACGGCAGAAAGACGTGTGTGCTATAGCAAAGTTAGGAAAATCAGTCGTTGAGCTTTATTACATCATCCTTATCTTCTCCCATAAGGAAGGTAACAGAGTTATTCTTCTTCTCTATCACCTGGTCCATCCACAGCAGCAATGCAGGCAGCAGGGTCAGGTTGGTAACCATTGCCAGCAGCAGTGTGATTGAGGTCAGATAACCCAGCGATTTCGTACCGTCAAACTGTGATAGCATAAATACCCCGAAACCGGCTATCAGTATCAGAGAGGTATAGATGATGCTCAGACCAGTATCATGCATGGTTCTGTGTACGGTATCTGCTATACTGTCATCATGCTGTGCCAGCTCCTGCTTGAAGTTTACCAGAAACCGTATGGTCACATCTATGGTAATACCCAATGCTACAGAAAATACCAGTACCGTTGATGGCTTTATCCTTATACCCATCCAGCCCATGAGGCCGGCTGTGATAAGCAGTGGTACTATATTCACTATTATGGACATCAGCAGTATGCGCCACGAGCGGAACAGGGCCACCATACAGCCGAATATAATAAGGAACGCAAATATCAGACTGTCGCGCAGGCTGGCCACAATGAATTTGCTACCCTCCAGAAACGTGATACTTGTTCCGGTAAAGGTTACATCATAGCGCGATGAGTCAAATAGCTCATATACTTTAGGGCGAATGCTATCCAGAAGCGCCGGCAGTTTATGAGAGCCTACATCGGCCATGCCCACACTTATACGTGCTTTCTGCTTGGTGCTGTCTATGAATGAGAACAGCAGCTTACTCAGTATCTGGTCTTTACCCTTGCTGGTGTCATTTTTTGCAGCCAGGTAAGGTGCCAGAAATGCAGCGCCAAAGTCACCTGGTACAGAGAAATAGGACGAATCCCCACCAAAGTAGGCCTGTGAAGCGAACTTGATACCATTGGTTATTGATATTGGCTTGCCTATTTCAGGATAGCTTTCCAGTATACGGCACAGCTCATCCATCTTGCGTATCACGCTCAGTCCGGTTACCACACCGCGTTTCCTGCGGGTATCTACTACTATCTCCAGTGGCATTACACCCTTGAAGTTGGTCTCGAAAAACTTCAGGTCTATTGATACCTTATCCTGTCTTGGAAGGTCATCTACTATGTGTGCATCATTTTTCAGGCGCATCACACCCCATACAGAGAAGCCGCATACTATCAGTGTAAACCCATATATCCATACTCTATGACTGAATACCCAGTTAGTGAGTTTGGTGAGAATACCATTGATGATTTTGCTTTCCAGATATTTGGTATGCTTTACTGCAGGCGGTGGCAGGAAGCTAAAGAATGCAGGGATGAATATGAGCGATATCACAAACAGCGCTATGATATTGATACCCGCTACCAGACCAAACTCTTTCAGAAGGGTACTTCTGGTGAAGAAAAATACACCAAACCCTATGGCTGCCGTCAGGTTGGTAAAGAAGGTCACGATACCCATTCTGTCCACCATCCGCAGCAGCGATTTCATCTTGTTCGGGTTCCGTGCATATTCATAGTGATACCTGTTCAGCAGATACACACAGTTAGGTATGCCTATCACCACTACCAGTGGCGGTATGAGTGCCGTAAGCAGCGTTATTTTATATCCCAGCAGCACTATTGTACCCACACTCCATATCACCCCTATGGCTACCACCAGCATAGATGCCAGCACAGCTACAAAGGCTCTGAAGAAGAGTACCAGTATCACGGCCGTCAGTACAAATGACATGATAAGGAACAGCTTCATCTCGCTCTGTACCTTCATAGCCATCTGGGTGCGTATCAGTGGCAGGCCTGAGTAGTGCATCTCCACGCCCTGCTTTTTACCAAATGCGTCTCCTCGCTCTATGATACGGCGCACCACACCTTCCCTGTACTTTGAGTTCAGTGTATCCTTGTTCAGGCGCACCGCCAGCATATAAGCATTGGTTTCCGGGTTATACAGGAAACCTTTATATACGGGCAGGTTCAGAAACTCTGCTTTTATAGCGTCTGTATTTGTAAAAGGTGGTTTGCCGCATATCTGCTTTACTTTCAGCTTTGATGTGGCCGTATCTTTTACCAGCGTCACGGCGCCCGGTATGCTCAGTACATTTTCCACAGCGCTTATGTGCGTCATCTCATCAGCCAGCACCGCATAATCACTGAAAAACTCCGGTTCAAAGAATTTATCTGTCTGTACACCTATTACCATCAGGTTGCCGTCCTCACCAAACTGTTTACGGAAAGCCTGATATTCTATATACTTGGGATTATCGGTAGGTACTGCACTGGTGAACTCATAGCTAAGCGCTACCTGGCTGGCAAAATAGCCCATTACCCCTGTAGCTGCCAGCAGTGTTATCAGCAATGCAACCCTGTATTTTATGATAAACGCGGCGGTTTTATGCCACATATTTGCTTCGTTGTGTCTATGGTTAAAAGCCGCAAAATTAGTAAAAAGGCGCGCAATCTTTTAATCGGGTATTTTAAACCGTCTGTGTTTCACCACATTTACTAATATGATATTATTTCGTTTCGTGTTTTTTTTAGATGAGGACATCAGTAGCGCTCACATGTTGTCTGTCGTTATAGTGCCAGGTTTGCCCGGGCTGTTGCAATGAATTTTATGCTTGTAAGCAATAGGTAGGGGTGGCGCTAACAACAGAATATTATCGTACCTTTATACCTTATAGCAAACCCTGTAACCTATGATCCCGTATATCTCTCATATAATAAAATATCCGCGAGCAATTTTTGTAACCTTTTTGAGCAATAAGTACCATTGTTTCTAGTCTCGATGATTTTATAAATAATTGATTTTCAATAAAATGTGTGCAATTCTGGAATGGTATTGCCCGTAATGAAAAATAACTGCGCAATATTGTTTTTTCTCCACGCAACAAACTCTGTAACCATGCCGGGGAGTGTCACCATTAGCTGAGCATCAGAATGGTATTCTGCGGAAGCCTGAGGGAGCTTAGCACCACACTATTTTTGTGCGCTATTTGCATTTTCACAGAAATAATTACTATCATTGTAGGGTTTTTACAGTTTCTAACAAAACTAATCATATTAAATTGCCTTTTATGAACAAAACAAAGCTACTCTTAACTCTTGCATTACCTGTTTTGATGGCTCAGGATACGCAGGCCCAGTCACGTCTTACAGCGGCCGCAAACAGCACGCACGATGGTGCGGAGTTCAAAGCTACAGACTCTACAGAATACACTTATTACTCTTCAGTAAGAGGTGGCGATCTGAAGAATCAGATGAAGTTTGACAACGCTGTTAACTGGACATTCCTCGGTGATACACTCAATAACAACATGCGTTGGGTACAGGAGTTTGATGCTTCCAATAACCTCTCTACCCGTGTCTCTCAGGTATGGGATGCTATGGTTTCGTTCAGCTGGGTAAACCAGTTCAGGTATCTCTACACTTATAACACTGCTGGCAATAAAGCCACAATGATTACACAACACTGGGATGGTACATCTGCATGGATAACCGACTCCAGGAATGTGTACACATATAATGCAGCTAATCAGCTTTCTTACGACCAGTTTCAGATATGGGATGGTGTAAGTGCTTATGTTCCTGCATCTCAGGTTACTTATTATTATGATGCTTCAGGCAACGTTATTAATGAAACCAGCAATGCTTTCGTTTCTTCTACGCCTGTATTCACTACTAAAGTTGACTATACGTACAATACAGCAAACAAAATGCTGACTGCTACTCATGCCAACTGGAATGGTGCCGGCTGGGATAACTCCGAAATGTACACCCATACATATGATACGGCTAACAGAACTACTTCTGACCTGTATCAGGTTTATGACGGTACAGCTTTCGTAAACAGCACACTGAAGCTTTACAGTGATTTCACTGATGCAAATCCAATGACTGAAATTGACCAGACATGGGACACTGCCGGTATGGGTTCATGGAATGATATGTACAGGTTCACATATACATACAACACCCATGGTCAGATGACTTCATCAAACCGTCAGTCTAATGACATCAGCATCGGCTGGACAAATGCATCTGGCGATACTCATGCTAACTACTACTATGGTTCTTATGTAGCTTCAGTAAAGAATGTAAGCAACAATGCAGGTACTGCTGCTTTGTTCCCAGTTCCTGCTGAAAGCACAGTAAATGTAAACCTGAACTGGAATACTGCTCAGAGCAGCACCATCGTTGTTACTGACGTTATGGGTCGCGTAGTGCGCAGCATTAGCGTTCCTTATGGCGCTACTCAGTTCAGCAACTTCTCTGTAGCTGACCTTTCTAATGGTAACTACTTCGTTACTATCAAAGGTTCAGTAGAAGGCGCTATCGTTAAGCAGATAGTTGTAGCACACTAATATAACAGGCAATTTTTAATATAGGCTGCCTCCCGCTTCTGCCTCAGCAGATATGGGAGGCAGCCTTATTTATGGGAGATGTTGTTGTTTTCTGATAGCGACTCTTCACTCGTATGTATATACGGTGTATCGTTTAGAGTGTGTAGATGTAATAATGGTTGTGAGGGGAATGTTAAGATTTACATTTGCAATAGTATTTTAATCTCGTTATAATAGTAATACTATCTTTTAGGGGGTGTTTTGCTGTAATTTTGGCAAAAAATCAGCAGAATGGCAGGTGAAAAAAAAGGAGTATTGTGGAAGTTCCTGGATGTATTGAGGCCGGAGAAACAGGACATTGTTTCCATATACTTCTATGCTATACTCGGTGGGCTGGTGCAGCTTTCTTTGCCACTGGGCATTCAGTCCATTATCAGCTTTATGATGGGTGGTGCTATTTCTACCTCCCTGGTCTTATTGATTATTCTGGTCATTTTGGGCGTATTCATTGCCGGTCTGCTCAATGTTAATCAGATGAAGCTTATTGAAAAGATTCAGCAGCAGCTGTTTGTACGTTATTCTTTTCTTTATGCATACTCCATTCCCCGGTTCGACCTTCAGCATGTAGATAACTACTACTTACCTGAGCTGGTAAACCGGTTTTCCGATACCGTATCTCTTCAGAAAAGTGTGGCTAAACTACTGCTGGATGTGCCTACCGCTACGATACAGATATTATTCGGGCTGATACTCTTATCATTCTATCATCCGGTTTTCATCTTCTTTAGCGTTGCGCTGGTGGTAGTACTGTTGCTGATACTCATTGCTACTGCCGACCGCGGTATGCAAACCAGCATAGAGGAGAGCAACTATAAGTATAAGGTTATGGGGTATCTGGAGGAGCTGGCCCGTGCCATTGTCAACTTTAAGTTGCTGGGCAATACCACCCGTCACATGGTCAAAACTGATGGGTATGTAACAGGCTATCTTAACGCACGCACAGCACACTTCAGAATATTGCTGTTCCAGTACTGGACATTGATTGCATTCAAGACGCTCATTACAGCAGCTATGCTTATTGTGGGTGCATTCCTGCTGGTAGGTCAGCAGCTCAATATAGGCCAGTTCATAGCAGCAGAGATAGTTATTCTCAGTGTCATAGGCTCTGTAGAGAAACTGATAGTGAATCTGGAAAAAGTGTATGATGTAATGACCTCTGTAGAAAAGCTCACCAAGGTTACAGAAAAGCCACTGGAAGCTAACGGAGATGTTCAGTTCGTACCCTCAGGTAAAGGAATATCAGTACGCACACGCTCACTTACATTTGGTTATACTGAGAATGAGCAGGTACTGAAAGGTATCACTCTTGATATTGAACCCGGGCAGCGCATCTGTATTACCGGTCCCAGCGGTGCGGGTAAATCTACTCTGCTTAAGTTGCTTTCAGGTCTTTATGGTTCCTTTACCGGTAACCTGCTGATGGATGAAATACCCCTGCGCAATTATGACCTTGCTTCCCTTCGCCGGAATATTGGCATCATGTTGCGCCGTCAGGACTTATTTCAGGGAACGCTTCGGGAAAATATCTGTCATGACGATGGAGAAGTATCATACCGACAGCTGGATAAGCTGTCTCGCCTTGTGGGACTTACAACTTTTATTGAGTCTTCTCCCTATGGCTATGAGCGGCTTATAGGCCCTATGGGCCAGCGTCTTTCGGGCAAGGTAGTAAAGCAGATACTGCTGATGCGTGCCCTGTATGGTCAGCCCGGCATGCTCATACTGGAGAATCCCTGGCAGGGATTGAGTGAGGAGTGTGCAGCAGCCATAAAGCAGTACATCGCTACTGAGCTGCAGGATGTAACGGTAATTATCAGCACTAATGATGAGGAGTATGCAGCTACCTGCGATAAGACAGTGGTTATGGAAAATGGTACTATAAGCCAGATAACAGAGAGAAAACGAAAATAGCCATGAGAGATATACAAAGGACAATGGAAGAAAATAGTGCATCTGTCCCTTATAAGGCGTTTAAGGCAGTGTACTACATAGGCAAGGTCAGCCGCATACGCTATTGGCTTATAGGGATTCTTATCACTATCTGTATAGGGCTTATGCTGCCATGGACGCAGAATGTGCGCGCTATCGGTTCTGTAACTACGCTGTATCAGCAGGACAGGCCACAGGAGTTAAACACGATCATTCCCGGTCGTATAGTGAAATGGTATGTCAAGGAAGGCGATTATGTAAAGAAAGGTGACACGTTGGTTGCCCTTGCCGAGGTGAAAGATGCCTATCTGGATACCGGCCTGATAAGCCGTACACGGGAGCAGATGATGGCCAAAATGAACTCTATAACAGCCTATAGTACTAAAGCAGGTGCAATGTCTGGTCAGGCAGAAGCATTGCGGCAGGCAAGAGACCTCAAGGTGCAGCAGTTGCAGAACAAGCTGGGCCAGTTGTCCTTAAAGCTACTGGGCGATAGCATGGATCTTGTAGCGGCAGAGAATGCATTCAACATAGCTGAGGAGCAGTACCGCAGGCAGCGCATTATGCGCGATAGTGGTCTGGCATCACTGGTGCAGCTGGAGCAGCGCAATCAGAACTTTCAGATGGCGCAGGCTAAAAAAGTTAGTGCATCGGTTAAGCTCACCAATACCCGTACCGATATCGTAAATACCCGTCTGGAGTTGAGTCAGGTGATGCAGGAGTATTCAGAGAAGATATATAAGTCTGTGGGAGATAAAGCATCAGCCGAAAGTGATGTTGCAGCAGGTAGGGGCGAGCTGGCAAAGCTGTCCAATCAGTATGCTAATTACATAGTACGTGCTAGTCAGTACTACATCCTTGCTCCGCAGGACGGGCAGGTAGTTCAGGCCAGTAAAGCCGGTATCAATGAGATGGTTAAGGAAGGCGATAAGATAGCTGAGATTGTGCCTGATAAAGTACATCTGGCAGTAGAAATGTTCGTGCGTCCGGTAGATATGCCATTGCTGGAGCCAGGGCAGAAGGTCCGCTTCATATTTGATGGTTTCCCTGCCATAGTGTTTAGTGGCTGGCCCAGTGCGTCATTCGGTACTTTTGGTGGACATATTGTAGCCATAGAGAGTTCTGTAAGTGCCAACGGTAAGTTTCGTGTGCTGGTAGGTGAAGACTCCGTAGGCAAACGCTGGCCGGTAGAGCTCAAAATGGGTGCTGGTGCAAGGTCCATAGCACTGCTTAAAAATGTGCCGATATGGTATGAGCTGTGGCGGAATATAAATGGCTTCCCGCCCGATTATTATAAAACTACAGGAGAAGGAGATGACAAGAAGAAAAAGAAATAGCATAGTGCTGCTCTTGCTGCTCCTGTCAGTAGTGGTGCATGCCAGCCCTGTTAGCGACAGTAGCAAGAGCCTCAGTCCCGATGAGTTTGCTGCTATCGTGCGCCGGTTTCATCCGGTGGTGAGGCAGGCGGGGCTGCGCGTATCTGTGGCGGGTGCTGGTGTACAGGCAGCCCGTGGCGTTTTTGACCCCGCGCTCACATCAGCCGGCAGGCAAAAGACATTTGACGGCAAGCTTTATTACAGCTATTTCAATACAGAGGTGAATGTGCCTACATGGTACGGGGTAGAGCTGAAAGCTGGTATAGAAGAGGTCTATGGCGATAGGGTAACCAGTGAGGCTACCCTGGGCAAAACAAGCTATGCCGGCATTAAGCTACCCGCTACGTCGCTCATATTTGACAAGCGCAGGGCGCAGTTGCGGCAGGCGCAGGAGATGTTTTCACTCTCTGAGGCCGAACGGAATCTTGCTGTTAATGACCTTATGTATGAGGCAATATCAGCTTACTGGTCGTGGGTAAAAGAGTTCTACACATGTCGGGTGTATAGTGATATAGTTACTGTAAGCACACAGCGCCTGCGGCAGGTGAAAACAGAGTATGTGCAGGGCCTGCGGCCAGCCATTGATACTACTGAGGCTTTGGTACAGTTACAGTCGTTTCAGTTACAATATGAAGGGGCTCTCCGGGATTATCGTAATGCAGGCCTGCTGCTGGCTACCTATATGTGGCTGGAAGAAGGGGATGCCATACCGTGGGATGATGGTATCACACCATCGTCTGATGCTATTGAGCGGGAGATGAATATTGCTACAGTGGAAGATATGCTGGCACAGGCGGGTAACAGCCACCCTAAATTGCTGGCGCTGCAGCGCAAAATAAACATACTGAACATAGAGCGTAAGCTGAAGGTGCAGGAGCTGCTGCCCAAGCTCAGTTTTAATGCTAATGTACTGAGCAAGGGTTATGGTATGTCTAAACAGCCGGATGCTTATTTCCTGGAGCAGAACCACAAGGTAGGTTTTGACTTTTCTATGCCACTGTTTCTGCGGCAGTCCCGTGGGGCCTTGCGTGCATCAGTGTTCAAGATAGACCAGACAGAGAATGAATATTCGCTAGTAGCAAATCAGATATATAATAAGGTAAAGGCATCATATAATGACGTAGTTACTACCGGCAGGCAGATACAGATATCGGGGCAGATGCTCAGTAACTACCGCAGAATGCTGAATGGTGAGCAGATACGGTTCAACAATGGGGAAAGTACCGTTTTCCTCATCAACTCCCGCGAAACAAAACTGCTGGAGGCAAGTATCAAGTTATATGACCTGCAGACAAAACTGCGTAAATATCACGCAGGGTTGTTGTGGGCCACAGGTTCTTTGTATTAATGGGGTTGGTTTGAATTCAGGGAGTTGAATATCAGTTGGCTCAGAAAACCTGAAAGGCGGTCACACTGATTCTCAGTGCCAAAGTCAGTCAGGCGGGGCAGGTTCTTGCTGAAGTACAATTGGTGATGGGCGGTTTCAATGAGTGTACTGGCCAGTGAGTGAGGATACGGATAGGCAGGATTGTATTCAAGGAATATTTCTGCTATGCGGTGGCACAGGTCCTTATATGGCTTGAATATCATTGCCTTGTTATCTTCATGCACATGCTTGGTCAGGTAGGCTTTGTTGCCCTCTGCTATGACTATTTTGTTCAGCACGTTTTTGTCCACATGTTCCAGTATGAACTGGTCTTTGGCCTCATGGGTAAGCATGCTGATGATAGTCTCAATTTTCAGGGAGACATTTGCCAGGTTATTGGTATGAAACATCACCTGATATTCCATCCATGTCCAGAACCATGTAGTGAGGTAGGTGAGCAGGCGGTGTTTATTTTCAAAGTAGCGGTAAATACTGGCTTCAGTAGTGCCTATGTCGGCAGCCAGCTTTTTGAAGGTAAACTCCTCAAATCCTATGCTATCTATCAGGGTAATACCATGCTTCAGGATATTCCTGCCTAGCTCAGAACTATCCGGGTCGCGCACGTATAGTGCCGGATTCATCTTTATCTGCAAATGCAACTCCATGTATCCCCGTTACGTGATAGCAAATATATACTATATAATTGGAATTATATCATTTATTGTATAAATACACTCAATGATGATAGTATTACCATCTTTTAAGGCGTGGTTGTTATATTGAAGATAGCCATAGTGAAGCCTGAATACATAAAGCGATACAAGTATAAGAGGTAATAGAGCAACTCTTTATTCGCCAGGCTAGCGATACAACTTGTTACAATTTCCCGGATTTTATATTTTCATGGCCAATCTTAACTACTATGACTAACAGAAACTACAGTACACTACAACTCCTTATCACGCTCAATCATGTAGGTGCAGCATTAATGGGACTCAGTGTTATTCTCGTCCTGATGTCAGATTACGGACTGAACACCATGATTCCCCTTATGGCTATTTGCGCCATCTTTGGTCTTGCCTGTCTGGTGCAGGCACAGGTAATAAAGCTAATGCTGAATGCAGCGGGAGATGTAGAATCAATTGCGGCTACACAGCGGGAAAATGTGGCTGCTATCCGTCGCAATCTTGAAACTCAGACAAATCTGTTAACAGTTATGGCACAGCACCAGGGCGTCAGTAACAGTGTGCTGAATGAAGTCATAGCAGATGTAGGGCTTCAGCTGCCAGAGGATGCAGTAGCATAATAAAGTAGGATAATAGCGGGTCAAGCTGAATAATTGGGGGAAGAGATATATCAGGCATAAATGTTAGCCAGCCTGAAAAGGAAGAAAGTAACATCCCGTACGCCTCTGGAAGTAGCCCTGAAAGCTTTGACTTTAGCATT
>JAUIBA010000049.1 GCA_030427635.1 Bacteroidia bacterium
TACCGGACAGCCTCCCGCACTACTATCTACAACCAATGCCATCACCAGACGCTCCTTTGCCCCAGCAGGTAATGTAAAGTCGTTTGAGGCAAGTACATAACGACGGTCTCCGGGATTATTACCATCACTGCATTCACTCCATATGCCTGATGGGTCATCTGCATAAATGTAATTCCGGGGAGTCCCTCCCGCAGCCGTCCAGCGGGCTGAATCAGGGTTATATGTCAGAGGCCTGCCATCAATATAACCAGACCTCATGAGATAGTTTACTTTTGTATCGCTTATGGGGGATAACAACACAGAAGGACCATTATTAACATACATGAAACTACCGGCCGGTATAATATTATCCGGCCGGTCCCCGGGAATACGTATAAAAGTCAGTCCCCTTGCCGGCGGGTTATTTCCGTAACTATTCTCAGGATGCCCTGCTACAACACCATCATCATTCGTCCCATTGTAAGTAACCGCCATCCTGTGTGCAGAGTCATACCCTATAAAATCATCCAGATAATAACCTAAATCCACATCATCCCATATTGCCAGACGCATGTTTTCATAATCCTGTCCAGACTTATTTATGACCGTGTAATCATGATACACAACGTAATCTATCAGTGTATTGCGCTTATAAGCATAGGCCAGTACATGCACCTGCACCTTCAGTGGCTTACCAGAAGTTTTGTCACGTGAAGGACCATTATCACTGAATACCCAAAACAATGTCTGCTCTCCTTTTATATCAGGGTAATCACCTTTCAGTGGCTGGTAGGTGCCATCTCCGTTCACATCTACAAACGGGGCCATATCCTCTGTAATGGTAAGCGGCACACCATCTTTTCCCGCTGCATAGGCATTCCCTTTTGCAGGCCATGTGAGTATGGCTTCAGGGGTATTACCTGTATGGTGCATAATGTTGCTGAGATGTAGTGCTACATCGCTGCGCTGCACCTTCCATATCTTAGCCCATTGTTCCGATGTTGCATAATCCAGTGCGCCCGATGCATCCAATGGGCCCGGCCAATAGTCATTCCCATTCTGCCGATAAGTCTGTGCTGATACATGTAGCTGTCCGGCATTATCATACGCACTCATCCACAGGGCAGCGGCAAAGCCTACATGCTTCTTTGAATCGGCAGGAAATTTACAATGAGCGCGCTGTGTGACTGGATTCCACCACATATCGCCATGAACCAGTACCGCGGCATTGATGCGATTGGCATCTATTGAGTCCATCACAGAAAACGCAAGCTGGGCATAGCTCATTGGCATACATAGCAAACAGGAAAGTGTAAACAGAAGTTTCTTCATAGGGTTACTGTTTTATAAGACGACCACGATATATGTATTCCCCACCGGTAACTACTACCGTATAGTAGCCGGCAGCCCATGTATTTATATCTAGTGTTATTGCGGCCGGGCCAGCTGGTTGCTGCAGCACACGCTGCCCTAATGCATTATAAACCGAGAGTACAGAACCTGATACCGGAGTTACAGGCATTACTATACTTACAAACTGTGTGGCTGGTACCGGGTGTACAGTAAGCCACCTGAGCGGAGAGGAAACATCACTCACAGATACCGCCTGCTGCCAGTGCTGCCATGCAGTATCCGCCACTTGCCGCAGACCATTAAAATTCTCTATTACCGGACAGCCTTCAGCACTACTATCTACAACCAATGCCATCACCAGACGCTCCTTTGCCCCCGCAGGCAATGTAAAATCGTTTGAGGCAAGTACATAACGACGGTCTCCGGGATTATTACCATCACTGCATTCACTCCATATGCCTGATGGATCATCTGTATAAACGTAATTCCGCGGAGTCCCACCCGCAGCCGTCCAGCGGGCTGAATCAGGATTATATGTCAGATGCCTGCCATCAATATAACCAGACCTCATGAGGTAGTTTACCGTTGTATCATTTATGAGCACGAACACAGCAGAAGGCATATAATTTACATGCATAAAACTACCGGCCGGTATAATATTATCCGGACGGTCCCCGGGAATACGTATAAAAGTCAGCCCCCTTGCCGGCGGGTTATTTCCATAACTATTATCAGGATTTCCAACTGCACCGCCATCGTTATTTGTCCCGTTGTAAGTAACAGCCATCCTGTGTGCAGAGTCATACCCTATAAAATCATCCAGATAATAACCTAAATCCACATCTTCCCATATTCCCAGACGCATGTTTTCATAATCCCGGCCCGACTTATTTATGACCGTATAATCGTGATACACAACGTAATCTATCAGTGTATTCCGTTTATAAGCATAGGCCAGTGCATGCACCTGCACCTTCAGTGGCTTACCTGAAGTCTCGTCATGCGAAGGACCGTTATCACTGAATACCCAAAACAGTGTCTGCTCTCCCTTTATGTCAGGGTAATCACCTTTCAGTGGCTGGTAAGTACCATCTCCGTTCACATCTATAAACGGGGCCATATCCTCTGTAATGGTAAGCGGCACACCATCCTTTCCCGCTGCATAGGCATTCCCTTTTGCAGGCCATGTCAGTATGGCTTCTGGGGTATTACCTGTATGGTGCATAATGTTGCTGAGATGTAGTGCTACATCGC
>JAUIBA010000038.1 GCA_030427635.1 Bacteroidia bacterium
TGCTGCTCCATACACCCGGAATAGGCGCTGAGGTAAGCGTTAGGCTGCTACCCATACATACCGCACCGCTGCCGCCGCCGCTCACCACCGGTACCGTTGGTAACGGGTTAACCGTAACCGTCGTTACCGACGTACAGCCGGAGCCTAAGGAATAGGTTACATTCGAGGTGCCTGCCGATACGCCGCAGAACACTCCCGTAGCAGCATTGATCGTACCCACTGCAGGAGTACTGCTGGTCCAGATACCACCTGCCGATGCATTGGTCAGGTTCGTACACTGACCGATACAGGTGGTCAGTGTACCGCCTATAGTGCCCGGTACCGGTTGTACCGATACTACGGTAGACCGGGTACAGCCGTTGGCACGGGTATAAACAATCGTAGAGGTACCTGCTGCATTACCGCCCAGTATGGCAGAAGAAGTACTGCCCGATGTGCCGGTAGTCAGTACCGGAGCTATGCCCGTGGCACTGCTGCTCCATGTACCACCCGCTGGTGTTACTGATAATGTTGTCGTATTACCTACACAGTAGCTCAGGGAGCCCGTTATAGTAGTTGGGGTGTCCAGTACCGTTACAATAGCGGTATCAAAGCAGCCGCCCGGGGTGGTATAGGTCACAATGGCGGTGCCGGGTATCAGACCCGTTACCACGCCGGTGCCCGATACTGTAGCCACTGGGCTGGCAGGTACGATGCTCCATACACCACCACCGGGGGTACCGGTAAGCGCGGTCGTGGAGCCTGCACATACACTCATCACACCCGTTACAGGGGCCGGGGCCGGGGTTACCGTTACTACCATTGTAGTATAGCAGCCTGTAGCAGCCGTATAGGTCACCGTGCTGGTGCCGAAGGTAAGTCCGGAGAACAGGCCACCGGCATCTATAGTACCTACGGCGGGGGTGCTGCTGCTCCATGTGCCGCCCGGAGTCGGGTTGGACAATGCCGTTGTATTACCCTGACATACCGCAGGGGTACCCACAATGGCGCCGGGAAGTGGATTAACTGTAATGGTACTGAAAGAGATACAGCCCGAAGGCAGTGTATAGGTGATGTTACAGGTACCTGCACCCACGCCGGTTACCACGCCCGTACCTGCTGCCACAGTAGCAATACCGGGACAGGCAGCACTCCATACACCACCGGGGATAGAGTGGGTGTAGGTAGTCGTAGCGCCAATACATACTGTAGGTGATCCGGAAGGCGCTGATGGCGCAGGGGTCACAGTCACCACAGTTGTTGTGAAGCAACTTGCGCTCAAGGCATAGGTCACGGTTGCTGTTCCATTGGATACACCACAGAGCAGACCGCCAGGGCTCGTAATGGTAGCCACCGCAGGGTTACTGGAGCTCCATGTACCGCCGGGAGTACCGTTGGTCAGCGTTGCACAGGTACCATTACACAAACTCGTGGTACCACCTATAGGACCTGGGGCTGTTACCACAGCGAGATCATGCGTAGCTCTGCAGCCACCCTGTGTATAAGTTACAATTGTTGTACCTACGGCTAAACCAGTAGACGCTCCGGAAAGCACGCTGATGGATGCAATACCCGGAGGGGATACTGACCAGAACCCTCCTGCCGGCATGGCTGTAAACGTGGTTGTAGCACCAACACAAATGCTGGCAGGGCCAACTATAGGTCCCGGATTTGCATTTACACTAACCACTGTAGTACGATAACAACTACCGCCTAATGCATAACTGATAGTAGCAGTGCCTAAACTACTACCACCTACAACTGCATATGCAGAGCCACCGGAAACACCACTGGAAGTAATAGGTGCAATGACAGAAGATGTAGTACTCCAGGTACCACCTGCCGGGCTACTGTTAAGCGTCACATTTGTCCCCTGACAGATAAGTGTAGAACCTGTAATGGCAGCAGGCATAGAAATAACGGTAACAGTTGTAGTTGTAACACAACCTGAAACATGATAAGAAATAGTGGCAGTTCCCGGAGCTACTCCGGTTACAACGCCAGATGACAGCCCAATAGAGGCTATACCCACGGCACTACTGGTCCACGTACCGCCTGTTGACGCATTGGCAAGAGTAGAGTTGTCGCCTACACAAACAAGCGTATTTCCTGTAATAGGCGTAGATAATGCAAAGACATTGACCACAATCGGTATTCGGTCACTGGGGCATCCGGCTACTACCTGCGAGACATAATAGGTTGTTGTCCCCACTGTTGCTGTAGAAGGAGTAGGAGGCGTAGTACTACTGGTCCCACCTACAGGAACTGTCCACCAGAGAATAGTACCAATACCCGATGCCGACAATGGTGGTGGAGAGGAACCAAGACAGTATGATAATGGTGTAGTAGTAGTAGGTGGTGGAGTTGCACCCGGAGGCAATACAGTTATGAGGAATGTTTTGCCGGAACAGCCGGAAACAGCAGTAGTACCTGTAATAGTATATGTAATAGGCGATGTTATCGCAGCTACGTTTACAGTAGTAGTGAGGCCAACAGTTGTAGAAAGATATGTACTCGGAGCCCATGTCCAGGTACTTCCTGCCCAATCATCAACATCTCCGTTAGTAATATTCATAGGAAGGCTGCTACCACTGAACGAGCACGGTGTTACGGTATCAACAGAGTCACGGGCAATACCGTTAACAACTACCTGAGGACTGGCTATAGCACTGTCAATACCAAGCAGGCCGTTAAATACGTATGCGTAAGATATTTCTGTACTATCTCCGGCTGCTATAGTTCCCAGATTATATACAAGCCCTATAGCAACATCTGACGTAACAGGACCTACAAAATTGAATCCAGGAAGTCCGCTTGTCCATAATGTGGCAAGGTTTGCACCGGGGTTCATTGGCCAGCCGGAATGAATGTATGCTTTCGCACGGCAATCTTTGGTAGATAATGAAAGTGTCTGAGTTGTATAGTGCGTACCAGTTGCTGTTACCATTACCCTATGGAGGTAGTCATTCTGGTAATTGATAACATTGGATGTTACAAATGAGCCACCCGGAGCAGTCTGGTCATTATCAGGATCAGTTTCCCTCACATAATGAACACCGGTAAGTGGCGCAGCACTTACATTCTTCAGCTTTACCCGCATTTTCACCCAGGATGCCAGTGTGTCAAGGATGGTAGTTTGTGTTATCTGCAGAGAACCACCAGCCGCACTACCCTGCCATACACCTACTGCCTGACCTCCGGAGTTGGTGTATGTAGTATTAACACCGGTGAGGCCTGCTGCACCATTAAACCCGGTTGTTGTAGCCTGATAGTATTGTGCCTGAGCCTCGCTATGTGCACCGTTGACCTGTACACCCCAACCCTCGTAAGGCGAACCCGGCATGGAATAGTCACCAAAAAAACCTGGCGTACCTACCGTCCAGCCATCAAGCCCGGCATCATACACCATCATCATACGCTGATTGGAAAAGCCGGTAAATGCGCCAAGCCCCGGGTCATAAAAGTTGAATGCCGGAGAATTGCAGTGATATCCCGGAGGCGGAAACCTTGTAGACCCAAGTGCTCCGTTGGGAGCCACACCTACTTCTACATAGCGACCCTGCAAAAATATCTGATCGCCTACCATTTGTGCTTTAGATATACCAACGGAAAAAGTCAGTACTAATACAAGCAGACCACCAAAACGAGTAAAAATTTTATTCATGATATAAAACTATACTGATAAAAATCTGATTTAAATGTAGCAACATCCACCCTGCAATAACCACAAATAACTACACCATATAACAATTTAACTCACAGTGTTACTGTCAATTATGTTTATCAGAGGCGCAGTTATAATTATAAGGCTTGAAATTAAGCAAAAGCGTTAGAAACCCAATACAATTATTTTAACTTTTGTGTATAAAACACACTACCAGCTAATTACCCGAATAAGACAATTTGTATAAGATATGCTTCCCGAGCGGATTTTAACAGGATTGAAACAAAAAGATTGTAGAAAATTAAATTTATAAAATATAGTTTACCAGATACTACCAGCCAAGTAACCCCTTCAGTTTGGACATGCCGGTCTTGCTTACGGTAACCTTTGCTCCACAATGCAACAAAGCTATATGACTTTCTTTCTCATATGGTTCAATCCTCATTAGCTGATTTACCGGCACCAGAAATGAGCGATGCACTCTTACAAAATGTTGTGGGTCCAGAGATTGTTCAATATGAGATAAGGTGCTTTTTTTCAGATATGTGCCACCTTTTGAAACTATGCGTACATAGTCATCATCTGCTTCTATATAATGAATATCCTGTGCCGGAATTATTCTGATAAGTCCATTGTCTTTTACAACAACTCTATGCTGATAGCCTTCGTATATATTATTTTCCAATAATGGAGCTACATCACCGGTATGCTTTACCGGTGCCATCTGCTGCCATTTTTCTACAGCCTTATCAAATCGTTCTTTAATAACCGGCTTCAGCAGGTAGTCTATGGCATGCGCCTCAAATGCTTTCAACGCATACTCATCAAATGCCGTCGTGAAAATAACAGATGGCATATGCTCCAGTAGCTCCAGCATTTCAAAACCATTCAAACGAGGCATTTGAATATCCAGAAAAACAAGATCTGGCTCATGCAGCTGTATTGCCTTAAATCCTTCAAAACCATCCCCGCATTCTGCTACTATATCAAAGCCGGTATGCGACTGTAAATGTGCAGATATTAATTGCCTTGCCAGCGGCTCATCATCTATCAGAATTACTTTGTACATATTGCTGTGGTATTTTCAGTATTGTTGTAAAGGTATTGTCCACAGCGTTCGTGTGCAGCAAATCATTGCGTGCATATAACAGATACAAACGCCGCCTGATGCCTTTAAGACCAAATCCAGTGCCCCGTGGAGGTCTCATATCCGGGTCATACGGATTTTTCACCTGAAGCTCCAGCATGCCTTTGCTTAAAATAATAGCAATGGTAATTTCCACATTGCCTGCATTACCATATAGTCCGAACCTGATGGCATTTTCAAGTATCGGCTGTAAAAGAAACGGAGGAATGAAGGCGGCAAAAGAGTCATTAATATCTATGCTCACCTTTAACCTGTCACCAAATCTTACAGATTCTATTGCCAGATACGATCTTATATAATTCAGCTCTTCCTCCAGTGGAATCAGCTCATCGGACTCTCTCTTTACAGAGCTACGCAGAAAATCTGACAACTTACCAATCATCTCCTGTGCTCTGGAAGGAGATATCATAATGAGCGCATTAATAGAATTAAGACTATTATAAAGAAAATGTGGCTGCAGCTGCTGCCGCAATTTAAACAGTTCTGCTTCCTTCAATAAAGCAGAAGCATCTACCTGCTGATGAAACCGGCTATCCATTTCTGCAAGATTCTTCCGGAATGCGCTGATTGTAGCCACCCATGTAGTAAATATCCATACAACCAGAAACCTGACCGGCAAAGTATCTGACAGCCATATACAATATGATTTATACTCAGGTTCACTCATCCACCAGCGTATCACTTCATACTGTGCAAAAACAGTAACAGAGCTGATAAATAGAGCTACAAACAAGGCATATACGGTAATGGCAACAGTGGTAGGATATGCTTTTACCAATAAGATAATTCCCCAAATAGCAATGCTGAGTACAAGAGTACTGATAACTGAATCGTCGATGCTTGTCTGAACATCAAAATGAAAAACGCTGAATAGTATAAAGAAATGCACGGCCAACACGCCGAGCATTAGCAAAAAAATTAACCAGTGAATGTTTTTTCTCAGATAACGCAACTATTCTCAAAAATAAGATAATTAATAAAATAGCATTCGGAATACTTCTTGTTATATTAAAATAAACAGTCAGTTAAAAATGAATATAATAATTACAATACAGCCTAACATTGAAAGTAAAAACTGCACCATAATAACAGACTTTCTACCTCATAATGCGCTAAAATGACCGATAAGATGTAGGAAAAATGAGCTGAAAATGAATTATATTTGACTTTATAACGTATACAAATATTTCGATGTAACTAATTGTTATTAAAATTAAAATCACACATACAGGTACGTAAACTTTTATTCTATGCTACGTGTATTTTCAAAAACTCACATCTCCATGATTCGATATATACTTCTTAGTGCTTGTATTCTGACCGGAATAACAGCACAGGCACAAAACTCAGGTACAGCCACATTACTACCACAAACCCGACAAACGAGCTGGAGTAGTCAAACCAATCCAAACAACATATCCAATACTGAAATCGAAAAAGGCCTGAAAGAGCAAAAGCAAATCACGCCCCTGTTTCGTACAGATATCAGGACAAACTTCACCTACTTTTCCAGGGTTGACAGATATAGTGGTAAAGAAGTACATGACTATAACAAGGGCAATGAAAAACATCCCGAACTGGGCATACTGTTTGCAGATGCACCCTGCCATGACTGTTATGAACTGATAGATAAACGTACTCCTACACAGAAGTATTTTGTAAAAGAAGGTACAGATGCAAAGGATTTCATCCTGCAATCATACATACAACCCATACATTACCAAGATGAAAACGGCATATGGCGTACTGCCACAGGGAATTTACACCCGGATGAAAAAACTAACGGCACTTACACTACATTTGGCCTGCCCGTAAATATTACTGTCAATACTCAAAAGAAATATACAGCACTAACGAATGCCGAAGGGCAGGAAATGCGCTATAATAATCTGGAGCTGGTATACATTAAACCTGATGGTACTGAAACATCCCTTGGCACTGCCAGCTGGGCAAATTATACTGCCGGAGATAATGGAGTACGCATAACAGATGCATGGCCCGGGATAGACATAGAAATGCGGGTATTAAAAAGTGGACTGAAAACAAACTTTGTCATCCGTAACCCTATGCCTGCATATGCTGCAGGGATGCTGGCATTCAGAGACCATCTGACAACTAATGACAAACTAACACTTACAGGCCCGGGGAAAGAGCCATTTAATGGTACTGTAAATATCAAAAACCAGAATGGTGAAGATGTATTCCTGATGAATGGTGCATTTGCATATGAGCAATATGGCGACAGCAACTCACTGGTACTACTCAATTACAGAATAGAAGGGAATGATATACTGGATATACAAACACCCGGTAGTTTACTGAATAAAGCAGCATCAGCATACCCTCTTATAATAGACCCGCTGGCCAGTGGTACACTTTCCAGTGGCTTTACATATACTGCTGGTGCATTTCCCCCGGCACTGGCCACAACAGGAGCATACTGCACGAATACGAACAATGTTGCCATACCCGCTGCAGCAACGATTACAAACATTCAGCTTACCTATAACTATTACGGACCGGCGGGCATACCATGGAACCGGTCTATGCTTGGTTTTCGTATAAATGGAGGTTGTACATGGGCATGGCTATCATGCGGTACAGCTACAAGTAGCGGCATAGGTGGCGGAACATGTGGCTTAAACTCCTATAGTCCATGGACAGCAGGACCTGCATGGGGTACCACCCCGGGTTGTGTACCTGCATTTACATGTGCGGCATATAACCTGCCATTTGACGTATTACTTACCCAGCGCCAGACTGCAACCGCAGCATGTGCTCAGACAGTATATGCAACCCAATCCGGCTTCACCGTTATTGTTTCCGGCTCAGTAGCTACGCTTCCTGCTATTACACCCCCTGGGCCGCTTACATTATGTATGCCGGCTACGGTATCATTATCTGCCGTGCCTGCTACCGGCGTATGGAGTTCTTCAGCACCTGGTGTAGCTACAGTTTCTGCTTCCGGTGTTGTAACCGGTGCTGCCAACGGAACTACAAACATCGTGTACACTTCAGGCGGGTGTACCGCCACTGTGCCATTTACAGTAGGTACTACTCCTACTATCTCCGGCACACCCAGCATATGTTTTCCCGGCACAACTATACTTACTGGCACACCTGCCGGAGGTGCGTGGACCTCTTCTGCACCGGGTGTAGCTACTGTCACCGGCGGCACCGTAAATGCAGTATCCATCGGCACTACACTTATTGGCTATAATACGGGTACCTGTACCGCGATACAACCAGTTGATGTAAACTCATCATCTGGCACAGCACCTGTCACACAGCCTACCGGAATCTCTTTTTCAGGTATTTCCACTACAGGTGCTACCGTTAACTTCACTCCCAACAGCTCTACAGGTTACCTGGTGGTAGCAAGCACATCACCTGTACTTACTGCTACCCCTGCCACACATACTACATACCCTACAGGAAGCAGCTTCGGCGGTGGTATTGTTATTCAGGGTTCAGCTTCAGGCAGCACTCCATCATATACCACATCTCTGCTTACATCCAATACACTGTACTACATTACTGTTTTTGCATTCAACAATGATTGCACAGGACCTCTTTACAATACAGTAGCCCCGCTTACAGGTACATTCAATACCTGCGTAGCTCCTCCGGGGGCTCCGGTAATTGGTACTGCCGGTACTAACTCTATTGACCTGAGCTGGGCACCATCACCTGCAGGTGGGGGATACATTACACCTGTCAATTACGTAGTATATGCATATACTGACGCTGCTATGACAACCCTGGCTACAGGCTATCCACAAATGGCAGGCGTGGTAACGTCATACACAGCAGCAGGACTTAATACGGTAACACAGTACTGGTTCAGAATAGCTGCGGCTGATGCCTGTGCCATTATGAGCAATGTGAGCACAGGTACAACCACCTGTGCTGCTGCAGGATCATTGCCGTATCTGCAGACATTTGAGATAGGTACGATACTGGGCGAAGACAACCCAAACTGTATGACCTCCAATGTGCAGAACTGTGTATTTACCGGTGTTGAAACTTCTGTTACATTCCTAGGAACTATTAATACCAACCATACTCCCGGAGGAACAAAATTCTATAACCTGTTCAGAGGCGGTGCCTGCTCACCAGGCTGGGCAAACCAATGGTTGCTGCTCCCCTCTTTAAATCTTACTGCAGGCACTACATACCGGTTCAGCTTCTGGTACCGTACTGACGGTGTTACATGGAACGCAGTCAATGTACAGTACAGCACTACAAGTACAGTACCTGCAGTAACATCATCAGTTATGGGAGGGACACCTGGAACTATTGGTCCGGGACTTACATCCTTTAACAATACAGCATGGACACAATATCTGCAGACATTCACAGTACCAGCAAGCGGTACATACTGGATAGGCATTAATATGCAGAGTGGCGGCTCTGCCAGCCTGCTTGGGCTGGACGATATAGAGGTGTGTGCAGTGCCTACAGTAACGGCTACTAACAGTGCTCCTCCATATTGCGCACCAGCATCTGTTTTCCTGTCATCCACCGGCACTACCGGAGCTGTAGAATATGCATGGTCAGGCCCTTCAGGCTATTCTTCCACTCTTGCCAACCCTACAGCTATCAGCGGTTTGGGCGCGGGCACTTATACATACTCTCTCACTGTTGTAAACGACCCCACCTCTGCCGGGTTGGGCGGTCTTTGCACGGCATCAGGCACAACGACTTTCTCAGTCAGCAATCCTCCCCCTCCTATTTCCGGCACAGCCTCTGTTTGTGCCAGCCTTACAACAACACTCAGCAATGCCATACCGGGCGGCACATGGAGTAGCAGCACACCTGCTGTAGGCACGGTAAATACTAGTGGTGTTGTTACCGGCATATCAGCCGGCACTACTACTATTACCTATAACGTAGGTGGTTGCTACAGCACACTTGTTGTAACGGTTACATCATTCCCTGCTACTATAACAGGCGCGTCATCTGTATGCCTGGGTAGTACCGGAACACTTAATTCCACACCTGCCGGCGGCACCTGGACCAGCAGCAACACAGCCGTTGGCACTGTATCTGCAACAGGCGTAGTTACAGGTATTTCACTGGGCACTACTACTATTACTTATTCTTTCGGAGGTAGTTGTTTTAATACAAGAACAATTACCGTTAATCCAAATCCAACCCCTATCACAGGACTGTTCAGTATCTGCATCGGCACTACTACTACACTTACCAGTACACCGTCAGGAGGTTTCTGGACACATTCCACACCATCCGTCGCCAATGTAGGTGTAATTTCCGGCGCGGTTACAGGAGTAGCAATCGGGGTAGATACAATCGTATATTCTGTAAATGGATGCTCTGTATCCCAGACCGTCACTGTTGTCCCCAGTCCGGCGCCTATTGTCGGGTCTTCCACCGTATGTCTCGGTTATCCTACAATAACGCTTTCCAGCGCAACACCCGGAGGCACATGGACCGCAAGCAATGCCAATGTTTCGGTAGGCTTTACTACTGGTGAAGTGACCGGTAATACAGTTGGTACCAGTGTCATTACCTATGCGCTCAGTGCGGGTTGTTTCAGTACTCATACGGTTACGGTACTGGGTACACCACCCGCACCTACAGGTATACTTTCTTTCTGTGAAGGAACCACCACTACACTAAGTCATACAACTACGGGTGGCACATGGAGCTGCTCCTGTCCAACGGTAGCTACGGTTACCACTGGCACAGGTATAGTATCAGGTATCGGAGCAGGAACATGTATTATCACATACACATTGCCGTCCGGCTGTATCGCCATGGCTACTGTCACCGTAAACCCCAACCCTTTAGGCATAATTGGTACACTAACCGTTTGCCAGGGCAATACAACCTCACTATCCAGCCCCACCCCCGGTGGCAGTTGGAGCAGTAGTACACCATCAGTAGGTACTATTAATACAACTACCGGAGTATTGTATGGCGCAGGTGTAGGTACTACTACTATCTCCTACATAATGAGTACAGGTTGCTATACGGTAGCAGTGGCTACAGTTACTCCTGCACCTTCCCCCATTACCGGCGTTATGAATGTTTGTGCAGGCTCATCCACACCACTAACAGCTTTACCTGCTGGTGGTGTATGGTCCAGCACCAACCTTACTGTTGCTACAGTATCTGGTACCGGTGTTGTTACTGGTCTGGCACCAGGCACTACTATGATATCCTATACAACACCTTCCGGTTGTTACGATACTGCCATTATCACCGTACTGGACACACCTACTGCCATAACCGGTGCTGCAGGCTATTGTCTGGGCACTACTACTACCCTATCCTCTACCCCTGCAGGAGGTACCTGGAGCAGCAGTGCACCTTCTATAGCACCCATAGTGTCTACCGGCACTTCAGGCAGCACATCTTCTGTTATACTGAATAGCTTTATGACAGGCACATCAACTATCGTATATACCCGCACGAACGGCTGTACAAAATCGGTTGTTGCCACTGTAAACCCACTACCTGGGCCTATAGGCGGCACTCCTTCTACATGTATCAACCAATGCACCACACTGACTAACGCTATAGCGGGGGGTGTATGGAGTAGCAGCAATCCTGCTGTAGGTACTATAAATGCCGCTACAGGTCAGCTGTGTGGCATCACAGCAGGCACTACTAATGTTACTTATTCATTGGGGACAGGTTGTACCGTCAGCACTACTATTACTGTAAACTCACTACCTGCATTACCTACAGTAAGCGGAGGAGGCCCGGCATCTGTATGTATAGGCTCATGCCTTACCCTGAGCTCATCCCCTACCCCGGGTACGTGGAGCAGCAGTACCCCTGCTGTGGGCACCGTAAATACAACAGGCGTAGTATGCGGTGTTACCGCAGGCACAACCACCATCAGCTATACGCTGGTGAGTACGGGCTGTGTGAACAGCCGCATAGTAACGGTAAACGGACTTCCGGGTGCTATCAGCGGTTCATCGGCAGTTTGCGTGGGGCAGTGTACCACTCTTACGGACACGCCTGCTACCGGTACATGGAGCAGCAGCAACCCGTCAGTTGGTACGATTAATTCTGTCACAGGTCAGTTCTGCGGTATGGTACAGGGTACGAGTACAGTAAGCTACATCCTGCCTACGGGCTGCTACCGCACCATGACGATGTTAGTAAACCCCTTACCTACGGGCATCAGCCCTGCTGCGCCACAGGTATGTGAGGGCAGCTGCACCCCGGTTACGGGCACCCCTGGCGGCGGTATCTGGAGCAGCAGCACCCCAGCGGTAGGCACCATCGGTGCATCGAGCGGTTCCTTCTGTGGCATAACAGCGGGCACCACGACACTGGTATACACCATGGGTAGTGGCTGTACGCTGTCGGTAACCGCTACGGTACATCCGCTGCCTGCGGCCATCACGGGTACTGCCAGTATGTGTGTGAACAGCACGACGACCCTGAACAGCATAACAGCGGGCGGCACATGGAGTGTGAACCCGACCACAATCGCTACAGTGAACCCGGCCACCGGAGAGGTGACCGGAGTCGCCAATGGTACGGCTACGGTATCCTATACTACAGGTACGGGCTGCCGTGTGACACAGGTGGTAACGGTACTGGCGCTACCTGCGGTGATATCAGGCACCCCATCGGTATGTGTGGGGCTGACGACGACGCTTACAAGTACACCGGGCGGCACATGGAGTGTGCTGAACGGTACACTGGCCTCCATCAGCAGCGGCGGCGTAGTAACGGGTCTGTTCTCGACCGGGTCGGACACGACCTCCGTACTGAACACGAATGCCAACGGCTGTGTGCGCAGCACGATACTTACGGTGTACGCACCACCAACAACAATAACAGGTACGCCTACGACCTGCGTAGGCACCACTACCACCCTGAGCAGCACGCCTGCGGGTGGTACATGGTCCAGCAATAATACCATAGTGGCCACGGTAGGCAGTAATACCGGTATTGTTACCGGTCAGTCTGGCCCACTTACAGCAACCATAACATATACACTCCCTTCTGGCTGTAGCACCACACAAGTGGTTACAGTATATGCACTCCCTGCACCTATCAGTGGGCCATCGGCGGTATGTGAGGGTGCTACGGTGGCTCTTACAGCAAGCGGTGGTGGCAGCTGGGGCAGCAGCGACCCTGCCATAGCTACAGTAGATGTTCTGGGTAATGTAACCGGCACCATGGGCGCTGTGCTTCCTGCATCGGTAACGATAACCTATACACTGGGTACGGGCTGTTTCAAAACCCATACCATGACAGTGAACCCGATACCTACGGCTATTACCGGTACGATGGAGATATGCCAGAGTTATGGCACT
>JAUIBA010000020.1 GCA_030427635.1 Bacteroidia bacterium
TATACCACTGATAAGTGAACGTACTGCCTGTAGCAGATACCGACAGTGGTGCCACACTACCCAGCTGACAGGCTGAAGAAAGAACGGCAGGCTGTGATGTAATAGGATTGCTTGCGGTACCCGTAAGCGATATCATCGCTTCCCAGCCCGCCGCTGTAACGGATACGTCTGAGTAGAAGGTCACTGTCAATGAACCATCAGCAGCTGTAGAAGTAATCGTACCCGGGTTGGATGTATAGTTACCACCAATCTGCGGAGCTGTAGCGCTGTTACCATTAAAGAAGCGCATGTAGTCGCAGCAGGTCTCTACAGTAAGATAGTTAAACGTCAGTCGCACTTTCTTACCCGGTGTACCCGGATAGAATGTATAAGTTCCCGTAATAGAACAGCATGCATAGGCTCCTGAAGGGCCGCCATTGTCATAGAACATACCACCGCATACAGTGCTGCTACCTGTTCCGGATGAAGGCATCAGGATACAGGGCACAATAGAAAGCAGTGTGGAAGGACTGTTTGCTGACATACCACTGGCAGTACAGGTAACCACACAACGATAGTAAGAGGTTGCCGATACTGTAGCTGTATAGGTTGGGTTGGTAGCGCCTGCCAATGGAGTCCAGGTAGCATCATCTGTTGAACTCTGCCACTGATACGTCTGACCAGTAGCGCCTGATGACAGGGACAGGTTAGATGTAAACGTAGTACAGTTGGCTGTAGCTGATGCATTTACCGTTCCTGTAGTAGGTATACCCGAACAGGCAGGAAGCGGTACAATGTTCACATAATAATCTACCACGTTACCACTCCAGTAACTGGGGTTAACACCTGTATTCAGGTTACAGGGGTCTATTACAGCAGGTACTGTACCTGTAGTGGTAGCAGTACTTTCCCATATACCACGGATACGCATCAGGTGAAGACCCGGATTGGCTCCGAAAGGTATCGTGATGTTGAAGTTGAATGGTGATGCTATCGTACTTGTTAAAGGCGAACTACCTGCAGGAGGAGTTACTACTTCTGAAGTTTCGAAAGTTCCGTTATTATTAAAATCTATCCACACACACTGGTATTCATAACTTGATGTGGAGCTACGCGTAGTAGATGCAGGATATATTCCTCCCTGCTGCATATTCACAGGAGTCATCGTAAGACGACTCAGATAACCCGTAGATGAAGAAGTTGCCGAGGTCATGCTGGCATCTGCAAGCGTAGAGCCTGAGTATCCGGTAATGTTGAATGTATTGATGCCATAGGTAATACTACCTACAGACACCCATGAGGCAGATGTAGGCGTACAGGTAGGTAATGGAGTAAATGTAGCCATTACCGTATTGGTAGCTGCAGTAGCCGCACCACATGATACATTACAGCGATAATAGGTATTGGCACTGATACCGGTAAAGGTATGTGTAGGATTGGTAGCACCGGAGATATTGGTCCATGGACCGGTACCCGATGTACCTGACTGCCACTGGAAGGTAAGACCACCCGATATAGAATAACCCGTTGCAGATAGCGTAAAGTTAGTAGTACCCAAACCTGAGGCAGGACTTACTGCCGCCGTACCTGGTGTAGGTGTACCCGAGCAGGCTGCTGCACTGTATCCCGTTACAGCCACGTTCATGGATGGTGCACCGCCACCGCTTACCACCACATTACCTGTGTAGGTACCCGTAGTAGCCGGCGCATTGAAACGTACATATACTGTAGTAGATGCCAGTGTGCTGGTAGCATATGGTATTGTGTATGAGCTTACCCATGTAGTACCGTTAGAGGATACCTGAAAATTGGTCGGAGCCGTAACTGTTACGTTGCCCGGAGCCGAGGTAAGCATAATACCACTTGTAGAGAACGACAATGCCGTAGTAGACGAACCCGCAGTAACAGGCACAAATGAAAGACTCGATGGCGATACCGACAAAGTAGGCGGAAGTGCCACGATGTTCACATAGTAGTCTACCACATTACCAGAGAAGTAACTTGGATTCGATCCATTATTAAGGTTACATGGATGCACATCTGTTGGCACAGAGCCAGTAGTTGTTGCCGTACTTTCCCATATACCACGTATACGCATCAGGTGAATACCTGTGTTAGCAGTAATGGGTATTGTGATATTGAAGTTGAAAGGAGAAGCAATGGTGCTGGTCAGTGGTGAGCTACCCCCAACTGGTGTAACTTTTTCTGAACTCTCAAATGTACCATTGTCATTAAAGTCTATCCATACCGTCTGATACTGATAGTTTGTAGTTGAAGATCTTGTAGTACTGCACGGATATACACCACCCTGCTGCAGGTTCACCGGTGTCATTGTAAGACGATCCAGATAACCCGTGGATGATGAGGTAGCAGTGGTCATACCGGCATCGGACAGCGTGGAACCCGCATGACCGGTAATATTAAACGTGTTAATACCATAAGTCTTGCTGGCCACAGAAACCCATGAGCCTGATGAAGTAATACAGGTAGGCAGTGGCGTAAATGTAGCCATTACCGTATTAGTAGCGGCAGTAGAGGTGCCACTACAGGTTACATTACAACGGTAATAAGTATTGGCAGAAAGACCTGTAAATGCAAAAGTTGGGTTGGTAGCGCCGGAAATGTTGGTCCAGCTACCGGTACCGGTAGGTGATGACTGCCACTGGAAGGTAAGGCCACCTGCTATGGTATAGCCGGTAGTAGCCAGGCTGAAGTCTGTAGCGGCACCTCCGAATGTAGGCGACACAGCTGCAGTACCCGGAGCCGGAGTACCACTACATACCAGAGCGGCAGTACCTGATACAGCTACCGTTCTTGTAGTAGCGCCGGTGCTGGAACAGCTGATGCTACCGGTATAAGTGCCTGCCGATGCAGGACCTACAAAACGTACCTGAATGGGAGTGTTGATATAAGAGCCTACAGCAGCAGCAGTAGTAGACACCGTCATAGAAGATACCCAAGATGTACCGTTGAATATCTGGAAGTTGGCAGGTGCCGTAACCGTAACGCTACCGGAGGAAAGACCAAACGCCTGCAGCGTAAACGACTGGCTACCGGATGTAGTACCCGTGGTAGTCAGGAACGATGGCATGGACGTGGGACTTACCGTTATGGTAGGTGGAGGTGTCCAACGGAATGTGAGTCCGTTAGGTGGCACATTAACATTGTTGTGCGAACAGGTAGATGACTGTGATGTGCCTGCTGTAGTAGCAGACCAGTTGGAAGTCGTCGTTCTGTTATTAAAGTTGGTAAGAGCAGGTCCATTGATACCAACCTGTGCCGTATAGTTAGTAGTCGTTGTTATCCCTGAATAGTTACCATACTTCACTTCCACTACGTTGGAACTTTCATACAGATTAATCTGGAAGTTATAAGGTCCTGTTGTAGATGTTGCAAAATGGCATGCATTATTCCACTGAATGGTAAACTTACGCGTAGGTGCGGTACCGGTAGTAGCATACTGCACATTTTTAGGCGTAGTAGGGCCATTATAATACAAATCCTCAGCAAATGCAGCAATACGAGGCTGCGCTACTGCCGATAACGGCGTGTATGTGTTTGCCGGAGCAGTAGTACCAAAGTTCACCCAACCATTGGCGCAGGCACCAAGCCCTGAGTAATAGTTACCGATAAACCAGAAATCGAACCCGAGAGGAACAGCTCCGGCTCCGGTTGTATTATCATCCCACGATGTAGTACTGGTGGCACTACCAAACAGCACAGTTCCCGAGACTGACGAATAAGTGGTGGAGGCCTGCGAAAACACATAGTTCGCGGCAGTCTGCGCCCGTGCGCCCACCACAGCGCAACTTAATAGAAATAATAGGTAAAAACGTTTCATAAAAGAAAAATATTATTTACAACTACCGATTAAAAAACAACAGAAATGACAACAAAGCAGGCAACACTAAAAAATCCGAGTACGTTTAACTTATTTGTTAAATTATTCATTTTCAGTTTAAAATTAGTGAAAAATTATTCTTAACAAAAAATTTTTCGGTCACAAAAATTTTAACTGAAAAACAAATAATTAAATTTCAAACTTACTAGTTATAAAACTGAATATTTTTTATAAATAATATTTTAAATTGTATTTCAGTTATTATACTGTTTTTTAATTCAAAAGATGGGGAGTTTGTGAAGTAAATACAGTATTGTAAGCACCCTGCACAAATACGCCTGTTCTGAACCCGATAACAGACATACAGCATTCCTGTTTACACATCATTTACCCGACAAACAAAAAAAGGGTACTCCCGAAGGAGCACCCTTAAAAAAAACAATTCAATACTGTTATTGCTTGACTACAAAATGCAGCACTTTACGCTCATTTCCAGCCGACATATTCAGCATGTACATACCATTGGCAAGGTTACTTCCCAGCTCTATACGGGTATCTATTATGCCATTTGCAGCATTAGCATTACCACGATATACTACCTGACCCAGCATATCTGTAATCTCTACTGCTACTGCCTGGCTTACAGATGAGCCAAGCTCACCTTTTAATGTAAATACCCCATTGTTAGGATTAGGCATGAGTCTTATATCTCCCTCTCCCAATACAGTAGTTGTAACTCCTGTAGCAGGTGTAATTTTCATTACTACTGAGTTGATAGATACCTCACTGCACTCACCTGTCCCTGTAACCATGCAGGTAACAGAGTCTCCATCTTTCAGATTGCTGGTAACAAATGTGCTGTTTATGGCACCTGTCATTACCTTCTGATTGATAAGCCATTGGTAAGAAGGAGATGTTCCTGCATTTGATACATTAGCTGTAAATGTTACAGCAGTACCCTTAGCTACAGTTGTACCCGGCACTGCAATGATTTCTACTGCAGGAACGAACACAGGAGCTATATGCATTGTAACACCATTACTGAGTACGTTATTTTCTGCAAGGCATGTATAGTTACTGTTCACACGCACTGTAACCACGTCATTATCGGCAGGCTGGTAAGCGTATACAGGTCCTGTAACACCACTTACCACTGAGCCATCTACCAGCCATGTATACACAGGCAGTGTTCCACCATTTACAACAGCTGCATTAAATGTAGCTGTGTTTCCTGCACACAACGTATCATCAGGACCAACAGTAAGCGTTACTACCGGCGTAAGGTTGGCACGTACTACCATAGTTACTGATGCATTTACACTGGCAGGAGAAGGACATGCTTCACTGCTTGTATAGCGTACCGCAACTACATCGCCATCGGCCGGCATATAAGAATAAGTACCGGTTACTGCAACATCAGTACCATTTACACTCCATGAATATGCAGGTGTAGTACCACCATTCACACCATTAGCAGTAAATGTAACAGATGTACCCTGGCACACTGTAGTACCATTATCTGTAGTCATTGTTACTGCCGGAGTAACAAGTGGCGTTACAACGACTTCTGCGCTACCTGTCATATCAGAGCGGCATCCTTCAGGGCTTACAGCAATAACTGTGTAAGTACCTGCACCTGTCTGGTTGCCAAAGTCTACCAGTGCACCGGTACCGGTAACTGTAGCAACAGCGGTAGTACCACCGTTCATGAGTCTGTAAGCAACACCATTATCAGAGCCATCAACCCCTACAGCAACACCCGCACCACCGGCACAGTAGCTACCGCCACCTGTTACATTACGTACCACAGGAACAGAATTAACCATCATACTGCGTGTAGTAAGGCAGCCGGAAGGAAGTGTATATGATACAGTCATTGTGCCAGCAGTAACACCAGTTACCATACCTGTAGTGCTTACAGTAGCTACAGCATCATCACTGCCGCTCCATGAGCCACCTGGTGTAGTGCTGCTTACCAGCACAGTACTACCTTCACAAACCGCTACGGCACCACTGATGCTACCCGGAAGCGGGTTAACAACTACTGCATGTGATGCTTTACAACCTGTAGGCATTACATATGCAACAGATACTGTTCCTGCACTTATACCATTTACAACACCGGTAACTGAGTTTACAGTTGCAATACCTGTACCACTGCTTACCCATACACCACCTGCTGTAGTATTTGACAGCGTAGTGCTGCCTCCCACACACAGTGCATTGTCACCGGTTACCGGATCTACTGCCGGATGTACTGTTACAGCCCTGCTGCGTGCACATCCCGTAGGTAAGGTGTAAGTAATATTTGCGGTACCATCAGCACCATTAGCAGTAACAACGCCGGTAGCGCCATCAATTGCTGCCATAGTAGCGTTATCTGTAGTCCATGTACCGCCCGGCGTTATGTTGCTGAGCGTGGTAGTAAGACCAGGACATACTGTATTTGTTCCCGTAATAAGACCTGGTAATGCATTTACAGTCACCAGTCTTACCCTGCGGCAACCGTTGCCTGTAGTATAAGTCACAGCTCCCGTGCCGGCAGCAAGACCACTTACAACACCTGCATTGGATACAGAAACCACACCGGTAGCAGCGCTCCAGGTACCACCTGTTGTATTGCTTTCAAGTGTTATGCTCTCACCTGCGCACATTACAGAAAGACCTGTAATAGGGTCAGGCAATGGATTTACCACCATTGAGCCATTACTGCTACAGCCGGTAGGCAGTGTGTACTGGATAATACTGAAGCCTACCTGCAAGCCTGTAACAACACCGGTAGCACTTATTGATACTACAGATGGGTTACTGCTGCTCCAGGTACCGCCCGGTGTAGCATTGGAAAGCGTGGTTGCTGACCCGTGACATACACTGAATGTACCTGTAATATTAGCAGGCAATGGATTCACAACAAATGAACGTGTTTTATAGCATCCTGTAAGCAGTGTGTAAGTTATAGTAACACTACCTACTGCCTGACCCGTAATCATGCCACTGGCATCTATTGATGCTACTGATGGGTCTGATGAGCTCCATGTGCCATTAATAGTCGCATTTGTTACAGATGCCTGCTGTCCGAGACATACTGAAGTTGCACCTGCTATATCTGCCGGCAATGCATCTACATGGAAAGATGTTGTTGTACGACAGCCCGTAGGCAGCGTGTAGGAAATGGTAGCATTACCTGCAGCATTACCCGTTACCACACCTGAGGCAGTTACAGATGCAATAGCTGTGCTACCCGAAGCCCATACACCACCCGGTGTAGCGCTGGCCAGTGCTGATGTAACACCCTCACACACCGTAGTGGTTCCGGTAATACCGGCAGGCAGCGGATTAACAGTAACATTCACACTACGGGAGCAACCTGTAGCAGTGATAGCATACGTTATCTCTGTTACACCCTGACCGTTACCTGTAACAGCACCGGTAGTAGCATCTACAGATGCTACTGCAGGGTTTGCAGAACTCCACATACCACCGCCTGTAGCATTAGAAAGTGTAGTGCCCGCAGCCTCACACATAACCCTTGTACCTGTTATAGCAGCCGGTAGCGGATTCACCACAAATGCAGCCGTAGTCTTACAACCTGTAGGCAGTACATAAGAAATGGTTGCACCACCTGCAGCTGCAGCTGTAACCAGACCAGTAGCGCTTACGTTTGCGATGGCTGTAGCGCCCGATGACCATATACCATTTGCAGGATTGGAAGCCAGCTGGCTTGTACCACCCTGACATGCAGCAAGGCTGCCGGTAATAGCATCAGGAGTCCTGTTCACCGTTACAGACCTGCTACGCGAGCATCCTGTAGATGTAAGCGTATAGATAACATTGGCAGTACCTTCCGCAACACCGGTTACTGTTCCGCTGGTCATATCAACGGTTGCAGTTCCTGTTGCGTCAGATGACCATGTACCACCAGCTGTTGCGTTGCCCAGAGTAGTAGTCAGGCCCTCACATACTGCTGCCGTACCGGTAATAGTATTAGGCAGCGGGTTTACAAGTACACCCTGTGTGCGCATACATCCGGTAGGGAGCGTGTAAGTAATGAGCGTACTACCTGCGTTTGTAGCATTAAGTCCGCCAAAAATATTGATGTTGGCTATAAAGCTGTTCGAAGAACTCCATGAGCCACCGGCATCAGCATCAGTAAGTGTTGTAGTACCACCGGCACAAATCACAAACGTTCCCGATATAGGCGCTGGTAATGGATTCACACTTACCATCATAGTTTTATAACATCCTGTAGGCATTGTGTAGCTGATGGTTGTAATGCCAGGAGCTACACCGGTAACAACACCAAATGGTGAGATTGTAGCAATGCCAGGAGCGGAACTGGTCCAGCTGCCAGATGCAGTAACACTACCCAGTGTTATCTGGCTGCCTACACACACAGCATCATTACCATAAATATCTCCCGGAAGCGGATTTACTACTACCGGCGTAATACGACGACAACCTGTAGGCAGTGTATAGGAAACGCTGGTAGAACCAACACCCGTAGCCAGGCCTGCACCAGACATGGCATCTATCATAAACACTGAATTACTGCTACTGGTCCATGTACCACCTGCACTGAGGCTGGAAAGTGTGCTGCCGGAACCATGGCACAAAGTAGTTGTTCCTGTAAGCGGCGCCGGCAGTGGGTTTACCACCACATCCTTAGTAGCAAAACACTGTGTAGCCGTAAGGATATAAGATATAGTAGCCATACCGCTTGCTGCTACAGGCGTTACCTGACCAAACATGGATACCGATGCAACAGACAGATTACTGCTGCTCCATGTACCACCTGGTGTAAAGTCTACCAGTGACAATGTACCACCTTCACAAACCGCAGAGTTGCCACTTATAGCAGCAGGGAGCGGATTGACTGTAATGGTACGGGAAACTGAACAACCTGTAAATGGCGCTGTGAAAGTAATACGTGTATTACCTACATTAATACCTGTTACCACACCTGAAGTAGCATCAACCGACGCAACAGCAGGATCATCGCTGGTCCATGTACCAAAGCCGGTAGCGCTGGCAAATGTCACAGTAGCATCCTTACATACCTTCTGCGTGCCGGTAATAGCTGCAGGTAGCGGGTTTACGGTAAAGGAATGACCTGTGCTGCAGCCTGTACTGCTGTATGTATAATATATAGTAGCGGTACCTGCAAACGAGCCTGCGGTAACAATACCTGAAGCATTTACCGAAGCTATACCCGGAGCACTGCTGCTCCATGTACCGGAACCCGATGGGTTACCCAGCACCACTGTAGTATTCACACAAGTCTCTGAAGGCCCTGTTGAAGGCAGAGGACCCGCATTTACCTGCATTGGTTTTACAACGAAACAACCCGTAGGCAGTGTGTAGGTAATAAATGTATTACCCGGGGTTACACCGCTCACTACGCCGGTAGCACTAACGCTGGCAATAGAAGGATCGGCAGAACTCCATGTACCTGTGAAGTCTGTATTGGTAAGTGTAGTTACTGCACCCTGACATACCACTACTGCACCAGATATGGCCGGAGGCAATGCATTCACCGTTACCTCGCGTACCGATACACAACCTGTAGGTATCGTATAGGTAATATTTGCAGTACCCGGAGACACTGTAGATACTACGCCACCAGATGTAACAGTAGCTATAGACGTATTGCCACTGGACCATGTACCGGATGGCGTAACACATGAAACTGTGACATTGTTACCCATACAAACATCCACCGTAGCTGGCGTAACAACAGCAGGAGCTGCAAGAACAGTTACTACTGCATATGCATGACAGCCGGTAGCTGATGATGTATAAGTCAGGTTTGCAGTACCTGCTGCAACACCTGTTATAGCACCGGTACCGGAGGCAACTGTAGCTTTGGTGATATCATCTATCATCCATGTACCACCAGGTGCGCTGGTTACCAGACCTGTAACATTTTCACATATAGTTACATCGCCGGAAATAGCCGGAGGTAATGCATTGGTAGTAACGGTAACAGGGACATTCGTAACACAGCCTGCACTGGTAGTTACAGCAACGTTATAGGCATTGGTGCCTGTAGCTGTAGGTGTAATAACTGGCGCAGGGCATGTAGTACATGAAAGACCCGATGCACCACTCCATGCAAATGTAGAAGCAGGCATTACCCCTTTTACAGATATATTATCTATCAACCAGTAAAGCGACTTGGCATTATATACCCACCTTAGTTTCACATTGCTTTGTCCTACAGCACCTGCTGGCAGTGCTACTGAATATTCAGGATCAGCAGCGTCCCAGTTACCGTCTGCACCGTTATCAGCAACAGTAGTCAGCGCCTGGTTTACAATGGGGGTCCATACAGTACCTCCATCAGTAGAATACTCAATAGACGCGGCAATATCAGGCGTAAATGAGAACAGATACTGGTTAAAATTGAGGGTAACCGTACTGAAAGCACCCATTGTTGAGAATGAAGGCGACGTAAGTGTGGTTACTGTAAAGTCGGCAGTATAAAGGATAGATGCCGCCTGAAGATAAGACGATCCATCACCTGCAAAGTCTGCTGTACCGGGAGGTGTTACTACCTGCCAGTAGCTGGCAGCAGTGCCTGTACCGTTAGTTATATCCCAGCCGGTCATAGCTCCGTTAAAGTTCTGCGAAAGCAGGTTGATTTCAGGGGCAGGAGATGTAGCTGTGAAAGTTGATGCATCTCCAAGGCAAGCGGTTACACCGGTAGATGGAGCAACGGATACTGACGGTAGTGGATTAACAGTAGCTTCACGTGTAACTACGCATCCGTTGACATTTGTATAGCTTATAGTACTATAACCTGAAGTCAAACCAGATACGATACCCGATGTAAGCCCTACTGAAGCCACAGCCGGATTTACGCTGCTCCATGTACCACTACCACCATCAGGATGTGTAAGTGTGGTATTGGCAGTTTCACATACCTGTGCTGTACCTGTAATTGGTAAAGGAGCAGCATATACTGTCACCACCTGTGTTGCATAACAGTTTGTAGAAGGATTCATGTATGAGATAGTAGCAGTACCGCCCGATACACCGGTTACAGTACACGAGCTTCCTGATGCTGCGATACTTGCTACTGCTGAATTGCTACTGCTCCACACGCCACCTGATGTGGCACTGGACAGTACTGTAGTACGTGTTTCACAAACAGTTGCAGTACCGGTTATTGCTGCTGGCAATGGATTTACCGTAAGCGTTGCAGTACCAGATGGGTTAGTACATGATCCTATTGTCACATTTGCTGCATACGTATTATATGTAGTTGCTGCTGCTGCTGTTGGCGCAGCATATACATTCGCAGTAGTTAACGCTCCTGTATAAGGTACTGTAAGTGCCGCATTCGTATACAAGTTGGTAGTAGGAGACCATACCACACCCAATGGTGCCGATACGCCATTCACCTTAATATTGTCAACTGCCCAGTAAAAGCCCCACACAGACCTGTAGTTCCAGCGCAGCCGGCAATTAGACTGTCCTATCATAGCAGCTGGCAGGGTATAAGTAGAAGTAGGTGTAGATGCAGACCACGTAGTAGTTCCTACACCTGACCCCATGATACTTACAAGTGTACTCCATGTAGACCCTCCATTTATAGAATACTCAATAGCAACCAGCTGGTCTCCTGAATATGAAACAAAATACTGATTCAATGAAAGTGTTGCTGACGTATACCCTACCAACGAAAATACAGGAGATACGAAGTTGGTATTTGTGGTTGAGGTGTATGCATCAGGCGCTGCCTCCATCATAGGAGAGCCATCACCCGGGGTGTAGCCGTTATAACCGGGAGAATTACGAATCTGAAAGTAAGAAGTGGTAGTACCAGACAAGTTGTTGATTGTCCACCCTCCCAAACCGGAGTTGAAATTTTCCTGCAATACTATTGGAGGTAGTGCAGCAGTTGCATTCAATGTAGTACTATTACCCGTACAGAATATACCAGGTGTAGCAGTCACAGTAGCCGCAGGCACTGCATTTACCGTAACTACAGCCGTACGTGGGCAGCCAGCTACTGAATATGATATAGTGGCAGTACCACCGGCCACGCCTGTTACAGAACAACTCGCACCGCTGGGCGCTATTGTTGCTACAGCCGGGTCACTGACAGACCAGGTACCTCCTGTAGTAGCACTGGATAATGTAGATGGTGCTCCCTGACAAAGCGACAGCGAACCCGTAAGGGCCGCTGGAGGTGTACAGGGGACATCATAAGTAAGGTTTATTTCATCCACGGCAGGATTTCCTGCTGTACCATACTGATCAGCATTGGTAAAGGTGAAACACAGGCGTACAGTTTGCCCTACATATGCGTTCAGGCTCAATGGGCCTACAGTTATGTATGAACTGATGACATTTGAATTCTCATACAACTTCTGTAATATACCCGGTGGGTTACCACCGTATGGATATGCTGTGGAGTAATATCCTGTGACAGGAGTATATGTAGAGGGATAAACAGACACACAAAACCTATCCCAGTTCGGTTCTGCTGTCGTATAGCGTAGTTTGAATGAAAGCTGCACGTTAGAAGCACCGGATGGAATAGTAATGTTCCGGTAAAAGTGATTGGTAACACCGACTGAGTTTCCTCCATTATTATCTGATATAGACTGGCCGACGTAACAACCACGGGAACCAGCCGACGAAGTAAAGGTCCCACAATACCAGGCATTTACTGAGGCATGGCCTCCGTAAGTCCACCCATTGGCAGCAAGCGTAGTACCACTTTCAAACCCGCCGTCCCCCGTAGGACTTATAAGTGTGACAGTGGTAAATTGTGCGCTGGCTGCAAATGAAGCCAAAAGCATAATTAACAGTAAGTTTATGTTTCTCATAACATGACAATTATTAACAGTATATTCTTTCAATTACAAATAATAACACACAAAGGCTAAACACAATCTGCTATGTGGCTAATCAAAAGCTATAAACGTTGACACATATTTAACCTTGTGTTTAAAATTAATAAAAAAAGCAATCGAAATACAAAAATTAGTTTCATGTTTTTTTAACTGATTTGCCTTTATACAAAAAATAAATTTATGTCAATGAGTTAAATATATATGAATATTAAAATTAAGAAATAACAACACCATCAACTAGCCACCATTAGAATTAATGCCATTACGTAATTGTGTGCAGCAATGCCTGTATCTCAATTATATTCAATGACGCTCCCCTTTGCAGGAAGATTTCTATAACCTGCCAAAACATATCTCTGCTATATTTCTTTGCTTATATTTACAGTCTAATACGTAATGCCATGCTGCGGAAATACTTCACGCAGTTGTGATATTGGTGTGCGTGCTTTAGACATCTGAACTAAAATGTCCGTGATGAAAAAACTTTTCCCTTTATTACTGCTGGGTTCGTCTGCAATGTCCTCTATTGCACAATCAGTAACTTTTTCGGTACCTGTAGCGCCATGTAACAATGATGGTGTTATCACAGCTACCTTCAGCGGTTTTACCCCGCCACTCACAGTAGTGTGGAATACACAGGGTACAACCGGCACTACTATTGCCCATACTGTTACCGGTATGTCTGACGCACTTACCGGCTATAGTGGTGGCCCACTCACTATCAGCGTATCTGACGGTACATCATCTGTATCTGAGGATTTTGCAGGGATGGCGCCACTCACATATACTGTAACTACTACTGGCGCAGTATGCCCGAACCCAGGTACTGTAAACGTGCTTGCGGCTGGCGGTACTGCTCCATATACCTTTCAGTGGTATGATAAAAATACCGGCTCTGTAGTGGCTTCCGGGTCTACCGCATCCATGCCTACCGGCAATTATGGCGTTATGATATCTGATGCGGCAGGCTGTAAATACGGCTCCCGGGTTAAAAATGATACCGGTCTGGTAACATATACCTCTTTTACCGCTACACTTACAGCCACACCTGCCAACTGTACTGATGGTACAGCTTCAGTAAGTGCTGTGTCTTCATCGGCAGTACTTCCTTACAGCTATCACTGGAGCAACGGCGCAACTACCCCATCTATATCGGGGCTCTCTGCAGGGAACTATACGGTAGAGATAATGGATGCTATGGGCTGCCGTGCTACTACTGATACTGATGCGGCATACAATCCATATTCCATCATGGTATCGCAGACTACGATACTTTCCATTCCTTCTACTACCACACCCGCTACGTGTACCGCATCTGATGGTGCTGTATCTACTTCAGTATCAGGTGGTACACCACCTTATACCTACTCATGGAACAATGGTGCAACAACTGCCTCTCAGACCGGCATACCTGCCGGCGCCTATTATGTAACGGTAACTGACGCTAACGGCTGTCATGAAGAGGCAAGCTTCCTGGTAGGCTCCACAAGCCCCATTACGGTAGCCAGCTCCAGCTCTCCCAGTCTGTGCCTGAGCCCTACGGGTAATGCAAGCCTTTCTCCTGCCGGCGGTACATTCCCATATTCATATGTATGGTATACCACCCCTATGCAAACCAGCAATACAGCTACCCTGCTGGCACCCGGAAACTATGCATACCGTGTTACCGATGCTATGGGCTGCATACAAACCGGCACTGTAACCGTTCCATCAGTAAACGAAATAGATGGTGCTATTTCATCGGCCAGCCCACACTGTACTATGTCTGATGGCAATATCTCTGTAACTCCATCGGGAGGCGCAGCGCCATATACATACCTGTGGAGCAATGGCGCTACCTCAGCATCAGTAAGCGGTGTTACTGCCGGCGACTATACGGTGCGCATTACTGATAATATGGGATGCAAAAAAACCATACCATTTACACTGGAGTCATTCTCTACCGTACATGCGGGCCTTTCTACAGTAGATGCCACCTGTATTCTGAATGCTGATGGCAGTATTATAGCTACAGCTACTGGCGGTACAGCGCCATACACTTACGGATGGAGCACCGGTGGCTCAGGCGCTACCATTACCGGCCTGCGCAGTGGTATATACAGCGTACTGGTAACCGATGCCGCAGGCTGCACCGCCAGCCGTACGGCATACCTGGGATATGATGCTACGAACACTGACTGTTTCTGCACAATAGAAGGAACAGTATATGCTGACACCAACAGTAACTGTACACAGGATGCAGGAGAGTATGGCATACCTCATGCACGTATCAACTGCTCAGGAATAGGATATACCTATACTGATGCCAATGGTCACTATTCATTCATGGTTCCCTCAGGCTCATATACTGTTACAGAAACCGTACTTCCTTACTATCCGCTATCTCCGTGCCAGATGAACGGAATTCCGGTTACAGCTACTGCATCGGCAGGCTGTACTCACAGCGTAGACTTTGCCAATAATGTAATGCCGGTACACAATGTACGCATCAGCACATCATCACTTACTATGCCTGTGCCCGGGAATATATACCGCCAGCATGTAAGCATTATCAATGAGGGTACTCTGTTTGAAGACTCGGTAATGGCAAGCTACCGCACAGACGGTCAGCTCTATACTCCGGCATTTACACCATCCGGTATATTCGCAGGCGCTGGCATTACTTACAATGCACCTATGATGCCGGTAATTGCACCCGGTACAGCACAGTCATTTGTTATAGACTATAACGTACCGGCTAATATGCCTGTAGGCACTAATGTTTCATGGCGCGATACGGTAGCTGCCGGTACTGATATGAGTGCATGGGTTTCTGACCATACACCACACAATAACTACGGCAACCCACAGGTAACAGTGGTATCTGCTACTACACCTAACTTCAAAGAAGTGCACCCCCGTGGCACCGGTAGCAATGGCGTCATTTATGTAACAGATACAGTACTGGAGTACACGGTACACTTCCAGAATACCGGCACCTGGTATGCGCAGGATATAGAAATACTGGACACACTGGATGCAGATCTGGACTGGACGACAATACACCCTGTATTTGAGTCGGCACCATGTAAAGTGACGGTATATAATACAGGTACTGTAAAAGTGATTCGTTTCCGGTTTGATAATATCAACCTGCCTCCTCAGATGTTTGACGACCTGCGCAGCACTGGTATGGTTACCTATACCGCACGCATTCTGCCAGGCTCACCATCCGGCACACAGATACGCAACACCGCGTCTATCTACTTTGACCATCATGCACCTATACGCACTAATGGCACACTGAATACGATAGGCACTACTGCACCACCGCCAATGGCAGTGAACGAAACCAGCACTAATAGTGAGAACCGTATGAGCGTTTACCCTAATCCGGCTACACAGCAGTTCCATACTGTGCTGGATGCAGGCAAACAAGGCACGGCTCTCATGACTATTACAGATATGACCGGCAAAACTATCAGCAGCCGTACACTGACAGTGGTAAAAGGAGCACAGACTATCACAACTTCTCTGAATGGCTACACACCCGGCATATACTTTGTAAATGTGAATACCGGTGATGCTGTATATACACAGAAACTGGTAGTTATCAGATAATAAGTATAACGTAACAAGCGAACGAACATAATAGAGCCCCGGTGCAGCTGCACCGGGGCTCTTTGCATATCAGAAAAGTCCTTAGTGCTCTATGTGCGTGGTACATATATCCTCACCGGTGCCGGTAGTGATAGTATCCGTAATGGCCATAAGATAATGCGCTTCGTGACCCGGACGTGCATCCTGACTAAAGGTGCCGGTGCCACGTATGGTTTTGCCACCCGGTATAGATTGCTCTGGTATAGCTATTACATCTGATACCCACGCCCGCAGTACTACATCACTACCCAGATGCTGAAAGTTGGTAATCTTCAGCAGATAAGGTGTATCCGTTACCGCACTTACCGTACACTGATACTTAGTGAGCGCCGACAGCGCGCAAAAGTCATAACTGGAGTCGTAGTTACCGGCCAGCAGTGTTGCAAAGTCGAATGGGGCAGTGAGCCTGAGTACTGCATCGTAATACTCATCTCCAAACTTAGCACTGTTTATCCTGAGCCTGAACGGATAATCGCCGGCGGTAAGCGTACTCACATTGAAATAAAACACACCACCCATCAGAGTGCTTACAGTCATAGAAGCGGGAGTAACAGTAGCCGCAGCCGGCAGCCCTTCTACTGAGCAGGTGAGTTTATTGGTATTGATATCTCCTTTCTTTACACTGACATAGAAGGAAAAATTAAAACCACCTCCGGCGGGGGTCTGTGATACAGAGTCGAAAGAAACAGAATAGGCAAATTCGTTCGCACCTGTGTTATTGCCGGTATTATCACTATTATTCTTCTTGCGACAGCCCAATAATATGGCAGGCAGTAGCATATAACAAAGATATTTCATCAGCTAAAGTTAGGCATAAAAGCGGTAGCGACTATTTAGCGGCGGCGGCTGTAAGCGGAGGGTTATCCCACTATACTCAGTGAAATAACCCTCTGTTATATTCTTTGTACAGATAATAACTATCCGCTATTACCATTTTACAAATTTCCTTACTTCAGTTCCGCTACCTCTTAGTGTTATGTGATAAATGCCGGGAGGCAGGTCTCTTACACTTATCACCTCTTTACCACCTGATGATAGCTTTCCTTCCAGTAAATGCTGCCCTATGGCATTTGTGACTACGTATGAAGCGAAATCTGCGCCGGTAGTCTGTATCGTCAGTTCGTCTGTAGCCGGGTTAGGATATATCCTCACATTTGCCCTATCGGGGATATTGGTAGTGAGTGTTTCAGGACATCCCTTAATGTTTTCAACGGTATTGGTCATCACTACATCATTGCCATCAAAGTAGATTCCCACACGATTGGATATTACCGCCCCGGTAGCGAGGCCGGGTAATGTTCTTATCTTAAACACAAACATGCCGTCATTGAGTCCATGCCATGAACTATCCAGCAGTTTAATGCCAGGGAAATCGAATTTAACGATATGATACGGCCCTTCTTTGTATTCAAAAATATCCATCTCAGCCGTAGCAGCCAGAATTTCCAGTGATGAATAATTAAGATTGGGGGAGAGTGTATCCAGCACATATACATTGTGTGCTGTATCATTACCCATATTCTCAAAGTGAACTATATACTGCAGAACAGTATCTATATCAAAGCAACCCGAAGGTGTTACTTCTATCATATTGGGGTCATAGGATGCACGTATGGTATCTACATCATCAGAGTTATTGTTAGTGGGGTCATCGTCTAATACTATAGGGCTTATGAAGCCGGATGAATGTATGGTATCTCCAATAATCAGCGTTTCGGAAGGATTTTTGTTCACTCTGGCTTTAAGCACGCGTGTGCCCGTAATTGCTGACAGCCCGGTACTGAGCCATGTTATAGAGTTGGTAGTATATGATGGCGTAACCGGGAGCATGTATGTACCCAAGACCACACCAGCGGCATATTTTGATGAAAAGCTGAACACCTCATCAGCATTCTGAGGCATACAACGGAGATTCTGGATAATGATTGTGGTAGTGAGGCGCGTGATATCACAAATGGTATTGGTGTACTGGGCCATATCATAATCGGCACTGCTACATGTAAGCGCTACATTCCTTACCGGGCGGTTTAAGTTACCACCCACTGTAACTGTGTCATAGATATCGGCAGATGCAGGACAGGTAGGCAACATACTGCCGGGCAATAAAGAAAATCGGTACACTGTACCCGCAGGAGCCAGAGTTTTATAGTACAATCCACTCAATGCCGTGAGCGTATCTATACTTACACCATTAGAGTCCAACTGTATGTGTAGCGGATTCATATTGCCGACCTCCGCGGACTGCCTTATACAATCTGTATTTTCATCCAGAAAAAAGCGGATACGGAAAGTATTACATACAGGATGTGTGTACGTGAAAACCAAGGTATCCATATATACTGTATCCTGGTACAGTATATGTGTAACGGTATATGTACCCGGGCTGGTGTAGTTATGCGGGATATTGGCATACCTGCCTGTAGCACCCGGCAGGGTCACAGAGGTAGCTGATGTACCATCACCAAAAAAAGTCTTAATTCTCAGCAATGGAGAATTACTGTTTAACCGCACATAGAACAACTGGCCTGAACAGGTTGTATCAGGACTTGCCATCACACTATCTGCTACAATGCTATGCATCATTGTAACCAGCAACTGATTAGAATATGCCACAAGGCTACTGAAAGAACATGAAGTTTCGCATCTGTAATAGTAGGTATCACCCGGTGAATGGGTATAAGTCGTATCGGTTGCACCTGAAATAGCCATCCAGCCTCCGGCACCACTTAATGACCGTTCCCACTGATATGACAGCCCTGATACCGGGCTGATGGCTGTAAGTGACAATGTAAGCGAGCATGCGCTACAGGTATCTGTACTACTGATGGCAATGCCCGGCACAGGTGTACCCGTGCAGATACATGTAGCTGTATAAGTTATCTTACTACCGGCAGAGAATAATTCATCACCTGTAGCAATACAGGTCGTTTTCAGTCTGTAATAGGTAGTAGCGGTAAGGCCTGAAATGCTATATGGCACTGTGGTAGCACCGGGGATATCTGCCCACACAACACTATCCGGTGACGACTGCCATTGCAGCGCAATGGTAGGGAAGCCGGCATAGCCAGTGTTATTAAGCATAAATGTAGCAGTAGAGCATGCAGAAGTAACCGACGGGACAACAACTCCTGCATTATTATCCAGACATGGGCATGCAGCGCTGTGGGCAATGCGATAGCCCGGGGTAACATCTGTAGCAATAGCCGAGGTGCAGGTAACAAGGCACCTGTACCATGTATCGGCAGTGAGGCCACTAAATGAATAAACACCTGTGGTAGCACCACTTACATCGGTCCATGACACACTATCTGACGAAGACTGCCACTGATATGCAAGGCCGCTGGCTAATGTAGTACCGGAAAGCGACAGTATGACCCCGGTAGTACTGCATGCTACCGGTGTATTTGCTGTTACAGTACCGGCAAAGGGAGTACCTGTACAGGTATCGGGGAACACCTCGCCGAAACCAGCTGTACCATTATAGATATATGCGTATGAGAACACCACACTATCCCCGACGGGAATAGAACCAAGGTTATATATAAGCCCAATGGCAAAATCGCCGGTAATAGTAGAGCCCACAAGTGGCGGACCGGAAAAAACACCTGCCAGGTCTGTTCCGATACTCATGGGCCATGATGTATATTGGAATACCCTTGCCCTGCTATCCCTGGCTCCAAGCCCCAATGACATACCGGGAACTCCAACAGAGTTAGCCTGAACCAGAGAGCGACCCATGATATCATTCTGATAAACTATAGTATTACTGGTTATGTAAGCACCTGCGGGCCATGCCATATCAATATCCGGGTCACAGTTTCGCATATAATAGATAGGGGCTGTAGCAGTTGTACCGGTATTGCGCATTTTCACTGTAAAGCGAACTGCAGAAGACAGCATACCAACATCAGACACCATATCTATAGCCAATGTACCCGTACTACTTACTGCCGTGCCTGACCAATATGCCTTTGCTACACCACCGGCACTGGTATAACCGGCAGTACCTCCTATAACAGTAATGCCCGCACTAGTGTAGGATGGTGAAGTAACACTGGTAAATGCCTGTACCCTCTCTGAGCCTACCTGTAATGCCCAGCCTTCAAATGGCGACCCTGTATAAGTATAATCGCCCATAAATGGCGGTGAGCCCGTACTCCAGCCATCATGCCCATAATCGTAAACAGAAGCAATATTTGCACTGGGATGTGGATGATAACCGGCAGGGGTGGTAGTACCGGCACCCAACGAACCTATGTTATTGATACCAACTTCAAGATAGCTGCCCCGGATAAATACATTTGTTCCCACCATCTGTGCGCCAGCAGTGAAACATAATACTAATAGAGCGAAGGAAATGGATATTTTTTTCATAAAGAACCGTTAGGTATTCAGACATTAAACTGTATTGACATAGCTATTGGCGAATATATAATAAAAAATGTTTGTGACAGTAAAAATATGCCTTACCTAATATTAGCTATAATAAACAGATATGCCTGCTACTAAAGCAGGCATATCTGTTTTATCTATAGATGCGGATATTATTTAGATGTGCTGTTTAAAATACTCAAGTGTACGTTTGAGACCTTCGTGACGATCGACCTTAGGCTCCCAGCCGAGTATTTCGCGGGCCTTGGTGATATTTGGCTGCCTTTGTTTGGGGTCGTCCTGAGGAAGTGGCTCAAATACAATCTTAGATTTAGAACCTGTAAGGGCCAGTACCTCTTCAGCAAACTGCAGCAGGGTTATCTCGGCAGGGTTACCGATATTAACCGGCTTATGATAGTCACTAAGCAGGAGACGGTAAATGCCTTCAACCAGATCATCGACATAGCAGAATGAGCGGGTCTGAGAACCATCACCGAAAACGGTGATATCTTCTCCACGAAGTGCCTGACTCATAAATGTAGGCAGTGCACGGCCATCATCGAGCCTCATACGTGGACCATAAGTATTGAATATACGTATGATACGCGTTTCGAGCTGGTGATAGTTATGATAAGCCATTGTGATGCTCTCCATGTAGCGTTTGGCCTCATCATACACACCGCGAGGACCGATAGGGTTCACATTACCCCAGTATTCTTCGGTCTGAGGGTGAACGAGCGGATCGCCATATACCTCAGATGTAGAGGCTACCAGAATCCTGGCTCCTTTTGACTTAGCCAGACCGAGCAGATTATGCGTACCATGAGCACCTACTTTCAAGGTCTGTATGGGCATTTTCAGATAATCGATAGGACTGGCAGGAGAGGCAAAATGCAGGATATAGTCAATATTACCAGGCACATGTACGAACTTGGTAATATCGTGATGGTAGAACTGAAATTCCTTTACAGGAAACAGGTGTTCTATATTTTTTATATTGCCGGTAAGGAGGTTATCCATACCTACCACTTCATAACCTTCTGCAAGGAAGCGGTCGCAAAGGTGAGAGCCGAGGAAGCCGGCAGCACCTGTTATCAGAATACGTTTTGCCATGTATATATAACTATGTCTGTGAGCGAATGAATGAGTAAATACTGTATTAATCAAGTGTACCGCGCTCACGTATGGGGCTTTCACCCTGTGGCATAGCCAGTGTTTCGCGAACCTTAGGGTGAACTACACTGCGACCAATGCTCTCATAATAAAACCCGAGTGTCTGCATTTTATCCAGTGAATAAACGTTACGCCCGTCGAAAATAGCGGGATGTACGAGTACTTCACTGATACGGTCGAAGTCCGGGTTGCGGAATTCGCTCCACTCTGTAACTATGATAAGCGCACTGGCTCCGGTAAGCGCATCGTACTGGTCTTCAGCATAATACACTTTGTCGCCCATTATCTGGCGTACATTATTCATGCCTTCCGGGTCAAAAACACGCAGACTGGCACCAGCAGCAGACAGTTCATTTATCAGTTCCAGTGAAGGAGCATCACGAATATCATCGGTCTCAGGCTTGAAAGAGAGTCCCCAGATAGCAAATGTGAGTCCTGACAGGTCGCTACCAAAGTAGTTTTTCACTTTTGCCCCCAGTATCTTTTTCTGTAACTGGTTTACATGCATTACCACATTTACCAGTTTATAATCGTAGTCCATCTCCAGGGCAGTATGCGCCAGCGCCTGAACATCCTTAGGGAAGCAGCTGCCACCATAACCGATACCGGGGAACAGGAAGCGCTTACCTATGCGGCTGTCAGCCCCCATACCTATACGAACCCAATCTACATTGGCACCTGCCTTTTCGCAGAGGTTTGCCATCTCATTCATAAATGAGATACGCATAGCCAGATAAGAGTTGGCAGCATACTTAGTCATTTCAGAAGAACGCTCGTCCATGAAGTATATAGGATTTCCCTGACGTACAAATGGCTGATAGAGCTCATCCATTACTTTACGTGCACGGTCGGAAGAGGTACCTATAACCACACGGTCGGGCTTAAGGAAGTCGTCAACAGCCACACCTTCACGAAGGAATTCAGGGTTGGAAACAACATCAAAAAGAGATTTATCGAGCCGGCGGCCCAGGGCTGCACTTACCTTCTCGGCAGTGCCAACCGGTACCGTACTCTTATTTACCACTACGGTGTAGCGAGTGATGATTTTGCTAAGAGACTCTGCAACGTCCAGTACATACTGGAGGTCGGCTGAGCCATCTTTACCAGGAGGGGTGGGCAGCGCCAGGAATATAACGGTAGCATCCTTTATTCCATCCTCGAGTGAGGTAGTGAATGTGAGCCGTTTTTCCTTAATGTTGCGCTCGAGGAGTACATCCAGCCCTGGCTCATATATAGGAGTTTTGCCTTGTTTCAGGCTTTCAATTTTTTTCTCGTCTATATCTATACAAACGACGTTGTTGCCGGTCTCGGCAAAGCAGGTTCCTGTAACCAGCCCTACATAGCCGGTTCCGATAATAGCTAATTGCATCTTATTTTATCACAATTAAGGGTGTAAAAATAGTATAAATCCGGGTAAATTGATATCCCGGCCTACAGTAGTACGGGGCACTAAGATAATAAACAGATGATATGGTAACAGGCGACAATAAAGAGAATAGCCTTTCCTACTTTTTGCCCATGTGCGCAATTTTATTTTTCTCAGATGCGCTTTCACAGTAAGCTACTGATAAACAATACATTAGCAACTGTATAAACCAACCAAACTTCTCATAAACTTCCCGAAAATTGCTCGCGGATAATTTTTAATATAACAAATCTGCTTCGGAAAAACTCTGGAGTGATGTTTGTAAAATTGATATATATTTCATAGCACTATAAGTTGGGTTCAGGGCTATAAAGATACGAATAAAACAGGCAACAAAAGCATTACGCTATAAGTGTATGTATGCTACCTGGTGCAATTTCTGCTTTTACCCTCAACAACAGAGTAAATAAAATGACATGTTTTGAATCCTGATTATTCAGACCAGAAACAGGAATACAGCAGGCGTTTTTTCCAGAGAAACAGATAATTTTTTCCAATCGGCTACTGTATGTGTCGCTATTTCTTCACATGGGCCAGTAACATCCATAGCAATACATAAACGGGTAGCGGGACGCAAATGACGGATAAAGTCCTGCAACATATGATTGTTACGGTAGGGCGTCTCGATAAATATCTGTGTTTGATTTTCTTTTGCTGAGCGGTCCTCATACTCTTTCAGCGCTTTACCTCTGGCAGGTTCTTTTACCGGCAGGTAGCCATTAAAAGCGAAGCTCTGCCCATTTAAGCCAGAAGCCATTAATGCCAGCAACAAAGAGGATGGGCCAGAAAGAGGAACTACACGCGCCCCTACTCTATGCGCCTCTGAAACGAGGATGCTGCCAGGGTCGGCAATACCGGGACAGCCGGCCTCACTCATTACTCCTACCTGCTTACCCTCTGCCAGCCATGTGCGCAATAATGCAAGATCAGGCCCATGGTGCTTATCTATAAGTGAAAATGTGATATCGTCTATAACGAGTGCTGCATGCAGGCGGCGAAGGAACCGGCGGGCTGTACGGACATTCTCAACAAAATAATGTCTGATATGCTCTGTATGTGCAGCAACAGCAGGGGATAGTGTATCTATGACACCATCTGCCACCGGTAGCGGAATCATATATAATATACCAGAAGCACTTTCACTAATCACGTAACAAACAAGTTTTTACAGGGTGAAGATACCTCATTACTTTTGATAAATGACGCTTCCTGACTCCTTCTATCAACGTAGCGATGTAGTGCAGATAGCCCGGGAACTGCTGGGCAAAGTAATAATAACTGAGAAAGCAGGCATTACTACTAGTGCCATGATAACAGAAACAGAGGCTTATGCGGGTGTGACGGACAAAGCCTCACATGCATGGGGTGGAAGACGCACCCAACGCACAGAAGTAATGTATGCAGCAGGGGGCGTAGCTTATGTATATCTGTGTTATGGCATCCACCACCTGTTTAACGTAGTAACCTATAAAGAAGATATACCACATGCCGTATTGATAAGAGCTGCTGCACCACTGGAAGGAACAGACAAAATGCTGGAAAGACGCGGGCATGAGCGCCTTACGCCGGCCCTTACAGCAGGGCCCGGCTCTATGAGCATGGCACTGGGCATATATACCAGTGACAGCGGAGTATGGCTGCAAGGAGCAGCAATAAGGCTTGAGGACCGCGGTATCATAATACCGGAGCATGAGATAGTGGCTACACCACGGATAGGCGTAGCCTATGCCGGAGAGGATGCTTATCTCCCCTACCGCTTCTACATAAAGGGAAACCCGTATGTGAGCAAGGGGAAATACCTGAAACAGCCATAACGTTACTACCAACAAAAAGGAGCTGAGAAATCAGCTCCTTTTCAAATAATATAAGTGATGTCTTCAGGCTATTAATAAAGCTTAGGACAAGACCAGTTGTAGTTAGGATTGCGCTCGCGCTTGTTGATACGGCCGAAGTATATAAGTGATACTTCATAAGCACCGGCACTGCGGGTAGCAGGTGTGAAGCTGGAAATGTTCACATCATAGCTGATACCGATACGCATTTTAGACCATTCTATGCCAACATATGGAGAAACGGCATCCATGTAACGATACCAGCCACCAAGATAGAAAATGGTATTTTTCTGATACTCCTCGTCATGCTCAGGGTTAAGAACGAAACCTACAGCAGCACCTATAGCTACCTCAGTAGCGCCTGCCTGGCTCTGATAAATACCGCTGGCATAGAGTACTGTATTAGGATTCATATCGAAAGAGCCTCCGATATATGCCGTGTGACGGGCATGAATCTTAGCTGTATCTTCATTCAGGAAAGTCTCAACAGGACGTGTGAGGTGATATTGTGAATAACCGAGGTAGAATGTAGCATGGTCGGCAATCTGACCGGAGTACATAGCACCGAGGTTGATATCGGAATAGGTAAGATCGGCGTTGGCAAAGTACTCACCTGTAGGGTAAGCCAATGTACCATCTCCGTTATTATACATATCCTCGAAAGTGAGGCGGGCAAAATTGATATTTTTCTGTACCAACATACCCTGCAGACCGAATGAGAGGTGCTGCTGACGATCGCGGCCGAATGCTTTGTGATATGCAAGTGAACCACCGAAAGTAGTATTGGTAAGGCCACCGGAGCCTGCTTTGTCATAAAAACCGAGCAGACCTATACCCAATGCATCGCCCTCGGGCAACTTGCCTTTGAGTGCGGCAATATCGAAAGAAATAGAACCTGTAACGTAAGGATTGGGTGATACAGATGCCCACTGGGAGCGGTAGTTACCGGAAAAACGCAGGTCATCGGCCACAAGACCGGTCATAGCAGGATTTAAGGTAAGAGGCGATGTGAAATATTGAGTAAAGTGTATATCCTGAGCTCTCAGTCCGCCTGACAAGAGCATAGCAACACCCACTCCAAGTAATAATTTCTTCATCTTATATAACGTTAATTAAAGACAGTATTATGAATCAGAGACCCAAATTAAGCCAATAATTCATTTTATACAAGACATACTACAATATTATTTAGTTGGGTGTAAAATGAGGATGTTATCAAATAAATTAATAGGTAATGTATTTTGAGGTTTTTTTGAATAAAACATGAGTCTTTTTTAACTAATTGTAATAGAAAAATGAATGTGTAAGACATGATATTTATTCATTGCAGACAATGAAACGACCTTGTGACAATAGCAGGAAATAATGCCAGAACCTGACTACTGCTGTCGGGACCAAGGCTAACCGGATACGGATAATATGAGCCAAAACAAATACAGAAAAACAGCGGGGAGCTGTTTTGTATCTAATTTTGCAGCACTCTATGTACGATATTGAACAAATAGCGAAGTGGTGCAATGGTGAATGGCTATCCCAAACCGATGCACAGGCGACTATATGGGAACTGGCAACGGACAGCCGGAATATAAACAAACCGGAACAGGCCATTTTCATAACATTTACTACCCCGCTCAGAGATGGTAACAACTACATAGCTGATGCATGGAGCAAGGGAGTACGCAACTTTCTGGTAAGTAAAGTACCGGAACAGATACCCGCTGAAAGTAATATGCTGCTGGTAAGAGATACGCTGACAGCACTGCAGCAGATAGCGGCGGCTCACCGTAAACAGTACAGCATACCCGTAATAGGCATTACCGGCAGCAATGGAAAAACCATTGTAAAAGACTGGCTGGCCGCGATACTGGGCGAGGACAGGAGTGTAGTGAAAAGCCCGCGCAGCTACAACTCACAGATAGGTGTACCACTATCGGTATGGCAGATGACCGCCGCACACCAGATGGCAATATTTGAGGCCGGGATATCGCAACCCGGTGAGATGGACAGGCTGGAAAAGATAATAAGCCCCGACATAGGCCTGTTTACCAACATAGGAGAGGCACATAATGAGGGATTTCTGAACAGCCGGCAGAAAATCAATGAAAAGCTGGTACTGTTTCGCCATGCGCGGCTACTTATATACTGTGCCGACCAGCCTCAGCTGCACGAATGCATAGCACAATATGTGAACAACCTGAAAGGCAGTGATAGTACAGACAGGATGCAACTGTTCACATGGTCGCGAAAGCATACTGCTGACCTACAGATAACAAAAACGACAGCACAAGGCAGCAGAACAACGATACATGCTATACATGACGGTGCTGAACAATACATAACCATACCCTTTACAGATGAGGCATCAGTAGAAAATGCCATTAACTGCTGGTGTGTGCTGCTAACACTGGGCATGCCTGTATCTGTGATACAGGAGCGGATGGCTACCCTACAGCCGGTATCAATGCGCATGGAAATAAAACATGGCATCAATGACTCTACCATCATTAACGATGCTTACAACTCTGACCTTACATCACTGCAACTGGCACTGAACTACCTAGACCAGCAGAAGCAACACGGACACCATACGGTAATCATGTCGGACATACTGCAACCCGGCAAAGGAGACCTGGACCTGTATGATGAAGTAGCGGGGCATATAGGACGCAGAAATGTGCAGCGGTTCATAGGCATAGGACCCGCACTGTATAAAAACAAAGCGTCATTCAGGAAATACCGTAAGCTGCGCAGTATCTTCTTTAAATCGACAGCTGCATTCCTGAAAAACTTTCACATGCTCACCTTTGACAAAGAGGCAATACTACTAAAGGGGGCCCGACCATTTGCCTTTGAGCAGATAGCTGTGCTGCTGGAGCAGAAAGTACACCAGACAGTAATGTCTATAGACCTGGCAGCCCTGAGACAGAACCTGGACACGTATCGAACTACACTGAAACCCGGCGTGAAAACGATGGCTATGGTAAAGGCATTTGCCTATGGCAGTGGCAGCTATGAGATAGCCAATGTACTGCAATACTCTGGCATAGACTACCTGGCTGTGGCATATACCGATGAGGGGGTGGCACTGCGCAAAGCAGGCATAAAAGTGCCGGTAATGGTAATGAGCCCTGATGCTACCTCCTTTGACAGGATGATAGCATGGAAGCTGGAGCCGGAGCTGTATAACTTCAGGTCATTTGAAGCATTTGCATCCATTGCAGATACACTGGGCGTAGAGGACTATCCGGTACACATAAAACTGGACACCGGCATGCACCGGCTGGGTTTTGGCCCTGATGATATAGAAGCACTGGGGGCAAGGCTGGCTGCAAGTCAGCAAATAAAGGTGGCCAGTATATTCAGCCATCTGGCGGCGAGTGATGATATAGCAGAAGATGAGTTTACCATGCAGCAGGCTGCCCGCTTTGAAAATATGAGCAACGGGCTGATGACCAGACTGACTTACAAGCCACTGAGACACATCAGCAACTCGGCAGGTATAGCCCGTCATGAGACACTGCAATATGATATGGTAAGGCTGGGACTGGGACTGTATGGTGTAGATACCAGCAACAGGCTGGAAGGCAGGCTGAAACACATAAGCACCCTGCGCACCAGTATAGCACAGCTGCGGGATGTGCCTGCCGGTGACAGTATAGGATATGGGCACCATACATTTGCATCGCGCGACATGCGTATAGCCACCATATGCATAGGATATGCTGACGGGTACCCCAGAACGATGGGACATGGGCAGGCGCATGTGCTGATAAAGGGAATAAAAGCACCCACTGTGGGCATTATATGCATGGATATGTGTATGGTAGATGTAACAGATATACCCTATGTAGCGGAGGGCGACGATGCTATCATATTCTCAGAAGAGCTACCCGTAACCCAACTGGCCCAATGGGGGAAAACAATCCCCTACGAAATAATGGCGGGTATATCGCAACGGGTAAAAAGAGTGTATACAAACGGCGAATGACAACAGCTGAACGGGGGCAGGAACGGCAATAAAATGTTGCCTTTGAAAGATTGCAAGTAGTACAAAAATCATTTTATATTTGTGTAAATGCAATTTCACTTGTTCCGCAAACGAATACCAATATACTATGTACTGATAAGTATGATAGTATTTCCGGCAGCCACCTACTTCATCATGCAGCGATGGATGGACGATGCTGACAAGCAAGCTCTGAGCGAAGCAGCAACTAAGGCAGCTGCTGAAGACATGCAATGCGAGCAAAACATGAAACGGCTTACAGGGTATAGCAAAGTAGGCCCCCTGGCAGAATCGGCGAAGGCATGTGAAACAGAATCACTGCTACCGCTGAAAATGACACTGACAGCCTACATAGCAGATCAGCAGCAATCGGGTAACATCATCAACGCTTCGGTATTCCTGCGCCGCATGGCTGATAACTCATGGATAAACATCAATCCGGAACATGTATATCACCCGGCATCGCTACTGAAAGTGCCACAGATGATAACCTTTCTTAAAAAGGCAGAAACAGAGCCTGGCCTGCTGGAGCAGAAGGTACTGTTTAAGGCTCCCTACCGCGACCTGCCTACGCAGTACTACTCTGCCAAAACACTACAGCCGGGCCACTCTTATACTATCAAAGAGCTGTTTCACTTTATGATAGTGTATTCAGACAATAACGCTAATGTGGAGTTGTTTGCAAGAATGGATCTGGCCCAGTTCAGCAGTATGTACCGTGCTATGCACCTTACGGTACCTAATATGACAGATTACAGCTATCAGGTAGGGCCTAAAGATTACTCAAGGTTTCTGGAGCTACTGTTCAATGCATCTTACCTGAGCCCGCAGGCATCGGAATTTGCGGCAGAACTGCTTACAGAATCAACCTTCAAAGACGGTCTGGTGAAACGAATACCCAAAAACACAATTGTGGCTCACAAGATGGGAGAGTGGGGCGACGGTATGACCGTAGAGTTACATGACTGCGGCATCATATATCTGGCTAACAACCCTTATATACTATCGGTAATGACAAGAGGAACAGACATGCAGCATCTTTCGGACGTGATAGCCAACATATCTCAGATGAGCTATGAAGTAATGTCATCTCCTTCTTTCAATTCCCCAGCGCTGGCTACTCAGTAATACGACTTTGTAACAGGGACTTTGCCATCTCAGCATCCTGAGGGGTATTGGTATTCATGATGGCATTATCATCATGTACCTGTAGCATCTTCACGTTGTCTTTGTTAAATATGAGCGCTTTTCTGGGACACTTGTAGCCGGAGGCCATATGCTGCTGCAATAAGGGATATGCTGCCGGCTCCCAGATTGTAATCAACGGCTCAGGCAAACCATCATGCGGACTAATAAAAGTTGTAGCAATACCTGTGGTATGACGGGATGATACCAGCTGCTGCAAAGTATGCTCTGTAACGAGAGGCAAATCGCAGGCTACAACCAGCCATGCTACCTGAGGGTGTGCCTGAAATGCGGACATGATGCCTACCAGCGGCCCGGCACCTTCTATACTATCTACAATGGTCTGATAGCCTGGTGCAATATCCGGCACCTGCTCCTGCCTGCAGGAAATAAATACATTACTGCAAAAACGGCTCAGTACACCAGCCATATGATAGCGCTGCTCTGTACCGTGCCAGTTCATAGCGGCTTTATCCTGCCCCATGCGTGTACTGCGCCCACCTGCCAGTACCAGCCCGTATAATACAGGCGCATCACTCTGCACGGCTGAAGTCACTTTTACCTCCTGTTTTTTCCATGAGCATAATATCCTTTATCACTATATCGTGGCTCATAGCTTTGCACATATCGTAAATAGTGAGGGCTGCAACAGTGGCTCCTGTGAGTGCCTCCATCTCTATACCTGTCTTAGCAGTAATAGCAGCAGTGCAGTCTATGACCACCTCCTGCCTGTCATTGACATGAATCTGCACATCGCAGTTGTCCAGCCCCAGGGGGTGACATAAGGGAATAAGGTCGCCGGTTTTCTTAGCGCCCATAATACCTGCAATAACAGCAGTCTGAAACACCGAGCCTTTTTTTGACTGAATATCACCATTCTCAAAATGGCGCATAACGGCAGCGGGCATAACAATGACTGCCCGTGCACGGGCCCTGCGGTGTGTAGCCGGCTTTGCGGCGACATCTACCATTTTTATGCGGCCCTGCTCATCAAGATGTGTAAACTCACTCATGCTTTCTATATTATCTTTTTCCAGGGCCAGATGCGATACACACCACCCACTGTGAAGTCTGTTTTATCTTCCGGCAGCTCCATAAATGCATCGGCCTGCAGGAGATTAGAAAAGTCGCCGGAACCATTGCCCACAAGAGGCGTAGCTACCAGCCTGCCTGCGGCATCATATGCAAGTGATACCTGCAGGAAATACTGCAATGCAGGGGCAAATGAAAACTCCCTGCCCAGTACTGCATAGGCAGCACGAGGCGCCGTACCTGTAAGCGAATGCTGCAACCAGGGAAGCAGATACCGCCAGGTACACATAAATGCAGATACAGGATTGCCGGGAAAGGCAAAGACATGTGCACTATGCTGCTGGTGTGTGCCATACCAGAATGGCTTGCCGGGCCGCTGCCGCACCTTATGAAACAGCTGCTGTACACCCAGCTCATTAAGAACTGTGGGTACATGGTCGTACTTACCCATAGATACACCACCACTTATCACAATGACATCATAATGGGAAAGAGCATCGGCAAACATGGTGCGCATAGCAGCAACACTATCCTGAATGTGCAGTAGCGTGGCACTGATACCCAGCGTGTGCAGGGCGGCTGCAATAGCATAACTGTTGGACCGGCGCACCTGTGCTGCGGCAGGTGTTTCATCTATATCTACCAGCTCAGTACCTGTGGTGATAATAGCTACCTGTGGCAATCTCTTCACAGCAAGTGTGTGCCGCCCTACCGATGCTGCCATGCTGATGACTGCTGCATCCATAATAGTGGATGTACCAATAACCTTTGCACCTGCGGCAATATCAGAGCCACGGGCATGTACATTGGCACCCTGCTTTACCTGCTCTGCTTTCACGGTAGCGAAACCATCAGCAATATCCACATCTTCATACCTTATGACGGTATCTGCTGCGGGAGGCATCATACAGCCCGTCATGAGCTCGATACAGCCACCGGCAGCTAACGATGTGGGTGGGGTATCGCCTGCGGCCATTACGGCCTCTATGCGGAATGTGCGCTGCCCACCGGCATAATCGCTATAACGAATGGCGATACCATCCATGGTAACGCGATTATATGGCGGAAGGTCGCGATCGGCAAAAACATCTTCGGCAAGTATCCTGCCCGTGGCCTGCAGCAACGGTACCTGCTCTACCCCCCACATACCGGGATGGCTCATAATTATTGCTTCTGCCTCGGCTACACTTATCAATGCCATAACTGCACCAAAGCTACACCATAGCCGGGAAAGATAGCAGCATATAATAACGGCTACCTGACTACAATAATGCGTGCAACAGCCATATCGGTACCGGTATATAACCTGATGATATAGCTACCGCCTGATAATGTACCCGGCAGGCTAACTGCGGAACTGAATGCACCACCTGTAGCCTGCAAATGCGTTTTGTAAACTATGCGCCCCAGTACATCTGTAACCTCGGCTGCGATATCATCGCCACTACCCAGCTGCCCGGATATTGTAAAGTTCCCATTGCCGGGGTTAGGTACTACCTGTACTGTACCTGCACCAATGTACACTTCATCCATACCTACCGGCACTACCGATACTTTTACAGAATTGAAAGACTGCAATGCGCAGACACCGGACCCAACTACGATACAGGTAACAGAGTCATGACTGCTGATAGTTGCCGTGTAAACAGAATCTGTAGCCCCCGATATGGCAGTACTACCCATGAGCCACTGATAATGTGGCGCAGGGCCTGCGGTACCGGACACATATGCTGTAAATGTAAACGACTGATGATGACCGGAAACAGCCCCCGGTACCATACCAATAGTAACGACGGGAATATACGCAGAATCAACATTAAGCTCCAGCAATGGTGAAGCAACAGTATCTACCAACAGACAGGGCAGACTGCTGGCAAGCTTTACGCCAACTATATCGCCATCAGATGGCAGGTATGAATAAAAGGGGCCTGTGGCTACCTGTGTGCCGTTAAGCTCCCACATATACTGCGGTGAGGTGCCACCTGTGGCAGAGACAGCAGAAAATACAGCAGCACTGCTCTGGCATAATATGCCGGAGGGCAGCACAGATGCAGTGACTGCGGGTAGTACAACCGGGGTAATGTGCATAAGAGTATCGGCCACATCGGTATTGTTAGTAACACAAAGCAGTGATGATGTAAGCTGTGCAGTGATAATATCACCATCTATGGGAGTATAGGTCATATGATTTTCTGTGAGTCCCTGTATCACCTCCCCATTTACCAGCCACATATACAGCGGCTCATCTCCTCCATTTACGGTAAGAGCTGTAAACAGGATTTCAGTACCTGCACATATGGGTGCAGCCGCATCGTGCGTAAGCGATACTGATGGTGTAACAAAACCATTGACGGTAACAGCAGCTGTAGTAGTAACCGCACCACAGGTATTGCTACGGGTATAAGATACCTGAGTGGTTCCTGCGGAAATACCCGTGAGTAAACCTCCGGCATCTATAGAAGCGACAGCTGGTGTGCCTACAGACCATATACCATCTGTGGCACTGCCGGTAAACAGGATTATCCATCCTTCGCAAGTAACGCTGTCTCCTGCAATGGATGCTGCTGACGGGATATCATTTACATATATCTCATGCTGTACGGTGCGTGATGTGCAGCTATTGGAGACGGTATAATAAACTGTATCCAGACCCTGCGTAAGGCCGGACGCAACACCACCGTTAACAGATGCAGCAGGATTGGCGACAGACCATAACCCGCCGGGGAAAACTGTAGCCAAAGTAATATCTGTGCCTACACATACACTATCGGGGCCGGTGAGTGCCGGAAGGCCGGTAATATTCTCCACTTCATTTGTCATCACTACCGGGTTGTCATCAAAATATATTCCGGCCCTGTTGCTGATATGTGTATCGTCAGCTATGCCGTTACGGGCATTGACAGTAAACAGAACCATCCCCTTGTTATTGTCCTGGTCTGCACTATCGGGCAGGTTGATATCAGGGAAGTCAAATTTTGCGATGGTATATGCTCCATCATGGATAAGCGTATATACCATAGGTGCGGTGGCAACAACAGGTGTCAGCGAATTTTCGTCAAGAGATGCAGACAGTGTATCCAGTACATAAATATTGTGTGCTGTATCATTGCCCAGATTCTCAAAACGTATGCGGTACTCCAGCTGTGTACAGGGAAGTATATATCCTTCGGGAGTAACCTGAATGTCGTTAGGGTCGTAAGAAGACTTGACCGTATCAATGCGTGTAAGTACATTATTGCCCGGCACGGCATCGCCGGAGAGTGGCTCTGCAGATAGTGTACTGCTTATAGTATCGCCGGGCAGTAACCAGGTAGCAGGCAGACCCGGGCGATCGAGAAACACAGAAATATACCGTGTAGCAGTGCCGCTGGCAGAGAGTGAGGACAGATTCCATGTAATAGTATTGCCCGCTACTGATGTGGGAGGTATGGTAGCATGGTGAAAATCATATTCGGGGCTGAATGTGAGTGTGACCTGCGGGCTTACAGAGGGGCAATTGAGATTGGAAATGATCATGTCATAACGGGCAGTATGCCTGCCACATGCCATAGTGCCAGAAACAGAAATATCATGACCTGAACTGCCGGAACAGGAGAGCCCGGCATAACGGGCAGGATGCTCTGCAATTGCTGAAACAGTATCGTACACTATACCTGAGGCAGGGCATGAGGGAGATATGCCACCTGAGGCATTAATTATCTGAAAGCCATATACAGTACCTGGTGAGCCTGACATAGGATAATAAAAACCGGATGTGGCAACAATGGTATCTACAGGCACGCCGGCAGAATCTACACGGGTAGTGATGGCAAATGGATTGTAATTATCGCCTGCATCAAAACTACAGTTTGTGTTGTTGTCCATATAATAGCGTACGCTGGCGGTGCGGCAAAAGTGATATTCGTAAGAGAAAGAAACAGAATCCTGCGGGATACCACCGGCATAGACAACATGCTTTACCGTATAGGTGCCGGGAGCTGTATATGTGTGATAGATATGAGCAGCGGCGGCGCCTCCATCGGTTGCCATAGCGGTAGCTGTATTGCTACCATCGCCGTACCATGTGGTCACGGAAAGGCCAGAGGCTGCGCTACAGGCTGCAATATGAAAATGAGCCGGAGCACAGGCAGTATCGGTACTGCCAATAACACTGTGTGATGCTATAAAGTGACCCACTGCTACCGGAACAGCTGCCGACAGCACAGTAGACATACCACATGTAATAGCGGCCCTGTATTGTGCCGGCACCAGCATAAGCGAGGTATATGCTGTTTCTGTAGCGCCGGGAATATCTGTCCAGCCGGTACCGGTATCGCACTGCCACTGAAAACTCATGCCACAGGCAGGATATAAAACCGGAAGGCTTACTGTATTCTCACTACCGGTACACACTGCTGCTGAAGCCGTAAGTGCAGTTACCGGCGCGGGGGTACCGGAACAAGCTGTAGTAACATTGAGCGTGCGGGCAGCTACACAGGAAGCAGCGGCTGTGGTATAGCTCACCGCTACTGTGCCCGAAGCTATACCCGTAACCTCACCTACGGCACTGACAGTAGCGCTGGCATTGGAGCCGGACCAGGTGCCTGCACTGGCAGCAACGGCAAGACTGACACTGCTACCTATACATGCTACAACCGGACCTGACAGAGGGGAAATATCATCGCACTGCACCGTATGAACCGACCTGCACCCTGTAGACAGCGTATAACTGATATCAGATGAGCCCTCTGCAATACCTGTAACCATACCGGATGAACTGACTGAAGCCACAGCAGCACTGCCTGACGACCAAACCCCTCCTGCCGGATAAGCTACAAGTGCAAAACTATCACCGGCACAAACTGTAGCAGGGCCTGTGATGGGATAGGGAGCATATATTGTGAATACTTCCTTTGATGAGATACAACCGGTAGGTAAGGTATAGGTAATTGTGGCTGTACCCAACGAATTTCCAGCGGTGACACCCGTAACCGGATCTATAGAAAGGACAATGGGATTACTGACGGAAAATGTACCTCCTGAAGGAGATGCAACATAGGAAGCACTGCTGAAATTACAGAAGCCATCGGGTCCGGTAATGGGGGATGGCAGGGGGTTGACAGACAGTACAGATGTAGCACTGCAGCCGGTAGTGGGGTGTGTATAGGAAACCAGCGTGGTGCCGGCAGCGATACCTGTGACAATACCGGAAGTTGAGATACTGCCTACCGCAGGGGTACCACTACTCCATATGCCCCCACTAAACGGCTCTGAAAGCATTGTAGTAAGCCCCTCGCATACACTGTATGGACCAGACATAAACCCTGCAAGCGGATGAACGGTAACCACTGCTGTAGTACGGCACCCTGTACCAGCCGTATAGGTAACCAGTGCAGTACCGACAGAGACCCCGGCAATGACTCCTGTAGCCGCACCTACCGTAACAGTAGCAGATGCGCTGCTCCATGTACCGCCGGGAGTGGTGGTACAGGTGAGCGTGGTAGTGCTTCCGGCACAGACACCGAGGTTGCCAGTGATAGCCCCCGGAGGGGGAAGTACATTGACCGTGGTGGTAGAGAAGCAGCCGGTGGGTAATGTATATGAAAGGGTGCCTGAACCGGGACCTGATAATGCGGAAACGCCCACTCCCCACGGATGAACACTGAACAACCATGATGGAGAGGCAGACCAGACCCCACCCAACGCACTGGTCACAATGGTATCGCCGGAGCAAACCACATGACTTACCGATGTTATATCAGGCAGGGGATATACTGTAACAGAGATAGTCCTTTTGCATAAACTAGCAGCGGTATATGTGATGATGGCAACACCCGGAGATAATCCGGAAACAGTACCGTCGGCAGGGTTTACAGATAATATAGCCGGAGACGAACTACTCCATGTACCGCCCGATGAGCCGGGAACAGACAGTGAAGACCCTGAGCCATTGCATATAGAAGATGTACCTATAATATTGTCCGGGAGTGGATGTACCGTAACAACCGCTGTAGAAGTAAAGGCTCCTAAAGTATAGGTAACCGTAGCTGTACCCGGTGATGAGGATACATATGTGCCAGAGGTAACGCCTATTGAAAATGATATATCTGATATACTCCATGTGCCGCCCGACATACTACTGGTGAGCGTACCCGAAGAGCCATTACAAACCGACAACTGACCTGAAATAACACCTGCATCGCCTCTTACATGCAGGAAGGCAATTATTGCAATGAGGGTAAAGATGAGATTTTTCATAAGATACTGTTTTAAGATGCACTGGATAATATATTCTATGCCATACCGGGTAACTACCCGGTATGGCATTTACTTATCAGAACAGCAGTATCTGTTTTCCCCTACCCTATCTTTCCATTACTATCCTGAAGGTTTTTCTTTCTTCCCCGCTCTGTATAGTGAGCATATACACACCTGCTGCCAGCTGTGCAGGCATTACCACTGTCTCATCAATAGCGCCACGGCTCACAGCAGCAGACCTGCTCATGACTACGCGACCCAGCATATCAGATATTGTAACTACGGCATCAGCAGCGCCATTGGTCACTACGCCCTTTATGTGGAAATTACCATTATTAGGATTAGGGAAAATGCGTATCATATCATCTCCGGTAACGGATGTAAGACCTACCGGCAGAATGGTAACATACACATAGTTGAACGAAGTAACAGCGCACACACCGCTTCCTGTAATACGGCAGGTAACCGAATCATAATCGGCGAGTGTGGTAGTAGTGAATGTACCGGTAGTAACGCCCGATACCGGAATACTGTTTACATACCACTCATATACAGGAGTAGGACCGGCACCGGAGGCTGTAGCTATAAATGTGATAGGATCGCCGGCATTCACCACCAGACCAGGAGCAGCTGATATACTAACCACCGGAATGTAGAGCGGATCTACCGTCTGGTGTATCACTACACTGTTCACCGTATCTGCAAGACGGCACAGGTAGTTACTACCCATGCGGCAATACACAACATCGCCATCTACAGGTATATAACTGTGCGTAGCACCGGTACCTGAGAATGCACCGTTTACATACCACTGATAACCGGGTGCAGTACCACCCATAAACGGTGTAGCAGTAAATGTGACCAGTGTGCCGGCACAGGAAGTATCATTAGGCGATACCGACAAATATGAAACAGGTGTACCTGTAGGCAATACCGTCATGGTAAGTGTATCTGCCACCACAGATGGGTCTGTACATGCCTGACTGCTAGTCATAGTGACGGAGACATTATCGCCATCGGTAGGTAAATAGGAGTATGCATCACCGGCACTCACGATGGTACCGTTTACACTCCAGTAATAAGATGGTGCAACCCCACCTGCTACCGGAAGCGTGGTGAAGATAACCGGAGAACCGCTACATACTGTATCATCAGTAGTAACAATGCTTACAGACGCAGCCACTATAGGCGCCACTGTTACCTCTTTGGTAGCGGTACGTGATGCGCAGCCGTTTGTAACCGTATAGCTGATAGTAGTAGTGCCAGCTACAATGGGGGTAACAATACCAGTATCATTTATAGTACCTACAGCCGTATTGCTGCTGGCCCACACACCACCGGGGGTACTGTTGAATAAGGTATCAGGCAATGTGAGACAGATGTGGCCCGGGCCTTCTATTGGCGCAATGCCTATAGTATTATGTACCTCATTGGTCATTACCACCTCATTATCGTCAAAATAAATACCGACACGATTCATGATGTCTGTACCATCAGCCAGACCACTGTAGGTGCGCACTCTGAAGAAAAATGCACCATCTGCCATATTGTGATGGGAAGTATCAGGCAGCATAATATTGGGGAAGTCGAACTTAACAATATTGTTTACGCCATCATTGATAAGTGCATAGTTCATAAAATGTGAGGCTGACAATATTTCAACCGAGGCAGGGTCTACTGCGGCCGGGAGTGTATCCAACACATGTATGTTGTGCGCTGTATCATTACCGGTATTTTCAAACCTTACCCTATACTCAAGCCATGTACAGGGGAGGATATAACCTGCCGGCGACACTGCAATGTCATTAGGGTCATAAGATGACTTAACGGTATCTGTTCTGATAATGACATTATTATTAGTATCTGCATCACCGACAAATGGCGATACTATTATTGATGACATAGCAGTATCTCCAGGTATCAGCAATGGGCCTATGGATGCCGGACGTTCCAGACGAAGCAGCACTGTCCTTGTTTCGAATGCACCCAGTGATGGGAGATTCCATGTAGCTGTATTACCTACAACGGATGAAGGAGCGGGAGATGTACTTGTATAGCCTGTGAAGTAACCATACTTAGGACTAAAATTAATTTTCAATACCGGGCTAACAGGAGTGCATAGGTTATTTTTTACCAGTACCGTAAACTGCTGCGAGTGCCTTCCTGTCTGAACAGTTGCGTTTGCAGTAAGATCGAACGATGACGACATGCCACATGACAATGCGATTTTTCTTACCGGATAGGTATTTACCAGTGCCACAATTGTATCATATACCACGCCTGAAAAACATGACGAAATGAGCCCACCTGAAACAGGAATATGACGAAATGCATAAATGGTGCCAACGGGGCCTCTGGCTACATAGTTAAACCCACTTGTTACAAGAACGGTATCCAACACCACACCAGCAGAATCTATCTGTACTGCCGTAGCACTGTTATTATAAGGCTCTCCTGCATCCATTGTACAGTTGCCGTTAATATCTCTGAAAAGGCGTACCGGTAAAGTGCTGCAATAGTTGTTTTCATAACTGAACAGCACCGTATCTACAGGCGTACCGGCATTATAAAGGGTATGCCTTACAGAGTATGTACCTGCCATTGCATATGTATGATATATGTGTGCATCTGATACAGGGCTACCTGTGAGCGCCGAAGTATCATATGTGCCATCGCCAAAGGCTGTAATGACTGTAAATGCAGATGAGACACCGCAACCTGACACATAAAAATGCGAGGGTGAACAGGTAACAGAGGGCGCAGGTATAACGGTATGACTACCTATAGCATATTCTACACCTACATACAGCGGGCCAGAATAGGCCGTAAGCCCGGTAGAATAACAAGTAATGCGGCAACGATAGTAGTAGCCGGCTGTAGGATTATAAGTATAAGGTACTGTATTGGCACCGGAAAGCGTAGCCCATGAAAGACCATCTGATGAGTACTCCCACTGTATTATATTGCCACACGAATAAGTGTATGCCGGCAAATTGAGCGTAAGTGGTGTACCTATGCATACTACCGGGGCGCTGGAAGTGATAATGCCCGGAACCGGCGTACCCGTACAGGATGATGTAACCGTAACAACCCTGGTAGCAGTACCGCATGACCCAACAATATATGATATAGTAGCGGTGCCGGTACCAGTGCCGTATACCACACCACCGGTACCTACAGTGGCTACAGACGACGCAGAAGAAGCCCATGTACCACCAGCCGACAAAATACTGAGCGTGGTATGGGAACCGGCACATAACGTAGCCGTACCGGTAATGCTACCCGGTGCAGTGGAAACAGTGACTACTGTAGTAGCGCTGCAACCTGATGATAAAATGTATGAAATACTGGTAGTGCCAACACTGTTTCCTGTAACAAGGCCGGCAGATGACACTGTAGCTACTATTATATTTGTAGATATCCATGTGCCACCTGGTGTGCTATGGCTAAGTGTAGAAGGAGTACCGAGACAAATGAGTCCAGGTCCTGTGATGGGAGCCACACTCCCTAAAATGTTTATAGTATATGAAGAGCTACAACCTGCTGCTGTAACATAACTGACGGTAGCAGTACCCGGTGCAACACCTGACACCACACCACCAGCTGTAATTGTAGCTATTGATGTAGGCGCAACCGACCATGTACCACCTCCTACCGATGCAGAAATCGTTTCTGGTGAACCAATGCAAATATTTGGAGGGCCAGATAGTATGGCTGTTCCATTAACAGTGAAAACAGCCATGGCTACACAGCCATTGGGAGCAGTGTATGAAAGCGATGCAGTACCCGCAGAGACAGGAGTAACCACTGCCGATGTAGGTGAAGCCGTTGCTACTGTAGCTACCGGAGGCAAACCACTGGTCCAGGTGCCGCCGCCGGGTGTAGAGCCAATCGTTGCCAAACCACCAATGCAGGCCGACAGAGTGCCCCCGATAGGTGTAGGTGATGCATTGACGGTAACGGTGGAATAGGCAAAATCAGTACCATCGGTATAGGTAATGATAGCTGTACCCGCGGTGAGGCCATTCAAAAAACCAGAAGAGGCACCAATGGTAGCGACAGAAACATCACTACTGGTCCATGTACCACCGGTTACAGAATTGGTAAGGGTAGTGCCCATGCCCGTGCATACTGTAGCCGGCCCAAGAATAGGAGGCAGTGCTGCACTGGCGGAAAAAGAAACAAGAAGAGTGAGTAATAACAGGTTCAGGTATCTCATATAAAAAGTAAATGACAAAATATTTCTAATTGGTGTTTTCTATACTGCTAATATCAGGCGCAAAATAAATGACAGTTGTTAGTAACAACCAACAACAGCCCGATAATAAACCAGACTTAACATTTGCAAAAATACTAACTTATAGGCTTTCAGACTATAATGATACGATCGCCTACCAGTTTAGGCACAACCGGATGTAAATCAGGCGTAACACAGTACTCCATATCATGCTCCAGGCCGAACTTTGATAAGCGGTGATAATGGGAGCTATCTTTAAGAAACTCTATGAAGTTACTACCACCACTGCTATCGTAGAGGTGTTTCGCACCTCTGGCAGCGTCACAGTTGGTATGAAATGCATGCTGTATACGGCTAAAGACAGCACCGGCAAATAACGTATCTTCCAGGTTAAATCTGTCCTTCCATGAGGCGCAACCCAGCAATACATTTTTGTTTTGCGACAGCAGATAATCACATATAGCGGACAGATTGAGGAAAGAGCCGATTATTATCTCTGCGGCACCCTCTACCATATGCAGTAACCGCGTACCATTGGTAGTAGTAAGTACAAGGGATTTGCCTTCTATAAATGAACGGGGATACTCCAGCGGAGAGTTGCCATGCTGCAGACCTTCTGCCACTTTCCCATCCCGCTCTCCTCCTGTAACACTACCCGGCGTTGCAGCACCTATTGCAATACACTCACTTACTGAAGCAACAGGGATTACATCTTTTGCACCATTGTGCAGTGCTGCTGTAATGGTAGAGGTAGCACGAAAAATGTCAATGATAACCACAACAGCATCATTGGTATCATATAAATGAAGCAGTGCCGGCGAAAGGCACACTTCGAGACATGGTTTGTCTGCTTTTGTCATAAAGCGGCAAAGATATTCTGTTATACATAAAAAGCCCCCGCGTATACGGGGGCCTGAATATTGTGTGAAGTTATTTTAGTAAACCCACATGTCATGTTCTTTATTGAAGATTTCTTCTGCAGCACGTTTGCTTTCATACAAAGCCTCCATTTCGCTGTAGTTGTGATCTCTGAAGCTTTCGCCATAGCCTCCGGAAATAAGACCGAAAGGATTGCTCACCTTAGTGATACGCGAAGCGAACATGCGACTTTCAAAGAACTCGTCCCATGTAGGCCTGAACATATCATTGTAAGGATTGATAGCTTCATAATTAGCAAGCAGATTACGAATATCGGGGTAGTAAAGCCAGAACATAGCCTGAGAACCACGATATAAGTTGGTAGTAGGGTCATATATATCCTTAACGGGAGCAAGACCTACTATACGTACCACCATCTGGCCTACATTACGGTCAAATATCCAATCTTCTTTAACCCTGTACTTGGTAATCTGTTCCGGCTTAAAGTCAGTGACTTTGATACGCATTGTTTCAGTACCGTCAATGTCGGTTACATACTCTGTATCTTTTTTACCTGCCAGCATTTCTTCCAACGCTTCTTTTTCCAGTACGGAAGTAAAGCGATCATCGAAAGTACCGTAAGCTACTATTTTCCCTTTCTTTATAGCGTCAATGAGAATTTCTATGAGCATACCACCGCCGGTATGTTCGTCACCTGCATAACGGAAAGCAATATTCTGCTTTTCGAAGGTGTTGATTTCTCTCCATACGCGTTTTTTCCAGAGAATATCGTCTTCTCTTATATGCTGCCATGGAACAGGTACTCGCTTACGGTCTTTTGCAGCCACACGGTCATAAGCACCATCAGCAGTGCGGGAAGGCAACCACTGAGCACTTACGCCCGACTGAGTAGCCGGAACAGCCGGATCGGCCTGGGCAAACAAACTGGTACCTGACAGAATAGCGGCGGATGTCAGCGCAATTTTGAATGCATTTAAAAAAGTCATATCCTCTAAAGTATTTTAAAGTTTATCTACAAAGTTAAAACATCAGAACAATGAAAGTACTATCTGACCCAAAGTTCTGGTCTGTCCGTCAGGACCAATAGCTTTAATATTCTCAATGAAGACCTTATCGCCCGGACGTGCCATCTGCTGCGCTTTTGCTATGTTAGCAACATCTGAAAAACGACAGCCTTTGGAATTGTCATCAGTGAATGGTCCGATAATGTCTTTACCTCTTGGCAACATACTGTAAGTAAAGGAAACAATTCTGAATGATGCTGCAAATTCGAAAGATTCAAGAACAGCGATTGGGGCTATCTGAATACGGAATTTAGCAGCTTCCATGTTACCACCTGGGATACCACCGATTTTTACAACCGGGTCAGGTATACGCTTAACGCGCACTTCCATGCTACCTACTTTCTTCAGGCTCTTATCCTGCGTACGTGCCATGATACCTACTTCTACCTTACCTGGCTTATCAACGCGGATATTGTAATGTCCTTTTACTGAGGAGTCACGGATTTTAGCCCCTGGGATATCAAGAGACACATCCTCTACAGAATAACCTGCAGCGGCAACCGTAACAGGGTTATCAACACCGATGTAGAACACGTTCATCTTATCGAGCTGCATAGAAGCACCAGTGCTACCTACCATGTATTCAAACTTCCAGTCACGAACAATTGGTTCACCTTCAGTTTTTAATGTTATCTGACCGCGAACAGTCTGCAGACCTGTACCTTTTGCTACAGTTTCCCAGGGAACAACACCGTTAGCAGCAGGTTTAGTGGTACCACCACCTGCCATTACTTTTACTTCTGGTCTGTTAGCCTTATTGAATGCAGCAAGCATGATTGCTGCTTCAATTTTCTGACCTTCCAGTGCGTATGTAGTAGTAGGAAGGGCTACAGCACCAATGGTATCGAACTTGATATCTTTAAGGTGCGCCTCCTGAAACAGCTTATTGATAATAAGCTGCTGGCTGCTACGTACGTCGTTCTGGAATTTAGAGAAGAGGGCCAGAGATGCTACAGCAGGCATGTGTTCGAAGTTTTCGATATTCCAGTCTGCCTTAGGGTTATGGTCATTCTTCACTGCTGGTTTTACAGCCAATGGCAGTGTTTTTGCCATTGCTGCCGTATCGGCAGGATTAACCTGCTGCAGGAAAAACTCACGCAACGCCTGTATTTTAGCCTTCAGGGTATCGCCACCTTTCTTTTCAACGAGGAGCAATGTAGTGGCATCAATGTTGTCCATTTTATCGGGCATTGTGCTATCTTCATGAGAATAACCACCCGCTTCCATAACTACTCTGCGTTTCCAGTCATTGAGGTATTTTACCATCTCATCGGCCTGCTTCACTACCTCATCAGCTTTCTCTCTGTATGGCCTTACCTTTTCGGCCTGACCAGGAGCATTTTCATTCTCCTTGATCATCTGATACACCTCATTCGTCTTCTGCTCTATCGACTGATTAGACCTGTCGATACTAACACTCAACGTCTTGAAGGCGTTAAGGATCTCGTTAGATACATTTAGGGCCAGCAGGGCTGTCAACACCAGATACATCAGGTTGATCATTAGCTGTCGCGGCTCTTTAGGTATAGACATTCTTTATCTTTTACTATTAGTTAGTAATATTTTGTTACAACCCAAATACATTAACGACCCTGCATAGCAGACAGCATGTTGCCATATACCTGGTTAAGGGTAGTAAGGTTTTTAGCCAGCAGTGCAATCTGGTCTTTAGTATTTGCTGCATCTTTAGCGCTGGAAGCCATTGCATCAGAAGCAGTAACAAGGTTGCTGTAGAATTTGTTCATAGCTTTCAGATGGTTGTTGGCATCTGTAAGTTCTACTTCATATATCTGATTGAGGCTACCCAGGTTCTTAGAGAGCACTTTTACCTGCTCGTGGAACTTCATTGTATCATCAGCAGCTACATTGAATGCACCCATTGTTTTAGTAGCACCTGCAAAAGTATCTTTCATTTTACCCAGTGCATCAGCAGCTTCGCGTGCGCTCTGAGAATAAGCACCTGTAGCAGATGTAACTTCTGTTATATCCTTCATCTGCTCTACTGTATTACCGAATTTCTGGAAGTTCTCGCCCAGACGCTTGATAACTATAGGATTGACCTGTGAGTCTTCCAGCATTTTATCAAGAGCTTTGGCAGGAGATTCTTTCTTTACAGCGTTAGCATTCTTTTCATGAGCTTCTACGTGAGGGTTCTTTGTGATATCCGGATAGAAACGCTCCCAGTAGTAGTCGGCGTGTGGAGGAAGGATACCGAGCAGGGCAAACAGAAACACTTCCACAGACATACCCGCAGTAAGCATGACACTACCACCGGGCCAGTGCTGGATTTTGAACAGGGCTCCCAAAAGAACCACCGAGGCACCCAGACCGATGATCAGATTTTTAACGTACTTACCTCTGTCGGTTTCAAAGAATAAAGTAATTGATTTCATTTTATCCGGTTTTTTCTTGTCGTTTTTACTGTATGTATGTGTTAAATATGGGTATTTGTCCCTTTTCTTATCTCATAGGGCGCCTGTTGCTCAACGCAGGGTTAATCTGAGTATATACACAACGGAAACCAATGTATGCTTTTGCAGTGTCTTTATATTCATAATCGCGGGTGCTTACCTGCAGATAATATGATATATCGCGCCAGCTACCACCACGTACTACTTTACGCTTCATGTACATTGGGTCGCTTTCTTTTGAATTAAAGACTACGTTGGGGTTCATGTCAGCCATCTGATTGTAAGAACCACCGAAGTAAGCAGAATTTGTCCATTCTGAAACGTTACCCGCCATATTCTTCAGACCGTAATCATTGGCATTGTATTTGTCAACAGGTACAGTGTAGAGACCACCATCAGCAGCGTAGTTGCCACGCAGTGGTTTGAAGTTAGCCAGGTAACAGCCTTTTTTGTTGATGATGTAAGGACCACCCCATGGGTATGGAGACTGGTTACGACCACCACGTGCTGCCCACTCCCACTCCTGCTCTGATGGCAGACGGAATTTACCTTCAGTATACATGCGTGATTTTTCACGCTCTGTAACCCATGCATGTGTACGCCAGTGGCAGAATGCATTACACTGCTCCCAGTTAACACCTACAACAGGGTATCTGTTGAATCCGGGGAACCAGTAATACTGCATTGCAATAGGTTCGTTGTATGAGTAATTGAACTGACGCACCCAAACTGTAGTATCCGGGTAAACACCAATGTTATTGTCATGAACAAACTTAGTGCGGGACTCATTCTGATGAGCAATAGAAGCAGCAACATCAAAAGTAGCATAATGATACTGAAGCCTTGACGCATCTATTTCTTTACGCCCCCAACCAGACTGCTCGGCAGGTATGTACATAGAAGCCAGCTGATCCTGAACTTCAGGGTCGCGCCAGTTAATACGCTTTCTATAGTCAATATGCTGAGATCCATCCGGCATATCCTTGAAATCGCCCAGTAGGAAGTGTGCGATAGAATCTCTTACATAGTTGGTGAACTGACGGTATTCGGCATTCGAAATCTCAGTAGCATCCATGTAGAAACCTGTTATCTGCACAGTATGTATCGTCGCATCGTTTCTGCCACGGATATCCTCATCGCTTGCGCCCATTTTGTAGGAACCCGACGGAATATACATCATGCCGATAGGAAGCGGCGCTTTATAATTCATACGCGTCTGATCACCTACTAGCTGGCCGTTAGAACCCGGGCTACCACAACTTGCAGCAAACGCTAGAAGCGCCAAAGCCGAGACCTTCAGGGAAGTTTTTTTCATACTACAGTCTATTGTTTTTGCAATTATTGCACCTGATTTTTTACGTCTATTCACACCTTCTGCACAAAACCGATGCACAATATTCAAAGTTTTTTTGAGAATTACAAGTTTCAGCAAAAAAATGTTAGCCATTCAAACTCTCAGAATTTGAAACCACACTGTTCTTTTTTAACATTATTTTACCGGGTGATCAGGGAAAGTGCCTCAAGAACACTGCCTGCCGGGGGCAGACAAGCATCTTTAGAACAAACAAATATAGACAAATTATTACCATCGATACCTTTGTGTGAAACAGGTAGTTCGGATATTTCTTTTTGAAAAGTGACAATAAATGCCGCAGGAAGGTACTTCCGGTTTAAATCTGCTACGGCTTCTCCGGCCCCACCCCCGGAAACTATAACTGTCTGATTACCAATATGCATACGCTGTGCAACAGTTGCCCACAGGGCAAATGAGTAGGGGTAACGTGATGCAGTACCGACATTCAACCGAACCATTTCTTCGGCCCGGCTTATCCAATCGGTGCGTTCCATACACATGCCGGCTGTTATCAGATTAGCCGCCATTACACTATTGGCCGATGGCGTAGCTCCGTCATATATGTCCACTTTGCGCACGGGTATCTTTCCTGCGGTAGCTGATGTGTAATAAAAAAGACCGTCCTCCATGCCAAATTCTTTTATAACGTGGTCTGTAAAGTCAGCTGCCTGAACAATAAGATCACCATCGCCGTTAGCTGCGGCAAGCTGCAGCATGGCCTGAATGAGATATGCGTAGTCATCGAGCATGGCCGGTATACGTGCCACACCGTCTTTCCATGTATGCATAAGACTTCCCTCATGCGTATAGGCCGATAGCATCCACCGCATATGCTCAGCTGCCTGAGCCAGGTAATCCGGCCGCCCCAGTACGGTTCCTGCTTTTGATAATGCTGTACTCATGAGGGCATTCCATGATAAAAGACATTTATCGTCAGTAGCAGGGCGTATTCTCTTTTTTAATGCAGCAGTCAGCTCGGCTTTTGTCCTGTTTATTACAGTCTGTGCGGCCTCCTCTGAAATGCCATGAGCTGCCGCAACCTCTGAGAGCGGTACCGGTACATGTAATATATTACGCTCTTCCCAGTTACCTTCCTCTGACACACCAAAATAACGGGCCGCCAGGCCTGTAGTATCACTGACCACCTGCTGCCAGTCGGTCCATGTCCATGTATAGTATTTACCCTCTACCCCTTCGCTATCGGCATCCAGCGCACACCAAAGTCCTCCGGACGCATCCCGCAACTCACGATTCACAAAGCCAATAGTTTCTTCTATTACCTCCCGGTAGCGCTCCCTGCCCGATACCTGCCATGCATCGCACAGCGACAACACCAGCAACGCATTATCGTACAGCATCTTTTCAAAATGCGGTATCAGCCAGTCACGGTCAGTAGCATAGCGTGCAAAGCCACCACCTACCTGGTCATATATACCTCCCTCTATCATTGCATCCAGACTCTTCAGTGCGTGGGCAAGCGAGGGCTCATGGCCTGTAAAATGATAATACTCCAGAAGAAACGTAATAGCCATAGTTCCCGGGAACTTGGGGGCATTGCCAAAGCCCCCCTTCTGAAGGTCGGCCTGTGCCAGCATATTTTCCGCTGCCTTAGTGATAGTAGCCGCATCCCAGGTAGCAGCGCCAGCCTGCATACTACGGGAAGATGCCTGCTGCAGATGGCTGAGCATCTGGCCTGCCTGTGCGGCTACCTCATCGTGCTGATGCTCCCATACCTCCTGCATACGCAGCAGTACCTGTGTCCATGATGGGCGGCTGTATGCAGGGCGTGGCGGGAAATATGTGCCTCCGTAATAAGGCAGCCTGTCTGGTGTAACAAACACATTGAGCGGCCAGCCGCCACTGCCCGATATTGCCTGTACTGCATCCATGTACATATGGTCTACATCGGGATGCTCTTCCCTATCTACCTTAATGCAGATGAAATGCTCATTCATGATAGCAGCTGTGTGTACATCCTCAAAGCTCTCCCGCTCCATAACATGACACCAATGGCATGCTGCATAACCTATACTTACCAGCACCGGCTTGTTCTGCCGCCGGGCTTCATCAAAAGCCTCATCACCCCAGGGATACCAGTTAACAGGATTGTGTGCATGCTGCTGCAGATACAGGCTCTGCTCATTAATAAGTCTGTTTGCCATGCTGTAAAGGTATTACAGTTAATGCCTTTACCAGCGGGGGCTACCACTATAACATAATGCAGCATTAAGGGAGGGCGTTCCCCGGCCCATCGGCATACTCAGGCTCCGGCGGAGCTCCGGTATCGCCCTTCAGCCGCAGGAATACCCGTACACAGGTAAGCACATCGCCCATGCAGTATCTGCTGATGCGGTCCAGGTCATGCTCATTCCAGTATACGGTGCCTACCATACTGCCATCTATGTCTCCTTTGGGCGATGGTATACCCAGTACCGCAGCCAGCAGTGAAAGCGATGTGTAATTTTTCACGTCGCCAAACTTCCACAACTCCATCGTATCAATATGCGTTATTTCCCAGGGCTTGCGGCCCGACAGCATAAGACATGGCGGCAGCATGAGCCCGTTAATGATATATCGCCGGCATATGAACGGTATGTCAAACTCTTTTATGTTGTGCCCGCAAAACCTTACATCGCCATGCAGTGCAGCCATTTTTGTAACAACTTTGTTAAACTCTTCCAGTAGTGCTTTCTCATCATCGCCGGAAATTGCCTTGAGCCGCAGCCTGCGCACACCATCGCTGGTGTAGATAGTGCCAAAAGCAATACACACAATCTTAGCAAACTCTGAATATATACCGGCCCTGTCAGTAAACACATTGGCGGGGTCGGGAGGGGTATCACCGGTATGCCTTATCAGGCGGGCTTTACGTTCCCACTCCGCCTGCATTTCATCTGACAACATGCTGAACTCCGGCTGCACGGATACCGTCTCTATATCCACAAACAAAATATTAGCGTAACTTTCCATTATTATAAAACAGCTTTATATTTGCATTGCAATCCTGAATCTACTTCTTACTAACCTTTTCAATTCAATTATATGAGCCAAGTTAATCAAATCAATCCACAGGAGCCGCTCAAAAACAATACGCCGCAAAAAAACAATTCCATCATTTACTGGGTAGTAATACTGATACTACTGGCGGGCTGTATATATCTGTTCATGAGCAAAAATCAGATGGCTCAGCAGAATGCTACAGAGATGCAGCAGAAGAAACAAAGTTTTGACTCGCTGAGCACAGAGCAGGCCTCACTGAAAGCAGACTTTGATGCTGCATCGGTAAGAATAGACCAGCTGGTATCTGAAAACACACGCCTTGACAGCGCACTACAAAACAGCAAGGATGAAATGTCAAAGCTGCAGGGCAAAATACGCTCTATACTGAATAAGAGAAATGCTACACAAAGCGAACTGGCACAGGCTAAAGAAATGATAGCCAACCTGAACGACAAATCGAAAGAATATGAAGCACGAATAGCTGAACTGGAAAAGCAGAATGCTATCCTTACCGGCGAAAACAAGGTGCTGACTCATGAGCGCGACTCTACCGTAACTGAGAACATTGCTATCAAACAGCTGGCATCAGTACTGCACGCATCCAACATAAGACTGGAAGCTAAAAAGCTTAAGAAAAACGGTAAGGAAAAAGAAACATCAAGAGCCAGAAAAGCCGATGTACTACGTGTAACATTTGACATAGATGAAAACAGAATTGCGGAAAGCGGTACCAAGCTGCTGCACCTGCGCATTATAGCGCCTGATGGCTCTACGCTGAACAGCGCTGCAAATGGCTCCGGTATGATTACAACTGCAAAAGGAGACCACCTTTCCTACACACTGTCCAAGAGCATTTCACTGACCCAGAATCAGAAAGTAGCCGGCCTTACTGCCGACTGGAACCAGAACGGAGATTATGCCAAAGGCGTGTATAAAATAGAGATATACCACGATGGGTATAACATAGGTGGCGGTGAAGTAACTCTTAAATAAGACGGTACACAATGAACCTGAAAAAGCAGTTGTGACGATACCACAACTGCTTTTTTGTGTGTTAAAAGGCCTGGTAGTAGTTAACAATTTTATAATGTAGTATCTTTTTTTGTTCAGCCATGGTGTTCTAATATTGCACCAGCATTAGCGAAGAAACATGGAAGTTTTTCCCGGAAAAATACTGGTTGTAGACGACGAGCCTGATATTGTAGAGTTCATTACATACAACCTGAAGAGCAAAGGATATCTCATAGCATCTGCACGGGACGGTGTAGAAGCGGTACGGAAGGCAAGAGAGTTCAGACCCAATCTGATACTGCTGGATGTGATGATGCCGAACAAAGATGGTATTGAAACCATCAAAGAACTCAGAAACCTCCCTGAGTTTGATGACACAGCAATAATATTCCTTACTGCGCTCAACGATATGAAGTATGAGATAGAGGGATTGAAAATAGGCGCAGATGACTATATTACCAAGCCGATAAAGCCAGAACTACTGGTAACGCGTATTGGCTCTGCGCTTCGCAGATTCCGCAAAGATGAGCTTCAGGATCAGAAGCAGACCTTCGGAGACCTGGAGATAAACAAGACCAAATTTACAGTAGTATACAAAGGCGAAGACATAACACTGGCCAAGAAAGAGTTTGAACTGCTTTCTCTGCTGGCATCCAAGCCCGGTCGTGTTTTCCTGCGTAACGAAATACTGCAGCGTGTATGGGGTACCGATGTAATAGTAGGAGACCGCACCATAGACGTGCATATCAGAAAAATACGCCAGAAGGTAGGTATAGACCTCATAACTACCGTAAAAGGTGTAGGCTACAAATTTGATATGCAATAGCACATCCTGTAGCAGGTTTTGACCATAGAGTTCACTTTTCTGTAACTTAGTAGCATGTCCCTGCTCAGCTCCAAAAACCTCACACCGGGGTTATTATCGTCCATAACAGCACTTGTAATGGCCGCAGCCAATGCGCTGATGATTTTATTCATCAGTGATGTATGGTATGTGCCGCTATTGGTGTTTGCCGGCACATTTCTGGTTATCTACTTTCTGTACTACTACACACTACAGCGCTTCATATACCGAAAGATAAAGCTGATATACAAGTTCATCTATCAGACAAAGGCTACAAAGCGGGAGGAGTATTTCTATGCCAATGTACTACCTCAGAAATCCATAGAAGAAGTAAGTGAGGATGTGCAACGGTGGGCTACACAGAGAAAGGATGAAATAGAGTTGCTGAAAGCGAACGAACAGTTCAGGAAGGAGTTTCTTATGAATCTGGCACATGAGCTGCGTACCCCTATCTTCTCTATACAGGGCTACATAGACACCCTGCTGGGTGGTGCGCTCAATGACCCTGCGGTAAACATGAAGTTCCTTTCCAACGCATCAAAAAGTACAGACAGACTGGTGCGCCTGGTAGATGACCTGGATGAGATATCAAAGCTGGAATCGGGCAGGATACCCCTGGTGCAGGAAAACTTCAATATACAGGAACTGATAAAGGAGGTGTATGAAGAGCTGGCATTTAAGTCGAAGGCTAAGAACACCCCATTGCAGCTGAAGAAGGGTACTGAAAGACCACTGTTTGTATATGCCGATAAGCAAAAGATAAAACAGGTACTAGTAAACCTTGTAGACAACGCTATCAAGTATGGTAGTGATGGCGGGACGGTGATAACAGGCTGCTATGAGGTAGACGGCAAACGTGTATATATAGAAGTATCGGACGATGGCCCGGGCATTGCAGAGGAGCATATGCCCCGCATCTTTGAGCGCTTTTACCGGGCCGACCGCAGCCGTGCCAGAGCAATAGGTGGTACCGGATTGGGGCTGGCAATAGTAAAACACATAATAGAGGCGCACGGCCATACTGTTACTGCGCGCAGTAAGCCCGGAGTAGGCTCATCATTCGGCTTTACGCTGGACCGTGCTGCTGCATAGCGCTATGTGGTCATAGCCCTTACTATCTCGTCTGCTGCCTGCTGATAGTTGTATTTGTGCAGTAAGGCACTTACCTTATCAGGAGCAGGTGGTACTGCCGTCATTGCAGCTTCTATAGCTGCAACAATATTAGCACTCGTATCAGGCCTGCAGAAAAAGGCAATGTCATTATATAGCTCCCGGTACACCGGTATATCAGAGCATACTATGTTGCAACCATAATATACTCCTTCCAGTAATGGGATTCCAAAGCCCTCATAATGAGAGAGGGATATTACAACCTTTGCAGTACGATAGCTATCGGCAAGCTCTGTTTCGCTTAGTCCCTTCAGCAGTGTAATATTCTTATCGGCAAGCATGGCATCATCCAGGCCGGTATCACTGAAGACCTTATTACGGTCGCCTGTGATTACGAGCCGGTAACGGCTACCAAGGTCACTATCACAGAATGCCTTAATAAGGCTATGGTGATTTTTGCGCTTATTAAAGCTGCCTACCGTGAGAACTACCGGCTGCTTAACAGAGGTTCCGGCACCGGCGTCCAGCATAGACTGCCCTATTCCATTGGGGGTAATGCTTATATGCCCTGCGGGGATATGATATGCTTTGATAATTTCATCCTTAACTGTATTGCTAACGGTGAACATATGCCTGCTGCGGCGTACTATACGCGGCACCATATAGTTATACCAAAGGGCAAATGCGCGGGAATTCCACCGGGGATAATGGTGAAAAGCCAGATCGTGCAGGGTAATAAAGTTATTGGCGTAAGATAGCGGAGCTGTATTACAGGGATTGAACAAAGGAGGGCTGCCCAGTTTTTTCAGATAATGTGGCAGCTCTGTCTGCTCCCACAGGTGCCCGGTTCGGGTACCAATTATCTCTACTCCGAGCTCCTGCGCTGCATCCTTATTATGTATATTATGCGGAGCAAGCAGGATACACTCTTTATGTTTTTTTTTAATTTTTCTGCAACATTCAATTCCATATCTTTGCACACCTGAAACGGGCTGCGATAGAAATCGTGCATTAACATATAATTTCATATTGTCAGCAAAGAGGCTTTCCTCATCGCAAAGTATCAACAAATACCGCAAACGTGCAAAATATTAATCGTATATATGCCTTAAGTAAGCGAAATGTTATACTAAGGTATAAGAATTCATTTGCAGGTTTCTTGTGGGGTTTTATTAAGCCACTGTTGTACTTACTGATATTTATAGTAATATTTAAAGAGAACTCAGGGATAGAGAACTATGTGCTGTATGTAACATCGGGTCTCATATTCTGGTTTTTTTTTTCCAACTCTACCAGTCAGTCGGTAAGCAGTATTATCAGCTCTTCGGGGCTGCTGAAGGCATTAAATATTCCTGCATTTTTCTTCCCACTGTCTGAAGTGCTGGGAGAACTCTTTAACCTGTTCCTTACATTCATGGTATTCCTGATTCTTATGAACTGGGCAGGACTGGTGTATGATTTCAGGCTATTACTCATCATACCTTGTGCCCTGTTATTTTCAATATTTATATATGGGCTGAACCTGTTACTTTCGTCCATCAATGTATTCTTTCGGGATGTGGGTATTATATGGGGTACCATACAGCCTGCCCTGTTCTTCCTAACACCGATTGCATATCCTGAAAAGAACATTAAGGCAGATTACCGCACTTTTATAGAAAACAACCCTATATATTTTTTCATAAAACTGGGTAGGGGAATATTCTACTATAGTGAAGCTCCTCCATTATCTCTGTGGATAAGCTGTACCATCATTGCATTTTCCATGTTCCTGATAGGGCAGTTTGTCTTTAACAGACTAAAAAACCAATTTATTTCTGCAATCTGATAAACATGAGCAACGATACCATAATAAAGCTGGACGGTGTGAGTGTCAGTTTCTGGCAGAATAATGTAGGGGTATACTCTATAAAAGACCTCATAGTAAAAAGGAAAAGCCCGTTTAAGTCAAAAACTATCCTCGACGATATCAATGTAGAAATCAGCAAAGGGCAAAGTATGGGCATAGTGGGCAGAAACGGCTCTGGCAAAAGCACACTGCTGCGTACCATAGCAGGTGTTATAAAGCCCAGTAAAGGTAAGGTGATAGTGAATGGCACGTTTGCCCCTATACTGGCTATAGGCGCCGGGCTGGAACTGGAACTAACCGGGTATGAAAATATAAGCATGCTCTTATCGCTGTACGGCACCCTTACCGACAACAAAAAAACTGCAATAGAGCGGATATCTGAGTTTTCAGAGCTGAAAGACGAGGTACTGAGAATGCCGGTAAAACAATACTCTTCGGGCATGGTGGCTCGCCTGGCATTCTCCATTTCCCTGGCCAATGACTCTGACATACTCATCATAGATGAGGTACTGGCAGTAGGCGACCAGGGATTTCAGGCAAAGTGCATGGAAAAGATATATGACATAAGAAGCAAAGGAAAAACCATCCTGTTTGTATCGCACTTTCCTGATGATGTACTGAAAATATGTGACACGGCTATACTGCTGGAAGGAGGTAAACTTACTCACTATGGCGCTGCAAAAGAGATATGTGAAAACTACAGACAACTGTTCTGATACATCAGTTGTAAGTGGTTTCTGAACTGACATTTAATTAAAACACCACAGAAAACTATCCCAATAGACTTAATGAAAAAAAACTTCGCTAAAATATCTACCAACAAGGGTAAAGTAAAAAGTCTGCTGGATTTTGCCTCTTTCGTACTCACGAAGCCCGGGTTAGAACTGGCAAAAAGGGTTGCTAAAAAAGCACTCAGAAAGGCAGGACTTTATCAGGAAGTACATGTGGGTTATCATGACTGGATAACGAAACGGTTAGATATCATAAAGCTGAAGGAAGAATATTCAGTAATAAGTCCGGGGTTCTCGCTTCGCCCTGTATTTTCCATTGTGATTCCGGTGTATAATCCTCCTCCGGAATTTCTGAGAGCTGCTATAGACTCTGTACGCGACCAGTTATATGACAAGTGGGAGCTGTGCCTGTCTGACGATGTATCACCTAACCCTGAAGTAAGAAAAGTCCTGTCTGAGTATGCAGCAAAGGATAAACGGATAAAAGTAGTATTCAGAGAAGAGAACGGACACATTTCTGCCAATACCAATAGCGCACTAACACTGGCAACATGCGACTACATTGTATTCATGGATCATGACGATCTGCTTACGCCTAACTGCCTTTCAGAATTCGTTCGTCATATCAATGCACATCCATATGACGAGATAATATACTCTGATGAAGATAAGATAGATGATGAGGGCAAATACTCTATGCCCCACTTCAAACCAGACTGGGCACCTGACAATCTCCTTTCCCGTAACTATATGGGGCATGTAATAGTTGTGAGCCGCAACATCATGGACCAGGTAAAGGGTTTCAGACTGGGTTTTGAGGGTAGTCAGGATCATGACTTTCTGCTCAGGGCCACAGAGCTCACACGCTATATAGGGCATATACCTAAGGTACTATACCACTGGCGCATTCACCAGGCTTCTGTAGCCAGCAATACTGACGCTAAACCATATGCATACATTGCCGCACAGAAGGCACTGGATGAGGCGCTTATCAGACGGGGAACACCCGGGCATATATCTCACATACCAGATACCCTGGGTGGGTATCGCATTCACTACGATATCGTTAAGCCCGGTAAAGTAAGCGTTATTATACCTACCAAAGACCAGGTAGGACTACTCAAAGGTGCTATTGATTCCATCATCAACCGTACCGACTATCCTGATTTTGAAATAATAGTACTCAATAACAATAGCAGTACACCTGAGTTTTTTGAACTCATGGCCGACTATCAGCAAAAACATAGCGACATATTCAGGTGTATTGATGCCAATTTCAAATTCAACTTTGCCCGGTTAATGAACATTGGTGTAGCTGCCAGTAAGGGAGATTACATACTGCTTGCCAATAACGACATTGAAGTCATAGAGAGTAACTGGATGACGGAAATGGTATCTTTTGCACAGCAAAAGCATGCCGGAGCGGTGGGCGTAAAGCTGCTTTATAAAGATGACACCATACAGCATGCAGGCGTAGTGCTGGGGCTGGGTGGCGCTGCAGGGCATGTGTTTATCAACATGCATAAAAACGACCGCGGATACTTTAACTACATAAAGTCACTGAACAACTACTCAGCTGTTACTGCGGCCTGCGTTATGTGCCGTAAAGAAATATACCAGGAAGTAGGTGGTATGGATGAAATGCTGGATGTGGAGTACAATGATGTAGACCTTTGTCTGAAGTTCCTCACACATGGCTACTTCAATGTTTATATACCTGACGTAGAAGTATATCACTACGAATCGGCAACCAGAGGACATCCATTCCAAAGCAAAGAGTCCTGGGCACAGCACGAAAAAGACTTTGGCATTTTCAGAGGTAAATGGCAGAGTCTTATAGACAATGACCCATATTACAGCCCTAATCTGAGCATTAAGTGTACTGACTTTCAATTAAAACCGGATAGTGAAAACGGAGATGAACCGGAGCCGCCTGTAGTAAGACCAGGCAGAACGGTGCTGATAGTGCATAAAGAACTTCCTGATTCTGACAAAAATGCAGAAGCAAGAAGCATCAACAACATCACCGATATGCTTATAAACCTGGGATGTGATGTTGTATTCTGGGCTCCGGAAATTGATATGACTTCGGCCAGAGTGGCAAAGCTGAAAGAACAGGGAGTAGAGATACCTGCCGGAACAGGGCAAAATGATAGTATTTACGATTACATCTCTGAAAACCTGACCAACATTAATATCGTTCTCCTGAGTCATGCATCGGTATCAAGAAATATTCTGGATTACCTCCGCTCTCAGAAATATTCAGGACATATTGTATACTACGGAGGTAACCCATCTTTCATCACTGCAGGAAAAGAAGCGACCATAAACGGGGATGCATCTCTCATAGCCCTTACTGAAGAAGTTAAGGTCAATGAATACTACATGTTTCACAGTGCAGGGAGCATTCTGATAAGTAATGAGGCTGAAATAGCCCGACTGAAAGAGCATGTATTGACGCCAATACACTATATACCTGAATACTACTTTGAACCGAAAGCGCATACATCATCTTATGAAGAGCGCAGTGGTATATTGTTTCTGGGCAATACAGAACACAGATCAGATATGGATGGACTTATCTGGTTTCTGGATGAAGTATATAAGCCACTGGCCGAAAAGGGGATAAACCTGACTATTCCAGTTACTGATATTCCACAGCGATTAAAAAGTTATCAGGAAAGATTCCCATCCATATCTCTGGTTCCCGCTTCCCGGTTTGAAGATATGGCCGACAAATGCCGTGTAGGTGTAGCTCCTCAGAGGTTAATATCAGATATCAATGATAAGATGCTGGAAGCTATGTCGGCAGGATTGCCTATATCCGGTACTGACAGTGCATTTCGTGGTCTGCTGAGAGACAATGAATTTATTTATAAAGGAGCAAACTCTGCAGAGGCACTTTCTGACAATATCACAGTCCTTTACACTGATGCCGACAAATGGCAACGCCTATCGGCATTTGGAAAAAAGTATGTACGTGCCAATTACGGTAAGGAAAAGATGAAAGAAGCCTTCAAGAAAGCTTTCAGAAATATGTAGCCTATATATAAGGGCTGTATAATAAGGCTGCCGGTTATTTATCCAGTATTGCTTTCAGAATGGTCTCAGCAGTATCTGTATTGAAGTTTCTACCTACATAAGCAGTGCCCGTCTCTGAGAGCCGGTTCCAGTATCCTTCATCAGTGCATAGCTTCAGTACTTCTGCAGAAAGCTCTTCTGCTGTATTGTACACATTATATGTGAGCCTGTCATCTTCCGGTATTCCTTCATATGCAAGGAAGGTACCCGCTACCGGCAACCCACATGCAAATACCTCTGGCAATCTGCCACTCATACCACTCCCTACACGCATAGGAGCCAGAAATACTTTTGATGAGCGGTACTGATCCCTAAGCGCATCTGCCGATATATCAGAGAGTATTTCCAGTTTTTTGTACTGATTCTTAAAATCAAATATGAATGAGGGAGTATTAGCACATACAACTGTCAACTTTATATCCTTTTCAGCCAGTGGCTTATATACCTTCTCCAGCAGCCATCTCAATGCATCCAGGTCCTGCATTTTCAGTCCATCGCCATAAAATACCACTCCATCCCTTAATGAAAAGCCTGGCTGGTCACCATTACTCTTATACTGAAACTGTGGTACGTAATGCAACTGTTTGGAAATATACGTTCTCAGATACCGTATTTCATTCCAGTTGCTCAACAGAGAATGGTCGGCATGAGAATATACAAAATCTTCCTGTGCCTTCAGCAATCTGGCTTCATAGTCAAAAGTCAGATCCCGTCCTGCAACAGACTCCTGATCGACCCTGATATGCGTAAGTCCCTGACCACAATTGATAACAGTACCCTTATAGTTATTGTTACGCAGTAAAATGAGATAAGGTATTGCTGCGGACACTTTACCGAAAAGTACTGCTGCAAAATGATGCATATGTCTGTTCACATAATCTCTGCGGTCACCTGTAAGCACTTCGACACCCTGCTTCTGCAGCGCCTCAATACCTGACTGGCTCTGCTGGTCATATGTGCAGATGAACACCAGTTTATAACCCATAGCGGTTACCAACCTTGTCATCGTATCCATTCCCCATCTGCTGCTCTTCTTATTGCTTAAATCTGGCAGGTTCTGGTCAACGACCAGAATATATCCGCGCTCAGCCGGACGCTGACGCTCTGTGAATGTACTTTTCTTCTTTTTGCTTTTTAAGGCAAGTTCGGCCTTCCATTTTTCTCTGAATCGTTTAAGGTCATTATTTATTACCTTATCCGGTTCTGAAGTATGATAACTGATATTAGCCTTGCTCTCATAATGTACTACCGACGATACCGGCTGATACATTACCTTCCCACCCATACGGGCTGCGGCAAAGCATATATCTTTTCCGGCATATTCCAGGTCCTGATACTGCTCATCAAAGCCTTTCAGGCTTTTCCACATATCATGCGTCAGCATCATTGATGAGTAAGACACAAAATCTACCTCACGTACAAAATTATATTCTGCCTTCCGCGGAACATCGCCATCGCCATAACCAGTACTACTGCCATCATTCCAGATGATGCCCCCGGCCTCTCTGAGTGTACCGTCAGGATTCAGATGTTTTGAGCCTACAACAGCAACATTTTCAAACCGCTCATATACATCTGTCATTTCTGTAAGCAATCCTTTTTTTACAAGGACATCATAATTCAGAAATAACAGATATTTCCCTCTGGCCTTTGCCGCTGCAGCATTCATCATTGCTGGCACACCTGTAGCACCGGATGTGGTTACAACCACCAGATTTTTAACGTAATCAGACAAGAAGCCTACTTTTTCGCTATCCTCTTTATCTGCAATAATTACTTCAAATGAGTCACCGGCGCCTTTCTCCATTAATGACCTGATGCAGTAGTAAACATGTTCAGCTTCATTCTGCATAGAAATAATTACCGATACCAGAGGCTCTACAGCCATTGGTATAGCAACTTCCAGCTCCTTCTGCTTTCTGCCTACAGAAAGAATAGGTTCAAAGTCATAATTAAGATCGTAACCAGGGAAAAAGTAAGCAGCCTTTAAATGAAGATAACTCTGAACGCCCTGCTTCAGCCCCTTATGACGTATCTCTTTTACAAGATCTTTCGTCAGAGCTTTCTTTTCAGAACTCTTCAGGAATACATTTACGTAATGTAAGTATTTATTTATCTTATTCATGGAGGATATATGCAGGGTTTATTTGTGTAAGAAAAATTATAATATATTTTCTTTCAGAGTGCAAATGTACTACATTTCAGCCGGTTGACAGCTGTATTTTAGCTATATATCATACCCAAATATTTGTTTAACAACGTTTTTGGAATATGGCGGGTCTATAAAATAGTGCCATTAAATATATTTTAAGAAACAATTTTTCATTAATCAGCATTTTAGCACGATTTTTGCTGGTTCAAAGTAAATATTGTTCCCAGTCAGTAAAATGAAAGAATCCGCAGCATTGGATATAACTCTGGATAAAGTACAGACGCCAACCATACCTAATACAGATATGGCCAGCATCCGCTTTATGTTCCAGGAAATGAATCAGCAATACCTTGAACACCAGCCCGCTTCTTATTATGTTGCCGCAAAACGTATCATGGATGTAGCAATTGCTATTACATTCATTGTTACCATTATGTCATGGCTTACACCACTACTGGCATTACTTATAAAACTTACCTCCAAAGGGCCTGTATTCTTCATACAGAAGCGAACCGGCTATATGGGTACTGAGTTTGACTGTTTTAAGTTTCGCACTATGTACGTTAATGATGAGGCACATGTAAAGCAGGTGTCTATTAACGATAAGCGTATCACAAGAATCGGTAAGTTTCTTCGTGTTACACATCTGGATGAAACACCGCAGTTCTTTAATGTGCTTCTGGGTGATATGAGTGTGGTAGGTCCCAGACCGCATATGCTTTACCATACCCGCTACTATTCAGAGCGTATCCCTTACTACAATCTGCGTCTGGAAGTACTGCCAGGAATGACAGGAATGGCACAGATAAAAGATTACATAGGAGAAATAAGTGTAGAGCGTGAATTGCGCAAGCGTATTCAGTGGGACATATACTATATGAAAAACAGGAGTATAGGATTAGATATCAATATTCTCTTTACAACATTGGGCTGTGTATTTGTAAAGTTATATGAGCTCATCAGTAGAAAAAACAAATAACAATTAACTCTTCTATAAAGTAAAAATGGCTGCATATCTGCAGCCATTTTTACTTTATTCCCTATGAGTCGGGTTAAGTGGTGATACTTAACCTTATATATTTTGCTACACTTCCCTCTTCTGTTACTACACACTGTTGTTGTTTTACACAACCGGCAGCTATTTGCCGATTATCAGGCACTTGATATCCGCCTATGATGGTATTATTGTCTCTACACCAATAAAAAGGGAGAATAACATAGAACAGCGACTCCCAATACCGCATCAGTAACAACCCATTTGCGGCTGATATACCCCTAATCTTACAGAGACTCCCCCAAAAGCCATCCGGCCAACATTGCATGCCGGCAGAACTCCTGAAAACAGTAGTGCATAGATTTTTAGCCCACTCCCTAAACACATTCAGATCATATACGTAATAACACAAAAAAGCCGGGGTGCTCGTTGGAGCACCCCGGCGGTGTATTATCACTTTCATTGTGTATTACTGCTGCATCACAAAGTGGAACGTCTTCGTCTCACCTGCTGTACGTACACTCAGCATGTACATGCCATTGGCAAGACCATTGCTCAGCGTGATATGACCCTCTACGGAACCATTGCGCACCGCCAGTACTCCACGGTATACTACCTGACCCAGCATGTTTGTCACATCCACATTCACTTCCTTTCCTTCTGTCTCTATGCGACCCTTCACCACAAACTGACCCTTGTTCGGGTTCGGATGAAGACTGATGTCCATACCGCCTGCCGTCGTGCTCACTACTCCCAGTGTGTTCACAGTCACCGTTACCGTAGCATCACCCACCAGACCAGAGCAGTATCCGCCGCTCACTACCTCACACCTTACCTCATCGCCATCCAGCAGCTCGCTCGTCTGATACATGCTGCTCGTAGCACCGCTCACCTCTGTTCCATTCACATACCAGCGGTACATCGGGTTGCTGCCGCCATTGCTCACATGAGCCGTAAACTTCACAGTCTGACCCTCTGATACAGACAGGCCCGGATTGGCCGTGATCGTTACCTCCGGCGCTACAGGCGTCACTACGCGCATCTTCGTATCCATGCTCACAACATCCTGCAGTCTGCAGGGGAAGTTGCTCGTCATCTCACAGGTAATCACATCGCCGTTATCAGGTACAATGCTGAACACAGGGCCTGCGCCTACCACTACACCATTCTTCTTCCATACATATACCGGTGAGGTACCGCCTGCCACATCCGTAGCTGTGTACGTTACCGCTGTACCTGCACATACTGTATCGTTCGGCATTGCACTCACCAGCACCTGTGGCATCACATGTGCGCTCACCGTCATTACCAGTGATGCACTCACCATAGCCGGTGTAGCACATACCGCACTGCTCGTCATCGTCACACTCACCTCATCGCCATCTGCAGGTACATATGAGTACTCTGAAAGACCCAGTCCTACATTCACACCGTTCACCATCCACTGGTATACCGGGGCTGTACCGCCATTCACCTGTGCCGTGCTGAACGTTACCAGTGAGCCGATACATACCGTTGTGCCCAGTGAGGAACTCATGGTGAGCGCTGGTACTACCGTTGTATTTACTTCTATCGTTACACTGCCGCTCATCATGTTCGTACACAGAGTAGTCGTGTTCTTCGCCATTACTGTGTACTCTCCTGCTGCCGCCTGATCGCCAAAGCTGATGGCTGAGCCGCTGCCCGCTACAGGAGCACCTACTGCTGAACCATCACGGTACAGCTGGTAGCTGATGCCCGGTGCACTTGATGCTACACCCACAGGAAGGCCGGTTGAAGTAGCAGTGCTGCAGTAGCTGCCGCCACCCGTTACCACAAACGCCTCAGGAAGGGCATTCTCTGTTACCGTTGCACTGCCCGTCATGTTCGACGTACAGCCTGTAACCGTATTCGTAGCCACTACCGCATAGGCGCCGCTCTCTGTCTGCATGCCGAAGCTGATGGCTGACCCTGTCGCTGCCATTACTGCGCCGCTCACAGGTGCCGAACCACGGTACAGCTGATAGCTGATATCGCTGCCCGATGCCGCACTGCCACTCAGACCTACGCTTACGCCGCCACTGCCGCTGCAGTATGCTCCGCCGCCTGTTACAGTGTAAGCCACAGGTACTGCGTTCATGATCACTGCCACACTGCCGTTCATTGCATTCGTACAACCTGTAGTTGTATTCATAGCCACGACACTGTAGGTGCCTGATATTGTCTGCATGCCGAAGCTGATGTCGCCGCCATTGCCCGCTACTGTCGTCATCAGTACGCCGCCACGGTACAGTTTGTAGTCTACACCTGTCTGCGTATTGTCCATGCCTACTGCTACGCCGCTGCCGCCTGCACAGTATGCACCGCCACCTGTTACGTTGTTCACCACAGGAGCTGCATTCATTACTGAGGTTACGCTGCCACTCATCGCATTCGTACAGCCGCTGATTGTGTTCGTTCCTACTACCACATAGCTGCCCGTGCCCTGCATACCGAAGCTCAGCGCTCCGCCCGTACCGCTCACCGCACTGCCTACTGCCATGCTGCCGTTATACAGCTGGTAGCTGATACCTACTGAGCTGCCCGACAGGCCTACAGCCGTGCCTGCACTGCCTTCGCAGTATGCGCCGCCACCTGTCACCGTAAACGCTGCAGGCAGCGGGTTGATGATGATTGACGGGCTGCCGGTCATCAGGTTCGTACAGCCGCTCGTTGTGTTCGTTGCTATTACATGATAAGAGCCCGGTACTGTCTGCGCTCCGAAGTCTATCACCCCGCCTGTTCCCGGCATCGCACTGCCCATAGACGTGCTGCCGTTATACAGCTGGTAGCTGATGCCCGCATCCGAGCTGTTCAGCAGTATGTTTACGCCCTCCTCGCCTACACAATAGCTGCTGCCTATAGACAGTACAGGATACTGGGTGGGGAGTGCATCTATCATTACTTCTGCTACGCCTGTCATGCCGCTGCTGCAGCCTGTCAGGTCGTTTGTTGCCATTACACTGTAGCTGCCCGATGCTGTCTGCATGCCGAAGCTGATGGCAGAACCGCTGCCCGCTACTGCTGTGCCCGTAGCTGTGCTGCCGTTGTACAGCTGGTAGCTGACGCCGCTCTGTGAGCCGTTCAGGCCTACCGCTACGCCGCTGCCGCCGGAGCAGTAGCTGCCGCCACCAGTTACTGTCTTCGCTACAGGTAGCGCATTTACAATTACGGTAGCACTGCCGCTCATCGCATTCGTGCAGCCGGTAATCATATCTGTTGCCAGTACACTGTACGTGCCTGCTGCTGTCTGTGCGCCGAAGTTGATACCAGAGCCATCGCCCTCTACTGCCGCACCTACGCTCATGCTGCCGTTATACAGCTGGTAGCTGATACCTGTAACTGAGCTGCCCAGCATTACATCCACACCTGCTGCACCTGCGCAGAGGCTGCCGCCGCCGCTCACTGTCTGTACTACAGGAAGTGCATTGATGATAACTGCTGTGCTGCCGCTCATATCGCGCATACAGCCTGTAACCGGGTTCGTTGCCACTACGGTGTACGTTCCCGCTACTGTCTGAAGGCCGAAGCTCAGTTCGCCGCCGGTTCCTGCTGCTGACCCCATAGGGATGCCGCCGCGGTACAGCTGGTAGTTGATGCCCAGTGTAGAGTTGGCCATGCCTATCTCTACACCGCTGCCGCCGGAGCAGTAGCTGCCGCCGCCGCTCACTGAGTATACTACAGGAAGCTCGTTGACAATCACGGTTGCGCTGCCGCTCATATAGTGCGTGCATGATGTCACGTCATTGATAGCAAGTATTTTGTACAGTCCCGCATCTGTCTGAAGACCGAAGTCCAGTGGTGTGCCGTCGCCCGCTACAGGAAGTCCTACAGGGTCTGTACCACGGTACAGCTGGTAGCTTACGCCCACCTGTGAGCTGCTCAGCGTTACGCCTACGCCCGTACCACCCGTACAGTAGGCGCCACCTCCGCCAACTGTGTATTCCAATGGCAGCGGATGCTGGGTTACTGTTACTATGTTGTTCATACCACGCGCACAGCCTGTTATCGTGTTCGTTGCCAGTACCGTATAGTTGCCCGTTGCTGTCTGAAGACCGAAGTTCAGCGCAAAGCCTGTACCATATACAGGGCCGCCTGCTGCTGTGCTGCCGTTATATAACTGATATACTACGTTCGTGTTCGATGAGCTCAGACCTACAGGTACCCCTGCTTCGTCTGCACAGTAGTTACCGCCGCCTGTCACTGTCTGCAGTGATGGCAGTGGGTTGACGATTACTGTAGCGCTGCCGCCCATATCGCGGGTACAGCCTGTAGTAGCGTTAACCGCCATTACGGTGTATACACCCTGTGCCGACTGAAGACCAAGGCTCAGTGCAGCACCGGTACCAACTACCGGTGCGCCTACCGTGAGGCCATCCATGTACAGCTGGTAGTTTACTCCTACGCTCGAGTTGTTCAGTACTACGGCAACACCTGCACTACCCTGACAGATAGTGCCGCCGCCGCCTACTGTATGAAGCTGAGGAAGTGCATTGATGATAACGGTAGCGCTGCCGCTCATATCGCTCTCACAGCCTGTGGTCATATCTGTAGCTCGTGCCGTATAAGTACCTGCTATTGTATAAGTACCCATGTCTGCTGCAAGGCCTGTACCTGCTACCGGGCTGCCCACAGGGGCGCTGCCCAGATACAGCTGATACATAACACCACCGTCGGTAGCGTCAAGGCCGATGCTTACGCCGGTGCTGCCGGAGCAGTAGCCGCCGCCGCCTGTTACCGTATGCAGTACAGGAAGGCTGTTGATGCTGATGGTAGCTGTGCCGCTCATAGCGCTCATACAGCCTGTACCGCTGTTATATGCTGTTACTGAATATGTGCCTGCTGCTGTCTGAAGACCGTAGTCCAGTGCAAGGCCGGTGCCTGCCAGCGGGCTGCCGGTAGCTACACCGTTACGGTACAGCTGATAGCTGACACCCGCTTCGCTCGTAGCAAGTCCTACGTTCACCCCGCTGCCGCCTGAGCAGTAGCTGCCCCCACCTGTTACTGTCTGTACTACAGGAAGCGCATTTACTACTACTGTAGCAGAACCGTTCATTGTATTGGTACAGGTACCGTTATCTGCGCTTACATAATAGGTAGCTGCTGTGCTCTGGATACCGAAGTCCAGTGCCGCGCCTGTGCCCGTTACCGATGCGCCTACAGGCATGCTGCCGCTCATCAGCTGATAGATAACACCTGCTGTGCTGCCGCTCAAGCCTATAGATACGCCGCTGCCGCCGGCGCAGTAGCTGCCGCCACCCGTTACGTTATAAGCTACAGGAAGTGCGTTGATGCTGATCATCGCATTGCCTGTCATATCGCTCATACAACCTGTGGTCGTGTTCACTGCTTTTATCATATACGTACCCGCTGAGGTCTGCAGTCCGAAGCTCATCGCAGAACCCGTACCCGGTACCGCACTGCCTACTGCAGTAAGACCGTTGTACAGCTGGTAGTTGATACCTGTGTTGGAGCCGTCAAGACCTACTACCATACCCGTACCGCCGGCGCAGTAGCTGCCGCCGCCTGTTACGTTATAAGCTGTAGGTGTCGCATTTACTACTACCGTAGCAGCGCCGCTCATGTTGTTCACACATCCGGTAGCTGTGTTGCTCGCCTGTACCGTATAGGTACCGGCTGCTGTCTGCGCTCCGAAGGTTACTGATGAGCCGCTGCCCGTTACCGCTGTACCTGTAGGAGCTGCTCCGTTATACAGCTGGTAGCTGATGCCGCTCTCGCTGCCGCTCAGGCTCACACCTACGCCGCTGCCACCTGCACAGTAGCTGCCGCCGCCCGTTACCGCATAGATAGTCGGGAGCGGGTTGATGCTTACTGATGCAGTACCTGTCATGCCGCGGGTACAACCCGTGGTTGTGTTGGTAGCCAGTACACTGTAGGTGCCTGCTGCCAGCTGGGCGCCGAAGCTTACGCTGCCGCCGCCGGCTACCGGCGTGCCCACCGCTGTAGCACCATTATATAACTGGTATTCTACTCCCGATGTCGTCGTTCCGCTCAGACCGATGGTGATACCTGCTCCGCCGGCGCAGTAGCTGCTGCCGGTAGAAGTAACCGTAAATGCAGATGGTAATGTATTTACTGTGATGTCAGCACTGCCGGTCATTGCATTTGTACAACCGGTAGTAGCATTGGTAGCCTGTACGGTATAGGTACCTGATGCCGTCATCGTGCCGAAGCTGATAGTACCACCCGTACCTGCTACTACGTTCACCAATGTACCGCCATTGTACAGACTGTAGTTAACACCTGTAGCAGAACCGCCAAGACCTACAGGAAGACCTGCACCGCCGGCGCAGTAGCTGCCTGTACCTGTTACAGGATATACTGATGGCAGCGGGTTGATGCCGATTGAGGCACTGCCGCTCATATTGTTCGTACAACCCGTAGTAGCATTAGCTGCAAATACGGTGTAAGTGCCGCTCATTGTCTGAACGCCAAAACTGATTGGTGAACCCGTACCCGCTACGGCACTGCCTATCTGGGTAGCGCCATTAAATAAGGTATAGTTTACACCTGTAGCTGAACCGCCAAGACCTACTGCAACTCCTGTGCCACCGGTACAGTAGTTACCACCACCGGTTACAGGATAGATAACAGGTAATGGATTAACAGTCACCGTAGCTGCACCACTCATTGATGACGCACAGCCAGTAGCAGCGTTAACTGCTCCTACCGTATAGATACCAGGAGTAGACTGTGTGCCGAAGTTGATAGCAGCACCACTACCCAGCATTGCAGTACCTACAGGGCTGCCTGAACGGTAGAGCTGATAGCTGACGCCACCATCAGAACCGGACAATGTAACTGAAGGACCAGTACTACCTATGCAGAAGCTACCGCCGCCACCTACAGTGTAAGTAGCCGGCAAACTGTATATATTAATAACAGCAGAGCCTGACATATTAGCCATACAACCGGTAGATGCATTGGTAGCGCGCACCGAGTAAGCTGCTGCTGCTGTAAACATTCCGAAGTTAAGTGCAGAGCCTGTACCTGCCACAGGAGTTCCTGTAGCTGTAGTACCACTGTACAGCTGATAGTTAACGCCAGCCTGTGAACCTGAGAGGACAACAGCAAAACCAGCACCACCGCTACAGTAGCTGCCGCCACCTGTAACTGTATATACAGTAGGTATTGTATTGATTGAGACTACCGATGTACCACTCATATCAGCAGTACAGCCTGAGCCGTTAGTAGCAACAACTGAATATGTTCCTCCTACAGTCTGGTTGCCAAAGTTGATGGCACCACCTGTACTTACTACAGGCACATCTACCGGTGAAGCACCGTTATACAGCTGATAAGTAACACCTGCCGTAGAGTTGCTCAGACCTACAGCCACACCTGTACCACCAGCACAGTAGCTGCCGCCACCTGTCATATTAAATACTGTAGGCAGAGAGTTGATGCTGACATTAGCTGTACCGACCATATCATTGGTACAACCTGTGGCCGTTACTACCGCTGATACAGAGTAGCTGCCCACACCTGTCATATTACCAAAGCTGAACGGAACACCGGTACCTGCAACTGTAGTTACAGAAGTGCTGCCATAATACAGGGTATAATCAACGCCGGCATCACCGTCGCTAAGGCCTACAGGAACACCTGTACCGCCTGCACAATAGCTACCACCACCTGTAACATTATATGCTACCGGTAATGGGTTAACAACAACAGTGGCGCTACCTGCCATCATAGTAGGACATGGAGAACCGAGACCAGCCATTACTATGTAAGTACCTGGAGCGGTATGGTTGCCAAATGATATGGTAGTAGCTGTACCAGCGACAGGAGCTCCTACAGGGGTGCCGCCATTATAAAGCTGGTAGAACTTGCCAATATCAGAGTTGCTGAGTGTGATAGCCACACCTGAACCACCGGCACAATATGCACCGCCGCCTAATACCGTATGCACCAGCGGGCGCTGAATAACAGTAACCGGAGATGATACTACTGTTGTACTGGTACAACCCGTACCAGTATAAGTTACCGACAGTGAGTACTGACCACTTGCCGCTACTGTAGTAGCAGTAAGCGATGTAGTACCTGCCGTAGAAGTGCTGCTATAGCTGTTAGGTCCGCTCCAGTTATAAGATACCAGAGAACCTGAGCCGCTTGTAGCACCAGAAGTAAGTGTTATTGCAGAACCGGTACACAGTGCTGTAGGCGATGCCGTTACTGATGCAACAGTTGGCAGGTTGTTCACCGTAGCCGATGTAGTACGTACACCTGTAGCGGTACAACCGTTCTGATCTGTAACCACAACAGAGTATATACCTGTAGCTGCGGTTGTAGCTCCGGCTATTGCAGGATTCTGCTGAGTAGAAGTAAACGAGTTAGGACCGGTCCATGAATAAGTATATGGCGTGCTGGCACCTGTAGCTGATGAAGTAAAGCTCAGTGTAGCACCTACACACACAGGGCCACTGTTGGTAACACCTGTCATTGACGGACGAGGATTCACCACGGCCGATGTAGTGCTGGTAGCAGCAGTCATACAACCGTTGGCATCAGTCACATTCAGTGAGTAGGTACCAGTAGCGGCTGTAGTTGCGCTTACTATTGATGGGTCTTCTACGTTATCAATAAACGAGTTAGGACCTGTCCAGTCTATAGTATATGGCGTCTGGCCACCTACTATAGTGCTTGTGATGTTCAGTGTCTGGTCGGCACAGATAGGTGTGTTGCTGCCTATAGCAGTTACCTGAGGCAGTGCATTTACCGTTACTGCAAAGTTGCGCGATGCACCTGTACATGTAAGACCCATGAGGGTAAGTGTAGGTGTAACCGTGAAGTTGCCAGAGATAGCAGTGAGCCCGGCATTAGTACCTGTAAATGCTGCTATGTTTCCTGTTCCGCTGCTGGCAACACCTATGGCGCTGTTGCTGTTAGTCCAGGTGTAAACATTTGATGCAGAGCCACCGGTGAAGTTCTTAGCCGGTACAGTCTGATTGGCACATACTACGCTGCTGCTTACAGCATTCATAGTAGGTGTAGGATTTACCCTGATAGTAAATGACTGTGACGCGCCGGTACAGCCATTGGCCGATGGTGTTACCGTTACGGTAGCTACCTGTACAGCCGATGCACTGCTGTTTGTTCCTGTGAAGGATGCTATATTTCCGGTACCGCTTGTAGGCAGACCTATTGTTGCATTGTTATTGGTCCAGCTGAAAGCTGTACCTGATACATTACCTGTAAAGTTGGTTGCAGCTACTGATGTGCCATTACATACTGCCTGATCGGCAGGGTCAGCTACATCCGGTGTAGGATGTACTGTGTAGGTAAAGCTCTCGCTGCTACCTGTACAGCCTGCAGCCGATGGCGTAACAGTTACTGTAGATACAATGGTAGCATAAGTAGGATTAGTAGCGGCAAAAGATGCGATGTTACCCGTACCTGATGTAGCCAGCCCTATTACACTGTAAGTATTGGTCCAGCTGAAAACAGTTCCGGATACTGTACCTGAGAAGTTTACCGCTGTGGTAAACGCAGTATTACATACTACCTGGTCTGCAGGGTCAGCTACAGTTGGTGTAGGTTTTACACCAATAGTAAATGACTGTGTAGTACCGGTACAGCCGAAGGCCGAAGGTGTAACGCTTATTGTTCCCGTCCTTGTTACGTTGGTAGTATTTGTGGCAGTAAACGATGGTATGTTACCTACACCTGTAGATGCAAGACCAATAGTGTTATCAGTATTGCTCCATGTATATGTTGCTGAAGCTACATTGCCGGTAAAGTTCACTGCTGTTGTAGGTGCAGTGTTACACAGCAACTGGTTAGCCGGTGTACCTACTGTAGGTGTAGGATTCACTGTATAGCTGAATGTCTGGCTGGCTCCCACACAACCTGCGGCTGTAGGTGTTACCGTTACTGTAGATACGGCAGGCGTACCTGTAGTATTGGTAGCTACAAAAGCAGATATATGTGTACTGCCCGATGCAGCAAGACCTGTAGTCGTATTATCATTTGTCCATGCAAATGTGCTACCTGCTACAGAACTTACAAATGTAGTGGCCGGAGCTACTGTATTGTTACACACAGCCACATCTGTAGGGTCGGTAAGTACCGGTGTAGGCTTCACGCTGATAGTGAACTCCTGAGAGCTTCCTGTACAGCCATTTGCCGATGGCGTTACCGTAACTGTAGATACGATTACCGTATTGCCGGTATTTGTAGCCACAAACGAAGCTATATTTCCTGTACCAGTGCTGGCAAGGCCGGTAGCCGTGTTACTGTTAGTCCATGAATACAGAGTACCGCTTACCGTACCACTGAAGGTAACCGCAGTAGTAGATGCTGAGTTACACAGAAGCTGGTCGGCAGGGTCTGCTACGTTTGGTGTAGGGTTCACTGTAATAGTGAATGTCTGGCTGCTGCCCGTACAGCCTGCTGCTGTAGGTGTTACAGTAACTGTAGCAGTTACAGGGCTGCTGCTCACGTTGGTAGCAGTGAAGGATGCAATATCTCCTGTACCTGTGCTTGCCAGACCTATAGATGTATTGCTGTTCTGCCATGTATAGGTAGTGCCCGATACAGAGCCACTGAATGTAGCTGATGTTGAAGCACCGTTACATACTGCATAGCTGGCAGGTACTACTACATTCGGTGTTGGTTTCACGCTGATGGTGAAATCCTGCGTACTACCTGTACAGCCATTAGCCGATGGCGTTACTGTAACTGTAGATACGATTACCGCACTGGTAGCGTTAGCCGCAGTGAAAGAAGCTATGTTACCGGAACCTGTTGCGGCAAGACCGGTAGCCGTATTACTGTTGCTCCATGTATAAGTAGTGCCACTTACTGCACCGCTGAAGTTCACAGCAGTAGTTGCAGCATTATTACACAACAGCTGATCGGAAGGGTCGTTAACTGTAGGTGTTGGATTTACAGTAATTGTAAATGTCTGGCTGCTGCCGGTACAGCCGTTAGCTGTAGGGGTAACTGTAAGCGTAGCCACCACAGGGGTAGTACCGCTGTTTGTAGCTGTAAACGAGGCTATGTTACCAGTACCTGTCGCAGCCAGGCTTATTGATGTAGTGTTGTTATCCCATGTATAGGTAGTACCGCTTACTGCACCGCTGAAGTTCACAGCAGCAGTTGAGGCATTGTTACATACCGCCTGATCGGCAGGGTCTGCTACTGTAGGTGTAGGATTCACTGTTATGGTAAATGTCTGGCTGCTGCCTGCACAGCTGTTAGCCGTAGGGGTAACAGTAACGGTAGCCACTACAGGTGTAGCGCCACTGTTCGTAGCCGTAAACGAGGCTATGTTACCGGTACCGGTTACGGCCAGTCCTATTGAAGTAGTGTTGTTATCCCATGTATAGGTAGTGCCACTTACTGCACTGCCTGTAAAGTTTACAGCAGTTGTTGCTGCAGTATTACAAACAGCCTGGTCTGACGGGTCAGTAACCGAAGGCGTAGGATTCACCGTTATCGTAAACGTCTGGCTGCTGCCTGCACAGCTGTTAGCTGTAGGGGTAACAGTAACGGTAGCCACTACAGGGGTAGCGCCAGTGTTGGTAGCCGTAAACGAGGCTATGTTACCGGTACCGGTTGCTGCCAGTCCTATTGATGTAGTAGTATTATCCCATGTGTAGGTAGTACCACTCACTGCGCTGCCTGTAAAGTTTACAGCAGTAGTAGCGGCGTTATTACAAACAACCTGGTCTGACGGGTCAGTAACCGATGGTGTAGGATTCACTGTATAATTAAAGGTAGTAGCCGTACCCGTACAGCCATTGGCCGATGGGGTAACATTCACTGTTGCTACTACAGGGGCAGTGCCGCCATTGGTAGCAGTGAAGGAAGCTATGTTGCCAGTACCTGTTGAAGCCAGACCAATAGATGTAGTTGTATTCGTCCAGTCATAGGTAGTACCGGTGCCGCTGAAGCCTACTGCTGTGGTAGATGCCGTATTACATACCGCCTGGCTGGTAACCGCCGCTACCGTAGGTGTAGCATTAACGGTTACATTAATAGTACGCAGGGCTGTAGCGGTACCGTCACTCACCTGAATGGTGAAAGCATCCGTACCGGAGTATCCTGCTGTAGGCTGATAAGACAACCCTGTAGGCGTAATAGTACCTGCACCGGTAGATGCCGTAGCATTAAAGCCTGTGAGCGAACCGTGAGATGGAGCTGAACTAATACTCCATGTGAGCGTTTGCGCAGCATCACCATCTGTTACACCCAGATTACTGTTGATAGCTGTAGCGACGGCATCCTGGCACAATACCATAGTGCCGGTAGCGCCACCTACGAAAGCTGGCGTTGTGTTTATGACACCAGTAGTAAAGTTCAGTATAGAACCCTGAGTAGTACCCTGTGAGTTTGTACCTGAAACCCTATAATAATAAGTAGTGGTAGTAGCTAGTCCTGTAAGTGCTACTGAAACCGGAGTAACCGTATTTCCTGTTACCGATGCAGGTGTGGCAGATACTGTCACTACACCTGATGACAAATCAGACACTGTACTATATTCAAAAATTACTGTGGTATTATCACCACCGGCATTCACATCACCATTCAGGGTGCCACCTGTAACAGTTACTGCAGATGCAGGATTGGTAGTAACGGCAGGCGCCACAATAGTTGATATGGTCATCATTACGGCCGGCGTAAACTGTGCATAAGCACTGTTATTGGCTGTAAGGCTGTTTCTGTAATAAACAGTTTCTGTTACTGTGGCAACATGAACTGCAGTAGTAGCACCCGCCACATCTGTCCAGTTTACATTGTCTGGTGAGCTCTGCCACTGATACTGCGTAGGCGCACCACTGATGTTGGTAGAAAGGTTAGATGTATATGAAGGTGTTGCACCGGTAGTGGCGCTTGCGTTCGTAAGCAGACCATTGATACTACCTGTAAGCACACCGGCATTCGTCATGGTAGCCGATGGGTTCAGGTCGGTGCGTACATATATATTACCTGAGTTGGTATTTACTGTACCGTTGATAATGTCGGCATTGGTGCGTGCCGATACCTGAGCATAGAATGTGGTTGTACCTGCGGCATGATCTACCTGCACATTATTGGCAGAGGTAGTACCACCACCGCTTATATCAGTAGCCGCAGCAAACTTCAGTGTTCCTGCATCACTGGTAAATGTACCTTCATTTATGAATGAGGATACATTGCTCACCACCTGTACAGCCCCACTACCCGTTACCTGTGTACCACTCTTTATATGAATAGTAGGTGATGCAGGCAGCGCCGAAGTGGTGAAGTTGAGAATACTGCCCGGCGTAGTAGCAGCAGTATTTGTACCCACTACTCTATAATAATAGGTAACACCTGCCGAAGCGCCGGTAATATTGGCCGTAACGGCAGTTGCACCCGCCGCAGTCACTGTGGCAGGAGTAGCTGTTACTGTCACCACACCTGATGAAAGGTCTGATACCGTGCTGTATTCAAATGTGATATTTGTACTGGTAGCATTGGCATCAACGGTGCCATTCATTGTACCGCCAAATGCCGTAACAGCCGTGGCTGCATTGGTAGTAACCGTAGCCGCTACTCCGGTAGGCGTAAAGGACAGAATGTCTCCTTTCACCGTACCGGCGCTACTGGTACCTACTGCCCTAAAATAATAAGTAACACCTCCTGACAGTGAGCCTACCGATGCTGATACCGCAGTTGGCGAGCCTCCCGTAACGGGCGATGGAGTAGCCGCTACTGTAGCTACACCTACTGCCAGCGTAGGACTTGTACTATATTCAAAAGATGTGGTTGTACTTGTTCCGTTATCATTTACCGTGCCGTTCAGCGTAGCGCCGGTGGCTGCCACTGCGGTCGCGGCATTGGTGGTAACAGTAGGTGGCGATTGCACCGTGACATTGGTGGTAGCAGTACCGATACAACTACCGCTGCCTACCTGATAAGATATTACCGAATTGCCCGGCGAGACACCTGTTACTGTACCCGAACTGCTACCTATAGTAGCTACAGCAGGGGTTGCACTGGTCCATACACCACCGGCATCTCCACTGCTGGTAAGTGTTGTACTGGCTCCCGTATTGATAGTGGTAGTACCACTTATGGTGCCCGGCGATGCAGAAGTAACCGTCAGTGTGATATTAGTAGATACAGTACCACAACCTGTGGCCAGATAGGAGATACGGGCGGTACCACTACTTAGCGCAGTAGCTACACCCGTTGTGGCATTAATTGTAACTACCGTAGTATTGGAAGAAACCCATGCGTGTGTATAGGGCGGGGTTGAGGTAGTTGTAGAAGACGTTGTCATAGTAACATTATCTCCTACACAGGCAGGATTGGCAGAGGCAGTGATTGTGCCCGGCTCAGTAAGCGCATAAACTGTGTATACAAGCGTGGCTACACTTGTGCAACCACCACTGGAAACCGAATAAGATATTGTTGCTGTACCAGCGCTTACACCCAAAACATTTCCTGTAGATGAATTAATTGTAGCTACACTGGGGGTTGATGAACTCCATGTACCACCGGCATCGCCAGTAGTACTATTACCTTTGCCCCCTGTAACACAAACACTAGGTAAACTTGAGGTCGGCGTCGGCGATATTGTTCCGGCATTGGGAGACGGATTCACAGTTACATTAATAGTAGCTGTAGCTGTATTAGTACCATTCGATACCATTATGGTAAAGGCATCACTACCGGTGTAAGATGTAGTAGGTGTATAAGAAAGACCGGTAGGTGAAACCGCACCTCCGGTAGACGTTGTATTGTAAGGGAAGCCACTCAGTGTACCATGTGATGGCGCTGAAGATACCGTCCAGGTTTCTGTAAGACCTGTACCCGCATCTGTTATTGCCAGATTAGAGTTAATGTCATTATTTGTTGTATTGCTACATACTACGAGAGAAGTACTGCCAGTGAAAGAAGGGGTGGTAGGGCCTGAAGACACTGTTACTGTTCCTGACAACGGAAATGTATATCTGATTGACTGACTCGTGTCCCAGTTGGCAGGGTTAAAAATAGCTGCCTGCATAGCTGCCTTGGAGCCGCTGGTCACAGACATGTTATACCTTCCATTATCTACCTCCGGATCAAGAGCCAGAGAAAAGGACGACAATGCTGCAGGCTGTGTAGAGTTGCCGGGGGCCGTTTCACATTCCGCCAGCGTAGCCTGCCAGCCACCATTCATTTGTATACCCGCAATAAGTGTAGGTGAAGCCAGAGTGCCCTGAAAAGCAAATAGCTGATCTCCACCTGTTGCCAGTGTAATATATTGTGAAGGATTATTCCCTGTGGTCTGTATTCCTGTTACAGTACCGACATTGGCCGATAATGCTGTTTTACAGGTTACCGCCACCTGTGTTCCTGCGGTCATTGCAGTACTGGCAGTCCACCTTATTACTCCATCAGAAACTGAGCCAGTAATTGTGGGGGGGGTACTACATGGGTATGCCGACTGGAAACCAGTGATATCTACACCGGAACACCAACCGAAGTCGGTGAAATTTATGGTTGTACCTGCAGTAATGTCTGTAAGTAAGATAAAGCAGAACTCATCCTCCCCGCTCGGTGCATCATCTGCGTTATAACCAATAATAGCAATATCGCCTGCGCTGAGTGTAGTCTGTGCATGGCTTTTGTTTATCAGCGCAAACATAGATACAAACAACAGTGCCATTCCGGCCAGTATACCCTTCTTATTCAAGTAGTAGTTTCTCATAGAAAAACGTGTATAGACTTATTATCGAATTCTGAATGAACAGAAAAAACTTTATTTTGGTTACTGAGTTCAACAGGATTAGTCACATGAAAAAGCCCGGTAAAATCCATAAGTACCTATTGATGTTGTCGAAGTTAATATAATCGGCGTACCAGCGGCAACTCCAGTTGCATTAATTACACATGTTTCCGGGGTGCCGCCGGATGCCGCACCTGTACTACAGGTACCGATTGTCGTCAATGGGAATGCAAGATTGGAATTATTGGGCGTTAGTGAACTCAAAGTCCATGTCATTGCAGTTGGGGAGAACGAGTAAATCGTCATAGTAGGCGTACAGGCAGTTGGCGCAATTACAGCTGCATATCCGGCATTTGCTAATGTAGTTGTTTGGTATTGATTAGTTGGTGAATATGCCGGGTTTCCGCTTGTAAATGTTGTACCTGCACAAATGCTAAACGGTATCTTATCGGGAGCGGCACCGGTAGCAGTGCTGCCACCACCACCAGATGGTGTAGCCCAGCTTCCATCTCCACGCAGGTATGTAGTAGCAGAAGCTGTACCTGATGCGTTGATTTTAGCTACAGTAACCGAGTTGTCGGCCAGAGAGGGGTTAGGATAGGTGCCGCTGAGCACACCACCTGCTGCACCTGAGGGAGCGGCTGTGGGTGTAGCCCATGTATTATCGCCACGCAAAAAGGTAGAAGCACTTGCCGAACCGGTAGCACTGAGGTCAGTAAGCGCTACTGAACCTGTTAAGTTCAGCTTACTATATGCTATAGCCGCAGAACTGCTAATATCACTGTTTATAATAGTACCTGCAGCTATATGAGTGGAGGTAATTGCATTAGAGGCAATTGTGGGGTTGGGGTATGTACCCGAAAGTGCTCCGCCAGCAGCGCCTGTAGGGGTTCCGCCGCCGCCGCCAATGACAGTCCATGCACTACCATTATAGTAGTAAAAACCTGCGGTTCCGTCAGTCTGATATATCATGAGACCTGTAGCCGGCGAGCTTATTGCATTGCGCTCAGCCTGCGTCATTCTGGGTATCAATACCCCTTTTGATGTAGAGGAAATATCCAGCATTGCAGAATTATCAGCGACATTGCCTGTTGTATTTACTGCCATTCCCTGTGCATATAAACTGTTTCCGGCACATGAAGCTATTAATGCTGTTAATAGTATAGCTTTAATTTTCATATTTATAGTTTTTGCAAACCACTTATGCTATTACAAAATGATTATCAACCTACGAAGGTAACCATAAGTGTAAATGAAATGGTAAATTTAATAGTTTAGTTTTAATATTTATAGCGCGTGAATACATTTTCATCGTTCCATAAGAAGGAAGATATGCTCATAATAAAACCCCGGCAATATATACGATTACACTGCCGGGGCAATTCAATATATGCATTGTGACTCTTTCAATAAAAATCACCGACTACTCTATGGACGCGGTGGGAATATACCCCCTTCTATCAACATGATGTAATTCATAGCCAAAACAGGCTGAATGTTTGAAAATGACTGGTTGCCTCCTGTGGGGTTTGTTGTAAAAGAACCACCACCTGTCACATCCAGATACAATGAATTAGGCAATGTAGTCAGGTCTGAAGCATCTGTATAAATATTTATTTCCGCAGGATTACCCAATTCATCTACAGCATTTGTAGTTGCGGCACCAAGAACCATTGTATTATTAGGTCTGGCAAAGCTTGCATTGTCTGTAGATACTACAAAACCTCCGGAACCGGTCAGACTAACCTCCCCCGTATGAGTATGAGCCGGCATATTAGCTATTCCAAGGGTAGTATTCTCACTGCCGTATGGCTGAGCGTAGGGATAATTATTTGTTAGCCCGGTCCCTTTTCCGAACCCTACCGGGGCCCTGCCTCGTAAGTCTGGTATATTAAAGTTAACCGAATTGCCTCCATAATAATTGCCTAATAGTGCATATAATGCCTGATACTCACTTACAGGAAGAGATTTACCATCACATATGGTCCAACCCCGTGGTGCCCAGTTTAGTGCCCACAACATAACCTGACTCAGATAATAGTCCATTTTTTTTAGTTTTTAGTGTTTAGAATTATGGTTATCGGATTCAAGCTATATACTATCGGTTTATAATGCTGAATTTTGAGTGCGAACAGGCCTTTTATGATGCTGAAGCAGGGGTTTTCCAGGTTGGGGCGCTAACTCTTACACCTTTTCATATATGCAATAACACAAAAAAGCCGGGATGCTCGTTGGAGCACCCCGGCAGTGTATTATCACTTTCATTGTGTATTACTGCTGCATCACAAAGTGGAACGTCTTCGTCTCACCTGCTGTACGTACACTCAGCATGTACATGCCATTGGCAAGACCATTGCTCAGCGTGATATGACCC
>JAUIBA010000021.1 GCA_030427635.1 Bacteroidia bacterium
ATACGCTAAGGTCCCTTCCGGTAATAACAGCGACACCAGCGCCGTATAGTTGTCTTGTATGCTCATCTCGTCTGAACACAAAAAAACAAACTATTACATCATTCCCCCAACTTTTTCGCTTGATCCTACATTCAACCTCAACCGGATAAAAGACAAGGCAGAGCGAAGAGAGGCAGCAAACGACCTTATTTACCACCTTAACCACTTGCTGCGCATAGGGTATAATGATTTTCTGACACCGGAAGAAAACGCCATTATCTTAGGTTTGGATCCAGTACAGATAAATGCAGCTACCATTCCCGCCGAACCGGTTGTAACTGTAGTGGCTGCACTGGAAAGAGCGCTGAAGATTCGACAGTTAGGCAAAGCCCAGAGAACAGCAGGCACTTACCGCAGCTTTGTGACACGGTTGGTAGAATGGTAGACGGAAAATGAGCTGCATACATTACCGGTACAGAATTTTACCGGTGAACACTGGCAGGAGTTTATGTACTACAAGGCAGCACAGGGCCACGGAAACAGGAACATTAACGACTACACCGATTTTTTCAAAACCACATTTGAGGCCATCCGCAGAAAGCTGAAGCTGATAAAGGAAAACCCATTAACAGAGACGGACTACTTGCCAGAGAAAGAAAGTACAAGGTTTGAGCCGCTTACGGCTGAAGAAATAGAACGTATAGTGCCGGCACTGCAAGCTCATAACCCGCGCTTTTATCTGTACACCCGGTTCATAGCTTATCAGTTCATCAGGCCGTGGCATATAGCCCGCCTGAAGGCTGGGGATATTGATTATACAAAGGATTGCATTCATGTGGCCGATGATACCACTAAAAACAGGAAAAGCAGGTACAGGCAGCTGCTACAGCCAGTAAAGGCTATGCTCCAGCCGCAGGGGTGCCATACATTACCGCAGGATTATTACCTGTTTTCCAGTGCTGATTTTGCTCCCGGCAAGCAACTATATCAAAACCTGTCTATCAGGGCCGCAGAGACATGGAAACGCATAGTTATAGATGGGCTGGGCATAAACAAAAAGATGTATGCCCTAAAGCATACATCCAGCCAGTATTTTGTAAATGAGAACGATAATGCAGACCTGAAATTTCTGCAACAGCACATGGAGCATCATAGTATTAGCCAGACAGAGATATATTTACAAAATAAGATTGTTAAAAGAATTGATGAGACTACCGTGAAGATGTTAGACTATTAGTATTACATCTGGGTTAGTTGTGGGTACGTAATTAGAGTGATATTGAGTAGTGTCTTGGTGAAATGTTGTGTATATTCTGTGTAAACTTTACAAAGATAACATAAATACAGTTGTCTGTTTTTGTGGGTACAATAAAAATATTTTGTGTTTTATTTTGAAATTTAGTTTAAATGATTACCTTTGTGTTATGACAAGCGATATAAATATTGTTTTTTGGGATGCAGATGATTTTTCGCCATCAATGCGTGCTACTATTCAAAAGACTGGACGTTTAGCATTTACGCCACATGCTTCTGAAAGGCTCGGATTAGATTCCACTAAATATATTCGTATTGGAAGGAATCTTTCAGATTTATCTGATAATAATCTATATTTTACTATAGTTGATGATATGAAAGGTAGTTTTAAACTCAATAAAACTGGAGATTATTATTATGCTAACATATCTGTCCTGTTAGATAAATTAAAGATATCCTATAAAGAGAAATCTCAAGGAATGCAAATTACTGCTGTAGAACCTGGAGAGATGAAAATCTATAAACTAGAAGTAAACGGGATGGACGATGATGATGAGCAAACTTCATAAAGTAAAATGTGCGGAGCTGGAACTCCGCACAAATATCAAGATGGCTGGTGTAACTGATAGCACTCTACCCTCTGAAGGTAGGAGAGCGGTAGAAATCCGCACCATCAAAACTATACGCTTGGTGTATCAGGAGCACACAACACATTGAAAGTTGAGGTTCGGTAAAACTCCGAGGCGTACAAAATAAAGGTCATAACCTCCGGCATTGTCCGGGGGTTATTTATTTTGCAAAGGTAAGGAAATATTAGGATCAGTACCAAAAGTTGGGGACCAGAGTAAATCAGTGCAGGAAAATGAGGTAGTACTACGCCCCAATATGGCAAAATATTTTCTTGAAGAGCTGGGGAAAGGGTATGTGAGCTGGATGGCAAAAGTGGATGACCAAGTCGTATCAGTTGCAGGTATGGTGCTATACCGGAAACCTCCGGGCAGCAGCAGTCTTACAGGGACATGGGGCTATATAATGAATGTGTATACGGAGCCAACGTACAGACGGCAGGGTTTATCAACCATACTGATGAAAAAACTGACTGAAACTGCGGCAGAAATGGGTGTTTGCTGTCTGGAGTTACATGCCACAGAAAAAGGTGAGCCATTATATATAGGGCTCGGTTTCAAAAAACACAAAGAACCCGGTTACAGGTTGCCTGTTACTGTAGTACTACAGAGACTCTTCTGCAACTAATCTGTCTGTTAACTCCCGTATAATCTGCTGCACAGCAGATCCATTTTCCTGCAGGCTTTTGATGTTTTCAATGATTATCAGCCGCCTGCCGTCGGGGTAGTTGCCGGTGAGGAGATTACTGGGGGCATTAATACCGGCACCTTTCAGAAACACGAGCCGGATAGCATCTTTTTTGAACAGGTTGAAAACAACGATGTGCCGGCGGTACTCTTTTGCATTGAATGGCTTCATGTGGCCGGTATAAAAGAATGCAGGAGCATTCCAGGCAATTTCTTCTCCTATACGGGCATCGGCATCCAGTATCAGCTGCCGTGTAGCAGCTATAAGGTCTGTAAGCGGGTGGATGGATGCCTGCATGAAATTATCCACCGCTTTGCTGTCTGAACTTTTAGTACCGTTGCCTGTTTGTTTTGCCATGTGATAATAATATGAATAAAAGTACAGGAAAGCAATAAAAGTGTATAGCTGGCGGTGTTTTTGAAAGGGATAAATAAGCGGGGCAAAAAAATCATCATTATCTGCTACTTTTGCAACGCAAATCACTTGCCGGAAATGAATACAGAACAATTAAAAGAGGTGGCCACCCAGGTGCGCCGTGATATAGTAAGAATGGTGCATAAGGTACAGAGTGGCCATCCAGGTGGCTCACTGGGATGTACTGACTTCCTCACTGCATTGTATTTTAATGTAATGAAGCGGAAAGAGGGTTTTGACATGAATGGAGTAGGGGAAGACCTTTTCTTTTTGTCGAACGGACATATATCGCCTGTTTTTTATAGTGTACTGGCCCGCTGCGGCTACTTCCCGGTAAGTGAGCTGGCTACCTTCAGGCATATCAATTCCCGCCTGCAGGGACATCCGGCAACACACGAACATCTGCCAGGTGTGCGTATAGCGAGTGGATCTCTGGGGCAGGGGCTGAGTGTAGCCGCGGGTGCTGCTACTGCCAAAAAGCTGAATGGTGATGATACGATTGTATATTCACTTCATGGTGATGGTGAGCTGCAGGAAGGCCAGAACTGGGAGGCTATCATGTATGCCGCGCATCACAAAACAGATAATCTGATAGCTACCATAGACTGTAACGGACAGCAGATAGATGGCCCTACGGACAAGGTGATGGACCTGGGGTCGCTGAGCGCTAAGTTTGAAGCATTTGGCTGGGTAGTGCTGGATATGGATGGTAATGACATGGATGATGTACTGAACGTACTGGCAAAAGCAAAGGAAGCAACAGGCAAGGGTAGCCCTGTATGTATTCTTATGCGCACGGTAATGGGTAAGGGTGTATCGTTTATGGAAGGTACACATGAATGGCACGGCATAGCCCCCAATGATAAACAACTGGAAGAGGCACTGTCTCAGCTGCCTGTTACCTCACTGGGCGATTATTAGAGATAGCAGAAGTATATATTGATTTTCTGTGGTTTTATTACTATATTTGATATAGTAATTCCATGTTGTGCTCTTAATAAGCCCGGTATGATGATCCAAACCCGATTCCTTTCCTGTATTCTTTTCCTGTGCATATTCACAGCTATCTCGTCCTGTTCCAAAACCGAGACACAACCATCTATGGCTTCAAAGCTATATGGGAAATGGAAGAAGGTACAGTATGCTACAGATGATAATGCCAACGGGCAGCTGGATGAATGGGAGTTACATAACACAGATGAGGCAATAACCAATGTACTGGAGTTCAGGAAAGACAGTACCGGTACAGAATATACTACAGGGTCGCCTGACCTGCCATTTTCGTGGATTATCACCAGTGAGCTGACCATGGCATTTTCCTATCATGGCTCTGAGGCCATACAGTTCAGGATAACGAGAGTGAACTCAGGAGTACTTCATATCACCACCCGTACCGATAAGGGACTAGCCGGATACTATTATCAGAAAACAAATTAAGCGGTAAGCTGGGGTGTCCCTTATTAAGGAGACCGGGCATGTGTAATTATTACCGTGTTTTTATGTAGGTTTGAGGCGTAAATGAACGCCTGTTCGTGAAGTGATATCAGTAATCATTCCTCAATTTTTCATATAACAAACACACAAATAACTATGGCAAAGATTAAAGTGGCAAACCCGGTTGTAGAGCTGGATGGCGACGAAATGACACGAATAATATGGAAGTATATAAAGGATAAACTCATACTGCCATATGTGGATGTAGATATAAAATATTATGACCTGGGGCTGGAGTACAGAGATACTACCAATGACCAGGTGACAGTAGATGCGGCCAATGCAATAAAGCAGTATGGTGTAGGTATCAAATGTGCTACCATTACCCCTGATGAGGCAAGGGTGCAGGAATTTGGGCTGAAACAGATGTGGAAGAGCCCTAACGGAACTATCAGGAACATACTGGATGGTACGGTGTTTCGTGAGCCGATAGTGATGAGTAATATACCGAGACTGGTGCCTAACTGGACGGCCCCTATATGTATAGGACGTCATGCCTTTGGCGACCAGTACCGTGCTACAGACTTTGTGGTAAAAGGTAAAGGAAAACTGACCATAAAATTTGAGGGAGAAGATGGCAATACCATAGAGCATGAAGTCTACAACTTCAAAGGAGATGGTGTGGCGCTGGCAATGTACAATACAGATGAGTCTATCATGGGTTTTGCGCGTGCGTGCTTTAACCTGGCACTGCAGAAAAAATGGCCATTGTATCTCTCTACCAAAAATACGATACTGAAAAAGTATGATGGCAGGTTCAAGGATATATTTGAAGCTATCTATCAGGAAGAATTTAAGGCACTGTTTGATGAGCAGGGACTGGTATATGAGCACCGTCTGATAGATGATATGGTGGCCAGTGCGCTGAAGTGGCATGGCAACTTTGTATGGGCCTGTAAAAATTATGACGGCGATGTGCAGAGCGATACGGTGGCGCAGGGTTTTGGCTCACTGGGTCTGATGACATCTGTACTGGTAACCCCAGATGGTAACACCATGGAGGCTGAAGCCGCGCATGGTACGGTGACGCGTCACTACCGTGAGCATCAGAAGGGGAATCCCACATCTACCAATCCTATAGCCTCAATATTTGCATGGACCCGTGGTCTGGCTTTCCGTGGCAAGCTGGATGGCAACCAGGAGCTGATAGACTTTGCAAATGCACTGGAGCAGGTATGCATAGAGACTGTAGAGAGCGGTAGCATGACCAAGGACCTGGCTGTGTGTATACATGGTAACAAAGTGAAGCATGGAGAGCATTATATGCATACAGAGGAATTTCTGGAGCGTCTTAATGAGAACCTGCAGAAAAAGCTGGCATAGTAATGGCTGCTGTAGCAGCATATGGAAAAAGATACTTTCCTCTTTATAGGATTAAATATTGTTTTGCCTGTTCCGGAGGATGCCGGAACAGGCAATTTTATGAATCGGAGATGATAGGCAATTAATGACCGTCTGGCTGCTGGTGCCGGGGGAACGCTGGGTGCTAAATGACAACGCGGTCAGGTAATGGTATATGGACACTATGTTTACATTACCGATGATATTACTGAACTAAAACGCTATATATATGTACACAATACCGGATGATTATAACCATGTAATGCCATACCTGATAGTGAAGGATGCTGTGGCATTTATGGACTTCATAGCTCAGGTGCTGGGTGGCACGGAGAAGATGCGCCATATGCGCGATGAGCATACCATAATGCATGCAGAAATGCATATAGGAAATAGCGTGGTAATGATAGCAGAAGCTACCGATGAGTATAAGGTATGCACTGCAGGAATGTTCGTATACGTGCCGGATGCTGATGCCAGCTATGCAAAAGCACTGGATGCTGGTGCCATCTCCATCATGGGCATGAGCGACCAGTCATACGGGCGAACCTGTGGCGTACTGGATAAATGGGGCAATACGTGGTGGATAACCACATGGAAAGGGTAGGAGCTATTGTCAGATATTCAGTGTGTGAATAGCATCTATAACTGGCTCAGGCGACAACTCGTAAAACAGGGGTAGTCTCAGCAGGCAGTCGGTATATCTGTCTGTTTCAGGCAGTGATCTTCCGTCATGTATATTGTGATAGAAAGCACTCTTATGCAGGCTCTGGTAATGAAATACTGTACTTACGTTGTGGTTTTTCAGATGATTGATGATATGCGTTCTTTCTGATGGGGTGTTTGCTACCAGATAAAACATGTGAGAGTTGTTGGTAGCATAGTCGGGGATTACAGGCATAGAAAACAACCCTTTGTCGGCAAGTGGTTTTAATGACTCATAATAGGTATCCCATATTTTTTTTCTTTTAGTCTGTATGTCGTCAAGGTTTTCTAATTGTGCGAAAAGGAAGGCAGCAATAATATCGGATGGTAGAAATGAGCTACCTATGTCTACCCAGCCATATTTGTCTACCTGCCCACGAAAGAACTTACTTCTGTTAGTACCTTTTTCTCGTATTATTTCAGCTCTTTCTATGAAAAGATCATTATTTATAGCAAGCATTCCGCCTTCCCCTGACATAATGTTTTTTGTTTCATGGAAAGAGAATGCGGCAAGAGTACCTATGGAACCAAGCGGTTGTCTGAAGCCGCTATTGTTGATGTAATAGCTGTCGATAGCCTGTGCTGCATCTTCTACAACCCAGATATTGTATTTGTTAGCTATGCTCATTATCTTATCCATGTCGCATGCTACTCCGGCATAATGTACAGGTACAATAGCTTTTGTGCGTGGCGTTATGAGCGACTCTATAGCATCTTCATCCATTCCCGGATGATCTTTTCGGCTATCGCAGAAGACAATTTTAGCGCCGCGAAGGACAAAAGCATTAGCTGTAGAAACGAAGGTATATGATGGCATTATGATTTCATCTCCTTCTTTAATATTGAGCAGAAGCGCAGCCATTTCCAATGCATCTGTGCATGAAGTACTGAGCAGACATTTTAAGAAGCCCCATCTGCTTTCAAATATCTCATGGCATTTCTTTGTAAAGATACCATCTCCGGATATTTTACCGGAAAGCACTGCCTGATAGATATAATGACCTTCTTTTCCTGTTAGGTATGGCTTGTTAAATGGTATCATGATGCAAATATGTGATTCGTGCAGGGATGTAAATTAAAATTATTACCTGACTTCCTTCTGCTCAGTTTTTCTGATAATATATAGAGGGCGTTGCTTTATCTGGTTGAAGATTTTAGCAAGGTATATGCCTACAATACCAATGGAGCACAGGAGTAATCCGCCGACCAACCAGATGGATAAAATGATAGAAATCCATCCGGACTGATAGTCAATAAAGAAAAGCTTCAATACTATTGCGATAGCAGTAGCAATAAAAGACACCAGGGTAATGGATATTCCAAACAGTCCGATGTACACCAGTGGCTTTGATGAAAATGCTGTTATAGAGTTGAATGCAAGTTTTATTCTTTTCCTGAATGTATAAGTAGTGCTGCCTTTGTAAGGCTTGTCTATATATACATATTTTGACCTGAACCCTGTGAGTATCATAAGGCCGGCCGGGAGGGTTTCGGTTTCCTGGTAAGAAGTAAGAACACGAGCATATTCCTTACTCATAAGAATCTGCCATGACATATTTTCAGGAATATCTGTATCAGCTCCCCATCTGAGGACGCGAAAAAAAATCTTTCCGAGGGAGCTTTTTACAAATCCCCCTGTACGGCTGTTGACAATCCCGTAAACTACATCGTATACGTCTTCATTCTTTACAAGGTCCCAAAACATGTGGATATTTTCGGGCGCTTCCTCCAGGTCACAATCCGAGGTAAAAACCCAGTCACCTGTTGCATTTGCAATAGCTGCAAACATTGCGGGATACTGTCCAAAGTTTCGCGAAAAAATAACGAGCCTTACATTTTCATCAATAGCAATAAGTTCTCTTACTTTTTCAGCAGAGTTGTCGGGAGAACCATCATCTACAAATACAAATTCGTAGGGTACACCTAATTGCCGTGCACATGCCAGATATCTGTTATAGAACTCATGGACATATGCGCCAGACTTGTAAAGAGAGGTGACGAACGATATTTTGTTATTGTTATTCACGAGAGCAGGCGTTACTTACTTTATGTGGCCGTAACGATACATGTTTATCAATTCTGGAGGGATGCCCCAGTCATATGCCCCTACGGAGTCATGCAGCTTATTTAGGTCCTGTGTGTAATATTTTTCAAGGTCCTCAACCATTCTGTTTTTAGCAGGTACAAAGTCGTGCTGGTAAGCTGCATTGATAGTGTGTCCAACTGCGATTTTTATTGCTTCGTCTCTGGTGTAGATTCTTACCGGAGCACGTTCCGGGTTGAACAAAGAGAGGTCATATGTCGGATTCTCATTAAATACAATGTTTGCGAGGCACTCTGAAATCAATGGAGAGCAATGCAGCCCATCTCTTTTGGTGCCGGTAGCTACCAGCAGGTTACTGATAGAAGTTTTTCCTATCAGTGGTATTGTATCGGCCGATGTAGGCCGCCAGCCGATATTTATTTTTACCAGTTCTGCACGATAGTAGTCAGTATTTACCTGCTCCATTGCAGATTTCAGCAAAGAGTATACGTTATTTGCATTTGCATTATCTGCCGGATATGGCATAATATTGTTTGTAGCGCCTATTAATGTATGGCTGCTGTCATGAGGCGCAGAGTATATGCCACATGCCAACCCCCGGTTAGGGGTACGGACACAGTTAGCCAATGTCATTGCATCTGTTTTTAGCAACAGACTGCTACCAACACCATAGAATATGCGTAAGAAATCAATGTCAAGATTTGAGGCATTGACAATATCAGTAAAGGTAGCGCCAGAAAGAAGCAGAAACTGATCACCATACACTTTCTCTCCATTGTTAAGGATAGCATGGCTTATTTTATCTCCTTCCCTGTGAATAGCTTTCACATATGCGTTCACATAATTTACACGTCCGGAGTTAATCAGAATCTGCTTTAAGCCTTCTATTAGCAATACGGGGTTTACCCAGCCTTCACCATTTATGAATATGGCACGTGCTGCACGGCCAGTTACAGATGGTTTGTAGTTAGGGATAGACTCTGGCTTTACATGCTCATACGCTTCATTAAATTCCTCCAATGCAGCAATAATGGCATCAAAGTTCTGGTCTTCTAGACAATCAGAGCCATGGTTGTTTATTAGAAATGTTCCAAATCCATACTCCTGCCTGAGGCCGGATTCACTTTGTAGTGTAGCCAAAAAATCAGGCCAGTAAGGTGTGGCTGTTTTGTTGAATAAGAATTTTTGTCTTTCTATATCATTGGCAAGTGTACCATTATCAATTTCAGCAAATGAATTGAACATGGCTGCGGCTGCCAGTGATGCACAACCTTTATTGTCGTAGGGACCTATGAGTGTGATTTTTGCGTCAGCATCTTTCCTGAGTAGTCTGTACGCAGTAGTAAGCCCCAGTATTCCGTTTCCGGCTATAACAATTTGCATATGATTTTGGTTATTCTTTTACAATATAGCACAGGCCAGGGTAGAATTGTGAGCGATGGATGTTGTAATTATATTTGTCCATTATGTAATCAGCAAATACTGTACCTTCTGCATTAATGGCATTACGTGTAAGCTGCCAGAAAGCAATTATACCACCTTTCACAAGTCTTTTATGAATAGTTTCAAAACCTTCCAGAGTAGGCTCTATAGCATTTACATCAAAAAATGCAAGTGCAACAACTTCATTAGAGTTGTCTTTGAAAAACTGAGGTAATGTTATGCGGCAATCACCAGCTATTACTTTATGCTTGCCATAATTATGCCCCATTGCATTATTTTTCTCGTGAAGTACCAGCAGATTTGAGAGCAAATCGGCATAGTCAATTCCTGTGCTATAGGTGCCATCTTTGTGTAGGTCAGTAGGTTTATCTTTATCTGAAAAGCCTTTATATCCTTCGAATGTATCAAAGGCTGCAATGCGCCTGTTAAAGTGAAGCGGCTCAAATATAGCGCGAAGGTTTTCACAAATTACAGCGGTTTGTCCTCTCCATGTGCCAAGGTCTACAATAATACCAGGCTTCATTACTATCTTTTCATATATTTCTCTGATAGCAAATATTCTGGCAAGTAAAGATCCTCTTAGAAAGAGACCCAGTGACCTTTCTTTTTCCTCTTCAGTAGAAGGATAATCATATAGCATTCCAAATAACTCGGAGCGAGCATCAAGACTGCTGCTATCAGAATAAGTAATTACGGAAGATTCGTGTTTTGTAGACATAAAATTATTGTTTAATGCTTTCTGACAAGTATGGTGAATTCGTAAAGTGGATAGTCGTGCAGTATTGCTACATATTTAGAAAAGTTTCTTTTACAGTAATCAAACAGCATGGAGGGATTGGCATAATACAGATAGTCTTTCATATACTCTTTGTCTGAGTAAGACGTGAGTACATTGAATGAGAAACCTTTTGTCGCATGTTTGTTCATCTTATTGAGTGTATCCAATACATACTTTTCCCAGTCTGCTTCAGGGGTTTCCAGCATTACATTAAAGATACCACTTGCTACAATATAGTCATAAGTTTCAGTATCGGAAAGCTGTGTTTTCCAGTCAGCGGCGGCAGTATCATATTTCTTACGGGCATTGGCTATCATTTCTTCTGATATGTCCAGGCCTGTATAAGAGATATTGGTTGTTTTATCGCGAAAGTAATCGAGCATGGCACCATAACCACAGCCATAGTCAAGAACTGAGGATGGCGTGTTAAAATCAATAACTTTACTTATCTGATCAAATCTAAGTACCTGAGACTCTTCAGAGTTCCAGTCCACCCCTCTGGGGCTGGTGCCAAACTCCTGCACTTTCTGAGTGTAGTAATCATTTACTTTATCCAGTATGTCGCGGCTCATTATTTAATATTTTAGATAGTTTACTGCTTCTGGTCCTGTGTTGAATATCAAATCCAGAACAGTTACTCCGTGCTCGAATGGCGGGTGTAGCTGAGGATATTCATTGTACCCGCTATAGTCCATCCATGTTAGTTTTACGCCGGCATCAGCGAACATTTCTTCTGAAATATAATCTTTTGCAGCGGGACCTGAAATATATTCAGTGCCGCCACATTGTAATGTCAGGTCAAGCAAACGCTCTGTTTTTCCTTCTGCCATCTGAAAGTCAGACGACCAACGAATGGGAGTGTCAATTTTGAGTATATTGTTAATAATCTGAATGAGTTCGAAGTTGACTTTGCTGAGGTATTTTTCAGTACAATTCATGTAAAAGCTTTCAAAGGGCTCTTTATACTCTTTGAAAAACTTTGTTTTGCCATAGGCGTGAGTGATTGTATTCCAATGATCTTTAGCCCATCTGGCTTCTGAAATCAGTGTTTCATTTATTTTCTGAAAGTATTTGCCTTTGACTTCTACCGGGACTGTAAGCCATTGAAGGCCGTTTGCAGTTTTAATTTTATTGCGATTTCTCCAGTCTCTTCGGGTGTATTGCATATCGTCAAACAATACGAATTCATCCACAAGTTTTATCATATCAAAATAACCCTTCCATGGGATATAGTTACTTTGAACAATCGCAATTTTCTTCATGTTAATACGGGGCGAATGCGGTGTCTGTTGAGGCACAAACGTACGCAAAATAATATACAAAGTTAAACGGTATACCTGACAATACATCTCTGCATCCGGGGGCATTTATTTGTTTTGTATGGATATTATTGCTGCATAAATGTAACCCCTTAGTCATTGTTTATTATATGTGCCCATAAAATGGTTGTGTTATTATTTTGGGGATAACTAATATTCAGCATTGGCTGTCATTAGATATTTTTGTAGCTGCCTGCATTGTATTACGGGCAATGTCTCATGCGAGCGTTTTTTAATATCTGAGCGATGGAAGAGATGGATATGTTTGCCGGGCAGGGCTCGGCCATGATAGGTACTATGTACCAGAACTGGTTTCTGGACTATGCCAGTTATGTAATTCTGGAGCGTGCCGTACCTGCAATAGAGGACGGCCTTAAGCCTGTGCAGCGTCGTATTCTGCACGCAATGAAGGAAATGGATGATGGCCGTTTTAATAAAGTGGCCAATATTATAGGGCAGAGTATGCAGTACCATCCACATGGTGATGCCTCCATAGGTGATGCCATAGTGGGGCTGGGGCAGAAAGACCTGCTGATAGAAACTCAGGGAAACTGGGGCGATGTGCGCACCGGCGATAGTGCGGCAGCTGCCCGTTATATAGAGGCACGCCTGTCAAAGTTTGCACTGGAGGTAGCCTTTAATGCAAAGACCACCAACTGGCAGCGCAGTTATGACGGGCGTAAAAATGAGCCGGTAACGCTGCCTATGAAGTTTCCGCTGCTGCTGGCACAGGGTACAGAGGGTATAGCCGTGGGGCTGAGTACTAAAATTCTGCCGCACAACTTCTGTGAATTGATAGACTGCGCTATAAAACATCTGAAAGGCAAAAAGTTTGAACTGTATCCCGACTTTCAAACGGCGGGAATGATAGATGTAGCTAACTATAATGATGGCGCAAGAGGTGGCAAAGTGCGTGTGCGTGCACGTATAGAAGAAGTAGATAAGAAATCGGTAGTGATAAAGGATGTGCCTTATGGGGTGACTACATCGCAACTGGTGGACAGCATACTTAAAGCAAACGACTCAGGGAAAATAAAAATAAAGAGTGTTACCGATAATACGGCGAAAGATGTAGAACTGATGGTGCAGCTGGCGCCAGGGGTTTCTACCAATCAGACAATAGATGCGCTGTATGCATTTACGGATTGTGAGATAAGCATATCGCCCAATGCCTGCATAATCATAGAGGATAAGCCACACTTTGTGGGTGTATCTGATATGCTGAAGTATTCTGTGGCACATACCAAACACCTTTTGCTACGGGAGCTGGAAATAAAGCTTAGTGAGCTGGAGGATGACTGGCATTACTCCTCTCTGGAAAAAATATTCATTGAAAAGCGGATATACAGAGATATAGAGGAGCAGGCAACATGGGAGGGAGTACTGGGTGCTATTGATGCAGGACTGAAGCCGTATAAAAAACTATTCCGCAGGGAAATAACCCAGGATGATATAGTGAAGCTGACAGAAATACGCATCAAGCGTATCAGTAAGTTTGACTCGTTTAAGGCAGATGAGCATATACGTGGCGTAGAGCAGGCAATAGAGGAAACAAACGACCATATAGCTCACCTGAATGACTTTGCTATACGGTATTATGAGAACCTGCTGAAGAAATATGGAAAGGGCAGGGAGCGGCGTACAGAGATACGTCCTTTTGAAACCATACAGGCTGCTGTAGTGGCTATTGCCAATGCCAAGCTGTATGTGAACCGTAAAGAAGGGTTTATTGGCACAGGGCTTAAAAAGGATGAGTATGTATTTGACTGCTCTGACATAGACCTTATTATTGCCTTAAGGCGGGATGGTAAGATGATGGTTACCAAAGTAGCAGACAAGACCTTTGTAGGTAAAGACATTATTCATCTTGCTGTGTTTCAGAAGAATGATGACAGGACTACCTACAACATGATATACATGGATGGTAAGACCGGCATTACCTATGCAAAGCGATTTAATGTAACAGGTGTGACCCGTGAAAAGGAATACGACCTTACGCGGGGCAATGCCGGCAGCAAGGTGCATTATCTCACCGCCAACCCTAATGGTGAGGCAGAATCTGTGAGCATTACCCTGCTACCCAGCAGTAAAGCGCGCAATAAGGCTTTTGATTATTACTTTGAAGAGCTGGAAATAAAAGGCCGCTCTGCCATGGGTAATCAGGTAACTAAATATCCGGTGCGCAATGTGAAGCTGAAAGACAAAGGTCGCTCCACACTGTCTGCCCCACAGATATGGTATGATGACAGCGTAGGCAGGCTTAATAAGGATGGTCATGGCATGCTGCTGGGCCGCTTTGATGAGACTGACCGCATTATTGTTTTCTATAAAGATGGTACTTATGAGATAACGGGCTTTGATATTACTAACCGTTATGAGGCGGATAGTGTGCTGCTGATAGATAAGTTTCATCCGGAGAAGGTGGTTACGGCTATTTACTATGACGCAAAGAACAAGCAGTTTAATGCGAAACGCTTCCTGATAGAAAGTCAGACGCTAAAGAGCCGTTATCTGTATATAAGAGAGGGAGAAGAAAACTATCTGGAGCTGGTGACATTACAACAGGAGCCTGTGGTAATAGTACGTACGGGTAAGAAGAAAACAGATATTAAAGAAGAAATAGTGGCGCTGCATGAAACGGTAGATATAACCGGGTGGAAGACGGTAGGAAGTTTTCTGGTAGGGGAGGATATGAAAGACATTTCTCTGGTGCCTCCTGCGGGCGAAGATGCATCGCATCGGGAAGCTCCCACACTCTTCTGATGTCGTTTTTTTCATCATAAAAATGTTTACCTTCACACATATTTTCTGCCGCCTGCAGCGGCGCCTCGTAAGCTCGGAACTGTAAATGAAAAAAGTAGAACTTGAAATTGTTGCATTATCCCACAGCATCACACAAACCCATTCTTATGCAGTAGTACTTGGCGAGGTTGACGGACTTCGCAGGCTTCCTATAGTTATAGGTGGCTTTGAAGCACAGGCAATAGCTGTTGCTCTGGAGCGTATGCAGCCCAGCAGACCATTGACACATGACCTTTTTGCCAACTTCATGGATACTTTCAGCATAGAGCTTACCGAGGTAATAATATATAAGCTGGAAGAAGGTGTATTCTTTGCCAAACTGGTGTGTCGTAACAGTGACATAATTACTGAAATAGACTCCCGCACATCAGATGCATTGGCACTGGCCGTAAGAGCCAACTGCCGGATATATACCTATGAAAATATCATAGATGCAGCAGGGCTGTACCTGGAAAATGAGGAGCAGGTAGAGACCGGCTCTTCGGAAGGGCGTGCAGGCGATGTACCGGTAAGTAACAAGCAGTCGGGTGCTTCAGGCGATTCTGATATGAAAAAGATGTCTCTGGAGGAGCTGAACACTTTATTGCAGACGGTGCTGGATCAGGAAGATTATGTGCGTGCCATTCATATACGCGACGAAATAAACAGCCGCAAGAATAATAAGTAGGTATTCCCAGAATAGTTTTATTAACTGCTGATTTCTGGCAGGGTATTTGTATAGAGTGAATTAATTAATTTTTCATTCTATAGCCCTATGTTTTTACCTGTGTATATAAGAGGAAATCCAGTAAGTAATCCTCTCTGTTTCTCTCAATAGTATTTTCCTGTAAGTAGTGTTGTTACCTGCCTGGCCTGCCCGGCAGAGAAGCATTGTATTACTCTTTTATAGCAGTATATCCTTACTGTGCACCTGTATCCCCCAGATAGACCTCTCAATACCGTATGAAAAATATACTCAAAGACTATGTGGCACTTATTCTGGTGTTGGTAATATTTATCATCATTAAGATACCGCATCTTTCCTATCCCTACTACTGGGATGAGAGCTGGCCATATGCTACAGCTATCAATAGTCTGTATGAGCATGGCATAAGTCTTATGCCGAATGCTATAGATGCAGAAGTATCACGCGGCCATCCGTTGCTTTCTCATGCTATGGCCGTAATGTGGAGAGGTGTTTTCGGCAACTCATATGTCGCTATGCATTCCTTTGCGCTGTTTATCTCGTTGGTGTTTATCATTGTTCTGTATAGTGCAACACTCCGGATATTCGGCCGCAGGGAGGCGATACTGGCATTAGCGCTGGTAGTACTGCAGGAGCTATTCATAGTACAGGCCTCTATGGTACTACTGGAAATGCTGGTAGCACTGTTATGCTTTCTGGCATTATGGAGCTACGTATCGCGCAGGTATATGCTTACTGCATTATGGCTTATTATGCTGTTTTTTACAAAAGAGAGCGGCATGATGATGGGTTTTGTACTGGGTATAGATGCCTGGATAGCCATACCGGACCGCAGGGCAGACAGAAAAGATGCTATAGGACGTCTGATGTCGGTAGCGGTGCCCACTGCGGTTATAGGTGGTTATTTCCTGCTGCAGCGATATCTGCAGGGGTGGTTTATTTTCCCTTTTTACTCAGAGTCGCTGCCGCATACATGGGAAGGGTATTGGTATAAGTTTCGCATAGGGGCAATACAGGGAGAGCTATATACTTACTTTAAATACTGGTACTATTTTATGCTGGGTGGGCTGATTGTTGCTGTAGCAGTAGTAAAGCGCAGGTGGGCATGGCTGATATATCTGGTGCCGGTGATTTTGTGCTATTATTTTGTGGATGATAAGAGAGCCGGACGGCTTTTGCCTGGGCCGGTTCTCTTTATCCTGTTTATTGCTACATGGTTGTACCTGATTTATTTATTTTTCCGGTTGTTTGATGATTTCAGGCAAAGACGCTTTATAATACTTGGTGGCTGTTTTGTACTGGCTTTTCTGGTATTTACGGGGGCTAATTTCTATACTTATCGTTATATGCTGGCATCATTGATACCGATGTTTGTAATAGTAGCGGCAATGGTGGTAAAATATGCAGATATGCTATGGAAGGGGCTTTATTATGTGTATCTGACAGGGGTAGTAATAGTAGCATGGTGTGCATTTAGCTTTATTGAGGGGCATGGAGATGGGGACCTGGCAGCCTTCTCTGCTATGGAAGTGGAGCTGGCGGTAATCAGCTATATGGAGGAAAACGGCTATCATGACCGGCACGTAGCGTCAGGGCCATTTATGCAGGTAGTACACTTACTGGACCCTGCTACGGGTTTCCTGAAGAAAAAAGTGCCGTTTAAACATGTGAAATGGACAATAGACGACAGTACTGACTTTATTATATTCAATAATATTGAGGATGACTATCGCTATGAATCAGTAAAACAGGACAAACACTTTAATCTTGTTTACCGGAAAGAAAAAGATGGTGTATGGTCTGAAGTGTATGAGCGGAGGCATGATTAGTGAGGGAGCGCAATGCGCTTATTGAACATCTTACCGGTAAACACCCCTACACCACAGCCCAGAATGCCACCACAGAGCACATCCAGCGGATAATGAACGCCTACATATACCTGTGCATAAGCAACTATTGCTGCCCAGAACAGGGCAACAGGCCATATCCACCGGGCGTGACGCTGTATTGAAATGGCACTGAATAATGCCAGTGAAAAATGATTGGCAGCATGGGAAGACGGAAAACTTTTACCGCCACCACAGGGAACAATGATATGTACTATTCCAGAAAAGTAGGGGTCATTGCAGGGGCGTATCCTGCCAAAGAGGGGCTTAAGCAGAGATGCGCTTATCTGATCTGATATGCCGAATGTAATAAGAAATGCACCGCACCATATCCAGCCATTACGGCCAAAACGCTTAGGCATAAACAGAAGCAGGAAAAGGTATAACGGGGCCCATGTCCACTGATTGCGGATGAAGGGCATCAATGTATCCAGAAATGAGTTATGCCAGCGTACATTGAGGTAACCCCACACAATGTAGTCTGCATACATAACCGATTCCAGGATAGACTTAAGCATGCTTTTTTCTGAATATCATGATAAGTCTATGTGAACACTTCTCATCATAAGGCTGCATCTTATAATCGCCATAGGTGCTTTCCAGCTCCAGACCTGCTGCGCTCATGAGCCGGATGAAGTCGTCCAGAGAAAATGCGGCAACACTTTCGGTATAATGTATCCGGGTGCCGTCTGGTGTATCCAGTGTAATATCTTTCAGAAAATGCTTCCGCTCATATTTTCTTTTAATGTGAAATGTATGGTCGCACCTTTTTATCGTCTCTTCAGGTACCAGATTGTCATGTACATACTGCCGGTTCAGATAATCTATTACCAGAATGCCACCGGGTTTCAGTGCATTACTGAATGACTTTGCTGCCAGTGCATTATCTCTGTCATGGGCAAAGTAGCCAAAGCTGGTAAAGAAGTTGAAAGCATAGTCAAAGTAATTGGTATAGAAAGGCAGGCGCATATCGTGCACATAAAAGTGCAGCATATCGTTTTCCAGTTCTTTGGCTGTTTCAATGCTTCGCTCTGAAATGTCTATTCCTGTGACATCGAATCCGTGCCCTGCAAGCTGTTTGGCAAATCTGCCTTCACCACATGCTATGTCCAGCATCCGGCACCCGGGGGAGGGGTGCAGATGTGTAAGCAGCGCTTCTACAAAAGCCTGTGCTTCCTGCTCATCTCTGTTCTGGTATAGTATTTTATAATACGGCGAGCCGAACCAGTTTTCGAACCAATCCATTGTACAAGGGAAATTTGCCGGTAAAAGTACTGCCAATAGCTGAAACAAGGAATGCAGGCAGGTAAAAAATAGCTGTGGCATTGCATGCATCATATATACCATACAGTAGCCACTTGCTGGTAGCTGAAGGTAATGTTCAATGACCCAATAACTGATAAAGGGCATTTTTTCAGAAAATTTTAAGTAAATCGCTCTTTCCCTGATAGGCGCTAACAACTATTTTTGCGATATGTCAATTACTAATCCTGCATTACGGCAAGATGACCACAGCTGATATTCTAAAGAAGGTAAGACGGATAGAGATAAAAACCAGAGGGTTAAGCAATCACATCTTTGCGGGTGAGTATCACTCTACCTTTAAAGGTCGTGGTATGTCGTTCAGTGAAGTAAGGGAGTACACGCCAGGTGATGATGTAAAGTTTATAGACTGGAATGTAACGGCAAGGTTTTCCCATCCGTTCGTAAAAGTATTTGAAGAGGAGCGGGAATTAATAGTGATGCTGCTGGTAGATATCAGTAACAGCTCACTGTTTGGTACACAGAAGCAGGCAAAACGGGACCTGATTACAGAGCTGGGAGCGGTATTGTCTTTTTCTGCCACAACGAATAATGATAAGGTAGGTGTCATCTTCTTCAGTAATAAGGTAGAAAAATACATCCCTCCCAAGAAAGGTAAAGGGCATATTCTACGTATCATTCGGGAACTTATAGCACTGGAGCCGGTACAGGGAGGAGAGACCAATGTGGCAGTAGCATTGGAGTTTCTGAATAATGTATTGAAAAAGCGCTCTATTACATTCCTTATGAGCGACTTTGTGAGCAACCCTTATGAGCAGGCATTGCAGCTGGCAGCCCGTAAGCATGATTTGGTAGGTATTCATATTTATGATAAGCACGATAAAGAGCTGCCATCGGCAGGGCTGGTGCAGGTAATGGATGCGGAAACAGGGCAGACTGTATGGGTAGATACTGATGACAGGGCTGTACGGTTGCAGTATGGGGCAGCATTTGATGAAAAGTACAAGTATTGTATGCATACTTTCAGAAAGAGTGGCGCATCGCTGCTGCACGTGCGTACAGATGAGGATTATGTAAAAGTTTTGCAGGGTTATTTTAAGGGCAGGTAATACTGCGGGTGTTTCAACTAAAACAGTTATACATTGTTACAGGCAATGACGAAAATAATATCAGATAAAAGCAGACTGCATATGGCATGGACTATTGTTTCCCGCCGCTTGTCAGGTATTACTCTGGTGCTGCTGTTGTTTCTTGTAGCCGGTTCTTTGCCCGCATTGGCTCAGCCCGAGACTTCAGCTTCGGTAAAACTTGACCCACAGCAGATAACTATAGGGGACAGGGCCCGTCTTTTTTTAGAAGCAACCAACAAGACATCAGGTGGCAGACTTATATGGCCGGCTATTGCTGATACATTCAATCACCTGGAGGTAGTAGAACGGGGTAAAATAGATACTGTCAAAGCCGGAGACATTGTAACTTATAAGCAACGGTTACTGATTACCGGATTTGATTCCGGCGTATTTCAGATGCCTGCAGTGCCGTTTTATGTGATTGCAGAAAACGGGGATTCCTTTTTTGTAGAGGCCCAGGCTCCGGAACTGCTGGTACAGACGGTGCCGGTAGATACAACCAAAGCATTCAAGCCCATCAAAAACATTATCTATGTTACTACTACCTGGCGCGATTATGCGGGTTATATAGCAGGTGGGGTAGCATTGCTGGCACTGATTATAGGTGTAACCTGGTATCTGGCCCGCAGAAAGAAACCAGCCCCGGTAGTACCGGAAGGGCCTAAAGAGACGCTTCAGGAGCATGCATTGCGCTTGCTGTCTGAGCTGGATGCACGCCAGATGTGGCAGAATGAGCGTGTAAAAGAGTATTACGTAGACCTGACGGATATAGTACGCAACTATGTGGAAGAAAGGTTTGATACACCGGTAATGGAGCTCACTACCGATGAATTGCTGGATAAGGCAAGGCGTCATAAGGAGTTAATACCTTACTATGCTACTCTGGAGTCTGTGTTGAGAACGGCAGACTTAGCAAAGTTTGCCAAGGCACAGCCGCTGCCTCAGGAGCACATTGATGCTATGGAGAAAGCAAAACAACTGATTATTTCCTCAAAACCTATTGTAACAGAGCAACCCCCAACAACTGAGCAGAAGTCATGAGTAATCTAATGGATTGGAAACATATCACATTTGCGCATCCGTGGTTCTTTCTGTTGCTACTGTTGGTGCCACTCATGATATTGTGGCAGCAGCGGGGCAGAAAAACAGGTAGTCCGGTAATGCGGCTTACTACTCTTGGTGGCCTGAAGCTGGCCGGAGGTGGTACCAGAGCGCGTTTTCGTCCGGCTCTGTTTGTGTTGCGTATCATTGCGGTGGTGATGCTCATTATTGCACTGGCGCGGCCGCAGACATCCAATACCTCTGAGAATGTGGACAGTGATGGTATAGATATTGTATTGTGTCTGGATATATCGGGCAGTATGCTGGCTGAAGACTTTAAACCCAACAGGCTGGAAGCTGCTAAAAAAGAAGCACTGAAGTTTATAGATGACAGGCCGGCAGACAGGATAGGGGTAGTTATTTTCTCAGGTGAGAGTTTTACGCTCTGCCCTATAACTATTGATCATAATGTGCTTAAAAATCAGATAGCAAAGATTGAAAGCTCACTGCTGAGTGCCAATGGTACGGCAATAGGCTCAGGGCTGGCTACTGCCGTAGGGCGGCTACGTGCAGCCAAAGGGAAAAGCAAAGTGGTGATTCTGATGACTGATGGACGTAATAACGTAGCCGGTGGCAGTACTCTGGACCCTGCTACGGCTACTGAAATAGCAAAGCTATATGGGGTGAGGGTATATACGATAGCCGTAGGTACCAGGGGGCAGGCACTGGTGCCGGTTCAGTCTCCGGATGGTCGTATACAAAAAGTAATGGCACCTACAGATATTGATGAGCCATTGCTGAAGTCAATATCTGCAGCTACTAACGGTAAGTTTTACCGTGCTACCGGAAACCGTTCGCTGGCGGATATTTACAGTACCATAGATAAGCTGGAGAAAACGAAAGTGAGTATTACTTCTTACAAGCATTATGCTGAGATGTTTTTTCCGTTTGCGCTTATAGCAGTAGTCTGTCTATCGCTGGAGCTGTTGCTGCGTTATACGGTATTCCGTTCCGTTACAGCATAGATATCTGTATTTCAAAAGTGATTTTGTGGGGTAGTTTTTGATTTCGTAGCCTCTTATGGGAGATACTTAGTATTTTACATACCAGACAATATTTAACTCTGAGTATGATAAGAAAATACTTTCTCTTATTGCCGGCGCTGATGGTTATGTCAGTAGGAGCCGATGCAAAGAAGAAAAACAAAAAAAACAAGCATGGGGAAAAGACTGCCGCTGCTTCAGGAAAGTCGGCAGACTCCAGCTCTAAAAAGGGAATAAAGCCTTACAGCAAGGTAATAACCGGGAAAGCAGAGACAGACCATGGGCTGTTCACCGTTCACAAGGTGGATGATAAATGGTATTTTGAGATACCAGATTCCATACTGGGACGGGAGATGATGGTGACTACCCGCTACAGTAAGGTAGCCGGAGGAGGTGGTGTTTATGCCGGAGAGCTGGAAGGTCGTAAAACAGTATTGTGGGAGAAGGGGCCTGATGATAAAGTGTTTTTACGGGTAGTGACGGTTATCAGCGTAGCTGATTCTACCAATGAGATATTCAAAGCGGTATCTAACTCCAACCTTAATCCTATTGCAGAGTCGTTTGATATCAAGGCTTTCGGTAAAGATTCATCTTCTGTAGTAATAGATGTAACAGACTTCTTTAAAGGAGACCACCAGCCGGTAAGTATCAGTCCTTTTACGAAGCGTCGCTATAATCTTGCTTCACAGATAGCTGGCCGTAGTTATGTGGCATCCATGCATAGTTACCCCATTAATACAGAAGTGCGGGTAGTGCGTACGTTTACTTCTAATCCACCACTGGAAAAGCGTCCGCGGGTGCCGGGTCAGATACCTACTGTTACATTGCCTGCGGCATATGCTACAGGTGCTGTGACACTGGAGCTGAATAATTCATTTGTACTGCTGCCAAAGGAGCCAATGGCCAAACGTCTTTTTGACCCCAGGGTAGGTTTTTTTGCAGATGATTATCAGGTATTTAATGATGAACAGCAGAAGGTGGATCAACAGACTATTGCGGTACGCTGGCGCCTGGAGCCTCGTGCAGAGGATGTGGAAAAATGGAAACGTGGGGAGCTGGTGGAGCCACAGAAGCCTATTGTATATTATATAGACCCCGCTACACCTAAAAAGTGGCGTCCTTACCTTATTCAGGGCATCAATGACTGGCAAAAAGCGTTTGAGCATGCCGGCTTTAAAAATGCCATTACCGGTAAGGAATGGGACAGCAATGACTCTTCCATGAATCTGGAAGATGCCCGATTCTCAGTAGTGCGCTACCTGCCATCAGAGATACCTAATGCTTATGGCCCCAATGTGCATGACCCACGCAGTGGTGAGATTATAGAAAGCCATATAGGGTGGTATCATAATGTAATGAAGCTGGTACATGACTGGTATTTCATACAGGCTGCAGCCGTAGATACCCGCGCCCGTAAAATGGAGTTTGATGATGCCCTGATGGGGCAGCTGATAAGGTTTGTATCATCTCATGAGGTAGGCCATACGCTGGGCCTGAGGCATAATATGGGCAGCAGCAGCCGTACCCCGGTAGATTCATTGCGCAGTAAAGCCTGGGTAGAGGCACATGGTCATACTGCATCTATCATGGATTATGCCCGGTTTAATTATGTGGCACAGCCGGGAGATGCTATAGGTGATGCCGGTATGTTTCCCCGTATAGGCGACTATGACATGTGGGCAATAAAATGGGGATACACACCCACCTTTGCGAAGGACGAGAAGGAAGATCAGAAAATAGTCAATAAGTGGATTGTTGACAGTCTGAAGGCTAATCCACGTTTGTGGTTTGGTACAGAGACCAATCCTTTCGACCCGCGTTCACAGACAGAAGACCTTGGTGATAACAGTGTAAAGGCAAGTGAGTATGGTATCATGAATCTGAAACGTATTGTGCCTAACCTGCCTGAGTGGACAAAAGAGGAGGCAGATAAGTATGAAAACCTGCTCACCATGTATAATGCTGCATTGTCTCAGTATAGCCGTTATATGGGGCATGTACTTAAAAATGTAGGTGGTGTATACGAGACCCCTAAAAGTGTAGAGCAGGTAGGAGAGGATGTGTATGAGCCTACACCTGCCAGCCGCCAGAAGGAGGCTGTTGCGTTCCTGAACAAACAGCTGTTTACAACACCACAGTGGTTGCTGAATCCTGCTATTCTTAACAAGGTTACCAATCCGGTAGCTGCCGAAACTATCACCAATCTTCAGGTTTATATTTTGAAAAGTCTGCTTGCTGCATCCCGTATCAATCGTATGGCAGTAGCTGCAAACAGGTTTGGTAGTAGTAAGGTGTATGCTGCAGATGATATGGTTGATGATGTGAAGAATGGTATATGGTCTGAGCTATCGTCCCGTAAGGCAATAGACGGATATAGAAGAACGCTGCAAAAGGCATACATAGATATTCTGTCTGATGTTATTAATCCGGACGAGAAGCTGGCTAAATCGCCAGGGGCTATGAACAATGTATGGAATACTGATGCGGTATCAATAGCACGAGCTCAACTGGTAACGTTGAAAAGGCAGGTTGATGCGGCTATACCATCTATGTCAGATAAGATGAGCAGGTATCACCTTCAGGATATTTCTGAAAGGATAAAGAAAGCTCTGGATCCTAAAGGATAACAGCTGTAAATTACTGGTTTTATTATAAGGGCTATCCGGTATTCCGGGTAGCCCTTATTGTTTTGCGGCAGCATGATCGCAGACGCTTAAATGGCTTTATTATGGCCGTACTTATTGTCTGGGTAGTGTAGATGCCAGTATATATATAATAGGGTAGTTGGCCCTATCGTAATAGGATATGTATGAGTTTTGTTTGCCGCACTGTATCAGGCCATATTTGGCTCTGTTTCTTTACGGTGTCTGTATCTGATAATGTGAGCTTATGCCAATGTAAGGGCATGAAAAAAGCCACCTGAAATAGGTGGCTTTTAAAAGAAAATTATTAGCGATTAAAGCTGGTCATAAACCGGAGCATCAACATTGCGGCTCACACCGAAATACTGATATGTTTTGCGCTTGTAACCTTTTTTCAGATAGACGTCTGTATCGAAGTTATAGTCTTCAGGAATTGTTCTCCATGCGCCACGTTTTACTTTTCTCCAACGGTAGATGCAAAGTGTGTTTGGTCCACGACGTGTAAGTGCGTAGAACTGAAGGTGTTTCTGCGTATAACCTGCTTTCAGCATCTGGTCGTCAGTGAATTCATCTTCAGCTACAGTTATATGCACCCGAGCTACAGGATTATACCATCCATAAACAGCTACACGGTTAGGACCAGGATTGCGATATGCCCAGAAAAGAAGGTTCTTATCTGACCAGCCCCAGTTGATAAGCTGACCATCCTGATATTCACCGTCTACAACTGTAGCATAATCATCGTTCTGAGGGATATACCAGGAAAAAACACGCACGAGGTCTTCCTGCGCAAAAGTCTTGAAACTGAGGAAAGTCGCTGCGAATAGTGTGGTTACTAAGACTATGGTTCTTTTCATGTTTGGTCTTGTTTTCAAAATCGAACCCAAAATACATAAAAATTTTGTTGCCCTGCAAATAATTACAACACTTTTTTAAAACTGTGGTAACCTCATTTACTGGTTGCAGCATTGGTTTAGAGTCATGTTTTTCGGAGATTATGATATACTAATATGTTTGTTATATTGCTTTTGTGTTATGTATTTGTGTTTTTTTAGTGCTAAATGCTACCATTTTTTAATGATGGAAAAGATAAAACCAGTTGTCAGGAGCATGTATTACCGGATATTTCAAAGAGAGTGCTATTATGGTATATATATTATCTGGAAATATCTGATATTCCTGCCGAGGCAAAATTATTTACCCAAATGTGGCAGCTGCTCAGCGTTTAAGATGGCTGATTATTATTGATTAATGTGTTTTGGGCTGATAGTCTTTTAGTTGTGGACGGTGTTTTTCAGTTTGCGGATGCGGTACATTTATTCATTTCGACGGTGGGTGTGGCAGCTCCATTTTATAAAGCCAGTACTTGAGACCGAAACGGTCCGCAATTGCACGTTCTATAGTAAAGCCCAGATTTTCATAGATATGTCTTGCTGCATGCATGACTTCTGATGTGTGAAGCGCTATAATCTGCTCCCCGGTATTCCGGGCTTTTTCAATACAGCACATTGTCAGCTTAGTAGCAATTCCCTGCCCTGAACAGGACGGGTGTACCCCTACCATTCTTATATAGCTCCACTCGTCAGGATAAACATCCCATGCATTTCCGTGGGGTAGGAGGAAGGCCATACCTACCACATCCCCCGATGTTTCGTAAAGAAAACTATGTGAAGACTGTATTATTGAGTGCCACATATCCGGGTTTTCTATCCCCTTGCGTAGCTTCTGCCAGTTATCTTCATGGAGCAGGGGTGCATACTGCCCATAGGATAACAGGCCCAGTTGTATCAGTTGGGGTATATCGGCAGTTGTGCCGGCCCTTATTATTGCATGTGGGTGACCAGGAGTAGTTGCTGACATGGTTTTATGTGCTTATTGCTTTTTTGTAAGTACGAGGAATATATAGTCACTGCCATCGTGTGCATAATTGTCTTTTACTTTTGGGAATGTACCAGATTTGATATCAGCATCCAATTGTGAAAGCCCGTGTATTACTTCTTCCCTGTTGGACAGGGCAGCAAATGATGATATTCCATGCCTGACAGATTCATCAAAGTACAGTTCTGGTTTGTTTTTACCAGCATACAGGAAGTAATCCTGTAAAGTGTCTTTTACAGCATATGGCACATAGTCTGTTAGCTCCAGTTCTGCAGCCTGTGCCGCATTTTCTATTGTCATAATGTCGGGCATCTGCTGTATAGACAATTCCATCATATGCGGGAAATAATGGTTGAGCCAATAGCTACGCATCTGCTCAGGCGAGGACGTGAACAGAACAATTTTTCCGCCTGGTTTCAGTAATGCAAACAGCCGGCGAAATGCAGTGGTAAGAGAAGCCCAGTGGTGGATGGTAAGCACTCCTGTAATGCCATCCAGAGATTCGGGCGTGGCATTGATGTCTTCAGCAGTATATGGCAGCCATATTATGCCTGGATTTCTGCTGTTGGCAATTGAGAGCATTTTATGAGAAGGGTCGGCACCACATATGTTGACACCCTGTTCATACATAGCGATAGTATAATTGCCTGTGCCGCACCCAATATCCATATATTTTCCGGCAGATGCCGGTGTTAATAATTGTAGCAGGATTTGGGTGATGTAGGGGTCGGCATTGCGGGTGGTATTATAACCGCTTCCGATAGTGTCATATAGTGCTGACATAATGATTTAGTGTTTCTCTGGCTGATGACTGGTCATAGCGTTTATAAATGCTGTCATAACCTGTGTCACTGCCATAACGGTAGCATCATCCTTTATAGTATCACCTTCGAGCTTTGTTTTTATAAACGGGATTACCAGCTGCACGTTTTCAGTTATGCCCGCTTCTATGATACGTAGTGTCTCCAGCAGAGACGCATGTCCCTTATGGCCTAGAGACGATGCTGTAATAAGTGCGGTAGGCTTATGTGAGAATTCGCATGAGGATACTGTCCAGTCTATTGCGTTTTTCAGGCTTCCCGGTACCCCCATCGCATATTCAGGGGTACATATAAGTATCCCATCTGCGGCACGCAGTGAGTTTCTGAATGTATTAACCGATGCAGGGGATAACTCTCCGTCTTCATCGGGATTGAACTGAGGCAGGTAGCCAATGTCTGTACAGATTGTAACAGCGATATGTGCTGCAAACATGGCCGCTATTGCTTTTATCAAAGACAGATTTGATGACTGTTTCCGGGTGCTGCCGCAAATAGCCAATACATTCTTTTTTGCTGATGTCATTTACTTTATCCGGTAGCCTCTTTTACAAGCTCCATGAGCTTATCTATTTCTTCGGTATTGTTATAGATATGTGTAGAGACCCGCAACGAATTTAAGCCGTTTTCGTTGACTCCCCTTATACGAATCCTGTTTTCCATGCATGTGCCGAAGAACTTCTGGAAATCCACACCCCTGATGCGGAATCCATTTACACCTGCACGGGAGCGCTCTTCGGTAGGGGTTAACAGTTCTACTTTATCACCCATTGCCAGCAGGCTATCCTGAGTATATTTTCCCAGATACTTTATGCGATTATAAACATTCTCTTTACCTACAGACTCAATAAAGTCTATTGCGGCTACAACACCTGCATATAGTCCATTTGATTGGGTACCACCGAAATAACGAAGGGCACTATCGTTGTAATTTCCGGTTGTTACCGGGGATGTTGTAAGGTTCCAGTTACCATCATCTCCACCGGCTCCTATAGCAAATGGGGTAAGAGTATCCTGAAACTCCCTGCGTATGTACAGAAACCCGGTTCCCTTAGGTCCCAGCATCCATTTATGGCTGCAGCTGGCATAGGTGTCGCACCCTATGTCATGAAGGTCTAAAGGTATCATGCCCGGGCCATGAGCGCCGTCTATAATAGAGTATATGCCCTTATCCCGTGCCAGTGTGCAGATTTCTTTTACAGGCAGTATCTGCCCTTGTGTGCATGGGATATGCGGTACCGCAATTGCTCTTGTCTTTTTGGTAATTAATCCATTGATTCTGGTCAGTGTCTCAGCTGCCGTGGGGCCGGGCGCAAATGTTTTCAGTACTATACCATCCTGCTTCTGCCGGCTCATCCAGGGCATTGCATTACCCATATGCTCATGGTTGGTCAGTATTACTTCATCACCCCTTTTTAGTGGTATTCCTTTACATCCGGCATTTATTCCTTCTGTTACATTGTGTGTAAGCGCTATTTCTTCTTTGCTGACATTTACAAATCCGGCTAGTCGTTTTATGGTTTCATCCCAGCGGCCATATTGTCCTTTCATATCGTTTTCCATCATTCCAGCCTTTACTGCTTCTATAACAGGGTAGGGTGATGGGCCGAAAGTGCCATTATTCAGATAAGTGAGGTCGCGCGAAAGAGGGAACATGAGTCTTACATTATGCCAGAATGCTTCATCTGAAACAACATTTTGTCCTGTGGCAGCCAATGGGGCTGCGGAGGCAGATGCAAACTGCCCCCACTCGCTCAATGATAATGTAGCAAGCAGTGATGCAGAACGGAAAAAGTTTCTACGGGTAAATTTCATGGTATAGTTGGTGTTGAGGCTTAAATATACATAAATATTTTTTTAAATGAAGAGTGTATAGAACAGCCTCTTTATATGACCCGTAGTTATATGGGAAAACAGGAGAATGTTCCGGTATTTGCAAACCGTTCGGGCGGATACATGGCGGCTGCATACAACAGGAAGCTTGGTTATTAACACAGGGATAATACAGGATAGGTAATTTGTATTCAAATAGTCGATGAGATATGGTGGTGGTACGTTATGGGTTGTTGTTTCTTTTTTGTGTGCTGTGCTCCTGTAAGCATCAGCCTATGCAGGTAAATATCGCACCGCCTGAAGATGTATGTACAGGTGTGGTGCCATCATTTACACAGGATGTACAGCCGATACTCAGTCATACATGTGCCAAAGCAGGCTGTCATGATGGTATCAGTATGCCACTGGATTTTTCCGATTATCAGCAGCTATTACCTGTGCTGGATGACAGTTCTTTTTATTATTTTGTAATAAAAGACCGCACCATGCCACAGGATAGTGCGCTTAGTGCGGCACAATACAAAATATTGCAATGCTGGCTGGCTAATGGTCATCCCGGCACGTGACAGCATTACAGGCGCAAGGCTATACTATATGTAATTACAGTTCTTTAAGCGCTCTTGCTGATAGTCGTAACCATTGTGCATTCAGCTTACGTACATGAGGTGGATGTAGGTCTTTTTCGGCTTGTACCGACGTAAATTGAGATGCCGCCTCTTGAGTTCGCCCGAGTCTTTTGAGCATAAGACCGTAATAGTATCTAGCTTCCAGTGAGTGGTGTATTTTTATGATTTTTTCATATTCTTCTTCTGCTCTTTCTGTATTCCCATTACCATCCAGTGAGCGTGCATAGAGTAGCTCATCGTCAGGTTTATCAAATCGGTTGCTTTTCAGGGTCAATACTTTTTCAAATGTTACCGTCGCTTCGGCAAATTCATTGTTGTGAAACAATAGCCTGGCCAGTATCTGTAGTGTGTCGGGAGAGTTGGCGTAAATGCCGGTAAGGCAGGACCGCACCAGCTCTATAGCTTTGTCGTATAGGCCCAGTCTGCTATATTCTGCTGCAAGGTTCAGTCTGTTTGTATCGGTGTCTGCTATGCGCAGGGCTCGTTCCAGTTCTTTAGTTCGGGCTCCGGGCATCAGCACCGCTTTTACGTTCTCTCCTGTATCTCCGGCACGTAGTCCCGGCAAAATTTCACGAACGAAATATATTGCAGCCCCAATGCCTGGCAAAAATATAAGCAGATACAGCCATTCTTTCCTTCCTGTTTTAATACAATGGTAGATGCATAATAGCTGGGCAGCACCAACTATATAATAAAGGTAGGGATAGTTATATATGAGGTACATCGGAAGGTTTTATGCAAAGAAATACAAATCTCACTGATAACAGAAACGATATGCGCGTATAGCATCACAGATTAGGTGTGTTGTATAATATGATAGCGGTTACACGGATATATTTACCACATCTTTTGTGGCGTTTGCCTCATCTTTCAGATAGGAGATTACTGGTGTATCTATCTTTACACAATCAGTTAAAAAACAAGGGGCTGTTGGTATAAGAGGTTATATGCCATATGCTTTATGTATAAATTTTTTGGACGGGGGATGAATGCAAAGGCCGCTTTACTATGTTAAGGCGGTCTTTTGCGCTTTTCCGGTTGTTATTCATTAATAGTACCTGTTAACTTTATCCTTATCATTTAACCATTATTGTAAAGGTTTATGAAAAAACGCCTTGTTACCATTGGAGTTCATGTTGTGCTCTGGCTCATATTCCTCATGTTGCCGGCACTTTTCAATCCCCGCAGGCAGGGGTTTGGTATTGAGGCTTTTGTGGGTGATATACTATTACCATCACGATTGATAAATAGTATTTTACTCATCATCATTTTCTACTTCAATTATCTTGTTGCTATTCCCCGGCTTTATTTTGGCCGGCGATATGGTTTGCTGTTTCTGTGGTGTATAGTAGGGCTTGGGGTCTTTTTTGTGCTCAATTATATTACTATGCCGGCCCGTTTTCATACACACCGTTCAGAAGGGGTGCGTTTGTTTGGCCCCAGCTTTAACCTGTTTATGTTTCTGGTAGTATATGTAGCATCATATGCTGCCTGCATTTATGACCAGTGGCGAAAAGTAAAGGAGGAAAAGCTGAATGCAGAAATAGCATTTTTAAAAGCTCAGATAAACCCTCACTTTTTGTTCAATACGCTGAATAGCATTTACTCGCTGGCTATTACCGGTTCTGATAAAACGGCTGATGCTGTAGTAAAACTGTCGGGTATGATGCGCTATGCGGTCAGTGAGTCAGACAGGCCAATGGTTTCACTGGAGCGGGAAATAGCATATCTGAATAACTACATAGAGTTGCAGATGTTTCGCCTTACAGATAAGGTGAAAATGAAATGTAGCATAGCAGAAGATAAGTATGGGCATCAGATAGCTCCGTTTCTGCTCATCCCGTTTGTAGAAAACGCTTTTAAGTATGGGGTTAGCCCTGAGGATGATTCTGATATACTTATTGAACTGGTGGTTACAGACGGAGGGGTAGTATTGAAGACTTTGAACAGGAAGGTACAGATAAAGCAGGGACATGATGAACATACCGGTTTGGGTATCAGTACCACCCGCAGGCGTCTGGAACTGCTTTATGCCGGGAAGTATGTACTTCAGGTGGAGGATGGCGAAGAAGATTTTTCAGTTTTATTAAATATTCAGTTGGTATGATATCCGTAGTTGCTATTGATGATGAACCACTTGCATTGAACATTGTACGGTCTTTTTGTACGCAGGTAGATTTTTTGGATTTGCGGGCTGTATTTACAGAGACGGGCAAAGCCCTTGAATATCTCAGAGACAATCCTGTAGATCTGCTGTTACTTGATATCAATATGCCAGCGATATCCGGCATTGACTTTTACAGGAAGGTGCCGGGAAGTCCTATGGTGATTTTTACCACGGCATATAGTGAGTATGCTGTAGATGGATTTAACCTGGATGCTATTGATTATCTGTTGAAGCCATTTGAGTTCAACAGGTTCAGAAAAGCCGCTGAAAAGGCAAGGGACTACATGGAATATGCCCAGCATAAGGAGTCCAACACGCCGCAGTTTTTCTTTGTAAGGGTAGATTACTCAATGGTCAAGGTAGTTATATCCTCTATCGTATATATAGAGGGGGTGGATAATTATATACGTATACATTTCGATAACGGTAAATATCTGCTCGTACGTATGAGTATGAAAGGGGTGTCAGAAAAACTGCCTCCTGAAGAGTTTGTAAGGGTACACCGCTCCTACATACTGGCACGTAAGCACATCACGGCAGTGCGGGGGAAAACAGTATTTCTGGGGACTGTGGAGATACCTGTAGGTACTAACTATGTAGAGGAGGCACAGAAACTGATACAGTAGCTGCTAGCACTCTGTAAGGCCCAGCGGTACCTGTATTGCCAGTCCGCCTTCGGCAGTTTCCTTGTATTTGTGGTTCATATCCAGTGCGGTTTCATACATTGTGTCCACCACATTGTCCAGAGATATTCTTGCTTTTTCGGGGTTGCTTTGCAGTGCCAGCTGTGCGGCTGTTATTGCTTTTATTGCCCCCATAGTATTACGTTCTATGCATGGTACCTGTACCAGACCTCCCACGGGGTCGCAGGTAAGGCCCAGATGATGTTCCATAGCAATTTCGGCAGCCTGCATGCATTGTTCGGTCGTGCCACCCAGCGATTCTGTAAGCGCTGCAGCTGCCATAGACGAGGATACTCCTATCTCTGCCTGGCAGCCCCCCATAGCTGCCGATAGTGTTGCTCCTTTTTTAAATATGCTTCCTATTTCAGAGGCAGTCATCAGAAACCGGATGATTTTTTCTTCTTCATAGCCATCACAAAATGCTATAAAATACTGGAGTACTGCGGGTACTACGCCTGCTGCTCCATTCGTGGGCGCTGTTACTACCCGCCCAAAGGAGGCGTTTTCTTCATTTACTGCCAGTGCAAAACAGCTCACCCAGTCCAGTGTATATTTAAATGACTGTCCACCACTGCGTATTACCTCCAGCCATTCATCAAAGTTGTTATAGGTTCGGTCGCCGGTGAGTTTTTTATTTAGTCCGTGTGCCCGTCTGGTTACATTCAGGCCTCCTGGCAGGGTGCCGTCAGTGTGGCAGCCACGGTATATACAATCCCGCATTGTTTCCCATATTCTCATTACACCTGCCCGCGTTTCTTCTTCACCACGCCATTTTTTTTCATTCTCCATTACCACGCCAGATATGGGAAGCTGTGTAGCGCGGCTGGCGGCAAGCAGGGTTTCCGCTTTATCTATCGGGAATGGGAGCTCTACAAAGTTTCCTGCACCAGCTTCTTCTCCTTCCTTTATCACAAAGCCGCCACCAATAGAGTAATAGGTTTCTGCCATTTCTCTGCCATCGTTAAAAGAGCAGAGAAACGTAAGTGCATTCGGATGATATTGCAGCGATTCAGTAAACAGGAATATTAAGTCCTGAGCCGGGTCAAAGGCAATTTCTGTTGTCTTGCCGAGCAGCATTTTTTTCTCCCGGCCTATCTGTTGTATCCGTGGGGTGATTTCATTTACTTCAAAAGTTTCAGGGTCTTCTCCACACAGGCCCAGCAGTACTGCTACATCGGTACCATGCCCTTTACCGGTTTTTGCGAGAGACCCGTAAAGTAGCACCTTTACGTGGCGCACATCTGAAAGACCATACCGGGATATGGCATGAATGAAGCGGAGTGCAGCCTTCCAGGGGCCTAGTGTGTGCGAGCTGCTGGGACCTATACCTATCTTAAAAATGTCAAATACTGAAATGCTTTCTTTGGTTGTGCCTGTTTGTTTTCCCCGCTGCATACTATAATTTAATCTGCTAACACAAATATATGAGGGAAATAATCGCAAAACGAGGTATCGTGTAATTGTTGTGGTGTGGGTAACATTTTACGGAGTCTTTTACACCGTTTATTGCAAAAAAGTGTTGATTTGGTAGCTTTTAAGTCTTACAGCGTAGTTTATGTTATAATATTGCTCTTATGTTCCGGTTAATTGGATTTGTACTTGCATCGCTTGTCTTTTCACACATAGCTCATGCCCAGTTAAGCAATGTGTCTGATGATGATGCAAATCGTGTGAGTATTACCTGGCAGGGTATGCTGCATATGATAAGCAGGCATGATACGGCTGCCATTCATGCATCATCGCTCTCCAGAGTGGAATGTCTTCCCTGTGCCGGTAATGCTGATAAAGCACATAACAGCTATTATACCGGTATTGACACCTTCATAAGATTTGCTTTTAGCCCATCTATGAGCAGCGCCTGGCAGAAGGCTGCAACCGGAGATTATTTGCTCAATGTAGCAGTTACAGGCAATCGTGTAAGTAATATTGCAATGCTACCGGATGTGAAAAAGCACTATTTGTTATACGGCCTGATTTTTCCTGCAGGCATCTTTCCTGCATATGCAGGCGATAGCACAATGAACTGTATGATTCAGTTTGCAGATATAGACGGGCGGCTTCTCTTCTTCGGTATCAGCTATAAATAAGTAAGCATACTCATTTTGTAGCTATTGTAACAGGCAGACAACCTTTTTTTTCTGTTATTTCAGTAATTTGCACCTCTTTATAAAAAACAAACTTTTACTGCGGCTAACCGCTCATACCAACATAAAATGAAGGATTTTTCTTTTGTGACAGGGCCCACTTCGGAATATATCGAGTCTTTATACAATGATTTTGTAAAAGACTCATCAATGGTTGATCCGGAATGGAAGAAGTTTTTTGAGGGCTTTGACTTTGCAGTTGCCAATAACTTAGCCGATACTGCCCCTGCGGCGGGTAATGGCAAAGCTATCAGCGGCACGGCACTGGAAAAAGAAATCATTGTTTTTGACCTTATCAGGTCATACCGGAAGCGGGGACACCTGATAGCAACTACCAATCCTATCAGGCCACGTAAAGACAGAAAACCACGTCTGGAACTGAGCGATTTTGGTCTGTCTGCCGCTGATCTGGAAACCAGCTTCTATGCAGGACATTTTATTGGTCTGAAAAACGCCAAGCTGAAGGATATTATCGCCAAGCTGAAGCGTTTATATGCTGGTAATGTAGGGATAGAGTACACTTATATCAATAATACTGAAAAGTATAAGTGGGTACAGGACACATATGAAGAGCTGATGAGTACCCCCCTTACACTGGAAGAGCGCAGAAGGGTACTGGATAAGCTTAACGCAGGAGTTATTTTTGAGAAATTTCTGAACACCAAGTTTATAGGTCAGAAAAGATTTGGTCTGGAAGGTGGAGAATCTACAATACCGGCACTGGATACTATCATTAATGAGGCAGGAAAAGTAGGTGTAAAAGAGGTAGTAATAGGTATGGCTCACCGTGGCCGTCTTAATATCCTTGCCAACATTCTCAGGAAAACTTATGAGCAGATATTCTCAGAGTTTGAAGGCAACATGCCTGAGGATATGACTATGGGAAGCGGTGATGTGAAATATCACCTTGGTTTTCATAGTGATGTGGTAACCCCTTCGGGCAATGCCGTGAATGTACAGCTGGCGCCTAATCCATCTCATCTGGAAGCGGTGAATCCTATTGTGTGCGGATTTGCACGGTCTAAAGCAGATACTCTTTATAATGGACAGTATGATAAGGTATTGCCTATACTTATTCATGGCGATGCAGCTGTAGCCGGACAGGGTATTATATATGAGCAACTACAGATGTCCAGACTGGCAGGATATTATACCGGTGGTACTATACATTATGTAATAAATAATCAGATAGGCTTTACTACAGACTTTGATGATGCCCGCTCGGCAGATTATTGTACCAGCATAGCATCTATGGTACAGAGCCCTGTGCTACATGTGAATGGTGACGATGCTGAGGCAGTGGTAAAATGCAGTATGCTTGCATTTGCTTATCGTCAGCGGTTCAATGATGATATATTTATAGATATGGTGTGCTACCGTAAGCATGGGCATAACGAAGGAGATGAGCCTAAGTTTACACAGCCACAACTGTATGCACTTATAGAAAAGCATCCTAATCCCCGCGAAGTTTATGCGCAGTATCTGATGAATCATGGAGAGTCTGATGCGCGAAACCTTGCAAAAGAGATGGAAACTCTTTTCTGGAATGACCTTCAGCAGCGCCTTGATGAGGTAAAGCAGAAACCACTGCCATATAAGTACCAGAAACCTGAAATGTGGTGGAAGGAGCTGAGAAAGGCAAAAGCAGAAGACTTTGTAAAGTCGCCTGATACTGCTATTACCGAAGAGCAATTCCGTAGTTATTTTGATGCGCTTATGAAGTGGCCTGCAGATTTCAGCCCGCTGCGTAAGGTTGATAAACTACTGCAGGACAAAAAGAAACTTTTTGCTAATGAGGGTAGTGTGGACTGGGCTACAGGAGAGCTGCTTGCCTACGCCAGCCTTCTGGCAGAAGGTAACAGTGTGCGCCTCAGCGGTGAGGATGTGAAGCGTGGTACGTTCTCGCATCGCCATGCTGTTATGTACGACCAGAATAACAATAATCCATATAACCGCCTGTCTAACATAAAAGAAGGGCAGGGTAAGCCGTATATATATAACTCATTGCTCAGTGAATATGCTGTGCTTGGTTTTGAATATGGTTATGCTATGGCCAATCCCCATAACCTGGTATTATGGGAAGCTCAGTATGGCGATTTTGTGAATGGGGCACAGATAATAATAGATCAGTACATATCCAGCGCAGAGCAGAAGTGGACCGCAATGAATGGTCTGGTAATGTTGCTGCCTCACGGTTATGAAGGTGGTGGCCCGGAACATTCCAGTGCACGTTTAGAGCGTTTCCTGCAGAACTGCGCTGAGTACAACATGATTATTACCAATGTTACTACTTCGGCCAACTTCTTCCATGCTCTTCGTCGTCAGCTGGCCTGGGATTTCAGAAAGCCGTTGGTTAACTTCTCCCCGAAGGCTAACCTGCGTCATGCACGTTCCTATTCTCCTATGGCTCACTTTACTAGCGGAGGCTTCTGTGAGGTAATTGATGATCCGAACATCAAAACTGCATCAAAGGTGAAAAGAGTATTGCTGTGCAGTGGTAAGATGTATTTTGACCTTAGTGAAAAACAACTTGCTGAGAAGCGTACAGATGTAGCTGTTGTAAGACTGGAGCAGCTGTATCCATTACCGGTAAGTCAGCTGCTGGCAATAAAAGAGAAGTACAAAAAGGCCGAGTGGGTATGGGTACAGGAAGAACCTCAGAATATGGGAGCTCAGTGGTACCTGCAGATACATACAGCCGATACCGGACTGTCATTAAAGTATATAAGCCGTAATGCAAGCGCAGCGCCGGCTACAGGCTTTGCTAAAAAGCATGGTATGGAGCAGTCTGATATAGTAGAGACAGCATTTACTATATAGCACATTACATAAGATATCATCTGACAAATGCCGGGTATGAAGCCCGGCATTTGTATTTCTATGGCTATTTGTTGCTAAGCAGCCACTTGTTGAGGTCATTGATTACTTCACGGCTTATGGTGTGCGGCATGCCCGGATAGCTGTGCATCTCTGGCTTTAATCCTTTTGACTCAAGGTATGTTACAGCTTCCTTACCATCATCATAGGGCAGAACAGGGTCCTGCGTGCCATGCGCTACAAATATCCTCAGGGCATTTATGGAGTGGTTTTCAGATATGCGGGGCCTGATATAGGAAGGGAGAATACCACTGAGTACACCTATGCCTTTTATTTTTTCGGGTGCCGTGAGGCCTGTGGCATAGCTCATAATAGCCCCCTGGCTAAAGCCCATTACATATACTTCTGTTGATGAGGTGTGGTATCTCTCATGTATTTCTGAAATGAATTTTAGTACCAGCATTCTGCTGTTTTCCATTTGTTCTTTTACCGCATCATACTTTTTCGTTTGCCTGCTTCGTTCAAACCATTGATTACCACCTCCGGGTAGGGGATATGGAGCTCTTGCCGATACTATAAGGAATTTGCCGGGCAGATAGGTGCTTAATGAAAACAGGTCTTTTTCGTCACTACCATAGCCATGCATGAGTACTATTAACGGTGGCGCTGCGGTTTCAGATGCCGGCTTGCGAACCATGTACTTTAGCGATAAATCTGTATGTACATCCTGTGCTGTGCATGATAATACGCACAGCGTGACGATTAGTAAAAAAGAGAAAGCAGACTTCATACACCCAAAGGTAGAAGTCTGCTTTATGAAATAGAAATATCTTACTAGTATGCTTTTCCTTTGAGATTGGTATGTGTAAGCAGCGGACTGGCTATCAGGGAATCAATAGTTCTGTCTGTTATTGTTATTTTACCTGTATGCATAGCACGTGAGGTATACAGGCCTAATACATCATTACCCTTGATATTGGTGTATATAGGAGATATTTCACTGCCAGTGAGGCCATTGCCCTGTACCTGTACCGAGTTTCTGTAATCGGCAAAGTCGTTGGTAGTAATGTGTACCGTTATGTTACACTTGTTTATGAGCCTTATAGTATTAGCAGGTGCCGCACCCATGCCCTGAGCCAGTGCATTATACAAATCACGGTTTTCAACGGAAAACTCAAAAGTGTTACCCTTAAAAGCCTGATATCCCGCATCAAAGTCGTAATAATGTGAGGTGCGGGTCTTTGACAGTATATCAGAATCATCCCAGTTAAAACGGATGGTGGCTTGTGCAAGAGCTACCGGATTGACTCTGCCAGCGTAATCATATCCTGGTAGCGGAACATATATACCTGTAATGTCAAAGTTGCGTTTCGGCAAAACAGAGAAGAAACTCATTCCTTCCAGAACAACATTTGGGTCGTCTATGACAGATACCTGAAATGATGGCGTACGATTATTGATGATGGGCGCATCGGCAGAGTCAACAATGCCTGTGCTCAAATGTGTTATTTTTAATCTGTAAATATATTGAGAATCAAGTGCATCCGTGAATTTGTAAGCATAGTTTGGTGCTGTAAAGAAAACCCCTGATTCTTTTACATATCCTTCCTGAGCCAGGTCTACACGGTTCAGATGGATAGAATCAAAATATCTGTGTACCCCATTTACACTTGCCGCCCTGTATCGTTCAATGCGAACACTGATATCTGAAAAGAAACTTGAGTCGGCAGTCTGTGCCATTGCCACAGCGCTCTTGTTTTCATCAAGAAAAGCTTTCTGAATGCGGATATAATGTGCAGTATCGGCCATATCCAGATAGCCATATACTACAGTTATATCTTTATATGGGGCTGCAATTTCAAATTTTTCTGAGCAGGATGTAAAAAAAAGCGAGGACATCGCCAACAGGGAAAACAGTGTTTTTTTCATTATGCTTATCGTGTGATAGCGGCAAAGATAACAGATTACCTGATAGTGACTACAGGACCCGATGGTTTTATAAAAATGTTAAGATTTAAGGCTTTGAGCAGGTTAATGCCCCTGTACTATCCTGTTATATACATTAAGTAGTTACAGAAGTAGCGTTTAGAAATACCTGGGCGTATATTTTTTTTCGTTGTGTAATATATAATGTGTAACAGGCATGAATAACATTTTATAAAATGATATGTGGAAAAATGTTGCTATTCAGTTTTTCCTATTTGATTAAAAAAAATTATTTTTACGAAGCAAACAATTTTAAACAAAGGCCCGTCTAAGTGATTGAAGCATATTGTTTAAGATTTTGAATATCGAAAATTTTATGAAAAGAAAGCTATCCAATTTATTCCGGTCACTGGCAGTAATAGCAATTCTGCTCTGTACATTACCGTCATTTGCGTCGCATATCGTGGGAGGCGATATGTATTATACATGGATCACGGGTAACAACTACAGGATTACTGTAGTATTGTATGGCGACTGTGGTCCGGCAAGTGCCGGCGCGTTTGCTACGCTATCGTCTACAGCTGCTGCTCCGGTTGTATGTATTTATGATGGTGCAACTTATCACTCAACAGTTACTCTGGATACAGCTAATCCAAGGGCAGGAGTTGAAATTACACCTGTATGTCCAGACTCACTTTCTAAAACACAGTGTGTACAACCTTCTAACCCTATTCCTGGTATTAAGAAGTTTGTATATTCCAGAGTTGTAACGCTGCCTGGCCCATCAGCCAACTGGCGTTTCATTTTTAATGCTGCATATGGTCCGTCTTCAGCTGGTCGTGCCGCTGCTATTACAAACATTGTAGGTGCCGGTGGTACCAGCATGCAGCTGGAAGCTACCCTGAACAATACTGTGTATAACAATACGTCGCCGAACATGACGGTGGTGCCAACGCCATTCTTCTGTCTGAATACGCCTATTTGTTATACTCCGGGTGCCATTGACGATGAGGCAGATAGTCTCAGGTTTGAGCTGATACCTGCGGTAAATGCTACAACATCATGTACCACATTGGGAACTCCGGTTACCTATTCCGGTGCGGGTATATCAGCTACCAATCCGCTTACCGTAGCGCCGGGTACATTCAACTTTAATGCCGCTAACGGTCAGGTATGTTTTAACCCTAACGCAACACAGCGTTCTATAGTGGTATACCGTATTAATGAGTATCGTGGAGGTACGCTTGTAGGTACCTGTATGAGGGAGATGACATTCCTTGTCAGAAGTTGTACGGTATTCCCACCGGATGTAGATACGGTAGCATATGATGGCGACATCATACGTGATGGCGACAGTAGTTCTACCAGTTTCCATATATGCGGTGATTTGGGTGTGTTTACGTTGAAGATGGACCCACATCCTGACCCTAGCGTAGTGCCGGCATTGAAGGTTACCGTAACTGCTACTGGTATACCTACAGGTATGTCTTATTCTATTACCGGAAATGGTACAGATACACCACATGTTACAATCACAGGTAATGCATCATTAATGGCGCCTGGTGTTTACACATTCTATCTCAACCTGCGCGACGATGCCTGTCCGCTGAATGGTAATAATACTATCGGTTATACAATTACTATATATCCGGTACCTACACTGCTACCTACTATTATATCTGAGGCTGATTGTCTTAATGATGCAGTTGTAAGGTTAACACCGGGAGGTACGGGTAAACCGTGGACGATGAAAGTTATAGATCCGACACTACCTGTTGGTTCTGACACTATATTAAGCTTTACGGATACAACATCTGTTGTGACGACACTGGCACCGGGGCCATTGCCGGGGCCTACACTATATCAGGCAGTTATTTATACCTCTGTTACAACAGAGTGTGCTATGATAAGGGATATTAATCTGGCTGTGCCTCCGAAGCTGGTTCCGATTCTGGATTCTGCTAACCCAAGCTATTGTGGTAAAGATGATGGACAGCTGATACTTATCAACCTTAACCCAGGCGGTATTGATACAATTACATATGATAAAAATGGTGTTCCTCAGACTCCGTATGTTGGAATTGTGAGCCCTGCAGGTATGCTTACAGTATCTGGTCTGCGTGCAGGTGTGTATTCTAATATCGTGGTTCATTACGGATATTGTACCTCTGACCCTGTAGGGCCTAAGACGCTGGTAGATCCACCATTTACATTGAGAGCGGTAAGCTATCAGGACCCTACCAAATGTGGTTTCTGCGACGGATGGATAAAACTACATGGCTTACACCCTGATCAGTTAGATACACTGGTGTATAATATGAATGGTATCACTCAGCCACCTACTTCATACTATATAAACAGTGACAGTACTATAACGCTTCCTGGTCTTTGTGAAGGTACTTATACAACATTCACTGTAAGGACAGCTGGTGTTTGTACCAAAACGCTTACTGACATAGTTCCACTTGTTGCTCCACCAATAGGCGCATCTTTTGATACTGTTATTGATTACGGTTGTAAAGGCGATACGATAACATTTGTGAATAATTCATTCCCGGCTACCGACCTTACCTACTCATGGGACTTTGGTGATGGTGGTACCTCTACAGAGATAAATCCGGTGCATGTTTATACCAACACAACAGGAGCAAGTTATATAGTTAAGCTGTATGTTACCAATACCCGTTGTATAGACAGTTTCCAGCGTACCATTAATCTGGATCACTTTGTGAAAACAGATTATACTACTGCTCCTACGGAATATGTATGTCAGACCGATCCGATAACGTTTACAAACCTTTCTACAGGTACCGGTGTTGATTATACATGGTATTTCGCTGATGGTGTAATTGACATGAATACAGATGCAGTACATACTTACAGTAACATGGGTACCTATTCTACAATACTGGTAGGTCATAATGTAACAGAAGGTGTACATTGCTATGATACCACTGTAAAAACGATGGTCGTAGACTCTAACAGTGTACTTACGCTGAAGGTATCAGACGATGTAACAGCTATCTGTCGTGGCCAGGCGGTAACACTGTCTGCTATATACACAACAAGTGGTCAGGTGGGTAATAAATGGTCAATGACAGATGGTTTTGAAATGTCTGATGTGAATCCGATACTGCATTCGTTCAATGGTGTAGGTCCGTTCACGGTCAACTTCAATGCAACATTCCGCGCATGTCCTGATAAAGCTGCGTCTCTTGATATTCAGGTATTTGACGCACCTACTATCTATCTCGGTCCTGATACTGCAATGTGTCCCGGCAGCAGTCCTATACGTCTGCGTGATGACAGGAATATGAGCAACCCGCGTGCAAAATGGCGTTGGAATACTGAAGAGAAATCTTCATCGATAGTAGCTACCAAGCCAGGTGAGTATTCAGCAACAGTAACCATTGATGGTTGTAGCACAACAGATACTGTAATCATACGCAAAGATTGCTATGTAGATGTACCCAATGTGTTTACTCCAAATGGAGATGGTGTCAATGACTACTTCTTCCCACGTCGCTTCCTTACAAAGGGTGTTACCTCATTCAAGATGAGTGTTTACAACCGCTGGGGACAGCAGGTATATGAAACTACCAGCCTTGATGGTCGTGGATGGGATGGTGCGCTCAATGGTGTACCTCAGCCAGATGGTGTTTACATTTATGTGATAGATGCCGAGTTTAAAGACGGAATGGAAGAACAGCATAAGGGTAACGTAACCATTATACGATAGTAAATAGTTAAACAATAAACAATACCGGGTCGCAAAAGCGACCCGGTATTGTTTTATAGTAAACCGAATCTGTGACAGTGTGTATTGTGCAGTTATTGCCGGCTGAGGTAACGCGTTGTGCCGTCATTTACTGCTGCATATTGATGCTGGGTTGGATGGAAAAATGTTGTGGAAAAAAGACTGCCGGATATTGAAAAAAAATGATGCTTAATGCGTATAATTTCATAATTTTATAAGTCTACTTTAATATAGCTGCGCCTGATGGTGAAGCTATGTAATTAGTATTATTATATCCGGTCTTATGGGCAAAACTTATCGTAAACTCCTATTCACAGCAATAACGCTGTTCTCTTTTTTCTCATCATTTGCCAACCACCTGGTAGGTATGGATTTGTTCTATACCCATGTGACGGGCAATACCTATAGAATTACACTGGTGGCTTATGCCGATTGTGGCTCAGCCAGTACCACATCGGCATTTGGCTTACTTTCTACAAGTACTCCCAGAATACATATTTATGATGGCAACAGTTTCAATTCCAGCATTAATCTTAGTGTACAGGCGCCATCGGCCGGGGTAGAGATAACTCCCGTATGTCCTGCATTCCTGTCACTTACGCAATGCACCAGTACCAGTTTCCCTACGCCAGGTATCAAAAAGTTTGTATACGCCGGTAATATAACCCTGCCATATGCATCATCTGTATGGCGTTTCATTTTTACGGGTACTATGGGCTCAGGAGCATTGGCCGGCCGCGCACTTTCTATAACTAACATTTCCTCATCACCGGTAAGTTACATTCAGCTGGTAGATACACTTAATAACCTGTCAGCACCTAACTCAAACGTAACACTTACCAATATCCCGACACCTTACTACTGTGCATCTGTGCCAGGCAATTACAACCCGGGTGCAGTTGACCCCAATGGAGATTTGATTCGCTTTGCACTGGTAAACGGAGGCAGTGGCTCTACCAGTACAGTTCCTGGTGGTGATGTTACTTATTTGCCGCCTTATTCGGGTAGTGCGCCATTGAGTGTGTCTTCTATGTCTTTTGATCAGGCTACGGGGCAGATAGCGTTTACACCCAGTACGCTGCAGCGCTCGCTGGTGGTATATAATGTACGTGAGTTCAGAGGGGGCGTATTTGTAGGTTCCTGCCAGCGTGAAATGACATTTCTCGTTCAGTCATGTACCAATACACCGCCTAATGGAGATTTATCCGGAGCATCGGCAGGAACTGTAGTTGATGCCACACACTTCAGAATCTGTGAAAATTCCGGAGCTTTTACTCTTAGTATTAATCCTTATCAGGTAGTTACTACCAATAATATTACAGTGTCTACATCAGGCCTGCCTGCAGGTATGTCATTCACCACAACAGGAAATGGCACCCCTACACCACACTGTACCATTTCATGGACTTCTACAGGAATTACTCCCGGTTCATACACATTTTATGTGACCTATACAGATGATAACTGTCCGTTGTCAGGTAGCCAGACCATAGCATATACGATTGATATTTTGCCACAGCCTACTATCAGCTACACATTGTTATCTCCGGCAACCTGCCTTAAAAAAGCAGCCATAACAGTTGCCCCGGGTGGCAGTGGTGTACCCTGGATAGTAAAAGTATCACGGGCGGCATCTCCTTTTGATACAATTCAGACTTTTACCAGCGTAGTTGGTTCTTTTACGGATAGCCTTAATCCCGGCTCCTACAATATTACCGTATTTGCTGCCGGTGGCGGATGTGCAGCAAATATGTCAGCAATTATTGCTTCACCCTCGTTCCCTGCTCCTTCTGTAACTATTACCAATCCTACATTCTGTGGCAATAATGATGGTACTATAAGGCTGTCGGGTCTTACGCCGGGCAACATTGATACTGTCAAATATAACCGCAATGGTAGTCCTCAGCCGCCTCAGCCTTATACTGTTGCTGCTGACGGAAGCATTCTGATTACCGGACTTATAGCGGGTACCTATAGCAATATTGTAGTGAGTTATGGCTCCTGCTCCAGCAGCCCTGTAGGGCCATATAATCTTATTAATCCCCCTTTTACCATGCGGGCTATCTCCCGTGTAAACCCATCACATTGCGGTGCCTGTGATGGTTCTGTAACACTTTATGGATTAAGGCCAGGGCAGTGGGATACGATTACTTACTGGAAAGATGGTGGACTTCAGACCCCCATTGCCCGCTTTATAGGTGCAGACAGTATGGTGGTGATTACAGGACTGTGTGCCGGAACATATTCAAACTTCGTAGCCCGCACTGCCGGTAGCTGTGTATCTAATGCATTAGGACCGGTAATACTTTCTGCTCCGCCATTTACAGCGCGCACTGTTACCTATACCAACCCTCCTTATTGTGGTATATGTACCGGTACTATGACCATATGGGGGCTGCATCCCGGCCAGACAGACACTATTAGTTACTGGAAAGATGGTCTGCCGCAACCTCCTGTGGTACGTACCATAGGTACTGATAGCACAGCGGTTATCACAGGTCTGTGTGCAGGTACATATTCTAACATAGTGGTGCGTACTGCCGGTGTATGTGTGTCTAATACGCTGGGGCCGGTAACACTTACTGTTCCTCCGTTCTCGGTACGTACATTCTCATTTACAAACCCGCCTTACTGCGGTATATGCACCGGAACCATAACGTTATATGGTCTTTATCCCGGGCAGACTGATACCATACGATTCCGCAAGGATGGGGTATGGCAGCCACCTGTAGTACGTACCATAGGTCTTGACAGTCAGGCTGTGATTACCGGCCTTTGTGCGGGAACCTATGATGATATTTATGTACACACTGCGGGTATCTGCGTTTCTGATACCCTGGGGCCTGCTGTACTGACAGTGCCACCTTTTTCTGTACGCACTACATCTCATATTAATCCTCCTTATTGTGGTATATGCACCGGCAGTATAACACTGCATGGTCTATATCCCGGCCAGACAGATACTATAACCTATACTAAAGATGGTGTGGCACAGACACCCCATGTAGCGGTTGTAGCTACCGATAGCACTATTGTGATATCCGGACTCTGTGCTGGCATCTATAACAACTTTGTAGCCCGCACGGGAGGTGTGTGTGTATCCAATATGCTGGGACCCGATACCCTTACAGTACCACCCTTTAGCATGAGGGCTACCTCGCATACCAATCCGCCATGGTGTGGTATCTGCACAGGTACTATTACACTTTATGGACTGTACCCGGGCCAGGCCGACACTATTTATTATACAAAAGATGGGATAGCACAGCCTCCTGTAGCACAGACGGTAGCTACAGACAGTACAATCGTGCTTACCGGCCTCTGTGCAGGTCTGTATGATAATTTTGTGGCACGTGCAGGTGGTGTTTGTGTGTCTAATGAGCTGGGCCCTGAAGATCTGGTGGTACCTGCATTTACTGCAGACTCCAGCAGTCACACCAATCCGCCTTATTGTGGTATCTGTACCGGTACTATTACCATTTATGGTTTATACCCAGGCCAGGCCGATACCGTTTATTTTACCAAAGATGGTGGCGCCATGCCTCCTGTGGCACAGACGGTAGCTGCTGACGGAACCATAGTGTTAACAGGCTTGTGTGCAGGCCTTTATGACAACATTGTAGTACGTGCCGGTGGTGTGTGCGTGTCCAATACGGTAGGCCCGGAAGATCTTGTTGTGCCTCCGTTTACCATGAGAGATATTGGCTTTACACATCCTACAAAGTGTGGTTTCTGTGATGGCAGGATAAGATTGTATGGGCTTTATCCGGGACAGACCGATACGATAACGTACACGAAAGATGGCGTCCCTCAGACACCACTCTCATTTTTAGTGGGTACTGATAGTGTTATAACTATTACAGGTCTTTGTGAGGGTACCTATGCAAACTTTGTAGCCCGCACAGGTGGGGTATGTGTGTCTAATGTACTGGGACCGGTTACACTGGTAGATCCACCTATTATTCCGGCGTTCAGCTTTGTAGTACGTGAAAACTGTAGTGCCGATACTGTACTGTTTACAAATGCCTCCACTCCGGCATCAGATCTGACTTATCGCTGGTTCTTTGGCGATGGTGATTCTTCCATAGCTACAGATCCTACGCATATTTACACACTGCCGGCTATATACCCTGTGAAGCTTATTATTACTAATACCCGATGCTTTGACAGTATTACCAATGAGGTGCCTATTACTAATATCGTAAAGGCGTCAATATCACATCAGCCGGATAGTTTTGTGTGTACGGGTGAGCCAGTAACATTCACTAACAATTCCATGGGTTTCAATCTGAACTATCATTGGTCATTTGGTGATGGTACAACAGCTGTGACCCGTGATGCTATGCATGTGTACAATAATACCGGTACTTATCACATAATGATGGCGCTTGCTAATGATGTACCGTGCTATGATACTGCACATTCAACTATGATGGTGGATTCAATAAGTACGGTAAGTATTTCTGCTACTGATAGTGTATTGTGTAATGGTCGTACACTTACATTCAGTGCCGTATATTCAGGCATAGGAAACACCGGAATACTGTGGACATTTGGAGATGGCTCTTCAATAGCCAATGTAAACCCGGTGGTACATGCGTTTGAGGATGCAGGTACACTATCCGTAAAGATGCAGGCATTTTACAGAGCCTGCCCAGATACGTCTGCTACCAAAACTGTATGGGTATATGACCAGCCTCAGGTATATCTGGGTCAGGATATGAGTATATGCCCGGGTAGTAATCCGGTAACAATAGCTGACATGGATAATGCAGACCTGCCTGGATTCCGCTGGTTGTGGAATACGGGTGCACGTACCAGCAGTATCAATGTTGTATCGCCAGGTACTTACTGGGTGAAGGTAACTGTAGATGGTTGTAGCAATACAGACTCAGTGACGGTGAAAGATGATTGTTATATGGATGTGCCCAATGCGTTTACGCCTAATGGGGATGGTATCAATGATTACTTTATGCCAAGGCCTACATCGGCCAGCGGTCTAACCGCATTCAAAATGGTAGTTTATAACAGATGGGGGCAGATCATATTTGAAACTGAAAATCTGGAAGGACGTGGATGGGATGGCAGGTTTAATGGTGAAGCACAGCCTGAAGGTGTGTATGTGTATCGTATAGATGGTACGTTCAGAGATGGCCAGCTTATGAGGCGCCAGGGTAATGTAACAGTACTCAGATAAAATCGTTCAAAAGGTATATTACGAAACTGAGCCTTGCTGATATCAGCAAGGCTCAGTTGTTTAAGTGTAAACGCAATATCAGTGCTGGTGAAAGGTGCCTGCCTTATGGTGGGCTATGATTTCGCCGTCAGCCATTTCTACCACTCTGTCAGACTTTGCGGCAAAGTCATTATCGTGTGTTACGGCAATAATGGTCTGATTATACTCCTGCGATAGCTGCCGGAAAAGGTCAAAGACTATTTCTGTGTTTTTAGAGTCCAGGTTGCCGGTAGGCTCATCGCCCATGATAATTGTAGGGTTGTTTACCAGCGCGCGTGCAATAGCTACACGCTGTTGCTGCCCACCTGATAGCTTTCCTGCCTTTTTTAGTGCCTGTTCCTCCACCCCAAACATCTTTAGTTTCTGGTAGGCCATCTCCTCAACTTCCTGATAGGATAGCTTACCTAGCCTGAGTGCAGGTATCATTACATTTTTCAGGCAGGAAAAGTCGGGTAACAGGTAATGGAATTGAAATACAAATCCAATAGACTCATTGCGGATGCGTGCCAGATGATTCTGAGAAAGTCCGGTTGTGTTTACTCCGTTTATTTCCAGTGTTCCTTCATAGTCGGTATCCATGGTAGAAAGTACATAGAGTAATGTAGACTTTCCACAACCCGATTTACCAACTATAGATACAAACTCACCTCGTTTTATGTCAAGGTCTATACTTTTTAGCACCTGCATGGTTACAGGGTCGTGAAAGTATTTTGTAATGCCGTTTGCTTTCAGTGCTGTCTCGTTCATTATCCACGTATTATGGTTACAGGGTCTACTTTTGCTGCTTTGCGCGCCGGAAAATATCCGGCGGCTACGGTAGTGAGTATACCAAATGCCAGCGCTTCTATATAATGAGGTATATAAAATGACATGGGCAGATATTTGAGCATACCGGCACCTATATATATTCTCGATACCATATAAGTAAGTGAGAAACCTATTATCAGTCCTACAATGCCACCTATAATACCTATCATCACTGCCTGCTGCAGAAATATGCTGGTAACCGCTTTGCCGGCAAATCCCTGCGCCTTGAGGATGGCTATTTCCTTTATCTTTTCATAGATGGTCATGTTCAGTATGTTGTATATGCCAAAGCCTGCCACTAGTAGTATTACACCTATTACAGAGTTGAGGATGATGCCCCTTATTTTAAAGCCGGCTTTCAGTTGTTCATTTGCTTTTACCCAGTCTTCTGCTTTATAACCGGTTATTGCTTCTATCTGTCTGGCTACGGCCGGGGCATTGTTATAGTCCTTTACATTTACTTTTATTTCAGTAACATAACTCCTGTCCTTTCCTATCAGGCTCTGTACTACAGATATATTGGCATAGGATTTAGTTTCGTCTACAGCTTTTACCGTAGTAGAGAATATCCCTATAACACGCATTACCAGGGTATTACCATTACCTGCCCGCACCGTAATATTATCGCCGGTATGCAGGCTTAGTTTGTCTGCTATGCCTTTTCCTATAAGTATGGAATTATGTACCCGGTTCAGGTCGTGCAGGTTTCCGCTTACCATATTGCCCTGCACATCAAACATTTTATCTTCCTGGTCTATCTGCACCCCGGCTACATTGCCGGGTAGCTCTACGCTGCCGCTGGTGTATATCACGTTACCTGTAACCTGGGGAGTTACCGCGGCTACCTGTTTGTTCTTTTTTATAACATCTATTATGCCGTAAGGATTGGTAAGTCCCTGCGATTCATTTAGCTGTTTGGGGTTAGTAAGTATTTTCTGTGAGGCATCCTTCAGCATGCCGGTGAGCATGTGGTCATCTGCTACTTTATTCTCACTGTATAGCTTTATGTGAGGGGTGTTGGTGAATGACATTTTTTCAAAATAATCATTCGTACCCTTCATCAGCGATTGCATGAAGATGAACATGGAGATACCAAACATTACACCCGCCGATGCCACAACTGTCTGCTTTTTTCTTGAAGACAGGTAGGTGATGGCTATCTCAGTATTTACACTTGTTTTCATAGTGGCTTATTTCAGTTTTACGATTTTGTCTCCGGCCGATATGCCACTGGTTACTTCTATCCATTCATCAGATCTGATACCGGTGGTGATACTTACAGTATCCATGCCGTCAGCTTTCTTTAGCACCACTTTGTTGTCAGGACTAACATATACTGCTGGTATTAGTAACGCATTCTCTTTTTTCTCTGTTACAATGTTTGCCTGAAGTTGTGTACCTGAAATGATACCGGGAACATCTTTATCAAACCGTGCCTCTACTTTGTAGGATTGTGTCTGCTCATTGAAGTGTGGGTATATCTTACTTATTGAGGCTTCATATGTTACACCTTTATTTGTGTTCAGCTCTATGAGCACATGCTGGTTCAGCTGAATTTTGCCTATGCTGCCCTCATCTATGTCCAGGTAAATGATGATAGAGTCAGGGTTGCCCACCAGCGCTACCTTATCACCCCGGCGCACCAGATCGCCAGTCTTTTTGTATATCTGATATACCTTGCCTGTGCCTGCTGCTATCAGGTCATAATACTGGTTGCCAGCACGTACATTCTGCAGCTGTGACTGTGAGTTGGCCAGCTCCTGGCTAGCCCGGTCAGCAGTGGCTTTATAGTTTTCTCTTAGTGACTGTAGTGAACTTCTTGATGCCTGGTATGCCACCATAGCATTATCAGCTTCCTGCCTTGATACAGAGCGGCTTGTGTATAGCTTTTCATATCGTGCCCATGTCATAGAGTCAGCTTTGAGCTTTACTTCGGCAGCGGCTATCTGTGCTTTAATCTGCTGTAGTGCCGGTGCTGTTTGTGAAGCATTCATCCGTGCGTAGGCAACATTGGTTTCTGCTATGGCTACCTGAGTGTTTTGTTGCCTGTTATCCAGTCTGAAAAGAACCTGACCATCTTTTACCATATCACCTTCGGTTACATAGCTCTTTATTACGTAGCCGTCAGAGATAGACGTAAGTGTGTAGGCATCTTTAGGCTCTACACTGCCGGATGCGAATACGGCTTCTGTAACAGGGCCCGATTTAGGGCTTACTACGTCATATTTAGGTTTGCATGACGATACTGTTATTATTGAGGCACAAGCCACAAGTACGGTTGTTGGTCTCATCTTAATATGATTGTTGGCGGAGTTTAATACTGTATAATTGAGCCAGAAGTTCTGATAGCGTGTTCAGATACTGATTCTGATAGTTGATGTAGTCTGTAAATGCTCTTTGTCTGTCTTCTATAGATGCAAGGCCTTCCTCGTAGCGCAGTGTTATGTGCTGATAATTGTCCAGTGACAGGTTTACTATATTCTGTGCCTTTGTATACATTTCGGCAGTGCGCATATAGTTAAGCCTCAGGTTTTCATCATTTATTGCACTTTGTCTTATTGCCTGTTCCTCATCGGCCCGGCTTTGCAGCCACGTCATTTTATTACGTTGAGATTGCAGCCATCTGTTGCCTCCGTTGAAAATGTTCCAGGTGGCTTTAAGCGACCAGTAGTTGGCAGGGAACCACTCAGGGCCATTACTACTGAATGGTCTGAATGTATTGTCAAACTGCTGTGTATTGTTTACATAGCTGGCAGTGAGGGTAGGTACGATGCCAGCGTTCGATTGTTTCAGTTTATGATGATTAAGTTTAGCCATATGGTGAGCCAGTGTCACAGATGGGTCTTCTCTGAAAGCAAATTCCTGTGTGCTTTTTATGCCGTCATTCATACGCTGGCTTATATAAACAGAGTCAGTGACCGATAAGCCAATCAGCGCTTTTAAAGCATTATTGGCTGCGGCCAGCTGATACCTGGCGGCAATAGCTGTTTGCTGTGCCCGCTCACTATTCAGTTTTGCTATGTCCAGATTGGGAAGGCTTACTGTCCCTTCTTCATATTTGTTGTTTATAGACTGATATATGGAGTCGGCTAATGCAGCACTTTTTGCCGCCAGTGCTGCTGCCTCCCTGTTCAGAATGCATGCATAATACTGGCTTGCTACCTGCTGGTATATGTTTCGTCTGGTATTGCTTAGCTGTGCTTTATTCAGTTCCTGTGTTTCACGGGCTATGCGTGCATTATGCCAGGTTTGTAGGTTCAGTATATCCAGTTGTGCTGCAAATCCGCCATTGTAAATATATTTCTGACCAAACTGTACTGGTCTGTATGTGCCATCAGGGCCACCAAAGATGACTGCAGGTATCAGGGTGGTTTGTATGGTCAGGTTGTCAGTGTAGCCGGCATTGGCAGAAACATCAGGTAAAAAATCCAGATAAGATTGTGTTACACCTTTGTTTGCTTTTGTTACCTCATACTGTGCATTTTTTATTGCGGTACTATGCTGGTCGGCATATTGCCATGCTTCTTCCACATTGTGAAATATGGTTTGTGCATTTGCTGCCAGTGCAGCTAGCTGTATTACTGTCAGAGTGAGCAGTTTTTTATACATAGATCACTTTTTATGATTGCCCTTTTGGGTTCCGGTTTTAGTTTCTTTTTCATCTGTATTAATTGCTGTATTTCCAGCCAGCATCTGCTCTATCCATTGGGGTATCAGCGTTTTTCTTTCTTCCATCATGTTATTGAAAATATCCTGCTCTACACCCAGTTTTGCCCGCATCATAGGCGCTGCTATGAATGGGAATACCGTCATAGCCAGTAAGTTGATGAATATATGCATGGGGTTTTCCGGCAGGTTTTTATTGTTAGTAACTTCTTCCTGCCATTGCACCATTATGTAAGGAAACTGAATGTTCATTCTTATTTTAGTGAGCAGACCTTGCGGGTTTACATTTATCTCATTCATTATAAAGAAGGGCAGTGCCGGGTTTTCCGTAAGCATATCTATATAATGGGTTACGAGCGCGTGAAATTTCTCCCGTAGGGTAGTGGTAGTATCATTGAGTAGTGGTGTAACGCTGAACACAAACATCTGCAGCTGCTCTGTCATTACTATATCAAACAGTTTTTCCTTACTTCTGAAATAGTAATTAATCAGTGCCAGGTTGAACCCGGACTCTTCGGCTATATCGCGTGTACGGGTGGCAGCATAGCCTTTGCGGGTAAATACCCGTTTGGCCGCTTCTTTTATTTTGACTTCAGTTGATGTCAGCTCTTCCTTATTTGTGTTATGCTCACTCACAGTACAAAATTAGCACTATACTTTTGATTTAAACAAAAAAATTAATCAAATGATTAAAATTGTTTTTTGCATGACTGTCGTCATTTAATGATATGTTTTTAAGCAGATGATGGAAACTCACTACATTCACAGTTATGAATCGCTACCTGTTGTTGATATTCTTGCTTTGGCTTTGTCCGGTGGTAGTGAATGCACAGCCATCCCTACTGCCTGGCCTGCTTCAGCACAGCTATCACGAGTATTCCGGAATGTGTATATATAATGGCAGTATCTACCTGTTGCCTCAGAATAAGCGGCCAGAGGCATCGTACTCAGGTGTAATATTTGTTATAGACACAGCAGCTGTTACAACTGATAATATGGGCAACGTCGGTGTGTCAGATGCGGCAGTACATACATTAAGTATTGACGGCTTTAGGGATATGGCTCATAATATTGACAGGTTTTCGGGTTTTGAAGCGATGGTAATCGTTAATGATGCCGTTTATCTTACTGTAGAAACTGATGCTGATACCGACTATCTGGTGAAAGGGTATCTGAAGGAAAAGTCAGTAATACTTACCGGAGACCGCATTGCACTACCCAAATTACACAGAAACGGAAAATACCTGCCGAATGCAGGATATGAGGCTTTGTCATATAGTGAGGGTAAGTTGATAGTTGGGTTTGAGTATAATTATTTTGATGGCGGTAATGCATTGTATTTTATTGATACCTCTTTTTCAGGGGGCGGTGCGCATATTCAGTCTGTACCATTCACGCGGCTGCCTTTCCGGCTTACAGATATGGCCGGACTTGCTGATGGTAGTATGCTGGCTATTAATCATTACTGGAATCTGAATGGGAACAGTAATCATCGTGAATCATACTACAGGGAGATAGATAATACAAATGACCCGGATTTAAAGCACTGGGCATGGAATCAATGTTTTACGCGCATTCTGCATATTACTGTAGACAATGATGGAAAGCAGACCCGGTGGCAGACAGCAATGATAATACCCAATAAGGACTGTATAAACTGGGAAGGTATTGTTCCATTCAGAGGTGGCGTACTGCTCATTAGCGACGATAATAGTTTTCCTATCCTGAAAACGAAATTCAGGTATTACCCATTTGAAGGAAACAGGTAATACCTGGCCTTGATTGTCTACCGGCCTTATTAGCCTTAACATAAATTTATGTGATGTAATCTATGGATTGGCATATTCATTGCCATCTTTATAGAAATCAATCAACACATGTATAAGAACACTATCGTAATTGCAGGATTTCTGCTGGCTGGTATTGATGTTTCGGCCCGTACAGAGCAGAAGCTTCATATAGAAAATGCTACCATTTTTCTTCATGGTGCGCAGCTTACCAGTACTGCTAAAGTGCGCCTGCAGAAAGGAGAGAATGAAATTGTATTTACTAACGTGGCCGGACATATCAATACAGGTTCCATAACTGTCAATGCCGGTAATGGGGCTGTAGTAGAGTCTGTAGTATTCCAGAAAAACTATCTGACGAATGATGTGCTGTCGCCGCGGGCCAATGAGATAAAGGATAGCCTGGAAATACTGGAAGGTAGCCGGAATCTGGTGAAAAACAAGATAGCTACTATTAATGAACAGATTGCAGTACTACAAGGCAACCGAAAAGTAGGTGGAGACCAGGGAGGCCTATCTGTAGCGGAACTGACTAAAATGCTGGATCTGATTGCAGCACGCATGGAAGGTTACCTTAACCAGAAGCAGAAACAGGAAGATCAGCTGAAAAAAACGGACGAATACGTAAAACGACTGAAGCAGCAACTGGATGAAGAGAGCCGGAAAGGGTATCAGCCAGGCGGGCAGTTGCTGGTAAAACTGCATGCAAGTGATGCTGTGAGCAATGACATCGTTATCAGCTACACAGTACCCAATGCCGGATGGACACCTGTTTATGACATTAGGGTAGATGATATAGCTAAGCCCGCTGGCTTATTCTATAAAGCAAATGTGTACCAGAACAGTGGTGTGCAATGGGATAATGTACACCTTACCATTTCCACCGGCAATCCTAATGAAGGGGTACAGGCACCGGTAATACAGCCATGGTATATATCTTTCCTGCAACCTTACGCAGCTTATAACCGTACCAACTCTTATGCTAAAGAAAATGTTATGCCGGCAGCAGTAGCTATTAGAGGTAATCGTGCCCTGGCCGATGCTGAAACTGCAATGGGTGAGCATGTGGTTGTGGATAATGGAGGTGTAGCTACCACTTTTGATATAGACTTACCTTATACCATACCCAGTGACGGAAAGCAAAATCTGGTAGCAATGAAGAAGTATGACCTCGCAGCCAGCTATCGCTACTATGCTGTGCCCCGTATGGATAAGGATGCATTTTTACAGGCGCAGGTTACAGAGTGGCATGAGTTGAATCTTATATCGGGCAAGACAAACATATTCTATGAAGGTACTTATGTGGGCGAGGGGTATATAGATGTACGTAACACTTCTGATACACTTACCTTCTCACTGGGCCGCGATAAGAAAGTAGTAGTGCGCAGGGAACTGGATAAAAAACGCTGCAGTGCTCAGACAATCGGATTCAATATAAAAGAGTCTTATGCTTACTCAATATCAGTACGGAATACAAGGCGTAACAGCATAAACATTGTCATTGACGATCAGGTGCCTGTGAGTGCAGATAAGGACATTGTGGTAGAAAGCATAGAAACCGGTAATGCTGAGCATAATGAAGGCAATGGCATACTGAAGTGGAATCTGACATTGAAACCCAATGAAACTGCTAACCTTAAATATGGTTATACCGTAAAATTCCCCAAAGGTAAGCAGGTAGCCGGGCTGCGATAGTTGTGATTTTGATGGTAAACAATAATGGGGCGGTTTTATACTGCCCCATTACTGTTTATGATATTGTATAACATTTTAAGCCCGTACAGTAGCGGGAACCTGCTCCATCTCGTTGATAGTAATCATCTTATTAGTTTCAGTATCCCACACTTTCAGTTTCAGACATGCAATGATATCTGAGGGTTTCAGGGTGGTTATTTTAGCCTGCTGTAGTTCTGGTATTTCGGCCATGGCTTCCGGCAGACGGTAGAAAGGGATTTTAGCATTGAGGTGATGAATGTGATGAAACCCGATGTTTGCGGTAACCCACTGCATTACGGGGTTCAGCTTCATGTAGCTGGAAGATTCCAGTGCTGCATGGGTATAAGTCCAGTCGCTGTTTTTCTTAAAGGTAACACCCGGAAAGTTATGCTGTGCATAAAACAGGTATGCTCCCAGCATATGCGACAGGAAGAATGGCAGCGAGAAAGAGAGCAGCCATGTGAGCCATCCAAACTTTATAAAAAGCGTGATAGCTATGCCATAATGGAGCAGCAGCACTGCCAGAGAATCCCAATGCCTGCGGGGGCTACTGAGGAATGACTGAATGCACATACCATACATGAAAGTAGTAAAGTATGCAAAGAACATATTAATAGGATGGCGCACCGCCAGATAGCCAAACCGCTCGGCCTTACTGGCCTGCAGAAACTTCTCCTTTGTCATGATAGGGTAGGACCCTATACTGGCACTGAAGAGTTTTGCGTTATGTGCATGATGGTGGTCGTGTGAGCGCTTCCATATATTGGGTGGCGTAATCATGTATATACCAAACAGCGTGAACATTACATCGGCTACTTTAGAGCCGCGAAGTATTGTATGATGCTGAAAATCATGGAATATAATGAATACACGCGCCAGCATTGCGGCCGCAAAAATGCTGCAACCAATACGCAGAAAAATATTGTCAAAATAAAACGTACCCGCTATGGCACCTATCAGCAAAAGAAAAGAGGTAATTGTGTAATACCAGCTTTTCCATCGCACCTCTTTTGCATACGGCTTCGTCGCCAGAATCAATTCTTTGCCTGTGAGCATTACTAATAATAGAATAACATACAAAGTTAAGTAAAAAATGTCGCCCTGATATTTTCATTTGCTTATAATAATGCGAAATCTGAATCTTATGCACTGAATTTCACCTCTGAGCATTGGTCTGTAGCTGTACTCAGGGTTTGAATTTGGCGCTTGTGTTTGCTATATTTGTATAGTGCCGCTATGCGGCAATACTTGATATGAAGAAAATTCTCTACCTGCTGGCAGCGCTGATTTTATGTCATTGTGCCGACGCCCGCACCCGTAGTAAAGCCGTGCCACCATCGAAATTCAGGACACAACTTACTGCTATTATAAAGACTGTTCAGGACCCTGAAGGTTTTGAACTGCTGAAGCATACAGAGCTTGTAACCGGTATCTGGACCTGTAACAGGGAGCTGCAGGGTTTCCTGCCTACCATTATTTATGACAGCCATCCGGCAGGGCGGCTATACATGAAGGCGGAGTCAGTCAACGCAAATGCGGCAGCTAATGTGCGTATGCTGGCAATAAAAGGGATTCCCGGCTACACCATGCGTGACTCTGACAATGATAATACTGTGGAGCTGGACCGGACAAAAGAATCGCGTAAGCTGATATTTACCAAACGGCAGGGATTTTATGAAAGCACTATAACCGTTGTTTATAATGCACACCGTTACCAGTCGCTCACTATGAATATTGAGTCTCTTGTATTGCGTACGTCGTCCTGATTTTCTGTACCTTTGCATTCAAAATCTGTTGCAGATATGAAGCGTCTGGTTGCTGGTTATGTTCTTGCTGTTGCCTCATTAGCTACGTCTGATGCGTGGGCTCAGGGATGTTCTATCTGTACGAAGACTGCCCAGAACCTTGATGCCAAAAGTGCTCACGGGCTCAACGGAGGTATCATATATCTGGCTTTTCTTCCGCTGGGTATTATAGGTACGGTAACTTTCCTCTGGTGGAGAGGCCGCCGTACGGTATAGGGCTGCTTTCTCAATTTACTTTTCCTGTTATTTCCGGTTTTACCGATTAAAGTATGCATTTCACCGATATGCTGTGGCATATGGGCAGCAGCAACTGCTACATTTGTGACAGATGCAGTTCCGGTATGGATACATCTGTTATCATTCACAATAATATCGCACATATGAAACAGCTTTTCTACACACTTTCGTTTCTCTCTGTAACATTCCTTTTTACATCCTGCGGGGTAAATATTCTGCATGGTGAGGGTAAAAAAGGTTCTGACATACCATCTGTCAGCGCGTTTTCAAAGGTTGATATCAGCATAGCTTCTGATGTGGATATAACCGTATCTGAAGGTTCGGCACATGGTATAGAAATACGTGGCTATGAGAACATACTGAAGCATATACGTACCAGGGTGAAGAACGGAACACTGCATATAGATTATGACCTGGACGATACCTGGACCATTGATGATGCAGAGACGAAGCTGCGTATCTCGGTGCCTTCTCTTTCCGGTCTTATCTTATCGGGCGCGCCTGATGTAAAAATACATGGCGATGTGCGGGGTGATAACTTTGACCTGGACATTTCAGGCGCCAGCGAGGTAGCTATAGAAGATATGCATACCAATGTGTTCAGTGCTGATATGTCGGGTATGGCATCACTAAAGATAAAACAGGGTGCGGTAAAGGCCGCTGATTATGCATTGAGTGGCGCCGGTAAGGTGGCAGCATTCGGACTGCAGACAGAGGAAACTGCTGCATCTATATCCGGCACTGGCAAGTGTGAAGTGTCTGTGTCAGATAAGCTGGAGGCCAGTATAAGCGGTGCCGGAGCTATACGGTATAAAGGTAATCCGCAGGTGGATAAACATGTTTCCGGTATAGGCTCTATAGAGCAGGCCGATTAAGGCGTTTCCTGTTGTTCATTTGCCCGGTTTCCTTTATTTTTAATGAAATATCGGGTCTATGTATACATTCAACGCCATTCGTACTTTTTGCCTGTCGGCTACTATGCTGGCTGTAAGTTTTGCCTCCTATGCACAGGATGCTATAGAGCAAACGTGGTATAACCAGGAGAAAACTGCCAAAGTAAAAATATTCAAGGCTACTGATGGCAAGTATTATGGACGTATTACATGGCTGAAAGAGCCCAATAATGCCGAAGGACAGCCCCGTACTGATGTAAACAACCCTAAGAAAGAGCGTAAAAACGACCCGCTGCTGGGCTTACAGATACTGAAGGGGTTTGTAAAAGATGGCGACAAGGAATATGAAGATGGCACCATCTATGACCCCAAGAACGGTAAAACCTATTCCTGCCGCATAACACACAAAGGCAGTACGCTGGATGTGCGCGGATATGTAGGGATATCCCTGCTGGGCCGCACTACTACCTGGACCAAGGCTGACTAAATAATTCTCTTTACTGCAGGCTCTTCATCATTGCTATCCAGTCCGGTGAGGTGCAGGATGCCCGGCTTTTTGCCCGGGGCTATGGAGCCGACATAACTGTCCATATTCAGCGCAGTGGCACCGTTATGTGTGCCCCATGTGAGCAATGTATCCCAGCCCAGGTGCGGGAAGTGCCGGCGTATAGTGGCCAGCTCTGATAAAACAGACAGTTTATGATTAGATGCAAGACTATCTGTACCCACGCATATCCTGGCACCTTCTGCTATGAGCATGTCAATATCGGGCAGAGAGCCTTCTATATATAAATTAGCATTGGGGCAGAGACACCAGTAAACATCGGGGGCGTAGCTGTGGGCAAACTGCACATCTTCTATACCTGACCACGTATTATGTACCAGCATAAATCTGTGCCCGGGCGACAACCACTGCATATATGAGGGTAGTGACCGCATGCCTGTAGGCTCAAACCCCTGTGCCGGTATACCGAGTGTGGCCAGCAGCTCATTTACACCCCCTGTACCATCGGTATAGAAGCGGTTTTCCTCCTCGCTTTCCTGATTGTGAATAGAGATGATGCCACTGGCATTATGCTCATCTATGAGGCGGAACAGCGGCGCAGATACAGAGTAGGGGGCATGGGGGGTAATACTCTGACGGCATACCGTGCTGCCCTGTGGTTGCTGCGCAAACTGCTCATACACCCCGGTAGCCCATGACATGGAGCGTGCGGCACCAGCCGGAACAAAACCCAATGCCTCTACAAAGGTGTGGAAGTGGATACTGCCTGTGGCGCGCAGCGCCAGTGTATCGGCAGTATTGGCAATGTCACCTACGGCTACTATACCATTGTTATTCATAGCCTGCAGTGCTGCATTTCTGGCCGCTTCTTTATCTTCATCGCTGAAGTTGTTGCGGGAGAGAGGAACCGTACTCAGAAATTGTATAAGCCCGGTGCCTTCCGGTATAACCCTGTGCATATGTGACAGTTCCAGATGGCAGTGAGCATTTACAAACCCGGGGCACAATACACCATTGTAATGTATGGTGCCCGCGGGTGGTGTAGCTAAAATGTCTGTAACTGTACCATCTGCTGCCAGCGAAAGTGTTGTGCCCTGTGGCAGCCAGCCATTACCGTCATGTATCCTGTCGGCTGTAATCAGTATCATTAGCTGCTGGCCGGTTCTGTATGGTTACGATTTAAAATGTTTCAGAATTCTGATCTCTTCCTCATTCAGATAGCGCCATTTGCCGCGGGGCAGGTTTTTCTTGGTGAGGCCTGCATACATGACCCTATCCAGCTTTTCTACTACATAACCGAGGGACTCAAATATGCGGCGTACAATTCTGTTTTTGCCGCTGTGTATTTCAAGGCCCAGCTCGTTTTTCTCTTCCAGGTAAGCCATTTCATCTACTTCTGCCTTGCCATCTTCCAGTTCCAGACCTGCCATTATTTTTTCAAAGTCTGACTTTGAAAGTGGCTTGTCCAAGGTGACGTGATATACCTTTTTTACATCGAAAGACGGGTGTGACAGTTTCTGTGTAAGGTTGCCATCATTGGTGAGCAGCAGTAATCCCGTGGTGGCCCTGTCCAGTCGACCAATGGGGAAAATGCGTCCTACATCGGCATTGGCTACAAGGTCCATTACTGTTCTGCGGCCCCGCTCATCTTCATTGGTAGTGATGAAACCTTTAGGCTTGTTGAGCAGTACATACGAAAGCCCTTTCTGAGGCTTCAGTTTTTTACCGCTCAGGCTTACCAGGTCGCCTTCGTTTACTTTATGTCCCGGGTCTGTTATCAGTTCACCATTTACTTTTGCCTTGCCCTGGCGTACCAGTTCTGCGGCATCGCGCCTGCTGCACTCGCCACTATGTGCTATATATTTATTGAGCGGCATAGGGAAGCTGGCGGCAGTAGTGGCCTGTTTGCGGGTATCTTTTACAGATGTCCATTTGGCATCATCGCCAAAGTACTCGCGGTCATTATCCTGCTGTGCTTTTTCAAATTCTTCCCGTTCTGAAATACGGTTTTCTCTTTTAAAATCTTCCCTGCTTTTTCTGCGCTCCGGCATGCCAGCAAAGGGTTTACCTCCCGGGCCTGCCTTTTTACCTGCTCCACGGGCATTACCGCGAGGTGCATCATCGAAGCGCTTGCCGGAGTGGCCAGATCGCTCATTGCGCTCATCGCTACGGAAAGATTTCGCGGGTTTGTCGCCAAACTTGCGGGCTGGTCTTTCGCTGCCTCTGCTATCATCGCCCTCTTCGCGGCTGCGGAAAGGTCTTGCGGGTTTGTCGCCAAACTTGCGGGCTGGTCTTTCGCTGCCTCTGCTATCATCACCTTCTTCGCGGCTGCGGAAAGGTCTAGCGGGCTTGTCGCCAAACTTACGGGCTGGTCTTTCGCTGCCTCTGCTATCATCGCCCTCTTCGCGGCTGCGGAAAGGTCTTGCGGGCTTGTCGCCAAACTTGCGGGCGGGTCTGTCGGAGAACTTACGTTCAGGACGACCTGCACCATCTTCTGACTGCCTGGGTTTTCTACCGCCTCCACTCATGCCGCCACGTGCCGATTCACTACCTGACCGGCCTTTAAATGCGCCTGCATTGCGTTCTCTGCCGGGTGTGTCCCCACCATCCTTTTTGTACCTACCGGCGCTACCGCGCTCAGTTCCTGCACCATCTTCTGATTTAAATTTTCTTCCTCCACTGTCTGAGGCTGGCCTTCCGGCAGATTTTCTTTGCATATACGCCTGTTCAAACGGCAAAGGTATCACATTTGTACTGCATAGAATACGGTCATATACGCCAATATGAAAATGAGTTTTTGAGGAGCGGTTTTAGAAGCCAGAGCAGCTGCGCAGGAAACTGCGCAGTATTTTTTTTCAGTGCGCAGTTTTTCTGTTGGTTTGTTTTATTTGTTTGATAATCATTTTGTTATGCGGCTGTATTGTGTGCTGTGTGCGCTCTTTTCTGCGCAAAAAGGTTACAAAAATTGCTCGCGTGATATTTTTAATATGTCTCAGGGTGTGCCTGTTGCTCTGACTCTGGTTACATAAACGGGAGTGGGCCGGATGCATTGTTCTTTTAACAGTGGCTGCTGATATGGTTTCATGTGCTGTAGGATTAGTATATATATTCAGGTGTAAAGATGGGACAAAGGAGGGGGAGGCGCAAACGAAAAAAATATGCTTTGCAGTAATACACATATCATATGCCCTGTGGCGCATATGATATAAAATAGTTTGCAGTGTGGGTGTGGGTTTGAGTGAATATCAAGCAGAAAAATCACTTATGAGACAGGTGTATGACAGAATAAAAATCGGCCGGGAACAGGATGGTGTCCCCTGGCCGATTAAGTAAAGCAGCAAATATTATCGCTGAATGAGCAGAGTAGCGGTGCGTGGTTCGTTTATGCTATCAGTGAGCTGTAGCATATAAACACCGGACGGTAGCTGGCTGCAATCGGCAGTTGTAGTGCCATTGGTGCGCTGTAGTGATGCATTGTAAACAATAGCACCCATAGTGTTGATTACCTTCAGGCTAACTGTACCATCGGGTGTGCCTGTCTCAGCTATTGTGAATGCCGCTTGGGCAGGGTTGGGATAGATATGCAGTTGCGATGTGGCATGTGTTGCTGTTTTTATTCCGGTAGTTTGCTGAGTGTAGCCGGATGATACCACATCATTGTCTGTATCGTATAAGTCTGTCTGCTGGGTAGCGGTGCGGCAGTTGCCAACGGTAGCACTTATCGTAAAAGTGGCAGAACATCCTGCCGCTGATGTGACCGTAAGTGTATATACACCATCAGCTGCAGCTGTGGCGCTGGTGATAGTGGGGTTCTGTGTTGTGGAGGAGAAACCGTCAGGTCCAGTCCATGCGTAGGTATTTCCACTGGCATCACCTGCAAAGAGATATAGGTCGCTGCCTTCACATATAGCGGGTGCCGATGGGGTGGCTGTGGGCAGAGGGGCAACTGTAACCGGAGTAGTGAAGATAAATTCTCCGAAGTAGAATTGCGTGCCGGTATATGTAATAGTTGCAGAGCCAACACTTATACCCGATATTATGCCGGAAGTATCAACAGTAGCGACAGTAGTATCGCTGCTTGACCATGTTCCATCAGGAATGAAAGTGGTAGTTGATAATAAACAAACATCTGTAGTAGTGTCGGCTATACATACAGATATAGAGGGGCACGAAAAGTATGATTGTGCATTACTATAACATGTTGGTGTCAGTCCCACTATGAGCGCAAAAAGTTTGATTTTTTTCATAAAGTATTTTTTAATGTGAATTGAAAGATTTCGAATGATTTATCAATACAACGAATGAGGAACGAGGCCATGAGCATATACTATAGTATATGTATGGCAGTAATAGCGGATGTGTGAGTGGATACTGTGATGTGTGTATATTTTAAAGGTGAAATAATGAACAGGAAGGAGTAGTGACATACAACGTACCTATGAGACGATAGTGACATGATAAAAACATATCATGCCTGAAAAGTCAGTCATTAATCTGGCAGAAGTGCAGTGTTGTATACAGTTATATTACCAGACAGATCTATGCAATATTGTAAGAGAGGGGCGGCTGTAGCTGAGTAAATGCTCTGATTGGAGATGCCCAAAGGTATCAGTGTAGTGAGGAAAGGTATTTTCATAAGGAACAGTTTTAGTGATAAAAAGCAGAGTTGTAAATAAGGTGTTAATATATTTATTGAAATTATGCTTTAAAATCATGACTGGATGTTAAAGAATTCTAAATGTTTCTATCTGTTTATGATAGGTAGCCTGAGGCTATTCGTGAGGTGTAAGGGATTAATCTGCAACGCGTGTGTATCTTTGCTGTCCCGCTAAACTTTTCGGATGATAACCCCAGCCTCTATACAGGAAGTAATGAGCCGTGTGGACATCGTAGATGTCATAGGGCAGTTTATGCGGCTGAAGAAGCGTGGTGCCAACTATATAGGCAATTGTCCGTTTCATAATGAGAAGACGCCATCGTTCAATGTATCTCCGGCCAAGGGGATTTTTAAGTGCTTTGGTTGTGGTAAGGCAGGTGATGCACTTACTTTTATACAGGAGCATGAGAAGCTTACCTATCCCGAAGCTATACGCTGGCTGGCTGACTATTATAAAATAACGCTGGAGGAAACAGAGCGCACGCCAGAGCAGCAGCAACAGCAAATGGCTGGTGAGGCGCTGAGGATACTGAATGAGTTTGCCGCCGGATATTTTCATGATACCCTGCTGACATCGGAAGAGGGGCAAATGATAGGGCTCAGCTATTTTAAACAGCGGGGATTCAGAAAAGAAATTATAGAGCGTTTCAGGCTGGGATATAACTCTGAACGGGGGGATGTGTTTTACCGCCACGCTATGGCCAGTGGGTACAGTGGCGAGGTGCTGGAAAAGGCCGGGCTGGCAAAGGACCGCAACGGTATATGGCATGATGTGTACCGGGGGAGGGTGATATTTCCCATACAGAGTATGACGGGGCGTGTGCTGGGGTTTGGCGCGCGTATACTGAAATCGAATGACAGGGCACCGAAGTACATCAATACGCCGGAGAATGAACTATATGTAAAAAGCAAGGTACTCTATGGCATGTACCAGAGCCGGCAGGCTATAAGCAAGCTGGATGAGTGCCTGCTGGTGGAGGGGTATACCGATGTGATATCGCTGCACCAGGGCGGGGTGGAGAATGTGGTGGCCAGTAGCGGCACCTCACTTACAGAGGACCAGCTGCGACTGATAGCCCAGCTTACAAAGAACCTGACGATACTGTATGATGGTGATGCCGCCGGTATAAAAGCCGCACTGCGTGGGCTGGATATGGCACTGTCGCAGAGCTTTAATGTGCAGCTGGTGCTGCTGCCGGATGGTGAGGACCCGGACAGTTTTGTACAAAAATCGGGCGCGAAGAGGTTTCATGAGTATGTAGCGGAGCATAAGCAGGATGTAATCAGCTTCAGGCTACAGGTAGGTATGGCAGAGGCCGGCGCTGACCCTGTGCGCCGCTCAAAGCTGGTGAATGAGGTGGCCGAGAGCATATCGCGCATTAACAAGACGGAGGATTTTGCCCTACAGGGGCATTATATACGGCTGGCAGCCCAGCGGCTGGAGGTAGAGGAGGCAGGGCTGGTAAACCTTGTCAATAAATATATACGCGACCGTATAGAAACGGAGCAGCGGCAGGCGCGCCGCAGCCAGGGTGTGGACCATGGCCCGGCAATGCCTGACCCCGCAGTGATACCAACAGATGCCGGGGAGCCGGCTACTGATATGGTAGCGACATCGGAAGAGGAGCAGGAGTGGCACCTGATACGGGTAATGATAGAGCATGGTAAGCTGCCCTATGAGGGCTATGATAATGTACTGCACCTGATAGAGGAGCGTGTGGAGCCAGGACTGATAGCCAGTGATACGGTGCGCCAACTGTTTACAGAGCATATGGAGCATGCGCGCAGTACCGGCAGCCAATGGGATGTGCAGTACTACCTGCGGCATAATGATGAGGTGGTGCGTAACAGGATGGCATCGCTGCTGCACTATGTGCCAGAGATAAGTGAGAAGTGGGGGGAGCGGTATGGGATGGATAAGACGCCGGAGCAGCAGATAGGCGTAAATGATGTGGACAGTACGCTTTCATACTTTGAGCTGAAGAAGATACTGTATATACAAGGGCAGCTGATAGATAAACTGAACAGTGAAAAAGACCCGCTGAAACAGCAGGTGCTGATGGAGCGCTTTATGAAACTGCGTGCCGCAGAACGGGACATACTAAAGCGGCATGAAACAGTAGTGTTCAAAGCGCTGAAGTATCACCGGTAATGGTTGTATTTCCTTTTCCCTTTATGGTCTTTTACGGTGCTGCTCTGCAATGAATGCTTCCAGCTGAGTACGGGTATAGCTGCTGAGATTGCGGGCGGCGGTGAGCCCTCCCTTTTGCCCGGTCATTACACCATAATAGGTGTCTTTATATCCTTCAATGCTATGTGCATCGGGATTGACAGACAGTAATACGCCACGCTCCAGTGCATAGGATACCCAGCGCCAGTCCAGATCAAGACGGCGGGGGTGTGCATTTATTTCTATTACTACATTGTGGGCAGCACAGGTATCTATTATCACTTTATGATCGAGCGGATAACCGGGGCGTGAAAGCAGCAGGCGGCCGGTAGGGTGGCCGAGTATGGATGTGTAAGGGTTCTGAATAGCCCGCATTACTCTATCCATTGCTTTTTCCTGAGTCATTTTCAGATTGCTGTGTACACTGGCTATGACGAGATCGAAGGTGGCGAGGACACCGTCGGTATAATCCAGACTGCCATCGCCCAGTATATCGGACTCTATGCTTTTAAAAATGCGGAAAGGCGCGAGGCGGGCATTCAGCTCATCTATCTCCTGATGCTGTGCCACTACACGGTCTGGTTTGAGTCCATCGGCATAGACAGCGGTTTGTGAGTGGTCGCTGATAACGAGATACTCCAGTCCGGCAGCTATAGCTGCACGGGCCATTTCTTCCAGCGTATTGGTGCCATCACTCCATTTGGAGTGGGAGTGTATGATGCCTTTAATGTCGCCGGGCTGTATGAGGTTACGGAAACTGTCCGGGCTTTTATGCAGCGCATCGGCAGACTCCCGCATCATAGCGGGTATAACCGGGAGGCCATTGGCTGTGAATATGACATCTTCACTCTCAGGGGCATCTGGTATGGCGTACTGTGCCGTGAATGCTTCTGTAAACTCTGGTGAACCTGTAGTCATAAACAGGGTGCTGTAAAACTGTGCTGCACTGGTAAGATGAAAGGCAATGCGCGGCTGACCAGGTATGGAAATGGTAAGCAGGCCGGGCGTGGGCATATCTGATGTAACCCCTTCAGCAGCCGTGGCAAATGCGGTAAGTGCATCGGCAGTGGCATCTGTAACAATGGCTACCTCTTCCAGTGTTTCGCTCTGCCTTCTGACATCGCCCGACAGTGCAAACCTATGCTGCGGGAATGCTGCGGTGAGCTTTTGGGTGAGTATGCCTGCAAATGCGCTGGCTTCGGCCCAGAGATAGAAGCCAATGTTCTGCCTGAAATAGGCTATATTCTGCAATACGGCTTCCTGTGTTTTAGCTCCGAAGCCCTTCAGCGCCACCAGTCGGTTTTCATTACAGGCATATTCCAGCTCACCCAGAGATTCTATACCCAGCTCGTGCCAGATGACGCTTATTTTTTTAGGCCCCAGCCCTTTTATTTTCAGCATGTCCAGTATGCCCGATGGGGTACGTGCCAGTATATCTTCCAGCGCCTGCATACGGCCGGTGTTAATGAGTTCCCGTATACGCTTACCGGTGGACTCACCTATGCCTTTCATGCTGTAGAGGGTAGCATCGTCCATGGTGGCGGCTTCTTCCGGCAGTTTTTCAATATTGAATGCTGCAACGCTGAATGATTTGGCCCGGAAACTGTTTTCGCCATGTATATCCATGAGTTTCCCCAGGAGGGCAAAATGGTCTGCTATATCGTAATTGTTCATGCTAAAAGGGTACTGTTGAGGCAGGTTTCAAAAGTAGGGATAAGAAGGGCTTAAAACAAAACCGCTTCGTTCTGGTGGTGAAACGAAGCGGTTCCGGATATCGGGTAACAGATGTTACTGCCCTGATAATAAATTCACAGTGTCAGAGCAACTTTATAGGGATGAATGTCTTTTGTTTTGGGTTCCCTGCCCGTCGCGACCCCCTGGAAAGGGGCTCGCCGCAGGGGCCTATCAACTATTTCAGTATCGTTGTCTGGTTTTGTGCTACAAAGACACAACACATTTTTCAGATTCGGTATGGTCAATGAGGCAACGGTCACAATAATTGAGGCAACGGTCATCAGCCCCGGTTTCCGGTGGCTGCAGCCGGTACATTATCTTCAAAAATGCGCCCGCCCCATATGCTGCTGGCCAGTGAGCCTATCTCTCTGGCTACCAGAGCTATATCGGGGAAGTTGCCAGTTTTACTAAATATAACAATGCTTTTCATGTCTTCCCGGGTTACTACATAATCTGTGCCATCGGGGATGCGGGATACGCGTGCCGAGGCGAGGTCGCCACTGGACAGGAGGAAAAGGATATTGCTGAGTACCGGGTAGTGATTTTTGTTGCGCATATCGGCACCCCAGTAGAAAATTCCTTTTCTGGTGCGCTCCATCTGAATGTTAGTCATGTTGTACCCGAAGCTGTGGCGGGCTGTACGGCTCAGTAGCCCTGTAAGGCTGCCGGTATTAGCATTGTAAACCAGGTTTACTTCGCTTTTACTGTTGCCTCCGGTAATATCTGCATTGCAGAAATATCTGCCGCCGATGGCGGTGCCTGCGGGGAGCGGTGCAGGCTGCGCTGTAGCAGCGACGGTAGTAACCATGCTCATAAGTAAGGGGATTGACATAGTGCGTGTGTTTATCATGATACAATAGAATCAGTGTAAGGGGGTAGTAACATAGCTGTCAACTACCTGATGTAAGTTGAATATATTTTAATTCTGATTTATGCCTGACTTAGTAAACGGTATATTTTATTTATGCAACGGTAGTATTAACGATGCGTTGCAGGTGGTGCAATACTCAGTTATCATATAGCGGTGCGCAGTTGCGTATTGTGCTGCCTTATGACGGTATGTGATGGCTAACTTTACAATAGCGGATGAAAGAGCAGGAGGCAACCGAACTAACACGAACAGGATGATAACAGCAGTAATAATAGATGATGAGCCCAAGAGTGTATTTATACTCAGGAGTTTTCTGGAGGAGCACTGCCCACAGGTGAAGGTAGTAGCAATAGCCGGTAGCGCCAGAGCCGGGAAGGAGTTCATAGAATCTATGAAACCGCAGCTGGTGTTTCTGGATATAGAAATGCCGGGTAGCAGTGGTTTTGACCTGCTGAAGTCGTTGCCTGCAATAGGGTTTGAGATCATATTTATTACTGCATATAACCAGTATGCTGTAAATGCATTCCGATTTTCGGCAATTGACTATCTGCTGAAACCATTGCGTATTCAGGACCTGATACAGGCGGTGGCCCGTGCAGAGGAGCGTATCAGAGAGCACTCACTGGCGCAGAATTATGACCTGCTGATGCGCAACATGGCTGAAAAGAATGCCGGAAAACAGAAGGTGTCTTTTACAGACCGTGGTGAGCAGTACCTGGTACCGGTAGAGGACTTTATGTATCTGATAGCAGATGGCAATTATACACATGTGCATACCCGGGAGAAGGTATATCTTACCACAAGAACCCTTAAAGAGTTTGAAGAGATGCTGCCGCAGGGTATGTTTTGCCGGATACATCACGGGTATATTGTGAACCTGGAAGAGATAGCAAAAGTGCAGAAGGGCAGAGGAGGGGCCGTAGTGATGAAAGATGGTAAGATACTGGAGATAGCTATACGCAGGAAGGAGGCTTTCAGGCGTATGTATCATCCATCATAGACATTGCGTAACGGGCAGTTATGTAATACTGATACACACATACACACTTTGTTTCGTAGCGCCTGATACCGGAGCTATCTTTGCCTCAGGTAACAATAGCAACTACGAAAAATGGACCTGGCCCTATCACTTTTTTTATATGCCAGATAGTGCAGCCGTTACTTTTCCAGCAGAAAACACTGGCGGTGCAGTTTCCCCTTATAGTCGAACGGAGTAGTGGCTGCGGTGATGTCTTTTACCTCAGTGGCCGGGATAGCATCCCTGTCCAGTACAAAACCACGGTAATTATTACTGAAATATATACGGCCTCCGGGTGTGCATAACCGCAACAGTTGTTTCAGAAGGGGCACATGGTCGCGCTGCACATCGAAAATGTCATTCATGCGCTTACTGTTAGAGAATGTGGGTGGGTCGCAGATGATGAGGTCGTAGGAGCCGGATGCTGCACCATTGAGCCATGCTATGACATCGTCCTGTATGTACTGGTGTATATCGGGGTCATAGAGTTTGTTATACTGCATGTTTCTGCGTGCCCAGTTCAGATATGTTTTTGACATATCTACCGATGTAACCGAGGCTGCCCCGCCGGCTGCTGCATATACACTGAATGAGCCTGTGTAGCAAAACAGATTCAATACTTTTTTATTGGCACACTGGCTTCGTACCATATCGCGCGTAATACGATGGTCTGTGAAGAGGCCGGTATCGAGGTAGTCTGTCAGGTTTATGATGAAGCTGAGTCCCTGCTCTGACACAATTTTTTCTGTACGCTCTTCGCCCAGCTTTTCATACTGGCCCTGCCTGCCTGCTTTTCGCTGCCTTACTTTTATATATATGTTAGCTTCCGGTACTTCCAGCACCGCAGCAATAGTGGTTCTGCAAGCTGCCAGCCATGCTTCATGCTCATCATCTTCCATACCGTGTTTACGTTTATACTCGGCTACGTGCACTACGTCTTCATATATATCTACAGCAAGAGGGAACTCGGGCAAATCATGGTCGTAAATACGGTAGCAGGCAATGTTTTGCTTTCGGGCCAGCTTGCCGGTATGCCGGTAAACTTTGGTAAGCCGGTTGTGGAACATCTGCTGCTTTTCTGTCATGTGCTGTTGTTTGTGGGCTAAAATTAGTACATACCATCGTAAGCCGTTATTTGCAGAACACAAATAACAAGAGTAAATTTGACCGGCCCGGTATATATACCGGCACTGTTTCCCCTTATTTCTTTTATTAGCGCATGTGCGGTATAGCAGGAGTTTATGGCAGGTTTCCGTTCGACAGCAGAAGGTCGGCACTGAAAAAAATGGCAGGAAGTCTGGCTCATCGCGGGCCGGATGGCAGCAGGATATTTGAGGATGAGCTTATAGGTCTGGTGCATACAAGGCTCTCTATCATAGACCTTTCAGAAGCTGGTAATCAACCTTTCTTTAACGAAGACAGGACGCTGGCACTTGTGTGCAATGGTGAGTTATATAACTACCAGGCGCTGCGTAAAAAACTGCTGGAAAAGGGGCATGTTTTCAGCTCTGATTCGGACTCAGAGGTGATACTCCATTTATATGAAGAGCATCACCAGCACCCTGAGCGTATGCTGAATGAGCTTACGGGGATGTTTGCATTTGCTTTATGGGACTCTAAAAAAGAGTTGCTGTTCATAGCGCGGGACAGGGTGGGGATAAAACCACTATACTACTACCGCAAGGGGGATAGTTTCGTTTTTGCATCAGAGGTAAAACCAATTACAGATTGCAGTCTGGTAAATGTAACCCCTGACCCTACTTCGATGTATGAGTATTTTCTGACGGGGAGCGTTCCCGGACCTAATACATTTTTCAACGAAGTGAAAAGTCTGGAGCCGGGCTATTATGCTATAGTACGGGACAGCAGAATGAACATCACCCAGTACTGGGATGTGCCGCTGACTGACGGAAGCAAGTGGAAAAAGGAGCAGGATGTACTGGTAGCTACAGACGAACTGATGCAGCAGGTGGTATCGGACCACCTGATAGCTGATGTGCCTGTAGGCTCGTTTTTATCGGCTGGGGTGGACTCCTCGCTCATAACGGCATGGGCGGTGAAGGCCAGTCCCGGTATACATACATTTACAGCTTCATTTCCCGGAGAGGATGAGGATGAGGGTACGCTGGCTACTGCCACTGCGCGGAGACTGGGTACTACACATCACTCCTATGAGGTGACCTCAGGTTTTTTTGATGATTTTGAATATCAGTTTGAATATATAGACCAGCCATTTGCCATTACATCGGCATTATCGCTGGGTAGTATTTCACAGCTGGCAGGGATGCATGTAAAGGTGGTGCTGAGCGGAGATGGTGGTGACGAACTTTTTGGTGGTTACTACCGGCATAAACCACCGGTATTACCTGATTTTCTAAGGCATGTACCTGCATCTATGCATGATACAGTACTGAAAATAGGAGCAAAGGTTACAGGGAGGGCCAGCCTGACGAAGGTGAGGGAAAATCTGAAGGTTCATCCTGCGCAGGTGTTTTTTGACCGGATGATAGCGGTGGCACCTGAAATGGCATTGTCCTGCATAGCACCTGATGTGAGGAGAAATGTAGATGAGCAGCGATATATGAATCGCCTTAAACAGATATTTGACCGTACTGCGGGTGCAGATATACTGAGCCAGACGCTATATGCAGATGTGAAGACAACACTTGTGGATGAGATGCTGACGAAATGTGACCGGATGACGATGCGGAACGGGATAGAAGGCCGGGTGCCTTTTCTGGACCATAGGGTAGTAGAGCATGCGTTCAGTATTCCTTCGGCATTTAAGCGCAATGGAGATACCGGGAAGGTGCCGCTAAGGAAACTGCTGGCACAGAAGCTGGGTCAGGAACTGGCTTATCGTGAAAAAACCGGTTTTAATTCTCCACTGGGACGCTGGCTTACCAGTGATGAGGCAACCCGTGTTTATGCACGCACATCGCTGGCGGCGACAGATAAGGTGCCGATGATAAACGGAGCAATTGCCGGCCAGCTATCATCAGAACTGCAGAATGCTGACAGGCGGACCGTTTTTGCAATGGTATGTCTTGCCGCTTATTTCAGGAGGGCTGCCAGCGTATAAAAAATGAAATGTATGAGAATCTGGGCTTTCCCTTCTTTCTATCCACACGATTATCCGGGTATGCGCTGGACGGGTATTTTTGCCCACCGGCAGTATAAAGCACTGATAGAGCTGGGGGCAACGCTTAGTGTAGTGCAGCCGGTATTATGGCATCCGCCGGCACCGTTTCAAAAACTGAACAGTAACTGGGAAGAGGTAAGCAGATATGGGTATCCGCTTAACCGGGTATATGACGGTATAGAAGTACACCATCCCCGGATACCCAATATGAAGCCGGGCAGAATATTCAGAACCCCCTATGCACAGAAGTATGAGGATACTATTGTGGCTTTTTTCACAAAAGGGGGTGTGGCATTTGATGCGGCAAAAGATGTATTTCTGGCGCAATGGCTGCCAGATGCTGCTATGGTGGTAAAGGCCGGCCGGAGGCTGGGAGTGCGCACAGCAGTGATGGCTGTAGGTGATGATGTACTGATACTGCCACAGGCAAATGCAATGCGGATGCAGATATTCAAAGAAACGCTGCGGGATGCTGATATACGATTGGCGGTAGCAAAATATCTGGGAGATGAAGCCAATAAATTACTGGACACGCCTGTACCTTTTTCTGTAATAAGACGAGGGGTAAACCATGATTTTTTCAAGCCGGTGAGCGCCGATGAAAAAATGGCTATACGTAAGGAGTACGGACTACCACAGGACAAGATAGTAATACTGATGATAGGTGCCGCAATAGAGCGGAAGGGCTGGCTGGATATGCTGGATGCGCTGGCTATGCTGAAAAAGGAGACAGACGGATTTGTGCTGGCGGCTGTATATGCCGGACATGAGGAAGTAAATCTGACGGCAGAGGCAGCTAACAGAGGCCTTGCTGCGCATTTTATAAAGCTGGGCGAGGTGGAGCCGCGGCTTATGGCGCGGGTGCATAATGCCGCAGATATTTTCTGCCTGCCATCGCACTCAGAGGGTATAGCTAACAGTGTGGTGGAGGCAATGGCTACCGGTGTGCCGGCAGTGACCACTGCCATATGCGGGCATCCGGAACTTATAACATCGGGTAAGAACGGCATAATGGTGGCACCTCACCAGCCCGTAGCTCTTAAAGAGGTACTGGCAGAGCTGGTAGCATCGGGGGAGTTGAGGGCAACTATTGGGAATAATGCGCGCAACTTTATTGTTAATGAATGGGGTAACTACGCCTTTAATGCTGCCAAACTGCTGGATATACTAAGTTCATAACTGCTGTGCTGGCAGTAACCGCCTATCTTTGCCTGCTGGTGGCAGTAACGCCATCTGAAGCCAACTGATATCATGCTGAAACGAACGTTAACTCTACTATATATAGTGCTTGCTGTGTGTGGTGCGGCAATAGCACAGCCAGACAGTAGTGTATCTTCTTATGAACCGAATGGGTTACGTATAAGCCTGCTGACATGCGGGGTGGGGGATTATGTATATGAGACATTTGGCCATACAGCTATACGCGTCATAGACAGCAGCGCGGAACCGCCATTTAATGACAGGGTGTATAACTATGGCATGTTCAATGGGTATGATGAGCATTTTGAGCTGAAGTTTATGAGGGGAAAACTCAGGTATTATGTATCAACTGAGTTTTTTGGTGACTTTATGGAGGAGTACTATGAGTATGGGCGCAGTGTAGATGAACAGGTACTGACTATGAGCAATGAGCAGAAGCGCGAGATAAAGGAGTATCTGGATATTAACGCATTGCCCCAAAACCGATACTACAAGTATGACTTCTTTTTTGATAACTGTGCCACCCGTATCAGGGATATATTTCCCAATGTTATAGGCAAGGATTTTGTGTATGGCGCGACGGAGGCCGTAAGCAAACGCATCACCTTCCGCGATATAATGAACCGTTACTTCTATCGCCGGCACTGGGAGCGTACCGGGGTGAATATACTGCTGGGCAGCCGTATAGATAAGGTAATGACCAATGAGGATATTATGTTTCTGCCGGCCTACCTGAGCGATGGGCTGGCGGCAGCTACTGTGGCTGGTAAACCTTTCAGTTCAAAACCTGAAGAGCTACTGCCTGACAGGCAGGGGCTGGTGAAAGGACCTAATATGGCACTTGTGCTGTGTGCGGGCCTTATGCTGCTGACGCTGATAGTAAATATGATATCTGCGCGGGTGCAGTGGCCTGCACGGATAGTAAATGCGCTGATGCTGATAATATCGGGGCTGCTGGGTGTAATTATACTGTTTATGTGGTTTGGTACAGATCATCAGGGGTGCTCAAATAACTATAACATACTGTGGGCACTGCCTACCAATCTTGTACTGGCTTTTTCCCGCCGACCGGGAAGAGGACGCTATGCAATAATAGCGCTGGTGCTATGCGGTATTTCTATGCTACTGCCACTAATGAGGGTGCAGGGCACAATACCGGAGTTACTGCTGCTGCAGCTGGGGCTGATGATTGTTTATATATCTGTATGGCGGAAACAGGGGCAGGTGGCTATTAAAGCAAAATAATATGATGTACTATACAAAAGAAGGTAACGGGCCCACTATTGTACTGCTTCATGGGTTTCCTGACGATGGCAATATATGGCGTGGACTGGCACCAATGTTCAGTGACAGGTTTCAGGTGATAGTACCTGACTTTCCCGGTAGTGGTAAGAGTCCTTACAAGGCTGGGGTGTCACTTTCTGATATAGCATCGGGTGTAGAAGAGATAATAGCGGCAGAAGGACTGGACAGGGTAGTACTGGCAGGTCATTCTATGGGTGGCTATACGGCAATGGCATTTGCTGCATTGTATCCTCACCGTCTTGCAGGCGTATGTATGGTGCACTCCACGGCTGCCGGCGATGATGAGGAAAAGAAAGAAACACGCAGAAAAGTAATAGAGCTCATAAGAAAAGGGGGTAAAGAAGCGTTTGTAAAACAGATGACCAATAATCTGTTTGCCCAAGAGTTTCTGAAAGCTTCGCCGGATGTGGTGATGCAGAAGGTAAATGCCGGGATGCAGATGACGGACGAGGCAATGACTGGATTTTATGAGGCTATGATAGGGCGAAGTGATTATGTGGCTATGCTGGATGGAGTGCCATGCCCTGTGCAGTGGATAGCGGGTAAAGAGGATAGCATTGTAGATTTTAGGAAAATATTACAACTATGCCATAGGTCTTCTGTTAACTTTGTATCTTTATATGAACAGTGCGGGCATATGAGCATGCTGGAGTGTCCTGAATACCTGGTACGGGATTTGCGCTCATTCAGTAGCTACTGCTTCAGTCGCAAGTTTTCTTATGTATGATAATGCGAACCCTCGGCATACTGGTTTTTTTATTATCTCTCCTGTCACCCCGGGTTTTCGCTTCGCATATCGTAGGTGGTGATTTTACTTATCGTTTTCTGGGAGATACAGTTATTTCAGGGCAGACATTCAAAAAGTATCGTGTAACATTATACATATATCAGGACTGTATTTCGGGTGTGCCGGATGCTATACTTCAGGACAACCCTGCATTCTTTACGGTATATGATGGCGCCGGTAATCTGTTTGACGTGGATACAACTATCCGCTTCAATGCAACTCCGGGGTCTGGTGGCTCTATTACTGTGCCTGCCAATTTCAGTAATGATTGTATCAACAATATTCCGGATTTGTGCCTTTTGCGCAAGCGGTTTGAAAAGACCTATTACTTACCGCCTAACCCTAATGGGTATGTGGTGGTGTATCAGCGCTGCTGCCGTAATGCCAGTATTGTAAACCTTGTAGACCCGGGCGATAAGGGCGCTACTTATTTCTGTACGATACCTCCTACACCTATCTTCAATAACAGCGCATATTTTAATAATTATCCTCCGCAGGTGATATGCAAGGATAATCCTCTTTTTTACGATCACTCTGCTACTGACCCCGACGGGGATTCACTTTCGTATGAGTTCTGTGCGGCGGTAGAAGGGGCCAGCGGACCGGATATTAAGCCTCCTATTGCTACACCGCCTCCATTTGATACGGTAGACTATTTCCCCCCATATACCTATCAGAATTCCATATCGGGAGCTCCATCTATTCAGATAGACCCGACTACGGGGCTTATGACGGGTACGCCCAACCGTGTAGGTCGTTATCTGGTGACGGTATGCTGTACCGAATGGCGCGATGGCCTTCCGATAAATACTACTAAGCGTGAATTTCAGTTTGTGGTTACAGACTGCTCTAAAGTGGTAGTGGCAGATATACCCTTATTTTCTACGGCACCCAATACATACATAGTAAACTGTAAGGACTATAAAGTTCATTTTGTGAATACGAGTAAGGGGGGATTTTCCTACAGATGGGACTTTGGGGTAGAGGGGGCACCCAACTCTGTAGATTTTGAGCCGGACTTTGTATATCCTGATACCGGTACGTATGTAGTGAAGCTGGTGGTAAATCCCGGCTCTACGTGTCCTGACAGTATATCAAGGCTGGTGAAGATATATCCGGTATTCAATCCTGACTTTATTGATTCCGGTATTTACTGTCCCGGGTTGCCTATTACGTTTACAGACCAGACAGAGTCTACGATAAAGCCAATAGTGCGCTGGAACTGGAGTTTTGGTGATGGTACCTCATCTGCAGATCAGAATCCTGTGCATACTTTTACCAAGGGAGGTACCTACAATGTGGTGCTTACATCTGAGAATATAAAGAACTGTGTAGATACGACGGTGCACCGCATTATCGTACAGAATTTTACGCCCTATGCCGGTGATGATACCATCATAGTAAAAGGGGAGTATATACAGTTTGATGCCAAGGGGGGGACATCCTATTCGTGGACACCGCCGGACAGGCTCAGTGATACCTCTATCAGCAATCCCATAGGTACCTATCCCGATACTGGTACGTATACGTATCGTGTTTTTGTAAAGAGCGACTATGGCTGCAGTGGCTATGATACAATAAGTGTGTGGGTGGTAAACAATGCCTCATTTGTAGTGCCTACGGCATTTACCCCCAATGGAGACGGGCGTAATGATTATTTCAGACCGAAGGCGGTAGGGTACAGGAGTGTGAAGTACTTTAAGGTATATAACAGGTGGGGCGAGGAGGTGTACTTTGGCAAGTCGCTGGAGCAGGGCTGGGATGGTACCTGGGGCGGCAAGCCCGCCGAGCTGGGTGTGTATTTCTGGCACATAAGCTTCATAGACCGCCGTGGCGGTGAGGGGTATATGAAGGGCGATGTAACCCTGCTACGCTAAGTGACATCTGCGGCATGCTTTAGAATAGAAAATATTTAAAAAAGCAGCGAAAAATATTTTGCAGGTAAACTTTGATTGCTATCTTTGCAATCCCAAAACGGGAATAACATTCCTCCTTAGCTCAGTTGGTTAGAGCACATGACTGTTAATCATGGGGTCTCAGGTTCAAGTCCTGAAGGGGGAGCACAAGACAGGAAAGGGTTTCAGGCAACTGAAGCCCTTTTTAGTTTTAGGGTATTTCAAAGCTAACGGTGGCAGAAACTTTCTAGGGTCAAGCTGAATAATGGATCAAGCGAAAAAGTTGGGGGAATGATGTAATAGTTTGTTTTTTTGTGTTCAGACGAGATGAGCATACAAGACAACTATACGGCGCTGGTGTCGCTGTTATTACCGGAAGGGACCTTAGCGTA
>JAUIBA010000022.1 GCA_030427635.1 Bacteroidia bacterium
GCGCTTTTTTTGACGTATCCATAAAAAGAAGGAAGTTAATTGAAACAACTTTCAATTAACTTCCTTCAAATCCTTTCCAATAAAGAGTCTCAGGCTAGCACCACCAACTATTTTTGGCCTCTATATCGAAGGACTAATAACCATATTTATCTTTCCAGCAATGCCTCAGATAGTCGCGCAGGCGCGTTTCTGAGGCATTGTTGCCTGGATCATACAACTTTGTACCGCTTATTGCATCCGGCAGAAACTCCTGTTCTACAAAATTGCCGGGGAAGTCGTGCGCATACTGATAGTTTTTTCCATAATCCAGCTTCTTCATAAGCGCCGTGGGGGCATTGCGTATGTGCAGAGGTACGGGCAAATCTCCGGTACGGCTCACCAGCGACTGTGCATTATTAATAGCCATATACGCCGCATTACTCTTAGCCGATGAGGCCAGATAGGTAGCCGTCTGAGACAGAATAATGCGACACTCGGGATACCCTATCATCTCCACCGCCTGAAAACAGCCAGTAGCCAGCAGTAGCGCATTAGGGTTGGCATTACCTATATCCTCACTGGCCAGTATTATCATACGCCGCGCTATGAATTTGGGGTCTTCCCCACCCTCTATCATGCGTGCCAGCCAGTATACAGCTGCATTGGGGTCGCTACCCCGTACCGATTTTATGAAAGCTGAGATGATATCATAATGCTGCTCTCCGGTCTTATCATACAGCGCCATTTTACGCTGTACAATATCCTGCACCAGTTTATCGGTAATGATATGCTCACCATCGGGCAGAGAGGCGGCAATGAGTTCCGTAAGATTGAGCAGCTTTCTGGCATCACCGCCGCTCAGCTGTAGCAGGGCGTCCCATTCTTCTATCTGCAGCTGCCGGCTGTGCAGCCACTCGTCCTGCTCCATAGCCTGCTGTACCAGCGCCTTCATATGATGGGCAGTAAGCCCCTGCAACACATAAACCTGACAGCGGCTGAGCAGGGCACTGATAACCTCAAAGGATGGATTTTCGGTAGTAGCGCCTATGAGCGTAATAATACCCTTTTCTACCGCCCCCAGCAGGCTATCCTGCTGAGCTTTGTTGAAGCGGTGTATCTCATCTATGAATAACAGCGCATGCCCCGCCCTGCATGCCTGCTCTATGACCTGGCGCACCTCTTTTACGCCACTGTCTATAGCGCTGAGGGTAAAGAATACCATGTTCATAGAACGGGCTATAATCTGTGCCAGCGTAGTTTTACCCACGCCCGGAGGCCCCCAGAATATCATGGAGCGCGGCTGGCCGCTGCGAATCATCTGCTCAAGTACTTTGCCCTGACCTACCAGATGCTCCTGCCCAATAAAAGCAGCCAGCGATTGCGGCCGGACACGCTCTGCCAACGGGATATGATTATCAGCCATAATATTGTGATACTTTTACTTCTATAATGCCTAAATTAGCCCTATGCTACGTAAGTTACTGACAGCCTTACTACTGTCGCTCCTTTCTCTATCTGCTTCTTACGGACAGACAGCCCAGACTACACAAAATGCAGCAGGCAAATATACAGACTACAGAAGGGATGGCGCCCCAATGCCTCCACTCGTTTTCATGTCTTATACTGATACAACAGCCGAAGCAAGGGCGCTGCGTACTATGAAGAAATACCGCAAAATGGGTATGGATACCACTTATACGGTGCTTACAGAAAAAGACTTTGACAATGGTGCTAACCTTTTTGTGATGATGTTTAACCCCACCTGCCTGCACTGCGAGGATGCAACCTTTATGCTGGAAAAAAACATAGACCTTTTTAAAAAATCAAAAATCATACTACTGGCCAATAAAGTAATGGCCGATTATATACCAGACTTCAGCGAGCGGCACCATATAGCACACCTTCCTCCCATGTACATAGGGCTGGACAGTTCTGGTTTCATAGACAATGCCTATCTGTATCAGGCACTGCCACAGATAAACATATACGGACCAGACCGCACACTGCTGAAAATATACAGCGGAGACGTACCAATGGATTCACTGGCGCAATATATAGACCACGGCAAAAAAGGTAAAAGGAGAAGAAGATGAAGCAACTACTGATCAGCTTTTCTCTGATATTCCTGTATCTGCTGAGCTGCGGCAACACCTACGCACAGCAGGGCGTAACAGACTTTACCCAACCGGGCACCCATATGCCTCCTCTTGTGTACATGAGCTATAGGGATACCAGTGCCATTGTTGTAAAGAAAGCCAGAAAGCGTAAGTCGCCGGCTACAGGCACCTATACACTTACCAATGGCAGCGATATGTATAAGGGCAAGGGCTGTTTTGTTATGATTTTCAGCCCTGAATGTAGCCACTGCCGTGAAACGACTACCATGCTGCAGGCAAACACAGACCTGTATACGCAAAAGCCGCTGCTGCTGATTACCACCAGTAAAATGAAGGATTTTCTCCCTGACTTTTATGCAGATATGGAGATGGTAAAATATCCGGGTATTGCAGTGGGGATAGACAGCTCACAATATGTAGCCAACACCTTCCTTTACCAGCCACTGCCACAAATGAATATATATGACAGCACCGGCAAACTCCTGAAAATATATGCTGGAAAAATAGCAGCAGACAGTCTGCGGAAGTATATAAAATAGTAATCAGGCGACCTTTATATGCTGAATTTCTCCGGTTATAGAGCATAATGCAGAGGTCAATAAAAAAACCTTTTTTTATTTTTTTCAATTAATAGATGAAAGTTTTTATAACCAATAGTTACAAAACAAACCATCTCTTTAAGGTTCAGATTATTGGGCATACCTAATTACAGAATATATGCCATTCAACATGTTCCTTTTACCTTATCCCTGGCATAATTTTTGCTCAAAACCTAAAATATATTTTGTCACAGTTTTGTTATAAGAATACAAGTACATACATTTACTAATAATTAATAATTGTAATCATCCACCAAACCAAAAATCCAATACAATGAAGAAAAAAATTCTACTTTTTACCTTATCCTCAATCATGGGTGCTGTAGTACTGATGAGTAATGGAGGTGGTGCCGTAAACGGAGGAAATGGCATACGAAACGGAGCTAAAGGCATAACGCAGACCTGCGCACAAGCAGGGTGTCATACTGGTACGCTGGCAGCAATACCTGGTATTCGTGTTGACTCAGTTGGCGGAGTCGAAGTAACCAGCTATGTAGCAGGTATGACTTATACAGTAACCGTAACAGGATCCCATCCTACCAATACTAAGTTTGGCTTCCAGCTGGCAGCAGTGAGCGGCACAGGTACAGCACAGGTACAGGCAGGTAGCTTTGCCGCTACCGGACTTCCTGCACAGACTGCCAAGCGTACAAGTTCCAGTCTTGAAATCATGGAACATTCTTCTGTAATAACCGGAACAGGTACTCCAGCTACATTGTCCAAATCATTCGTATGGACGGCCCCTACATCTACAACCCTTACAGATGTTAAGTTTTATCTTGCGGTAAATGCTGTTAATGGCAATGGTGTAGCAGACGCCGGCGATGCGGCTGAGAATTTAACAATAACACTGCCTCGTCAGATACCATCTACAGAAGTGGCTGACATAGCAAACAATGCAACCGTTATTGCATACCCTAACCCAACAACTGGCATACTGAATATAAATGCCAGTGCATGGACCAATGCTACAGTAAATGTTTATGATATAGCAGGCCGCAATGTAGCTTCTGTACAGACTAATAGTGTAACCGGTGCTGCTACTATCAATACAGACAACTGGGCATCAGGTGTCTATAACGTAGTAGTAAGCAATGAAACAGGCCGTAAGGCAATACAGGTTGTAAAGCAGTAAGCTTTTACCTCATATAATTTCTCCTCAGGGGCTGTCTTAACGGGCAGCCCCTGTTCATGTAAACAAGGTTATTTTGTATGATCGGCATGAATCCAGAATGAGGTAGTGATACCATAGCCCGCAAACGCAGTAAGCAATACCACTACATAACTGATAATACCCAACCCTGTACCTGCATCTCCCGATGCACCACTGAAAAGCCCAGGTATAGCCCAGGGAAACAAGCTGCCGAATCCGGCAGCAGCTATAATCTGTGCAAAGACCAGCGTAAGCGCCACAAACCCAAGCGGAGTAAGAAAACCCCTGCCCCATAGTGCAAAGAAAGCAATAGGTACTACGGTAAGTAATGTGAGGAATACCGTAGCATAGTAATGACCCAGCAATGGCAGCAGTACCGATACGGATGGTATATCAATACCAAGCATGGAACCTATGATAGCCCCGATGAACAGATTGGACGTAGCCAGCATAAGGCACCACAGTATATACACAGCAAACTTTCCATGAATAATGGCTCTGCGTGAGGTAGGTAATGCCAGCATATCCTTTGCCGTACCATCAGAATACTCCCGGCCAAAAAGCCAGCTGATGACAAAGCCAAATATCAGTACGCCCCCTACCCCTACAGCCTGCGATAGCAAGTGAAAATAGGATACCCAGTCGGCAGTAAAATGCATTGCATCAGCCTTGGTAGCCAGGCCACCGGCACGGGCCATAGCCGACGGATGCCGCAACATAAGCATGAATACGCCGCCCATAAGCGGAGCCAGACCAAATGCAATAAAACTGGCAGGCAGGAAGCCGGAACCTTTTATCTTCCTGAGTTCGGCACGAATAGTATGTATATCCATTATGACGGTATTACGTGATTAATACTTCTGAGAAAGAACATTTCCAGATCCTCGGTACAGGGATAAAGCAGGGAAGGGGCTATACCCAGCTGTGACAACTGTGCTGATACCCATTCAGGATGCTCAATAGCCCTGCTGTCTGTTACCTCCAGCTCATGAGCGGCATTCATAGTACAGGCATACCCCTGCTGCTGCAGCCACATGGCCGCGCGGTCATTATCGCGAGTGCTGAGCCGTAGCTTACGGTGCAACCTGGCAGACAGTTCTGTAGCAGATAACTGCGTCACCAGCCTGCCCTGGTGTATAATTGCTATCTCATGGGCTATTTTGGATATCTCTTCCAGTATATGGCTGGATATAAACACGGTAGTACCGGCTGCGGCCAGTTCTGCCAGCAGTTCCCGCACCTCTACAATGCCTTCCGGGTCCAGACCATTAATGGGTTCATCCAGAATAAGCAACCGGGGTTTATGTATCAGCGCTTTGGCCAGGCCCAGCCGCTGCTGATTGCCCAGAGAGAGCGTACCGGCACGGACATCCCTGTATTTTGTGAGTTTCAGACGTTCCATTACATCTTCTACCATCCCTTTTTGCCGTAACCGCCGCAGAGCATAGTGCACTTCCAGATTGTCTTTTACAGTAAGGTTGGGATATGAATATGGCGTCTCTACCAGATAGCCCACATCATTCCACCCATCGAAACGAGGCGTGAGCCTCCTGCCCAGCAAATGTATCTCACCGGCATCGGGCCGTACCATGCCCAGCAGCATACGTATAAGTGTGGTTTTTCCGGCCCCGTTAAGCCCCAGAAAGCCAAATATCTGCCCCTCACTCACAGAGAGTGATATATCACTGGCGGCCACAGTGGTGCCAAAGCTTTTACATAGCCCATGTGTAGTTATTACTTCCATGATAATAGTTTTATGAAGTTGCTATGCCGTTTTTGAGCAGGTTTACAAACTGCCTGCTGATACTGAGCAGTTCTGCCTCAGGTAGGTCATACAGGATACCTTTCTCCCTTATGTTGCTACTGAAATCTACATGGTAACGAAGCGCTATATAATCAAATATGGACAACTGTGTCTGCAGCACCATGAATGCAATGGTATCAATATCCAGATCTGCACGTAGCTGCCCCCGCTTTACCCACTCCCCTACCATCACTCTGATAACGCTCAGCACCCGTTCCTTGCTATATAGCTTTATATCGCCCAGCTCTTCATTATTTCTTTCCTGTAGCACATTGTACAAAAAGGCGCTATGCAGCGGGTATTTCCTGTCGAAACTCATCTTAGCGCCAAAGTGCTGTAACATGAGCACAAAAAAGTCGGTAGTATCCCTGTCTACAAGCCCCTCATCATGTATCACCCTGGCCTGAATACAATAATCTATCAGATACAGATACAAAGATTTCTTATTCTCAAAATAGCGGTAAAAACTGCCTTTTGCCAGCCCAAGTTCTGATACGATACCCGAAAGAGATGCTGTATCGTAATCGTGCAGTGAAAATTCGCGAAGACATACAGTAAGCACCTGCTCCTTTCGTTCTTCCGGAAGATTATTGAATGTTTTTAAAGCGACCATACAGTTGCGACTATGCGGTCGCAAAAGTAAATGCATTTTTTATCATACCAAAAAAAAGTTCCTTAATGGCATAGTAACACGAAAGAACAGACCGCATCCTGGAGTGCAGCTATGCGGCAATGAAAAAGATATGACTACTAACGTTTATAAAAAATATAGTCTGTTGTAAGCGGGGCAATACCAGCCTGCTTCATCTCTGTAGCTATCTGTGCCCTGTGATAGGTAGAATGATTGATAACATGAAAGAGGATATCGCGCACGGTATTAGTAAATGCCTCGCCCCGCGAGTTAGTATAATCTATAATACTGTCAAGGTCTGTATTATTGAGTATAGCCAGTGAGTCTGCATAATTTTTATTGTCCTGAAGTGCTATATGGACCATATCATGCTCCTCCCATACTGCTGTACCCGGTGGCTGTGCTATAATGCGGGCATTCCATATCTGATGCGCATTGACTATGTGGCTAAAGAGCTTCATAGCCTTATCTGATATTGTGTCGGGATGGGCCGCAAACAAGGCCGCAAGCTGCTGATTATAATGATGGCTGTAAGCAAACAGCTCTGAAAAAAAGTCGTTCATAGTACTATGCAATTTATGATATCTGTAGGAAATGTCCCTACTCCATCATAGTTCTGCGATGGGGAGCAAGATTGCGGGGACGAAATATAAGAACGGTGACAATACCCCATACTGTGATGAGTGCCCCCATATAATTTACAATGTCCTTATCGGCAAAATCGGCAGTAAATGCAATATCCACAGTGGCATGAAATATGGCACAGATAAGCACACTACCTCTTGTGGCATTAAACAGCCACGTTAGCAATATACTACCCGTAAGCAGGCTGAATAACCATCCCATAATACCGCCAATACCCATCCCCATGTATCCGGGCCGGTAAAAGAAAGCAGGCCAGTGCCATAATGCCCATAAAAACGTAAGTACTACTGCTGCTGTAAGCGCATTATATCTACTTTGCAATGCAGGAAGTGCATATCCACGCCATCCGGCTTCCTCACCCAGACCAAAGAATAAAAGGTTATACAGGAAAAAGATAATCAGGTTGAACTCCGGGAACTCCCTTACGGTAAGCAGGCCAGATAATGCTACCGGCTTCTGAGTAATAAAATGACTGATAACTGCTGCAACAACTGCAAGCAGAAACGGCCCGAACAATGCAATAAGCAGATATACCCAATGCCTGCCGGAGCCAAACTTATGCAACAGTTTACGCACGCCATTACCACCACTATACCTGTATGTAGTAATAAAGGCTGCAATGAGCGGCCCCAAACCACCCAACCCATGCTGAAAAGGCAAAGCCGGCAGATTATCAAGACCCAGAATATGTCCATACAGCGGTAGCCATATAAGCCAGCTTATCAGATAAGACAGACCGAAGAAAGTAATAAGATGCTTCACTGCTATACCGGCAGTGTATCTGTACATACTGCCATATGCAAGTAACTAAAAGGGATGCGCTCCGGCATGACTTTTTTGAGATTTTTCAGTTAAATAAATAAGAAAGCCGGGGATACAAAATACATATCCCCGGCATCTGATTACAGAACAGATTTATCTGTTTACATACACTCGTCCCATAGCAATATTGCCCGTCATGTCCGTAGCCTGTACTATGTACATACCAGATGGCAACATACTCAGGTCCAGTATTGCACTACCTTTATTCAGCATTAGTGTTTCAGTATATACCTCCTCACCTACAGTATTGATAATTCTGAAGCGGGCTATCTCTTCGGCCATACCTGCCAGAGTAACAGTTATACTCCCCGTAGCAGGGTTGGGAAATAGCTCCATATTAACAGCATGAGCCGCAGCAGTCTTTACAGTACTTACAATGGCAGCATCTCTGGCTACATATACAGGCCCACAAGTAACAGGCTCATCGTCGCATTCATCTGTACTCATTATGAGCGTGCCATTACCATACGCATATCTGGTACTGAGCGGTACACCCAGAGCCAGATTGCCCTTTGGCACATACTCTGTAGAATTAAGGGAGTCATATCTAACATATATAGGTGAAGCCGTGGCTTTAGCCGACAGATATGTTACCAGCGAAGCCGTACCCCCGGCTCCCCAGCCGGGAAACTCGCTACAGGTACTACAAGTCCCCGTACATACATCACCCGTCCATCTGTTATCAGCAGGGGTACATGCCGACCCCTGTGTGCCAAAAACGACACCTGACCATGAGTATAAACCAAACTTACAACGGCGCATTTCATTCTTTGTCCATTGCAGTACACTGGTGTCATGATGAAAGCTGAAACCGTAATTCAGGTCCTGAACCAGATTGCAGCTGATATCGGCCATATTTATTGCATTACCTACCTGCCTCAGTTCGATACCGCTGAGCCATTTGGGCTGCCCGGTAGTGGGGTGCGTTTCGTAACAATTATAACCAATGCCGGAAACAGTATTACGCTTCACCTGTTTCAGATATGGGGTACGAAATATGCCAATGCCATACAGCAAATTATCTACAGGAGCCCTGAATCCATACATTTTAACTTCATTGTCCAGAATATTGACCCTCTGCCCTACAGAGTAGACGTATATACCTTCAGAATAGCCCGTAATGGAATTACTGTCTATATATACACTACCATTCGCTGAATCATTAGAACTGACTCTAAGATCTGACAGATTAATTCCGTAACGGGTATTTTCAATATCATCAGACGTTGACACTTTACCTGAGATTGTATTATTCCTAAAATAGCTATATCCTTTTTCTTCAATAATATTCAAGCCATAACTCCCACCCAGATACTGACTGATAAGTCCTGCTGCATACTTTTCTATATTGTTTCCTGATATCGTATGTGTATTATGGCTACCATCAAGTACCGCATAAATCCCAATACTTCCATTTGCCAGTGAAGCATGTTGCGTACATATAAAGTCAGTGTTCTTACAGGAAAAATCCCATGCAGTAGCAGGATAACTTCCCCCAATTGCAATACCGATTGTACAATTGTAGAATCTGTTATTGGTATTGTCTGCTCTGCTTCCGGCTACCTGCAAGTCTCCATACTGATATACACTATATACAGCTCTGTCAAGCGTATTCCTGAATGTATTGTTGAAAAACTTCACATTTGCACGCGACAAATAACAAGCCAGAAAGAAACTATCAATAAGGTTCGTATTTGCCAATGCGGCATCGGCAGTGTCGCAGCCTATATGTAAATAATTATATTCATATACAGCAGGATTATCAGTTGTTCCGGCGGTAAGCAATCTGCTACTACCTACATTACGGGCAAGTATGGCATTGGCAGGTGTGTAAGTAGCCTGATAGCTGTTAACTACTGCTACAGGTACTTTTCCGTTGATGGTATCTGTAACAGTTCTGAGTATTGTGGCAGAAGGCCATGCAAAAGGGAAGTTGTTTGAAGAAGATGTTCCTGTATCGGCAGATGCGAACTCTCTTTGAACAAATACACTGTTTTGTATGGTGAAAGGTAACCGTGTACCTGCAGGAGCAGCCGTAAGTGATGGCTGGTAGTTATACAATGCAATACCTTCAAAATTAGCATTGTATATGGCTCCATTACTCTCCAGTATATCCTGCATGCCGGCAGTGTAATACCCGTTAATACCAGCAGTAGGCCATACCTTTACACCGGCTGCATAGGTAGAGAGGTTTGCAGCAGCAGCAGTATCATAAGCTGTTCCATACCACTGGGTGGCATTCTCTATAAGTGTATTATTTATTATCCGCAAATGGCCCGTACCTGTAAGACCCGGATGTACAATAATACCCCTCCACCCCTTAGAGAAAAAATGGCAATGATCAATGGTTACAGATGTGAGTGAATCAACTGTAATATGAGTACTGTCCCCCATAAAAAACACATTGTCTGTAAGCGCTGGCTTGCTGCATACTGCACTGTTGACTATATAGTAGTTATCGCCATCTACGATATTTCCGGCATTAAGACTACCGCTTATTATGGTGTGAAAAGGCAACACATCACCACAATCACTACAGGACGATAATGAGGCAAGACCTTTCTGCGTGCGATAACCATTAACAGAAAAATAGTCATACGGAGTACTTACGGCAGGAACTACAATCGTATCATATACGGTAGCACTACATCCCTCGTAAGATGCAGTAACGGTGTACGGATATGATGCGGCTACACTGCTGGCTAATACAGGAGAAAATGTTGAAGAATCGGACGATGCAGAAATGGTACCACTCCATGCATATGTTACCCCGGTAGCAGGCATGGCAGGTGTAGTGACAGCCTGTAAAGTAAATCCGGCCGATGAATATGTATGCACCTTATCATCGGGCAATATAAACGGAGCAGTCTGGTGTACCGATAAGGTATAAGAGAGTAAAGAAACACTTACGGAATAACTACCCACGCAGCCTGCCGGAGATGTTACAGAAAGAGAATAAGTACCTGTTTCTGCCGCTGTCACTCCCAATATGGAAGGATTGCGCTCAGTAGATGTAAAGGAGGATGGGCCACTCCATAAATAGGAGTTCCCCCCTGTGTCATTGGCTGACAAAAAAAGTGTATCGCCGACACATACCGGTACATATGATGGTGCTGCCGTAGGGGGCGGATAAACTGTAACATCGCCCCGGTAAATGGTAAGCCCCACTATGGGGATAATACTGGCATAGGAAATGGTAGCAGTACCGCCTGACACACCCGTTATGATACCGGAAGAGTTGACGGTAGCAACAGAGGTATTGCTGCTGGACCATGTGCCCAGTGGTACTATTGAAATAAGCGAAGCAAGACAGTTGGAAGTAGTGCCGCCCACACATACTGGAACGGGGGGACATGGGTCCGGCAAAATCTGAGACCGGACATGAAATGAGACAAGCATTAGGAGAACTGAAAATAGTGCAGATGGTTTCATAATTTATTGGTTTTATTGGGTGAGAAAACAAGGGGTGGATACCTGGCAACGGAATAAACATGACGTATAGTCCGGGCATATGCATGACCGAAACCATCCCGACATGATGCAGGGAACAGTTGATTAAACCAACCGGTACAGATGGAAAAAAATAAGCAAAGCATGACCGTAGATAGCAGTCAAATGCTGACGAACAAACTACCGGCAACAGTAATAGCCGCAGAAAACACTATGCGTCACAACAACTATATAGCAACCTGTAGTCGTAGTGAATCACATATGTTTTTGCTGAAATACAATAAACATATCTGAAGTCAGGGAGCAGTCAGGTATAAAACCTGAATACAGGAAACTCAGGTGAGTGGAAGCAAATCGGTGGCGCAGACCGTTTGACGAAAGATACAGGATAGATGTTTTTCATAGCTAGTTATTTTGTGCGTTAATTGCAAATACCAAGTTAAGAAAATCATTTTGATTTTTTATTAACCAAATAAATATATTTTAATATCTAATCACAATAACTAATTGACATAAATATTGTTACAAATACAATAACAACAAATACACATTAAAATATTTAACAAGAAAAACAATACTACTATACGTATATAAATGAAAAAGAACATAGCAAAGGGCCTGTCATGACAAATGATGACAGACCCTTTACTACAGACTACTGGTTAAAGTTTCCATCTTAGCGACAGGTTAATAACCCGTCCATCAATGGGTGCCCACAAGGGCTTGAAAGAAGGTGCGCTTATCGTCCCTGTATACAGAGACTCTACATTACTCATTCTGTAATCCAGCAGATTTTCACCGTTGAGTACCACAATAAAGTGCTTACCTATGTTCCGCTGTATCATAGCTGCAATAAAGGTGTATGAAGGGGTCAGCGAAGCATCATATCGATACTGCTGCCCAATGTAGGACCCTTCTATACCTATACGCCACGCATCGCCCAGCTCGCGCACAATGATAAATGCAGCCCTGTTACGGGGTGTAAGCGGTACAAAGTTGCCGGATGACAGATACGTATTGCGGGCATCGGTGTAGGTATAGCCCAGATATAACTCCCAGCTCCTTACATCCAGCTTCACATAACTATCAAAACCCTTACTTACTACCGGCGATGTAGCATTTACCAGATCTACCTTACCGGCACTGTTACGGTAAAAGAGTATGGGCCTGTCTATCTGTGTGAGGAAAAAAGCCTGATTAATGAAAAGAGAAGTATGCTCAGCCAGTTCCCGCTTATAATTCATCTCTGCATTATAGCCATAAGAAACCTCCGGCCTCACCGTACTATTCACAGGTAACAGGTCTGGTATATTGTACTCTATATTCTGCTGCACCAGGGGATTAGGCACCTTATACCCCATGCCGAAACCGGCCCGGGCAGCCCAGCGCTCATCAAACCGGTAAAATGCAGCAATACGGGGCAGCGCAAATAAACCATACCGGTTATGATTATCAAACCGCAGCCCTGCCTCAATGGTAGTTTTCTCTTTTATCCGTATATCGCACTGGCCAAAAACACCTGTTGTAAAGTTGTCATAAACTTTCAGCAACACAGTATCGGGCAGGGAGGTATTATACTTATCCCCTACTACATTTACACCTGCTACAAAGTCCACCTTTGTACCTGGCACAAACACCGATGCCTCATTGTAATAACTTGTCTGATTCCCATTTACAGAAGCTGTATTACTCTCATTATTACGGGTAAAGTAGCTCAGGTTTCCCTTCAGTGTAAACTTTGCATTGCTACCGGTAAGGTGCTCTACCAGGTACTCCCCTGTATGCCTCTGTGTCTTATTGCTTTCATAATAACGGTGTATCATGTCTGCTGCACCATTCAGCACATGCATGTCTCCCCCTTTTCTGTCATCAAATGCACCACTATACCCTACCGCAACAGAGGTAGCTGCTGTAGGATAAATAAACAGCTTAGGGTGAATCATAACACTGTTTGCTACGGGCAGGTCACTAAGGTCATCATTATTTACATCTACTGCCTGCTGATTGGTATAACCTGCAAATAAGGTACAGCCTATGCTTTTATTACGATGGGCTGCATATACATTCACATTACCCTCTTTTAAGCTACTGTAGTTTACCAGTGCATCCAGCTGCTGCTTATAAACGGGGCGTTTTGATATGAGGTTTATCAGCCCCCCTATGGCACCACCGCCATATAGTGTGCTCGCCGATCCTTTTATCAGCTCTATCTGCCTTAGGTCCAGCGGTGGCACAGTCAGTATTCCAAAACCACCCGAAAAGCCATCATAAAGAGGCATCCCGTCCCGCAGTATCTGTGTATACCGCCCGTCAAGACCCTGTATGCGCACATTACTGTTGCCCGAGGTAGCAGAAGATTGCTGTATCTGTACTCCGCTTACATCGCCCAGTATACTGGCTATATTTCCGGGTTTTACGCTGGCTTCTTCCGCCAGGTCATCTGCTCCTATTACCTCTACTTTCATAGGGCTGTTCTCTATGGCCTGATTATTACGTGTAGATGCTACCACCGTAACTTCCTCCAGTGCGGCATCGGTCTGCCTCAGGTATATGCTGAGCGTAGCAGATAATGGGAAAGTGAGTACCGTATCCAGCCGCTCATACCCTGTTAAACTGAATACTACTTTATGCTCACCAGCAGCCATTACAAAATCTGCTGCACCGGCACTATCTGTAGTAGCAAGCCAGTCTTTCTCTGTACTCACTATTACAACAAACTCCAGCGGCTTTCCCGTATTACTGTCATAGGCTTTTATTTGTGTCTTTTCCTGTGCCCGGGCATAATTCCCCATCAGGCACAGTAATAGCAATACGATATATCGTTTCATTTTTTGTTTTTCTAAGTATGAAGAAATAGTGTGCGGGGTAGTTCCAGCTACCCCACACACTCGTCAGTCGATGATGTAATCAGCCTTAATCCTTTTCTATTCTTTCTTCCAGAAAATAGCCCATATCATCAAATATGAGGTCTCGGCGCCTCACCTCTGCCTCGTACGTCAGCGTACCATTTGCTGCCACAATCATCGCAGCCTCTTTTATGGCACCTTTCGATTTTGCATAGCTTCTGGCTCTGGCCGGCAATTCAGCAACAGAAATCTTCGTTTCTGTTTCTTCTACTACACCATTGGCATTATATAGCACAGACATATGCTTCTCATTCTGCAGGAAAGAGGCTTCGTACTTATTACCCTCCTTATCCCATTTTACCTTTTTGGCGGTAGAGCACTTCTTTGAAAACGCTGCTTTTACAGCATAAGGAACCTCACTTTGTTGCGCAAGTGCGCTATTGCCGCACACGATGGCAGCAAACAATATGATGATTATTGATTTCATGTTTTATTGTTTAGTTTTTTAAAATGCATATCACATACTGCCTATACCAGCAGTATGCATCAGGACAAAAAATGCACTAAACAATGGGAGGACGTAATATATCTGCATCAAATCCGGCGGGGAAATGCCGGTCTATAAATGCACCATATATGATGGTGACATCATTAAAAATAACTGCCCTGCACTGAAACGAAACAGGTTTTGTCAAAACTACTGCTACAGGAGCTGCATTAACTGTATATACTGCCTGATGAGGCTTTTCACTTTCCTCATCATTCTGCTCCAGCCCTTCAAAAACATCAGGGATATTCAGCAGATGCTCAAACACGAAATCTGCCGCATTAATATCAGGGTCCTCTACAGCACAATGCTTATACATCTCATACAGGTGCGTCATATCCACATTGGGCAACAGCACATTCCCCAATCCGTATAAAGACAACAACAGTATTACAATCAGCTTTCGCATAAGAACCTGTAACAAATGTCGGGAATAAAATGGTTACAAAACCCAACAAAAAACCCCTGCTATTGCAGAGGTTTTAAGATTTGGTGCCCAGGACTGGATTCGAACCAGCACACCCGTGAAGGCGCTGCGACCTGAACACAGTGCGTCTACCAATTTCGCCACCTGGGCTCCTTGTTCCTGTGTCAGGGAGCGCAAAGGTAAGTAAGGTTTTGATTCCGTACAAGAAAATTTTTATTATTTTTTTTGAGCCGCTTTCCGCCCCAGCATATACTCATATCCTGCCACATTCATCATCAGCAGCAGCATGCCATAAAAGGTATCCTCTACCGGTATGGTACCCATACGTATACCCAGGTTATGTGCATCATTATAGCGTACTACGGCCTCTTCTGTGAATGCACCGGTAAGCACACCGTTCGACAGGAAAAATGCAGGCAATATGAGTACAAAGGTTAAAAAGAAAGAAGCCATCCATGGCACATTGCGCCACACCAGTATCACTACAAATGCCGCCAGCAGCAGTAGTGTAACAGAGGTGTACAGGTGGTGCATGTAATACAGGGCTACCGTAATAAGCAGCACCACCATTACCAACGCTAATTTACGGACCAGGGCATTAAAGGAACCCACAGGCAGATAGCGCACCACACAGTAATAGGTAAAAGTGCAGGCATAAGGTATGCAGATGAAAAACAGACACTCCTCCAGTGGTAACCCATATATGTATAAACCTATGAGATAGCGGGGATTAAAGTTCCATATACCGGCGGCGGTAAAAATGGCATCCCACACCATAAAAAAAAGTGCCACAAGTATACTGGGCACGATAAAATAGCGCCAGTGCTCCACAAACCTGAACCGCTGATGAAAGGAAAACAGAAGCGGGAACAGAATACAAAACACATCCACCGCCAGATATAAGTACTGCTCAGGCATCGGCTCGCTTCTGTCTTAACTGCTCAGCAAAATACTTCATGGGCACCCATAGCATACCAAAACACTCTCCATCCTCTTTATTCAGATGTTTGTGATGCATCTTGTGCGCACGACGTATGGCACGGAAGTAGAAGTTGTCAGAATTGCGCAGCAGGCGGAAGCGCTGGTGAATGAATATGTCATGTACCAGAAAGTAAGCAAAACCATATATGGTAATGCCCAGACCTACAAAAAACAGATGCGGCACCGGCACATACAATCCTGCGGCAAGGCAGGCTATACCAGGCAGGGCAAATATGAGAAAGAAGTAATCGTTCTTCTCAAAGAACGAAGACGGATTTTTACGATGATGGTCTTCATGAAGATTCCAGAGTATGCCATGCATCACATACTTGTGTGTAAGCCATGCCACACCCTCCATGGCTAAAAATGTCGCTAAAACGATAATGAGGTCAATAATCCACATATATCTTTATTGTTTTACTGTGCCAAACAGTGCTGTGAGCTGCTGGTACCTGTAATCAAAAATATGCTCCAGCCGGGGGCGTACCAGTGTACCATGAGCCATTACCCCCAGTACTCCCAGCGGTAAGGCGTAGCGCACATGGTCTGTCATAAGTACGCCACCTTCTACCTGAGTAAAAGTATGTGTGTGCTCCCATAATCTGTAAGGGCCACGCTCCTGCATGTCGGTAAACAGATGAGGCGCCTCCACACCGGTAATAACAGTACGCCAGTGCATAGGTATATGCCAAAGCGGGCTTACCTTATAATCTATGCGCATGCCGTTGTATATACTCCCCTGCTCCACATTGGTAAGTACGGTAAACCGCATATCGGGCGGAGTAATAACCGCAAGATTTGCCGGGGAGGAAAAGAAATCCCATGCCTGTTCTATACTTACCGGTAGTACCTGTGTACGATGTAACTCAAACACCTTCATGCTGTACGGTATTAAATAATAAATTCCCTTTATCGGCAATACACAGGCGAAACCATGCAGTGTAGGCATCAGGCGTATCAGCAAGGCTCTGCATCAGCTCGGTTTCTGATATATACTTCCATTCTGCAGCTTCATCCGGTGCCGGAGCAGGTATATCATCAGTTACACCTGCGTATACATGATCATATTCATATTCTGTAAGATCATTCCCTACCGGTGCCTTATAAGTAAATGTATAAACCGGATGCAGGGTACAGAAAAGTCCCATTTCCTCACTTAGCCTTCTTGCCGCTGCCTCCTCTGCTTCTTCTCCGGGTCTTGGGTGGCCGCAGCAGGTATTAGTCCACAGCAGCGGTGAGTGGTACTTCCCTGCTGCCCTGCGCTGTAACAGCAGCTGGCCCGAAGTATTGAATATAAAAACTGACACAGCCCTGTGCAGGCGTCCCTCTACATGGGCAGCCAGCTTTTCCATAACACCTATCTGATTATCGCGCGTGTCTACGAGTATTACTTTTTCCATCCGGTACAAAATTATAACATACTGAAGCTATGCCTGAAGTAAGAAGATACCAGCAGGCCCAGCTTTTCAGAATTAGAGATACGCACACGCTCCTGCCTGATACCGGCTGAGAGTGTACCCTTTATTTTATTAAACAGGCTACGGTAATACACATAAGCCACATATACCCCAAAACGGGAGCTCTGAGGCAACTGCATGATACCTTGTAACGCAGCCCTGAAGTCGGCCTCTATGTCGGCCTCTATCTGTTTCTTATCTGCATCAGCAAAGGAGTTAAATGCCACCCCGGGAAAGTAAACCCTGCCCAGATGCTCATAATCAGCTTTCATATCCCGCAGGAAGTTAACTTTCTGAAATGCTGCCCCCAGGCGACGCGCAGGCTCTACCAGCCGGTCATACAAAAACCTGTCATTCTCAGTAAATACACGCAGGCACATAAGCCCCACCACTTCGGCAGAGCCTACTATATACTCTGCATATGAGTCGCCTGAATGTGTACTTTCACTGAGGTCGGTCTCCATACTGCGCAGGAAACACACTATAAGCTCCGGCTCAATATTGTACTTATGTACCACTTCCTGAAAACTGTTGAGAATAGGATTGAGGCTGATACGGCGCTCTATTGCCTTCCATGTCTCATCGCAAAATTCATCGAAAAGCTGCCGTTTATTGAAGTCATGAAAGGAATCCACTATTTCATCGGCAAAACGAACAAAACCATATATGGCATATATAGGGTCATGAAACCGCTTGTCCAGACAGTAAATACCCAGCGAAAAACTGGTACTGTAGCGGCGTGTGGTGAGCTTGCTGCAAGCCACTGATACATCGTCAAATAACTGCTTCATGATACTGGCTTTTAATTTTTTTCAATAATTGTTGTGCGGCAATCTGGCCCGATATAAGTGCAGGCGGTACACCGGGGCCGGGTACAGTAAGCTGGCCTGCATAAAACAGATTGCTTAATTTCTTATTACGGAGTGTAGGCTTTAACACAGCAGTCTGCTTCAGGGTATTGGCAAGACCATAAGCATTTCCCCTGTATGCATTATAGTCTGCTACAAAGTCATTGATACAGTAGCTGCGGCTATAAATGATATCCTTCTCTATATCTTCTCCTGTTACTTCCTTCAGGCGGTTTAGTACTACTTTTCTGTAGTGAGCCCTCATGTCATCCGTATCTTCCAGCCCGGGAGCTACCGGCACCAGAATAAACAGATTTTCCATTCCGGCTGGTGCCACAGAGGGGTCTGTCTTTGATGGGCAACAGATATAAAACAATGGTTCTGATGGCCACTGGGGGTCTTCATATATCTCCCGTGCATGAGTATCTATAGACCGGTCAAAGAACAGATTATGATGTATCAACCCCTCTACCCTGCGCCGTACCCCCACATAAAACAGCAGGCATGATGGCGCCATAGTGCGCCCCTGCCAGTAACCTGTATTATAATTACGATACTCCTGTGGCAGCAAAGCCTGTTCTACATGATGGTAGTCGGCAGCGGCCACAACACCATCCGTTGCTACCCTACCCTGTGCAGTGTGCAGCGCTGTTACCCGGCCGCCCTCTACCTGCATCTGTGTTACCGGCTCCGACAGACGGAAGTTTACCCCAAGCTCTGAAGCCAGCTCCTGCATTGCCTCTGCCACCCGCACCATGCCCCCCATAGGGTACCATGTACCCATAGAGAAAGCGGCATAATTCATCAGTGTGTACAATGCCGGTATCTGATGGGCCATAGCCCCCAGAAAAAGGCTGGGGAACTCCATCAGCGCTTTTAACCGCTCATTACGGAAATACTGATGCACATGACTGCGTACAGAGCGCAGCAGATGGAGCCGGGCTGCCCCCTTTATCACATCATACCGCATAAACTCTGTCCATGAAAAAGAAGGGCGGTACACCAGTTCACTCATCCCTACATCATACTTATACCGTCCCTCTTTCATAAACATGCGCAACTTATCTGCAGCCCCCTTTTCCGTACGCTCAAAAAGGTCATATATGCCATCCATTGATGCCGGCACCTGCATCACATCGCCCTTACCAAAATATATCTGAAAACCAGGGTCCAGCTGAATGAGTTTGTAATAGTCCTCTGGTTTGCGACCGAAATTGGCAAAGAACTTTTCAAACACATCAGGCATCCAGTACCAGCTGGGCCCCATATCAAAAAGAAATCCGCTATCAGAAAATGCCCTGGCGCGCCCACCTACAGAGTCATTCTTCTCCAACACGGTCACTTCGCATCCAGCTTTTGCAAGAAATGCTGCCGAAGCCATGCCGGAAAACCCGGAACCTATTACTGATACAGAATTCATTTTGTTAAACAATTATCCAATTATCTTAAACACTAAAATTATTCTCAAGAAACAATTCCAATTCATTTACACCTGCCAGCCTGCGTTTTTGTGTTCCATCATTATCTGCTCCAGCTATAAGCTCTGTAGCGCCTGAGTATAGTATCACTGCATTACTGTCTGCCTCCTGATAAGCCTGCAGCAGCATATTTATTTCTTCTGCGGGTCTGGCTGCGGTAAACAGGGTAAAGAGGTAATCGGGCTTTACAGCCTGTACCGTCCCGGTTACATTCTGTAACGGTACGTTTTGCCCCAGATATACCGTACGGCATCCCTTCTTTCTCAGTATATAGTCGGCAAAAAGTAATCCTATCTCATGCCATTCTCCATCGGGCAGAAAAAGCAGGAAAGTCTTCCTAGGACTTTGCGGCGGCAGCATACCATCCAGTACGGCCATCATTTTACGCCTTATAATACAGGACGCAAAGTGCTCCTGTACAGGTGCAGCCTTGTTGATGCTCCATAATACACCTACCTTGTTCAGGAAGGGATAAACCACCCGCAGCATGGTATCATGCAGTCCCAGCCTGAGAGCCGCAGCAGAAAAAACTCTTTCAAAACCATTCTCATCATATGCCAGCATACTGGTAACCATGTCATTGACATAGCTGGCATAAACATGTACAGAGTCATTGCCCGCTACTCCTTTTTCTACCTCTGCACTTATCTGCTCATCGGTGAGTGCCGCTATTTTGGAAATCTTGTGACCATAAGACATCAGCGTCGTTACGTTCAGCAGCTTCCGCACCTGATAGTCATCGTAGAATCTCCTGTTTGTATCTGTTCTTCCTGGCGTAATGAGCCCGTAGCGTCTCTCCCATATACGAATGGTATGCGCTTTAATTCCGGTTAGCCGTTCAAGATCGTTGATCTGATAGGAACTCATTTTGTTTAATTTTTTCAAAACAAACTTAAACATTATTATGTGAATAAAAAATTAAAATGTCGGTTCTGTACAATTTCAGCTTTCTGATACTGTATACGTTTGCGGGAGCAATCCGGATTTTCTGCTGATTTAATGGCCGGGATGAGGGGTGATAATAAAGGGTGATTTTATTTTAATAACATAGCCGGAGAAAAGAATATCATATTTTTAATAAAAACAATTCATCATCTAAACTCAAAAATTTATGAACGCAAGTGTAAACTCACTGAACTGGTTTGAAATTCCGGCAACAGACATCCTCCGTGCAAAAGCATTTTATGAGGCCATCTTTGACATTAAAATGGATGAGATGGAAATGATGGGTATTAAAATGGCATTTTTCCCAGCAGAACCCCAAAACGGAAAAGTATCGGGCTGTCTGGCACAGGGAGACATGTACACCCCATCTATGGACGGTACTAAAGTATACCTGAATGGTAATCCTGACATGGCAACAGTACTGGATAAAGTAGCTGCTGCCGGGGGTAAGGTACTCATGCCCAAAACGCAGATTTCACCGGAAATAGGCTACATGGCATTTTTTGCAGACAGTGAGGGCAACTCTATAGGCCTGCATTCAAATGGGTAAATAATACCGGGGCTCTGCAGGAAGCGGGATAGCAACAGCATCCCGCTTTATTTATGCCCTGACCTGTCGTAAATGCCTGATATAGAGACCCGTGAAAATCAGAAACCAGTGCAGCAGATATGCTCATATATACATTGGTATAAGAAAATGACAAAAATTTACCGATATTAGCTGCTGTATTTGTAAATCAGCGGTGCACATACAGCTGCACGCACAATCATATTCATTGCGCATGAAGCATAGCAGAATATTACGCATAATAGCTCTGATAGTACTGATGACCAACCTTAGCAGTTGTTATATGGGCACATGGGCCAGATACAGATATAAAGGCCACTATGTACATAAAAAGAAATACAGGTCTTATCATAAGCATCACAACCGCGACTGGTAACCACATGTTACCACGCTTTCTTTTCAAACATATTTTTCAGGTCAAAGCCGTATATGACATGCGGCTTTAACTTTTTCATGTATTACAGGGCTATGCCTGTCATAGTGGGCATTTGGCCTTACCTTTGCGACCAATGATAAACATTCAGATAGTCAATAAATCGCCGCACGAACTACCCGAATATCAGACATCGGGCAGTAGTGGCATGGACCTGCGGGCATGGCTGGAGCAACCCATAACATTGAAACCTCTGGAACGGGCGTTGATACCTACCGGTTTATATATGGCACTGCCTGCCGGCTACGAAGCACAGGTGCGCCCCCGCAGTGGTATGGCTATAAAAAGAGGCCTCACAGTGGTAAATGCCCCCGGCACAATAGATAGTGACTATCGCGGAGAGGTAAAGGTGGGTATCATTAACCTGTCGGGCGAGGAGCAGACCATCAATGATGGTGAGCGTATTGCCCAGATGGTGATAGCTGCCTATGCTACAGCTGCGTGGCAACAGACAGATGTACTGAACGAGACAGACCGTGGTGCAGGAGGCTTTGGCAGCTCAGGAAGTAACTAATGTATGCTGCACAATATAATACTGTCATTACTCAGATAACATATTACACCCCCAAAACAGAATAACGAAAAATACTAATAACATGAATATCATTATCCCAATGGCTGGTATGGGCAAGCGCATGAGACCCCATACGCTTACTACTGCAAAACCATTGCTGCCTGTAGCAGGGAAACCAATAGTGCAACGACTGGTAGAAGACATTATTGCTACCTGCAATGAAAAAGTAGAAGAGATAGCATTTATCATTAATCCTGCTTTTGGTAAGGATGTAGAAAATCACCTGTGTGCAGTAGCTGCAGAGCTGGGAGCCAAGGGAAAAATATGCTATCAGGAGCAGCCATTGGGTACCGCCCACGCCATACTGTGTGCCGGCGATACGCTGAAGGGGAATGTTTTCATTGCCTTTGCCGATACACTGTTCAAAGCTACATTCAGCATTGATACAGAAAAGGACGCTATAGTATGGACACAAAAGGTAGAAGACCCTTCCGCATTTGGCGTGGTAAAGCTCAATGAAGCCAATGAAATAGAGGCTTTTGTTGAAAAGCCAAAGGACTTCGTATCAGACCTCGCTATAATAGGTGTTTACTATTTCAGGGATGGCGACAGGCTACAGAAAGAACTGCAGCGCCTGCTGGATAACGACATTAAGCTCAAAGGCGAATATCAGATTACAGATGCTATGGAGCATATGCTGAAAAACGGTGTACGTTTCTATACCGGTCAGGTAGAGGAATGGCTGGACTGCGGCAATAAAGATGCTACTGTATATACCAACAGCAGAATACTGGATATAAAAAAGGATACAGAGCAGCTGGTATCAGCATCTGCTACCATTACCAACTCGGTTATTATCCCCCCATGCTTTATAGGCGAGGGTGTGGAAGTATCTAACTCTGTAATAGGCCCACTGGTATCTCTGGAAAAGGGGGTGAAAGTTCATGACTCACGTATCACAAACAGCATAGTACAGTCAGACAGTATTGTTAAAAATGCATGCATTGACAATTCTATGTTGGGTAAAAGCGTAATTTACAAAGAGAAGCCATCAGAACTTAGCATTGGCGACTTCTCTACGCAGCAATGACAATAAAAGATACTATATATGCCCTGATGGTAACGCTGATGCCGCTGGCTGCTGCCAACGCTCAGACTGCACCTATATCTACTACCGACTCCATGGGTAGTACGGAAGAGGCTTTCAATGCCAAAACAGACGGTATATTCTTTGAAGCAATAACGGCAAGACGACATGAAGACTATGCACTTGCTGCTGCCCGCATAAAAGAATTTATAGCTGCAAGGCCTGAGGTAGCATCGGCATACTTTGAACAGGCACGTATATATGCCGAGCAAAAGGATGCTACCGCCGCCATGACGAGTATAAAGAATGCCATAGCACGCGACAGTACCAATAAATGGTACAAAGAGTACTATGCCAATATGCTTGTGGCCCGCAAAGACTTTGCTGCAGCAGCAACGGTATTTGCCGCACTTACCCGCCAGGAACCCGCCGACCATGACTACCCTGCCAAAACCGCAGAGTGCTATATACAGGCAGGGCAGAAAGAAGAAGCACTCAAATACATAGATATAGCGCTGGCCCGTAACATGGACGACGAGCAGCTGATGCTGGAAAAAATGCAGCTATACCTGAGTATGAAAAATCCTGCAAAAGCCATAGAGGTAGTAAAGCAACTGATAGTACTGGAGCCCCGTGCCGGAAAATATTATAAAGTACTGGGTAGCCTTTATGACATCAACGATATGGCTGATAAGGCTGATGAGCTGTATGAGCAGGCTGTGAAAAAACTACCGGATGATGCATCGCTGCAGATAGGACTTGCAGAGCACTACCTGCGCAAGGGTGATACGGTACAGTATCGCAATTATATAAAGAAAGCCATTACCAACCCTGCCGTAGAAAGTGATGCACAGATAGACCCGCTGGATCTGCTGAGCACCTACATGAGCACAATGCCCGATGAAGCTGCAGCCTATGTAGAGGCCCTGCCACTGGCGGCACAGATATTGGAGCAGGACCCCAATAATCCTGCTATACTGGCATACTATGGTCTGGCTCTGGAGGGAAGTAATATGAAAGACAGTGCCGCAGTGATGTATAAGCGCTCCATTGCGCTCAAACCATCTACCTATAACGTATGGGGACAACTGCTGGGACTATACCTGGAAAAGTCATCGGCCGATTCTCTGATAAAATATACAGAGAAAGCGCTGAAGCTATTCCCCAATATGGCTGTCATACACTTTTACAATGGTCTGGGCCATATGTATAAGAATGAAAACACACAGGCCATCAAAGCCATAAACCGTGCCATAGACATTCAGCCGGAAGATGAAAAAGAGGTGCTGAATGCTATGTACACCACACTGGGCGATATCTACTACACCACCCGGCAATACAACCTCTCTGACGAAGCATTTGTAAAAGCGCTGGAATTATCTCCTGATAATACCAATACGCTCAATAACTACAGCTACTACCTTAGTGAGCGCGGTGTAAAACTGGACGAAGCTGAGCGTATGTCGCTCAAATCGCTGGAACTGCAACCCAATGAGATTACTTATCTGGACACATATGGCTGGATACTGTATAAAAAAGGCGACTTCCAGAAAGCACTTGAGTACATAAACAAAGCCATAGATGCCGCAAAAGGTCATGACGATGGTACTTTTTATGACCACAAGGGAGATATACTATACAAGCTGAAAGAAACCGAAAAGGCAGTGGATGCCTGGAAAAAAGCAAAAGAAAAAGGAAGCGACAATGCCAATCTCGACAAGAAGATCAGTGAAAAGAAGCTTTAATACCAGCGCATGCATTGCAATGGCGCTGGCACTCCCCATACTCTTTTCATCATGCTCGCTACTGCACAAAGGCAAAAAGAGAAAACGCGCTCATAAAACTACGGTAACTGCCACCGCAGATACCGGCAGTACGCAGCATATACCTGGAGTAATGACAGGTAATGTTGTAGCTACCGATGCTGATGCGGCTGTCCTGGCAGAGCTGGCACCACTATGGGCGCGTAGGATACTATACCATACCTTTTCCGGTAAGGCAAAAGTCAGCTTCTCAGGCCCCGACAATTCTGCCGACTTTTCAGCAAACTTCCGCATTGCCAAAGACAGCATTGTATGGGTAAATGTAACAGCATTGGGAGGCCTGTACCCTGTGGCCCGTATGCTGGTAACCAGAGACAGCTTCTTTATGATAGACTTTACACAGAAAGAGGTAACCATGCTTCCCCTATCTGATGTAGGTAAGGTACTACCCGTACCCGTAGGGCTCATTCAGCTACAGAATCTTCTGGTAGGTGACCCCGTTGCCGACGGTCGCCCTGTAGGTGGCAGAAAAGATGAAAAAACATGGACACTGCGCACAGAAGACACACTTTTTCTGCAACAGTTGTCATACCAGCCTGCAGACAGTACCCTTATTACCGGCAACCTGAGAACACGCCGTACAGAAGGCCCCTCAGCACTGCTCGGTTATAGTAACTATGCGGTAGTTAATGACAGAATACTATCTACCAACAGAACAGTGAATATTACCAATGGCCTCAACAACTACAATCTGGAAATGAATATCGTAAACCCTGAATTTGACCAGGATTTATCCTATCCTTTCTCTGTGCCGCGCAACTATACTATTAAGGTAAGATAACAAAGGCAATGCCCAACCTATTTATCATAGCAGGATGTAATGGAGCCGGTAAAACTACCGCCAGCCTCACTATTCTGCCTGATATTCTGGACTGTCGTGAGTTTGTAAATGCCGATAATATAGCAGCAGGCATTTCGCCATACAATCCTGAAAGTGTAGCTGTGGAAGCCGGACGCATTATGCTGCACCGGATAGATGAACTGCTTACCTCCGGTACTGACTTTGCTATAGAAACCACACTGGCCACACGCAGCTATGTATCGCTCGTAAAACGTGCCCACAAACTGGGCTATGTGGTATCGCTGATATACATATGGCTCAATTCGCCGGAACTGGCTTTGCAACGTGTGGCGGAAAGAGTGCAGAAAGGAGGCCATAACATTAAAGAAGATGTTGTTCGCCGGCGTTACTACAAAGGCGCCCACAACCTGTTTCATCTGTTTATGCCCATATGTGATACCTGGATTATAGCTGATAACTCACTGGGTATTCTGCAGCCTGTAGCCCGTAAAGAATCGGAATTTGATAATATCATAGAGAATCCCGACCTTTGGAATGCAATTAACCAGTTATCATGAGCCGCAAACAGGAAAACGCTGAATTGCTCAATAAAATTGAGGCAGGACTAAAGCTCGCTATACGTAAGCTTTATGAGCAGAAGGCAGCCAACAATGAAACGGCCGTGATATGTGTGAACGGGGAAATAAAAAGAGTACCAGCAAGCGAACTGCTGAAGCAATACGACAATAAATAAAGCCCCCACCCTCCCCCACAATTCCCGGATTTACATTTACGATTTCTTTGTACTGCAACCTGTCCCGCGGGTTCATTAGCTTTCCACATACATACTGCACTTACTTTTAAAGATTAAGTTTACCTATTTTCACGAAACCAAAAGGTTTCATTTTATGAGAAGAGATGTTTTTCAGGCCATTGCCGACCCCACCCGCAGAGAGATACTGAATATGCTGGCTCCCAGGCCCATGAACGTAAACTCAGTTGCAGAACAGTTTGACGTAAGCAGAACAGCTATCTATAAGCATATGAAAATACTCATAGAATGCGGCCTGGTAGCTGTGCACAGGAAAGGAAGGGAAAGGTACTGCGAGGCAAAACTGGAAAAACTGAATGAGGTATCGGAATGGGTAGAACAGTATCGCATATTCTGGACGGCCAAACTGGACTCACTGGAGCATTATCTGAATAAAAAACAATCTAAAAACCAATAACATGACAATCGCAAAAACAGCCATCGGCACGGAAAACAAAGATATAGCACCCGTATGCCTGCTGTGCAGGGCACAGAAAAAGGCGGAAGGAAAATCAAACATTAACAAGCAGCAGATATACCTGGCCGAACGACAACAGGAAACCTGCAATATCAAAAACACATAATAATGAACGACACTAATAAATCAACAAAACCCTCTTACATAGCAGTCATAAAGTCGGCACTGCGTGGCGATGAATATGACTTTACAAGTATAAACCTGCGTAAAGCAGTAGCACTCCTGGCTATACCCATGATGCTGGAGCTGGCTCTGGAGTCAGTATTTGCAGTGGTAGATATCTTTTTTGTAAATAAGCTGGGCGTACACGCTGCATCAGTAGTAGGTCTTACTGAGTCGGTAATAACGCTGGTGTACTCACTGGGCATAGGGCTTAGTGCTGCAGCTACAGCCATGGTAGCCCGCCGCGTAGGAGAGAAAAACATAAAAGAAGCATCGCATAGTGGCGCACAGGCTATACTTACAGGCGTTATTGCATCTGTTATCATCGGCATACCCGGTTACCTGTTTGCCGGAGACATTCTGAAAATGATGGGTGCAGAGCCGGAAGCAATAAGCCAGGGTATAAACTATGCCCGTATCATGTATGGCAGTAATATTGCTATCATTCTCCTGTTCCTGATTAATGGCATATTCAGAGGTGCGGGCAATGCATCCATAGCTATGAAAAGCCTGTGGCTGGCCAATGCACTGAATATTATTCTGGACCCCTTATTTATATTCGGGATAGGATTTTTTCCTGAGTTGGGAGTTACCGGAGCAGCAGTAGCCACTACCATAGGGCGTAGCGTAGGGGTTTTGTACCAGTTATGGCATCTGGCCAAAGCATCAGGCTCGCTGAAGATGGAGGCCGGATATTTCCGGCCGGATGGTCCTATACAGAAAGGACTGGCTAAAATAGCAGCGCCGGCCACGTTCCAGTTTATCATTGCATCTGCCAGCTGGATATTTCTGGCATCAATGGTAGCAGAGTATGGCAGTGCCGCATCTGCCGGCTATCAGACGGCTATACGCATGGTGGTATTTTTCATACTACCCGCATGGGGCATGAGCAATGCTGTTGCCACACTGGTAGGTCAGAACCTGGGAGCAGGGCTTCCAGCCAGAGCAGAAGACAGTGTGAAACTGACCATGAAGTACAATATATCATTCATGGCGCTGGTCACCGTCCTGCTTTTGTTCTTTGCACCGGAAATAGCCGGATTCTTTATCCCGGCACATGAAACCATGCAATTGCATTATGCGTCTCTGGCGCTGCGTGTCATAAGCGCAGGATACATATTCTATGGTATGGGCATGGTAGTAACCCAGGCATTTAATGGCGCTGGCGATACCCGCACGCCCACATGGATATACTTCTTCGGATTCTGGGTATTTCAGATCCCATTTGCATGGTGGTTACACAAATATTCAGGTGCCGGGGTAACCGGTGTATTTGCTGCAGTACCCATAGCAGAAACACTTATGGCGGTAGCCGTTTTCCTGTTTTTCCGTACCGGAAAATGGAAAACAATCAAAGTGTAACATCACATTACATTCTGACAAATGTGCAAAAAGGGCCTCAGTGAGGTCCTTTTTGTTTAGATGCCTGTATTAAATTTTCACAAAATTATAGGATTTGCTCCCCATAAGGTTATTCCTATCTTTGTCAGGCTTAAAACTCACTTACTACTCCTCATTAAAAAATTTATTTAAGTACTTAAACACACATTTATTCTTATGCAAAAAAGCATCGGCCTGGTGGCGGCTTTTATTTTTCTATTGCCCTTTCTTGCGTCAGCGCAAAATAATAATGGTACGATTAAAGGCTTCGTGTATGACAAGCGCTCTGGTGAGCCTATGATATACACCAATGTCATTGTCCTGAATGGTAAAACCGGTGTACAAACCGACGTTAACGGATACTTCTCCCTGTCCCTTGCTCCCGGCTCTTACAAACTGCTGGTAACAACAATCGGGTACGACAGTAGTATCACCGACATAAATCTTTTACCTAATGCTATCGTCAATAAAAAGATAGTTCTCAGCAGCATGGATATATCCCTGAAAAGTGTGGAAATATCCGGCCGCAAAACAGAGAAGATTACCCGCATCAATACAGGGGTTACAACGGTAACACCCCGGCAGCTGAAAATGCTGCCCAGTGCAGGTGGGGAACCAGACGTGGCTCAGTACCTGCAGGTAATACCCGGGGTGGTATTTACCGGCGACCAGGGTGGTCAGCTCTACATCCGTGGTGGCTCTCCATCGCAGGTAGGTATCTATCTGGATGGTATCACTATTTATAATCCTTTTCACTCCATAGGTCTGTTCTCAGTATTTGAAACAGAATCTATACGTAACGTAGATGTTTATACTGCCGGCTTCAGCGCTCAGTATGGCAATCGTACCTCAGCCATCGTTGACGTACACACAAAAGATGGTAATAAGAACCGCATGTCGGGCCTTCTGTCAGCATCACCTATTATGTCCCGCGCTATGCTGGAAGGTCCTTTGTTAAAATCAAAAAAAGACAATGGCGCTGGCATTACATACCTCCTCACAGCAAAGAAGAGCTATCTCTACGAATCGTCGAAAGCATTATACAGCGGCCTGGGCGACCAGTATAAAAACGGACTTCCATTCTCTTTCAGCGACTATTATGGAAAAGTAACGCTGAACGGAGGTAATGGTAGCAAACTCAATATATTCGGTTTAAGCTTTGACGACCGGGCATCTATTCTCAACGATTCTGACGGCTCAAAAGCAGCAGATTTCAGCTGGAAGACACGTGGCGGCGGTGCTACCTTTGTCGTATCCCCCGGTGGTTCATCGGCCCTAATTGATGGTAAGCTGGCATTTTCTAACTACGAGATACAAGCAGACAAGCTGAACACTACAGGAGCAGATACTATTCCACGTACCAGCAGCATAGGTGGCTTTGAAGCTGCTATCAACTTTACCTACTTCCTGCCAAACTACAGCCAGCTGAAGTATGGTGTGGAAATAAACGGTCTTAATACTTCACTCAGCTACTACAGCAGCGCAGGTATTGCTACCACTCAGGACAGGCAGGGTACCATTGCCTCACTGTATTTCATGTATCGTCAGAATATCAATAGTAAGGTTATCATAGAGCCCAGCATGCGTATGCAGTACTACTCTGAAATAAACAAGATATCTCCTGAACCACGTCTGGGTGTGAAATACAATATATCTGACAACGTGCGCATGAAAGGTGCCGCAGGTGTCTATTCTCAGAACATAGTAAGTACAAAGTCTGATATTGACATCGTTAGCCTTTTCCCGGGATTCCTGCTGAGTCCGGACCAGCGCATACTGAATGCTGATGGGAAGGAAATGAAGTCAAACCTTCAGAAATCATACCATGCTGTTACAGGTGTGGAAATAGATATCAATAAAGTAGAACTGAATGTGGAGCCATGGTTCAAATACTTCAGACCTACTATAGAACTGAACAGAAATAAAGAAAATACGAGCGATGCCGATTTCGTAGCATCATCCGGTACTGCTGGTGGTATAGACCTTTCTGCCAAATACAGCCAGAACCGCATGTACCTGTGGGTGGCAATGGGCTATCAGATGGTACAGTACACAGGTATTGACTCAAAAGGAGAAAAACAGACCTACCCGGCTCCGTTTGACACCCGCTTTAACAGCAATCTCGTTGCTTCATACACTGCCGGTCAGAAGAAAGACTGGGAATTTTCTACCCGCCTCAATATCCGCTCTCCATTCCCATTCACACAGACTCAGGGCTACTACCAGAATCAGGACCCTACAATGGGCGGTATAGGTACCAACGTTCTCACTCAGAACGGCTCAATTGGCATACTTTATGCTAATGAAATAAATGGTGGTCGTCTTTCGTGGTATCACAGGCTGGATGTATCGGCAAAGAAGAAGTTTGAAATCAACGATCATTCCAACTTCGATATCACCTTTGCTATCACAAATGCATATAATAGAAACAATATATTTTACGTTGACAGGGTTACAAACAGCAAAAAATATCAGCTACCTTTATTCCCGAGTTTGAACCTGACATGGAACTTTTAAAGCTGGCAGATGAAGTTTATCCCCCTCAAGTCTGCACTCTGTATCGCTACCGGTTTTACCACACTGGTACAGGTAGCCAGTGCGCAGGTAAATATTTCACAGGCACCGCATAACAAACCGCCTGCACTCTCATGGGAGTTGTACAGGCAGGAGCATTATGCAGTATCGGGCCAGACGGCTGCAGATGGACTTACAAAACAAGACCGTACTGTAGCCAGCCAGAATGCATCGGCAGCAGAAAAAGAAAAATTCGTGGTTGCCGCATCGGCAGTAAATACAGATGCTAAAGATGCCGCACATATTGCAGAAAACACGCTCAATAGTCTGGTAAACCCGTCTCTGCACCAGAGACTGGCATATAATCTGGCAAAGTATTATTTCAGAAAAGACAAATTTGCTGATGCCATCAGATACTATGAGCAGGCAGGGGTGAACAATCTGGATAATGACGAAGTAGGCGACCAGAAATTTGAACTGGCGTATTGTTACTTTAACAATCAGCAGTTTGATAAAGCAAGACCTCTGTTCTCCTACATCAAAGACCTGAAAGATACCCGCTACTATATGGCCGGTAACTATTACTATGGGTTGCTGTGCTATAACGAAAACAAATACAATGACGCACTGCGTAGCTTTTATGTAGTAAAAAACGAGAAAGAATATAAAAGCTATGTTCCTTACTACATAGCAGAGATATGGTACTTTAAAGGCGACAGGGCACATGCACTGTCACTTACAGATAGCCTTATAAGTGCAAAGGATAAGTCTTTCTACCATAAGGAGCTGCACCTGCTGGCAGCACAATGCCTTTTTGAAAGTCAGGAATATGCACGCGCACGCCCCTATTTTGAATACTATTATAAGAACGTATCCAAAATAAATAAGGCCGACCTCTATAAGATGGCCTATACCTACTACAGGCTGAGCGAATGGAATAATGCTACCGATAAGTTCAAAATGCTGAGTAATGCACAGGACTCTCTCGGGCAGACCTCGATGTACCTGCTGGGTGATTGTTATCTGAAAACAGATAACCGCCAGAGTGCCAGGAATGCATTTGGCCTATGTGCCGACATGAATTATAATAAAGCACAGCAGGAGGCAGCTATGATACTGTATGCCCGCCTGAGCTATGAGTCGGGCAAGGACGATGAGGCGCTGCGCATGGTAAACCTGCTGCTGAACAACTACCCTGATTCAAAATATGCCGATGAAGCACGCACACTGAAATCAGACCTGCTGCTGAAAACAAATCAGTACGAAGAAGCCATAAAGCTCCTGCAGCATGTACAGAGTAAAGATGAGCATTTCTCACTGGTCAATCAGAAAACCAACTACGGCTTTGCGGTACAGCAATACAAAAAGGGTGATCTGAAAAAGGCAGATGAATATTTTGCGAAATCGCTCGCTACGGCTGCCAGTCCTGAATACGAGCGTGCGGCCTACTTCTGGCGGGGAGAGATAGCCTATCACGATAAGCGCTATTCAGATGCTATTACTTATTCACAGAACTTCATTAGCCGCACTGGTAATATTCAGGTAGTGGAGAAAATAAGCCCCCATGCTACAGTACCTCATGCTTATGTAAATATGGGGTATGCAGCTATGGAAACGGGCAATTATGTTGCCGCTCAGGACTTCTTCAGTCAGGCAAGGCTCTCTGCTTCCGGCGACAGACGCTCAGAAGCCGCCGCTACAGTACTGGAAGCAGATGCTGTTTTCCTTCAGAAAAATTATGCAAAGGCACTGACACAGTATGAAAAGATACTGGCTGCCGGTGGCGCCGATGCCGACTATGCCCGTTTCCAGAAAGCGGTAATCATGGGGCTGCTGGGACGCAATAGCGAAAAGCTGACACAGATGCAGGAGATATCCCGTGCCAAACCGGCATCGGCCTATGCACTCAATGCACGATATGAAATAGCCGTAACTCAGATAGAGATGGAGAGCTATAAAGCATCGCTTTCCTCACTCAGATATCTGTATGACAGCGCTACAGACAAGAGTTATGCATCAAAAGCACTGATGAAAGCGGGCTTTGCATGGCAGCAGCTCAATGACAACAACAATGCCATTGCAGCTTATCGCAGAGTGGTTACAGAACATCCCGGTGCAGAAGAGCGCTTTGGTGCACTGGAAGCCCTGAAAGGTTTGTACATACAGGCCAATCAGCCGGGCAAATATGCTCAGCTACTTTCAGAAATGAATCTGCCTTCCGGCGATAGTACGGCAATAGAATCGGCCTACTATGCTGCCGGTGAATCTCAGTATGCTGCTGGTCGCTGGCAGGATGCCCGTCAGGCTTTCTCTGACTATCTGCTGCATTATCCTCATGGCATATCGGCGGTAAAAGCACATTACTACCTGGCAGAGTGCTACTTTAAGCAAAAGAAATATGCCGAAGCCCGGGAGCATTACAATGCCGTACTGGAAACACCATGGAACGACTTCTCTGAAAACAGTGCAAGACAATCAGCTGCTATAGCGCTGGATATGAAAGAGTATGACGATGCCTACCAGCTATATAAATCACTGCATACTAACAGTGCAGAGAATAGTGGTAGCGAATATATATACCGCGGCCTCATGAAGAGCGCCTTCCATACCGCCAGATATGCAGAGGCCGGCATGTTTGCAGATACACTACTTACAGATGTTACTACTACTGCCGATGGTATGACGGAAGCAAAGTTCTACACTGCCAGAAGCCTGGAAGAAACGGGGAAAGCAGACGATGCCCTTACCGCATATGAGGAGACTGCCGGAGCCCGTAATGGCGAAATAGCAGCAGAATCCCGCTACCACATATCAGCTATACTGCTACAGAAAGGCAAACTGAAAGAGGCCGAAAAAGCAGCAAACGAGACCATAAAACTATCGGCCGGCTATAGCCGCTGGGTAGACAGGTCGTACCTGGTACTGGCAGATATACTGATAAAGCAGAAAGAATACTTTGATGCACGGTCGCTGCTGCAGGGTATAGCCAAAGGCTCTAAAATACCAGAACTGAAACAGGAAGCTGCCCGCAGACTTGAGGAAGTGAAAAAACTGGAAAAGCAGCAGAGTAAACTTTCTGAGGACTAAACCAAAACATTACAAATGAAGATAAGGTACGGAATCCTGCCGGTATTGATAATGTGCTCCCATGCGGTTAGCGCACAGCGCGGCATGGATACTGTGCTCAAAGGTTCTACCATAGAAGTAACACAGCAGTACAAACCCAGAGTAAAACAGTCGCCCAAGCAGGAATGGAAACCACAGCTACCCCCTGCCGATACCACACACCGGCATGTTAGCTTTGATGTACCGCAGCAGACATTATATTACGCATACAGCTCTAAACCGCTGCGCCCATTGGCTCTGGGTAGAAACCTGCTGAACCGCCCCTACCCCAATTATCTAAAAGTAGGTGCAGGCAATCTGGGTACCATATATGCCGATGCCGGTATTGGTAGCTTTTACGGAAAAGATTACGAAACCGCCATTCATCTGCATCATATTTCCCAGAAAGGAAAAATAGCCAATCAGCAAACATCACTCACTGGTATGGAAGCTGATGGATTTCTGCATAAGACCTCCGGCGACTGGCATGGCAATATAAATGTAGCACATGACCGCTACCGCTACTATGGTTATGACCATACCCTGTATAATTATGAAAAAGATGCTGTAAGCCAGGCCTACACACAAATAGGCGCTACAGTAGATATGAATAATGGCAAAGACACATCGGCAGAGTTTGTCTATGCCCCATCGCTTACGCTCAACTGGTATGGAGCAAAGTATAACACCTCTGAAATAAGCAGCGACGTTGCCGTTCCGGTTACATACCGGGTAAATGAAAACCTGGGCATTCATCTGGGTATCAATGCAGCTATAGCCAGCTACAAGGCTGACACCCTCACCATTGCCAACAACTATCTTACAGCCTCACCCGGAGTAACGCTGAACCTGAAAAATTTTGATGGTCATGCACTGGCTGGTGCAGGCTTTGGCAAAGGTGGTGATGTGTACTTCCTGCCCGATATAAAAATGGCATTCAGTTTCCCCGATATTTCCATGAAGCTGTCAGCAGGCTATTACTCCTCCCTGCGTCAGAATACCTACCGCCAACTGACCATGGAAAATCCTTACATGCTGCCGCTTTATGATGTGCGCCAGACAAAAAAGGACGACCTTTTCCTGCATCTTAGCGGTGGTGGCGGAGAGCACTTCTCTTACGCTGTACGCGTAAGCTGGCTCAACTATAAAAATCTGGCTACCTATCTCAATGACTCCGGCGACAGAAAGACATTCTATATATCATATCAAAATGTACAGGCCATAGCACCACAAATTTCGGCCCGCTATCATGAGGCAAATCACTGGTCGGCTGGTGTAAGCGCAGAGGTATATGCATTCTTTAACGGCAGCGATCAGTATGTATGGCACCAGCCCGGCACCCGTATCAATGCCGATGTTTCTGTCAATATAACCAGTAAGCTCACTACATCGGCCAACTTTTATTTTCTGGGAGGTATCCACGCCCGTGATGAAAACTTCAATAATATTACCCTCAATCCAGCCACTGATATAAGTCTGAGCGGAGAATATCTGGTCATTCCGCGCCTCTCCGTATTCATGCAGATAAATAATCTTACCGCCACTAAGTACTACAGATGGTATGGCTATCAGGTATATGGATTCAACATATACGGAGGACTACGGTTGAAATTTTAAATAAAAAGAGTACTTTCATAGGGCATTTGTCACAATGGATATAGCGAAGTATATCGGGTTATACCTGCTGAAAAATCAGTATTGTTACGTTCACGGTCTGGGCAATCTGGAACTGCGCAAAATACGCGCATCTCACGATGGCACTGCGCTTCAGGCCCCTTCATGGGAGGTAATTCTATCGCCCGGCGGCTCCATTGACGACAGCTTTGCCAACTTCATTGCTACAAATGAGCAGATAAGCATCTCTAAAGCTGCCAATACACTGCGGGAGTATAGCACTCAAGCCAGGAAAGACCTTGCAGAGGGTAAGGAAATTTATATTCCTAATATCGGTAAGTTAATAGAGACCGCAGGCAAAATATCGTTTGTAACAGATGAGAAGTTTGCCTTTACACCTCCCGGCATACCGGTTGTGAAAAATAGCAAACAGCTGGAAGAGCAAAACTCCCGCCTGTCTCATAAACCATCCTACCCTCCTCCGGCCAGTGCCGACTCTATCAACTGGCGTATGGTAATACTGGTAGCAGTATTCATCATCATACTGGGTGGTGGTGGCTTTTTTGCGTACAAATACATGAGTGAAAACAGCGCACCGCAGCCTGCCGTGGTAGAGACACCAGTGGTGCAGGATACGGTAGTGCCCGATATGACACCGGTTATTGACACAATGGAAGCACAGATAGACACCGTCGACTCTGCCGCAGCTATGGTTACAGACAGTACACTGGAAAATGATTTCAGGATTATAATTGGCAATTATCACACCCGGGAGCGTGCAGAAAAACGCGTCAGTACGCTTACCATTAATGGCAATAAAGTAGAAATGGTAGAGCAGGACTCTACTAACTATCTGGTGGTTACCACTATCTCCTGCCGCATAATGGATACTACCCGCGTTAAAGACTCTTTGAGACTGTGGTTTGGTTTCAAAGGTGTAGCCATCATTCAATAACAGCTTTATGAGCAGCACACCCATACGTGTAATCATAACCGGCACCACCGGTATGGTGGGCGAAGGAGTACTGCATATGTGCCTGAACAATCCGGCTGTAGATGCGGTACTCATCATTAACCGCAAGGCATCCGGCATTACACATCCTAAGCTGAAAGAAGTAATACATAGTGACTTCTATGACCTCTCCCCCATTGAGTCGCAGCTCACGGGCTACAATGCATGCTTTTTCTGTCTGGGCATATCTTCCGTAGGCATAGGTAAGGAAGACTATTACAAAGTCACCTACACACTCACTATGCATGTGGCAGAAACGCTGAGCCGGCTCAATGAAGGAATGACATTTACCTATGTATCCGGTGCCGGCACAGACAGTACAGAGCAGGGACGCAGCAACTGGGCACGGGTAAAAGGAAAAACAGAAAACGACCTCATGAAGTTGCCTTTTGCTCATTGTTATGCCTTTCGCCCCGGTTTTATAAAACCCATACCCGGCCTGAAACGTACACATTCATTTTATAAATACATCAACTGGTTATTCCCCGTTGGCCGTGCTATAACTCCCGGCAATTTCTGTACCATGCAGGAGCTGGGCCTGGCTATGATACATGTAGTGCAGCGGGGATATAATACCAGTGTCATAGAAGGGCGGGACATAATAGCTCTGGCCAGAGAATAATCATCTGTTTTGCAGCAAGCATTCCTGAAAACGAGAATAGCCCCTACGCCCAGTGGGTACCTCCATATGGGCAATGTATTGTCCTTTGCCATTACCGCCAGTCTTGCCGCCCGCACAGGAGCATCTATCCACCTCCGTATAGATGATATGGACCAGGACCGCGTGCGCAGGGAGTATGTGCAGGACATTTTTGACACCCTTACCTTTCTCCAAATACCATGGCAGGAAGGGCCGCGCAACTATGAGGACTATGAAGCAAACTGGTCTCAGCTGCACAGACTCCCATTATACAATCAGGCTTTGCAGCAGCTGTGGGACAGTGGTCAGGTATATGCATGCACCTGTAGCCGCAGCCAGATACTGGCTGCACACCCCGATGGTATATATACAGGTGCCTGCCGTCATAAAAACCTTCCTCCCGATACGCCTGATGCCTGCTGGCGGCTGCGTACAAAGCCAGAAGCTGAAGTAATCATGACCACACTGGCAGGAACCGAGCGACACACACTACCCGCCGATATGACCGATTTCATTGTGCGGAAAAAAGATGGCCTGCCTGCCTACCAGCTTTCATCAGTTGTGGATGATACCCATTATGGCATTGACTTCATTGTCAGGGGGGCAGACCTGCTCCATTCTACTATTGCACAGCTATACCTGGCACATATCCTGGGAAATACTACATTCTCCGGAACTACCTTTTTCCATCATCCGCTGGCTACCGATGCTACAGGTAGGAAGCTTTCCAAATCGGCAGGAGATACTTCCATACAACACCTGCGCAGTGTACATAATACTGCTGAAAGTGTTTACACTGCTATAGGCCAGAGTATAGGTCTCACAGCCCATGCTACCAGTTATGAGCAGCTGGCTGACCCCTGGTTACCGGCATTGAGTTAATCCTCCCGGAGCCATAGTTGTGGAAAACTTATCGGCTCCCCTCCCCGCCTATTTCGTTACTTTGTAATGCGCAGATAGAGTGTTGCCGTCATTACAATGAAGTTTTCCCACTTACACAATCATACTCAGTTTTCCCTGCTGGACGGGGCTTCCAATATTTCACGCCTTTACGATAAAGCACGTAAGGATGGTATGCCCGCTATGGCCATTACCGACCATGGCAACATGTTTGGCGTATTTGAATTTGTAGCCGAGGCATGGAAGAAAAAGAAAGTAGTAGGTACTACCCCCGATGGTAAAAACATAGAGGAACCTGAGGTGAAACCAGTAGTGGGTTGTGAATTTTACCTTGTTGCAGACAGGCACAAGCGCCAGTTTTCCAAAGACGACAAAGACCAGCGCTGCCACCAGCTGCTGCTGGCTAAAGATGAGATAGGCTATAAAAACCTGGTGAAGCTATGCTCCCTGGGCTATATGGAAGGCCTCTATGGCAAGTACCCCCGTATAGATAAGGAGCTGATACTGAAATACCATGAAGGCCTCATAGCTACTACCTGCTGTCTGGCTGCAGATGTACCCCGTACTATACTGCGCAAGGGCGAGGAAGAAGGTGAAAAAGCGTTCAAATGGTGGCTGGATATATTTGGCGACGACTATTATGTAGAGCTGCAAAGGCACGAAATACCAGACCAGATAAAAGTAAACGAAGTGCTGGTGCGTCTGGCCCGTAAGTACAATGTACCTATCATAGCCAGTAACGACAGCCACTACGTAGACCAGAGCGACTATAATGCGCACGACATATTACTCTGTATCAACACCGGAGAAAAGCAAAGCACGCCTAAGTTCAAAGATGGTGGCGATGATGAAGTGCCGATGAAGGATGCCCGCTTTGCATTCTATAATGACCAGTTCTTTTTCAAGAACACACAGCAGATGACCCAGCTCTTCAGCGATTTGCCGGAGGCTATTGACAATACCAATCTGGTACTGGACAAGATAAAGCCGCTGAAGCTGGAAAGAGACATACTCCTCCCCCACTTTAAAGTACCGCCAGAGTTTCATGACGATCAGGATGCTTTCCTGGAGCATCTTACCTGGGAAGGTGCTAAGGAGCGCTATGTAGAAATAACACAGGAAGTAGAAGAGCGGTTAAAGTTCGAGCTGTTCACCATACGCACAATGGGATTTGCGGGTTACTTCCTTATTGTGAGCGACTTTATCAAAGCAGGGCGCGACCTTGGTGTATTCATAGGTCCGGGGCGTGGTTCGGCCGCAGGCTCTGCAGTTGCTTACTGTATAGGTATTACCAACATAGACCCCATCAAATACAAGCTGCTGTTCGAGAGGTTCCTGAACCCCGACCGTAAGAGCATGCCGGATATTGATACCGACTTTGACGACGTAGGCCGCCAAAAGGTGATAGACTATGTGGTAGATAAATACGGCAAAAATCAGGTAGCCCACATTGTTACCTATGGTACCATGGCTGCCAAAAGCAGCATCAAGGATGTAGCGCGGGTTATGGACCTGCCCCTGCCGGAAAGTAACGCACTGGCCAAGCTGGTACCTGAAAAACCAGGCATATCGCTGAAGCGGGTACTCCATGCCGATATAGATGGGGACAAAGGACTGAAGAATAAAGAAGGCCTGGCTGCCGAAGACCTGGAACTGGTAGGCAAGCTGCGAGAGATATACAATACAGATGGCACACTGCACAGTGATGTACTGCATGCGGCAGAAACACTGGAAGGTTCGGTACGTAATACCGGCATACATGCCGCCGGTATCATCATTGCCCCCAAAGACCTCTCTGAGCTGCTGCCCGTATGTACCACTAAAGATGTGGACCTGCTCATCACACAGTTTGAAGGAAATGTGATTGAGAATGCGGGTGTTATCAAGATGGACTTTCTGGGTCTCAAGACCCTTACCATACTTAAAGATGCTCTCGCACTCATAAAACGAAACTATAACGTCACTATAGACCTGGATACACTGCCACTGGACGATGTTACAACCTACGAGCTGTATCAGCGTGGCGAAACGAACGGTACATTCCAGTTTGAAAGTCCGGGGATGCAGAAGCACCTCATCAGCCTGAAGCCGGATAAGTTTGACGACCTTATAGCCATGAACGCCCTGTACCGACCGGGGCCACTGGAATATATACCTTCCTACATCAGCCGTAAGCATGGCAAGGAGCCAATAGCTTATGACCTGCCGGAAATGGAGGAATACCTCGGCGATACTTATGGTATCACCGTGTATCAGGAACAGGTGATGCTGCTGTCCCAGAGCCTAGCCGGCTTTACCAAAGGCGATGCCGACGTACTGCGTAAGGCAATGGGTAAAAAGCAGAAGGCTGTACTGGACAAAATGAAAGGCCAGTTCATAGATGGAGCGCAGAAGAAGGGACATCCCGAAGACAAGCTCCAGAAAATATGGACCGACTGGGAAGCATTTGCACAATATGCATTCAATAAATCGCACTCTACCTGCTATGCACTGGTAGCCTATCAGACCGCCTACCTGAAAGCCCACTACCCTGCCGAGTACATGGCCGCGGTACTGAACAACCAGGGCAATATAGACAAGATAAAGTTCTACATGGAGGAGTGCCAGCGTATGGGGCTGGAAGTGTTGGGTCCTGATGTAAACGAAAGTCTGAAAGGTTTTGCCGTTGCCAAGGAGAATGTTATCCGTTTTGGCCTCAATGCTATAAAGGGTGTAGGTGAGGCTGCCGTAGAAGATATAGTGAGCGACCGCGAAGTAAATGGTCCTTATAATGATGTTTTTGACTTTATAAAGCGGGTAAACCAGCGCACTGTAAACAAGAAGTCTATGGAAAGCCTGGTGCTGGCCGGCGCTCTGGATTGCTTTACAGAGATGCACAGAGCACAGTATTTCTATGCCCCGGTCATAGACCCCGTTACAGGTCTGGAAAGGCTCATGCGCTTTGGCAACCAGGTACAGGCCGCTTCCAACATGGCAGTAAACAGCCTTTTTGGAGAGGAAACCATGGCCGAAGTAAAGCCACCCAACATACCGGAATGTGATAAATGGGGACTGCCAGAGCTACTGGACCGTGAAAAAGAAGTAGTAGGCATATATCTGAGTGCACATCCGCTGGATGGTTACAAATTTGAAATGACCAACTATGGCATGACCCCTATCTCTGAGCTGGAAAAGCTCAGAGGACGTAGTGTGCGCATAGCTGGTTATGTAACCGATGCCGGACATATGACCACCAAAAAGGGCAGTAAGTTCGGCAAAATGATACTCAATGACTACTCCGGCAATCTGGAGATTGTACTGTGGACCAACAACTATGTAACATTTGGCAACTATCTCGTAAATGGTCAGAAACTCGTAATAACAGGTGCATATGATGAAAACCGCTTCCGACCGGGCGTTATGGAGTTTCAGATACAGAGTATGATGCTGCTGGATGAGGTACGTAAAACCATGACCAAAAAGATACACCTGGCTATACCACTACATAAGCTCAGTGCTGAGTTTGCAGGTTTTATGGAAGACAACGCCCGCAAAAATCCTGGCAGTACTGAACTCGTGATAAGCGTAAAAGACCTGGAAACAGATATGATGATAAGGCTCCGTACACAAAACCGTAAAATACTGGTGAGCGATGAACTTATCACCTGGCTTACAGAGCATGAAGATGAAATTAGCTACTCAATAGAAAAGATATAACCTGGAGTCTCTGAGGCAAGTATTATTTCCGGAGTTGAAACCGACGTCTTTTGCGTGTTTCTTTACGCTCTTCGGCGGGCTTCCTGTTCCATTTTATTTTTGTCTTGCCATGCGCATCACTTACTGCTTTCAGGTGCAGTACCACACCTTTCATACTCCTGGCCCTGCGCTCCTCTATATCAGGCAGGTACTCATCTCTGCGTGGATTACGAAGGGGTAATTCTATGTCTATATCCGTACCCACGGGCCCCACCGCATATATCCCCTTTACATGCATATTAAATGCACTGGACTCTATAAACATGGGGTGTATCTCTATTTTGTCGCCCCGTATTGTAAACCGGCCATCTATATCCCGAAACCATATGCTATCAGGCCTCCTTCTACGAAATATCAATCCTCCTATATGGCGAAATGGCTCAAAGTTCACCAGAGATCCATGCTCTAATCTGAAATCTGCATTACCGTCAATAGTATGTGGCATAAGATGACCATCGGCCATTATAGCGCCGGATACGGCTACATTCGTTGTCAACGTACCTGCTACATTCCTGTCTGTAACAGCACTCTGACCAAAGTTTTCAAATGCAGTAAAAAACTGCTGCACATTTACATGGTCTGCCATTGCCCTCAGCCGGTAAGTACTCCTTTGCTCCCCCTGCCTCATGAGTGCACTCAGCTTCAGCTTTCCTCCGGCATGACCTAAACTCAGGTTTTCTAGTGCTATATCTGTTCCTTCCATCAGCAGGTCGCCCCTCAGGTTATTCCCGATAAAATGTTTGTATGAGATACTATCAATATCCACTTTCATACGCACTGTACCTGCATCCAGAAATGTACCCATACGGGATATAAACCGGCCTAAAGCAGTACTGTCATCAGTTATACCGGCTGCTTTCCGGGGCATTAAAACCGGTACAAAGTCATTCAGGTTTACAGCCTGCCCCGATAGTTTCAAATCCCACAATATTTTCTCAGGAGCAGTATAATAAAGGTTCAGGAGATTAAGTAACCGTCCCTCCATACGAAGCACGGTTGTGCCCCGTTGCAGCCGCACACTGTCTATGGACAACTCACTGTCATGAAACCTCAGAGTGGCGTTACTGTGAGAAAAACCAAGCCCACGTGGCAGATAGGTAAAACCCGCATCCCGCACCTGCATGTAGCCATACAGATATGGCTGTGTAGTATCTGCACCAAACACGCCTCCCTTATACAGTACATTTACATCGGCCTGTCCTCCGTCAAACCGGAACGCAGTTCGCCCTGTAATCGCATTCAGACTGGAAATATCGAAATGAGATGTGAACCGCCCCTGCAATACCGGTTTTGATATATTGGTAATGCTTACGGTATCTGCCCTGAACGGTATCTGCTGCCAGGTCCCCCTTAGTCCTTTCAGCTCTATAACTGCATTATCATCCCTGTACCCGGCACCGGCTACGCGCTCGTTATTATACAAACCGGTAAAACTGCAATGCGCTACAGGACCTGCCGGTGTAATAAATGTATTATCCTTTACCTGCCATGCCACAGTTACATATGGTGTGTCCCTGTATTGTACATGCCCCTTCAGTACTGCCTGCACATCTATAGCATCCTTAAAGTCAAACTTTCCAATCTTTGAAGTAATAGTGAATGATAACAATGACAACGCATTTTTATAGCGTATCCCCGGCGCCCTGATATCCAGGATAAAACTTACCGGCTCATCCCTCATAAGAAAAGTTGCTCCCACCTCTACTACATCTTTATCCAGCATTAGCCTACCAGGTAGTACTGTTATTGTCTGTGCATCCCTTTTGTAGCGCACTTTTAAGCGGGTTCGCAGCATTTTATCCTTGAGAAAACTACCCCTGCCGGTATGAAACATCATATTGTGCACCTTCGCAGTTAACCGTACATCTGCCCCCCACCCGGTAGCATACTGTGCCATAGTAGCATTCATGCGCCCTATCCCAAACTGGAACAGCTTCAGTTTTTCCTTATTATCTATTATTACAGCCACATGTTTAAACCCTACCTTATCTATATGAGGTAAAGGCTTATTATCACTGTCGGTATCATGTTGCTGCCGTCTGAAAAGGTACGTATTGCTATAGCCTGTAGTATCAGTGTAAAGATATATTGCACCTGAGTCCACAAGTATCCTGCGTATCTGAGGCTTACCGGAAATAAGAGATACAATATTGAATGAAACATAAACATGCCTCGCACGCAGCAGGTCATGTTGGTGATTTTCCCACATACTATCGCGCACCGTCACATCGCGCATATCCAGCGATACATGTGGGAAATCATGAAAAAAATCAGTTGCTGTCTTCCTTACAGATAAATTCCCTCCTATACTTTCCGCCAGCTGCTCAGTGACATACCTGAATACTTGCTCACTGTTTTTATGCACGTATAAGATGATACCGGTAATCAATACAAGTACCAGCGCTGTAAAAACACCTGCAACCTTCAGAATTGTTTTCATCCTTCGCATGCAGAAAGTGATAAGTGACAGAAAAACTACGCCATAAATAAGGTAGCAATATGCAGACGCAATGCCATACACAACGGCATAGAGCCTGCTATCTGATGTAAAATACCATTTATATGCGGCCTTGTCACATCATACAACCCAGTTTTAACAGTTGTATAAACACGAAAAGGAATGACTACTTTATTACTGCCTGTAGTGTTTTGCGTGTTTCCTGCTTCATCAGTACTTCACGTCCCTTTGTAAGTCCAAAGAATATTTCTGGTGTATAATGCCGCACCGTAAGTATGCTCACATTTTCATTGCGGGATACTTTGTAATCCTTTTTCAGCTCTTTAATAAGGCTGCTTACCTTATCGGCCCGGTTGTCTATACAGGCCACAAAACTGATGGCTGCATTCTGTATCAGGTTTATTTTCACCTTCAGGTCGTGAAATGTAGCATATATCTTACTGAGGTTGTCCTCAGTAATAAATGAAAAGTCGCGGGTAGTTACCTGTACCAGCACCTGGTCATCTTTGCGCACCAGTAGCGGCGGATAGTGCTCTTCCTTTACCTTACCCTTTATTACAGAGCCTGCTAAATCTTTATTGAGAAAGCATTTTACATACAGCGGGATATCAAAATTGTGAAGCGGCTTTATGGTCTTGGGGTGTATAATCTGAGCACCATAAAATGCCATTTCTATCACCTCCGCATAGGATATAGCATCTATTTTCACCGTATCGGGAAACTGTTTGGGATCCGCATTCCGAAACCCGTCCACATCTTTCCAGATAGTTACAGATGCTGCATGCAGCATAGCCCCAAGTATGGCAGCAGTATAGTCAGAGCCCTCACGCCCCAGTGTCACCGGCTCACCCGCCTCAGTAGAGCCTATGAAGCCCTGAGTGATGATAATCTTACCCTGATTCAGCTTACGCCCTATTATAGCCTCTGCTTCCAGCTTTGTATAGTCCCAGTCCACAACAGCATCGCGCCATGTATTGTCAGTACGTACCACCTTTCGGGCATCGGCCCACTCCACATCATAGCCATGCTGCAGTAGCAGATAGTAAAACATGGTGGTGGACAGCAGTTCCCCCATACTCACTACCCTGTCATAGCTACGGTCATACGCCTTAGCGTCTATTGCCTCTACAGCCTGGGTAAGCTCAGCTACCAGTGGTTTCATGCCCTCCTGAGCCTGCTCATAAAAGTCTGCATTAAGCAGTGATGCTGCATAATTAAGATGCTGCATCACCAGCTCTGCTGCCAGCTTCAGTGCCTCGGCCTTATCACCTGCTATGGATGCTTTCAGCACCCGCTCCAGCGCATTGGTCGTTTTCCCCAATGCAGACATCACTATTACCAATGGCCCCTGCTCCGCAGCCACAATAGGCAGCAGTGCAGTCATTCTGCCGGCATCAGCAATCGATGCCCCACCAAATTTGAAAATTTTCATATAAGCGCCGCAAAAATAAAGAGGAAATATATACCATGTGCAACCGGTAAGCAGTTACACCATCCTGTATATACTGCTTTCTGCCGGCTACATTACCTTCTTGCCTTTCATTGCATCCTTCAGTGCACCTTCCATTACCCTTTCGGCATATGGTCTGCTTACTTCGTTCAGCAATTCTGTATTGTGCTGTATCTGGTCCTTATCAGCAGCAGCTATAGCCTGTTTCAGCTTTTCCATCTGAGCGTTGGTAGTAGCTACCTCTTCAGCTGTGAGCATATCACTGTATTTTACCAGAAACTTCTCTGTCGTATCCAGCATCTGCTGTGCTTCTGTGCTTGCTTCTACCAGTGCACGGGTACTGATGTCTTCCTTCGCATGCGTAAGGCTGTCCAGCAGCATTTTTTCCACCTCATCATCAGTAAGGCCATACTGCGGTTTCACATCTATCGTCTGAGCCACACCGCTGCGCAGCTCGGTAGCGCTTACTCTCAGTATTCCGTCAGCATCTATAAGGAAGGTCACTTCTACTTTAGGCAGTCCCGCAGGCATAGCCGGTATGCCTGTAAGGTTAAACTCAGCCAGTTTCCGGTTGTCCTTCACGAGGTCGCGCTCTCCCTGATAAACAGAAATACGCATACCGCTCTGTCCATCTTTCTGTGTGGTGTACTGGCGTCCGGCACGGCCAGGTATCTTGGAGTTACGGGGTATGAGCACATCCATCAGCCCACCCATAGTTTCTATTCCCAGCGATAGCGGTGTCACATCCAGCAGCAGCATGTCTGTATTTTTTCCGGCCAGTATATCGGCCTGTACAGCCGCACCCAGTGCCACTACCTCATCGGGGTTAAGCTTGTCATACACCTCCTGACCAAAGAATTCTTTCACGCCTTCTTTTACCAGCGGTACACGGGTGCTGCCACCTACCATTACCACCGCATCTATCTGCTCCTTTTTCAGGCCTGCATCACGCAGCGCATTGGCACATGCGGTTAGCGTTTTATCTACCAGTGGTTTTATCAGTTCGTTGAACTTCTCTTTTGTTACAGATACTGCCACACCATCTATACTACCTTCAAACCGGTCATTATCCGTAAGGTGTTTCTTGGCCTCCTCAGCAGTAACCCGAAGTGACTGCATCAGCTGTTTGTTACTGTTGTCAGCATTTATCTGGGCCGCCCAGTAAGCAGCCAGCGCATTATCCATATCATCACCACCCAGATAGGTGTCGCCATTGGTAGCCAGCACCTCATATATGCCATTGCTTATAGTAAGTACGGAGATATCAAATGTACCTCCCCCAAGGTCATAAACCGCTATCGTGCGCTCCTTACTGCTTCCTGTCCCCAGGCCATATGCCAGGCTGGCCGCAGTGGGCTCATTGATTATACGCAATACATCCAGTCCCGCCAGCCTGCCGGCATCACGGGTAGCCTGCCGCTGCGCATCATTAAAGTATGCCGGCACCGTTATTACAGCCTTGGTAATATTTGTTTTCAGTATATGCTCTGCCCGCGCTTTCAGCTCCTTCAGTATATAGGAAGATAGCTCTATAGGCGAGTAAAAGCGCTTCCCTATCTGTATTTTCACCAGAGAGTCAGTATCATCATCTATCACATTGTAGGCAAAAAATCCCGCCTCTCCCTTCACATCCCGGTACGACTTACCCATCAGGCGCTTTACAGAGTAGATAGTACGGTCTGGCTGTGCTACCAGCTGCTCCTTAGCACTGTTTCCTACTGTTGCATTACCGTAGGCATCAAAGTGTACTATGGAGGGAACCAGTGTCAGTCCATCCGTTTCACGCAGGGCTATAGGCTCCCGGCTGTCATTCCTTACTATAGCTATAAGACTGTTGGTAGTACCAAGGTCTATCCCTACTATTATTTCTTCTGTCTGTAAACTACCTGTGGCTATGTTGATGGCTACTTTACCCATGAATCCTTATTTGAAGGTGCAAAGGTACTATAACGTGCCCTTACTGCCATTGACTATGACTATACAGCCATCAACACTATTGGCAAAGATTATTTTTAATACATCCCACAAAAAAGGCGCCCCTTCCGGGGCGCCTGCGGTAACACAAAAGTATAAGGTTTAATAGATAAACTTCACCTGCTGCCTGCCCTCTCTGGTTTGTACAGAAAGTATATACATTCCAGGCGTAAGGCCATCGGGAAGCTGCAATATGCCGGTGCTACCCATCTTTATAAGATTATCTGCGTTCCAGTTAGTCATTATCCTACCATCTGCCGACATAAGACGTGCATCCATATTTTCACCCGTATCAAGCCCTGAAATATAAGCATTGCCTTCAGCTACCCACAGCTTCAGTTTTCCGGCTGCAGCCTCGCTTACTGCTGTTACCGGGGCTTCATCACCGGTTATTCGCATCAGCTTCGGATGCACATCTCCAGCCCCCATAATAAGTATCTTATTATCGGGCTGTGTTAACATGCGAAATGCTTTGTCATAAGAATCATTATTGATAGCCCCCAGCGGATTTGTGACACCTCCTGCGGCAAACTGCGTATTGGCAGTACCATTAGCATTGAAAGAAAAATACTCATCCCTCCAGTCCATAAATCCTACTGTATACAGGCAGGACATATATGCTTTTCCGTAGCTTGTTATTGCCATTGACCCAGGATATGCACTTACAGCGGTGGCAGGAGGAGTTCTTATAATTATACCCGATGTGCCATATGCGGCATCCTGTACACCGGCAGCATTATACTTTACATTGAAATAGCGGGGACTTGTTGCAGCTATCACATCAGAAATACCATTTACGTATATGCTACCATCGGCACCTATCGCAATTTTGGCAGGAGTTTGTTGTTCATGGTCAATATCCAGAATATTCACACCACCTGTACCAAAAGTATTATCCAGTGTACCATCCTGATTAAAGCGAGCTACAAACATATCACGGCCATCAGCAGCATAATCCCTGCGATAGCAACTACCCGTTACTATCAGCTTGCCATCCTGAGCATAAACACACTCATATATCTCATTTATATAACCAAACTTTACTGTATCCAGTGGAATAGCCATTATACCGCCATCACCAAAAGATGTTACGATATCGCCATCTTTGGTGCTCTTTGCTATTAGAAGGGTGTCTGTAAGACCGGTAGCTCCCATTGAGGTACGGCTGGCATAGTAGATACCAGCTTCATGAGCATCAAAAGCATCATAAATAAAGTTTACAGGATGCGCGGGACTATTGGCATTTATATCAAGGAATCCGGGTGCAATACTGCTATTCCCAAATGCAGAATCTGTTGTACCGGAAACTTTCAGCCTGGTCACAGCATAACCACTGAAAACACCCAGAATCTTATCATCATACATCTGTTTTATCAGCGAGCCATCTGTCTCACATAACTTTCCGCCTATCTGCCACACGCCACGTACAGGCGTAGGGAATGGAGCATAAAATATATACCCGTCACCTCCCATGAAGGTATTATCCATGCTGCCATCCGAATTGACACGCAACATATAAGTATAGGAACTGCTGCCATACAGACACAGTATTTTGCCGTCTCGTTGCAGCGCTATATCTATTACATTATAAGCAGGAAGGAAGTCAAAATTGACAACTCCATTATCCCCGAAAGAGGAATCGAAAGGAAGTGATTGTGCATCTGCCCGGCTTCCGGCAAAAGCCAGTGTTGCAGAGAGCATGAGTCCTTGTAACAGTTTATTCATGGTGTATGTTTTTTACAACACTAGAGACGGCCCATGAAAGACTAAAGTTTGGTGCAGATGCACACATTAAATCCGGCACATTTCCCGGATAAGCACCATTTATAACATTGAGCTATTTTTATAAATACAAAAATTGCTTTCGGTTAAATATTAATTTTCATAAAGAAGATAAAAAAATTGGCCCTGATTATATGCGGACATATCAGAACAGCAAGTAAGGAATTGGAATTCCTCACATACAACAAAAAAATCATCAATTCTCTTAACGATGCCACTGTAAATACTGCTAATATTTCTCGCCACAACAGATATCTTGCGTCACTATGCCAGGCGCTCCAGCTCTCTCAGCAGGCGCTCTGGAAGCTCTCCGCTGCTGGCTGTCTGGTAGTCGTTATAAGAGCAGGGCATTATTGTACCCTGTGGTAGCCGCACCCACCAGCGTCCATTGTATTTATTCTTTATAAATACGGCATCTGTCTCATCCAGGCTTATATGAAACTCCAGATTTATTTCGGCATCTGCCTCCTCCGTACGTCCTTTCTTACGAATGTAACAGCCATCTGCATAGTACCATATCATCTGTGCTATGAGTTTTGCTGTCATCTCATCTTTATCATTTGCCTCATCATAGCCATATATACCCAGAGACGACAGCTTATCTGCCAGCCCTGCAAACTGGGTGAGCATACATGCCTCCTCACCGTCCAGTCCGTTAGGCGAACCATTTATATTGCAAGGTGCATCACTGTACCGGATGGCAGACATATCAAAGCTCATTATATTGCTTCTCCTCACCACAGGTTCTATTTCGTCCCAGTCTTCCCGCAGTTTGGCCAGCCGGTACATATCAAAGCTCAGCTTATTGAGCGTATCCATCATCTGCGGATGAGAGTAATATATCTGAAAACCCAGATGATTGTAATGTGATATAAAATTGGGGGTACTGGTCAGCATTTCCATCAGGAAACCCGTATCTGATATATCCTCCGTCTCATCCAGATCTATCAGCATATCTACCACTGTTGCTACAGCAGTCTGCCCCGTAGCACGAAACACATCATACTGCTGCAGCATCAGGTCATGCCCTCCACCCAGCACTATGGCGGTCTTACCCATACTGTGCACTTCTTTCAGCACCGCCAGCAGTGCCGACCGTGTGTCGGCAGGTGTAGCCCCCTCCCTTATATTGCCCAGGTCGGCTATTGCTACACTATCATGCCAGTGATACATACCATACAGATGCTTCCTTATAATGTCCGGTCCGCTACCCATTCCTCTGCTCTTATCTCGTCCGTTCCAGTCTGCACAGCCTATCAGTACTACATCTGCAGCAGCAATATCAAAGTCTTCCATACCCGGATGCATTACAGCACTGCCCACATGCGAAGGCTCATATGGTGCTGTCTGGCGGTTGTTTAAAAAGTGATCGTCGCTGAGAAATATGTGTAAGTCGTTCATTGCAGGTATCGTTTGTATCGCGCTCTAAAAGTAGTGAAATGTTCTGTTCCCACACGGATGCCCAACACATTTACCCGCACTCTATACTATTGTTAAAAAGATAGAACCGTCAAACCCTTGCCGGACTGTTCGCTTCTTTTTTTATACTTTTGACAAACTTCACATTCATTTGTAATTCACAGCATTTTCGTGTTTGTGCACGTTAATCATAAAGTAATATGGCAACAGGCAAAAAAGGTAAACCTACGTACTTCAACGCCATAATGGGGGTAGCATTAGTGCTATTTCTTATGGGAGTACTGGGCTGGCTCGTTATCAATGGCAGAACACTTACACGGGCTTTCAAGGAAGACCTGGAAGTAAATGTTGACTTTCATGATAATGTAAGTGATGAAAATGTTGCCAAAATGCGCGCCATACTGGACAAGCAGGCATTTGTGCGCAAATCAAGAGTTATCACCAAAGATGAGGCTGCTGCCATGCAGAGTCAGATAGAGGGTAGCAATATTGTTGAGTTTCTGGGATATAATCCACTTTTTGCTTCCATATCATTGAAACTGAGAGAAGGATATGTAAATACAGATAGCCTGCAGAAAATAAAAAAATTCATACTACAGAGCAATGTGGTGCGGGATGTTACATGGCCTAACATGGTTGTAGACCAGATGCACTCTAACTTCCGGAAAATAGGTATTGTACTCGCATCTATTACCGTAGTACTGCTCATAGTGGTCATATTCCTCATTGATAATACCGTACGCCTCGCCATGTTCAGCGATCGTTTCCTTATCAAAACCATGCAGATGGTAGGTGCCACACAGTCATTCATTACCCGCCCGTTCGATCTCCGGGCGCTCGTCAACGGTCTTACCAGTGGTGTCATTGCCGTGTTTGGGCTATGGATGGTCATGTCATTTGCTAAAGCGCAGCTACCCGTACTGGATATGCTTAATGACCCTTCGCTTCTTGCATTACTCATAGCAGGCATGATATTGCTGGGTATTATCATCTCTATGGTGAGCACACACCGCTCTGTAGTGAAATATCTTAAAATGCATGTTGACGATCTTTATTAAATTGCACAAAAAATAAAAGGATTTCCGAATGGCAACTCCCGTAAAACCAACCGCAGCAACCCCCACTCCAACGCCAACTCCGCGACCTGCAGCCCCCACGGCACGCAGGCCACGGGCAGCTACACCTGTAACTGCCCCACAGCACTTTCTGTTTACAAGAGATAACTACATGTGGATGCTCATTGGTCTGGCGCTGATATTCCTGTCTTTCCTGCTCATGTCTGGCGGAAAAGCAGAAAATCCTGCCGAGTTCCATTATGAAGAAATATATAGTTTCCGGCGCATAACGCTGGCCCCCATACTGATGGTTCTGGGCTTTGCCGTAGAGGCATACGCCATCATGAAAAAGCCCAAAAGCACAGCTCCTGAAAAAGTAGAAGAAACACCGGCATAAACAACAAAACGGGATGGCTTAAAACCATCCCGTTTTTCATATCATCAGTCTGCATACACCTCTTCATGTATCCAGTCGCTTTCTGCCTTTACCGCCTCCGGTCCATATTGCTCTATACACTCCAAGTATGCTATCAGTGATATCCCTTCCTGCCGCCACCAGTCACTCTCAGCCAGTCGGCTTATCTGTATGATGCCGGATATATAGCACCGCTGTTTATTACTTACCCACTCATCTATCCTGGCAAATTCTGAGTGTCTCACCTGCAGCAGCCCGTTACAACTGATGCATACACGTATGTAATAATCCGCCGACACATGCACCGCACCTTCCGGCTGTAGCTTCCGGTATTCATACCGGTAATCATATCTGAGTGCCGAAAGGTCACTTAACACCGCCGATGCTGTAGGAAAGCCCCCGGCACCCTTACCGTAAAAGAACTGTCTGTCTGCCAGACTGCTTTCTATTTCCACACCGTTATACTCATTAGCTACACCATACAGTCTGCTATCCTGCGGTACAAATGTGGGCAATACAAACGCGGCTATCCGGCCATCATCCAGCTTTCCGGCATGTGCCACCAGCTTCACATCATACCCCTTCTGCCGTCCATAAGCTACATCAGCGGTATGCAGGTTTGTAATGCCTGTATATAGTACCTGCCCGGGCTGCACCGTACTTCCGTAAGCATGTGTCAGTAATATAGCCAGCTTGTTAGCAGCATCAGCTCCGGTTATATCCAGTGCAGGGTCAGCCTCTGCAAAACCCGCCTGCTGTGCCTCCTGCAGCGCATCAGAAAAAGAAGCCCCATCCCGGCTCATGCGTGTAAGCACATAATTGGTAGAGCCATTTACTATGCCGCGTACACACCGCAGCAGGTCATTATCATAATACTCCTCCAGATTGCGGATAACAGGAATACTGGCACAGCAGGCCGCCTCATATAACAGTGGTGCACCATACTGTCGCTGTAGTGCTATAAATTCCGGCAGGTGTGCTGCCACAGTGCTTTTCCCCGCAGTCACCACCGCTTTGCCCCGGCTCAGTGCGGTAGCTATGATATGGTATGCAGCATCAGCATCACTGGTCAGCTCCACTATCACGTTTATTGATTCATCGTCCAGTATCGCTGCCGCATCTGTGGTAAACAGGGCGGCCGGTGCATCCCGCTCCTTATCAGCATTTCTGATGCACACCTTCTTTATCCGTGCATTTAATCCCGGCGTATCCTTCAGTACCTTATACAGGCTGCCACCTACTACCCCAAAGCCAAACAGGCCAATTATCAGCTCTTTATTACTATTTTGTATAGACATGATTTTCTCGTTTGTTGAAACAGTTATTGAAAAAGGAATCGTGTAAAGAATAAGATGCTAGGAAAGCCATAGCGCTGCAGCAGCAGGTGTTGATGCCGCAGTGCTTTTATGTACAGAATGCACAAGATTCAGCGCCTGCTCTATATCTGCTATCAGGTCGGCAGCATCTTCCAGCCCTACACTCAACCGCACAAGACTATCCGCTATACCTGCATTCCTACGCTGCGCTGCCGGAATGCTTTTGTGTGTCATCGTTGCAGGATGGCACAACAGGCTTTTCACCCCACCCAGGCTCTCGGCCAGCTTAAACAGTCTGGTGCTGCATACTACCCGTGTAGCTGCTGCCTCTGTGTCTTCCTTCAGCGAAAACGACACTACCCCTCCAAAACCGCCTTGCTGCTGTCTTGCCGCTATGTCATGATTGGGATGTGTAACAAGCCCGGGATAGAATACCTGCCGCACCGCAGGGTGTGTCTCCAGAAACTGTGCCACCCGCAGCGCATTGGCCGAATGCTCTTTTACCCTCAGGTATAACGTCTCTGCACCACGCAGGGTGAGCCAGCTGTCATGCGGCGACAATATAGCGCCGCTGGCATTCTGTATAAACCTGATGCGTGCGCCCGTTTCCTCATCAGCACATATCACTATTCCCGCTATCAGGTCGCTATGCCCACCCAGATATTTGGTAGCGCTGTGCACCACTATATCGGCGCCATACTTCAGCGGCAACTGTAATGCGGGAGAGGCAAAAGTGTTATCCACACACAGCAGCGCTCCATGCTCATGTCCTATGGCTGCTATGGCCTCAATATCACTTATTTTCAATGTGGGGTTAGTGGGTGTTTCCAGCCATATCAGCTTTGTAGCCGGTGTAAGGGCAGCTTTTACATTCCGCACATCTGTAGTGTCCGCATAATTTACCCTGATGCCAAAACCTTCATAAATATGAGTAAAGAGCCGGAATGCACCGCCATATATATCGTCTACAGCCAGTATCTCATCGCCACTCTTCAGCAGTTTTACCACAGCATCTATTGCGGCCAGTCCACTGGCAAAAGCTGATGCCGATACCCCGCCCTCCAGTGCGGCTATGGTATGCTCCAGTGCTGCCCTTGTAGGGTTGTTACTACGGGCATAATCAAATCCTTTATGCTGGCCCGGGGCATCCTGTACAAATGTTGATGTCTGGTAGATAGGTACAGAAACTGCACCTGTAAGCCTGTCGGCGGGTATGCTGTGTATCAGTTTGGTTGCTTTGTTCATTTCCTGAATGTTTTTTGTAGGTGAAACAATACTGTTGTTTAAACCACTTATCAGGAAAGTATGCCGTAAGAGTTTTTCTGCTTTCACATGTCCGGATTAGTGAAAACAAAAAAGCTCCCCGGACAGATCAGAGGAGCTTTTATATATCATTGAGTCGCAGCAGCGATGCTCTTTTTTACATATTGCGTCTGACTTATCTGTCCCCATTTCGGGGATGGAATTAGCACCAGTTCCTGTATTGCCATACAGGGAGGTTGCTAAGGCTTCATCGGGCCATTACCCTCTGCCTTTCTTGATAAGTGAAATAAAGAACTGGCGCAAAGGTAACAGGCAAAAACTGAGATATCCAAATACTTCTTCACCACGACTATCCTCCATAAAATAAGAAACCCGCTACAGGAGCGGGTTTCAGCTATGAAAAATATTTTTTACTGCGGACGGTCATGATTCATTAATGTCTCTTCATCCTCATCAGCAGCTCTTTCCATCAGGTCTGATATACTGCCCGGGCGAATATCATGGTCATGATAAATCATTTCATCCGCTACTTTATTTTTTTTTTTGAACCGGTCACCAAAAACCAGATTCACACCCATATTCACATTCATGTTTTTCGCATCCAGTGGTTTTACAGAAGCCCACCAGTTGTCTGTAGCCAGATACCATTGCATTCCTGCAAAACGGGCCACTATTGCACCACCTATGTTAAACGCGGAGCTGGTTTTCATGGTATAAGTAAGCGCACCGGTAAAATGCTTGCTCAGTGCTATACGATAGTAAAGCGTAGAAGCCAGTATCATGCGTTTTGCAAACCGCTGTGTGCTTACCTGCATGCCCACGGTATGCTTATCATTGATAGCATAGGTACCCATGGCATAAAACTCCGTTGATAGAGAGGTACGGTACGCATCGGTATTTTTATCAAAATCTATCATATTCTCCACAGAGTCCAGATACTGAGATGTTGATATCAGCTCCGATGAGTCGCCCTGCAGCATTGTCGCCAGGTCAAATCCTTCAAAGGTGATAGATCTGGGCCCTGTAGTGTAGTTGTGTATATTACTTTTCCAGTTTATATACCCCAGATTATTGATACCACCTGCTATGGTTATCTTATCATTATACTGGTAGCTGGCTCCCAGGTCTATACCTAAACCTTTATTTTTTGTATTGAATGCATATCCCGGAAAACTCATCCTGTTCTCTGCTCTGTCAGCACTGTCAGCAAAGCCACTGGTCTGAATGTTCATCTCCGTCTGTGCGGTAATAGCATAGTAGTCGGCATCGGTATATACCTGCAGATACGATTGTTTTGTATTGATGTTTGTTTTACCAAACAACAGTTTCGGACTGGCGCCAAACGTCCACTTTTTGTAGTTGTAGGTACCATGCAGCGCATACTCTCTGTACCACGATGCTTTAAGCCCGAAATCGCCTATGTTCAGCGACTGGCCTATGTATGCACCGTTTCCGTACCAGGCAAACTTGAACAGATCCTTTGGATAAGTGAAACGCACATCGGCCTTATCCGCCACAGAAAACCCTACCGTGAATTTATCGAAAGTAACATTGGCCGACAGGATGGAAACATTAGCCCCAAACGAAACAATGTTTTTATCCTTTAGTTTATCAATAAAGTCTGAAGGATGAATGGCTATGGTAGAGTCATTCACTCTGTGAAACAGAGAGTTGTAGGTAAACCCTGAATTATAAATATAAAATGAAGTGCCTGAAAGTACCGGCAGCCCCACAGAGATATGGGCATCGGTCTGGTTGGATGCATTCACCCACTGAGACTGATGTAGCTGCGGCAATAGCTTCATAGTGTATGTTTCCTGCCCCATTGATAATAGTGGCAGTCCTGTTATTAATGCTGCTAAAATTCTTTTCATGAGGTCTTGTTATAGATCAGTAGAAGAAACTTTTAGTGAGAATCTGAATGCCAGTTTCACAATAAGACTATTGGAAGACTGGATTTTAATGTCATTGGCTCCGCTGGTTTTCAGCGTACCTCTCAGTACTGCATATTTTACATGTGGGGCCATAGCATTATACTCGTCATGCGTCATCACAAACCTTGTTACGGCAGCTGTCCTGCCCGTCACCTGCCCGTTGGCATCTACCGGGGCTTCTGCTATGATATCGTCCACTGTCGGTACCAGTGAGTCCAGGAAGTTGTAATTAGAGTCGGCAAAGTATAGCTGTACACGGCCATATAGCGGCAGCGCATTATCCATAAGCAGTTTAAACTCTGCTTTGTTTAGTATGCTGCTGTCTTCAGGCAGTTTCAGGTCCACAGTATCCTGTAGTGAGAAATCTATGATTTTAAACCATGCCGGCAGCTCTGCCTCTGCTCCCAGAGATATCATGCTGCTGTCCGTAATAAAGCTGTATGTACTACCTGTTCCTCCGGGGTTGATACGTATGCGCCCGCCATATATCACCTCATTCGGTGCCGGGTTAAACATATTCTGTACTGTACTGTTAGTACTGTCTATGGTTGTTACAGACTCCGCAGTCTGTCCCGGAGTACCCGCTCCCGATACATTGATAGCAGGCAGTGCCATATTCACTACAGCACCTTTGTTGGTTCGACCATACAGTTCATCAAACTGTGCCGCTACACCCAGCCCGATAGAGTTACGGAATGTAAGATGTATCATCGGGTTACGGATGTATATGTTGGCAGACAGTGTGTTATCAAACACGCCTACATATATTGTATCCGAAGGGAATGGTATATCATAACTACCCAGGAAACCATCTATAAAGCTATAGGTGATATTCTGCATCGTCACAGAGCCCGAAAAGTTATTGGACGGGCTGAGCGGCTGGCCTGTACCGGCTACAGTAAACCTCACCTTGTAAGGCAGATAGTTTTTACTGCTTCCTCCTGTTGTCATATCAAAGGAGTATCCATCCAGACTGATATTGGTAGTTCCGGTTGCAGAAGGTCCCACATTAACGGTTACCTCCAACTGCTGACCCGATTTTTTTACAGTAGGAAAAATGAGGGAAGCGGTCACATTATGTGGGAAATTAGAAGTCACATTGAATGTGATAGTTCCGGTCTTTACATTAATGTGAGCCAGTTGTGCCCCGCTGGTATCACCATAGTTGAAGCTGCTGGAGAAGGAGTCGGTAATACTGCCGGAGAATCCGGGAGTTGTCTGAGGAATAGTAAAGCCTATCGTAGGCATGCTGTAGCTCTGATTCTGTATGTGCACATAATCAGAAGCTTTAGCGCTGAATAAATCTCCGGAATAATGCAAAGAATAAAGCCCCTGCGCATCCTCCGAAACAACAGTTCCGGTCTGCACAATGTTTTTCAATGTGAGGTTGGAGCTGATGAGCGGCAATGCCCAGTCAGGCTGCCAGTCATCTATTGTCACATTTTTGAAGTCAAAGTCCTTTTTCCTGATGCATCCTACAGATACGATCATGGCTCCCAGAACCAGCAGACCCAGTATTTTTCTCATAATATTACCTGTGGTTTATAAATATAAAATTACAAAGAGTAACATTTAACCATAAAAGTAGCAAAATAGCTTGTAGCCACATAATAAAGTGCTTCATATTTTCTGCCATAGCAAATTGATGAACTGATAATACAGCCACTTCGGTGATTGTTATCAGCTTTCTCAAACCGCTACCCTATCAACACTCACCTATTACTGATAATAGTAAGCTTTTTGGGGGCAATTCAAAATAGAATCAGGCAATAGAAGTGCTGGCCTACGGCACAACCAAACGTGTTTTTCACCATACCTGATCAGGTGCGTTCGACTTTTCAACACAAGTAAAACACATATAAGCATAGCCCAGCCCAGGGGCAGATTTTATTCCTGACACAGATGGCCGCGCTTGTATTTATTTTGTGGATCACGAAATTTACACTGAATGTCAGCGCATTAGGCTTTTTTCTTTTTTAGTTGCTCAACTTCTTTTTCAAGTAACGTTACACGATAAGCAAGCTTAATAATTACTGCCTTAATACCTTGATTAAAATTCAGATCTTCATTCACAATTGTATTACTATTAATATTTATGAATTCAGTTTTGTGCATTTTCTCGTTCTTCTCCATATACTCATTTTTAATTGCGTGGTAAATAGTTTATATTAAGAATACATACATAATCACAGCTAATAATATCAATCCTGCACAACTGCATATCAACGTAAAATAAATTGGGTGGTTAACAAAAATATAACGCCATATTGATTGATGTTTTTTCATAGCATTTTGATTGATGTTTTTTCATAGCATTGGTTTTGGTTTTCTAACATCTCTACAGCCTTGCATTGAATCATAATGTTGGTAAAATTTACAATTACCATTTTAGCGTTGGTTATTCATCCGGTACCATCGCTTTACAAGAGCTACTATTTAACCATTCAGCCTAAGAGGTGGATATATTTATAGGATTTGTATCATTTTCCCTTCTATCAAATCTCACAGTTTTCATATTTGTAGCTATGCGAATTGGCTCTGTAGCCTCCATTTAAGAAGTTAACCCTGTCAACATGAAACGTAACCGGAATTCTTTATTTCTGGCAGTTGAGGAGAAATCGTTCTTATGTATCAAATATAATATATAAGGATTCCGAGAAAAATGATGATTACTGATATAATTATGAGAATAAGAGGCATCATATTGCCACTGTACCTATATCTTTTAATATCTACATATTTTAGCATAACATTTGAATTAGCTGTATACAGTTATTTGATTTTCAGGTATTTCTCATAAGATGCTTCCTACAAAAGCCTGTAACCCACTATAGCCTGTAGCCAGCTATTTTTGTGACGTGGTGTTGCAGATGATACATCTCTGTTGTTATGCATTACGTCCCAACCCACTCTTGCACTCCCTGTAAAATGCTGGAGTGTGAGGTCAAAGCCGCCAGAAAAGCACAATATATTTTTCCTGACTTTAGCATATTCAAATTCCTGTTCTTGTGCTATGCTTGTCCCTGCATTCTTAAACACATCTTTCTGCCTGAGAAGGTATGAATATTGTGGGCCGGCAAGCACAGTGAGAAACTGACTTGGGTTGAAGGCAAAGAACAGGGGAATATCCAGAAAGATGGTAATTCTGGTAAGGTCGTAGGCCCCTTCCCTCCAAAAATTCTACCCGTAGCATGAAATCCTTTGGGGAATATATAGCTTCGGGTTGAACACCCGGATACTTACCAATAGGTATAGTCAGAAACAAACCGCCGGCAAATCTCAGCCTGGCATCATTTTGAAACGATTCTCCTTTTGCATCATAGACATTAGCGTAGTTCGCAACAGTCTTTGCCCCACACATTGTTTGGTTACGATAGTCAGTCTTGTTTTCGGGAAATGTATTGGCAGAATCCGGTATTTCCCGGACCGATATGCTACCTGTCGCTCTTAACAACACCACAGCCTGCAGAATCAAATATTTCATTTTCTTTGCTTTAATGGCATGTTTTTTATATTTTTGATAACCAATAAGGTAAAAATCCTTGCTGTTTTATTTATTTTACAAAGGTGCTATATAAAGAGCACTGTATTGTTACACGTTTTTGATTATCAGTTGCATTTATCACTCATGAATCGTGCATTAGTTCCGATGCCTCTGCTTTTGGATGTTAATCATACCAGCAATACCTGGTATTTCCCGCATGCTAATTCACCCACGGTTCTCCAACGCTCAACTAGTTTCTGAGTCATAAAGCATTGGGATAATTACAGAAAACTATTATCCCAGTGTGTTCAATTACATAACGTACCTACCCCTGACGGTTAGTCATAATTTTGAATATAATATACTTTCAAAATATTCTGGCTGAAATAGCTAATATATCGATGAATTCATTCAGTTTACAGCTCCCTAAATCATGCTCAAAATGAATATATATATAAAATACATGGTGAGCCAGCGATGCAAAATGATGGTGTATGAAGAACTTAAATCTTTAGGTCTGCACCATGTAAAGATAGATTTGGGTGTGGTTGAAATTATGGAAGAACTTACTACTGAACAACATGATCAACTGGGGAAAAATTTACAACGTTCAGGACTGGAACTATTAGATGATAACAAAAGTATCCTCATAGAAAAGATAAAAAATGTTATCACAGAGATGATTCACTACAATGACGATCTTCCGGTACATAACTTCTCTGTTTTCCTAAGCGATAAACTAGGCTATGACTATACATACCTCGCCAGCACTTTTTCCGAAGTTAAAGGAATTACTATTCAGCAATACATCATCAATAACAGAATTGAGCGGGTGAAAGAGTTGCTTCTTTATGATGAATTGACACTCACAGAAATAGCCTACAAGCTACATTACAGCAGTGTATCGCACTTGTCTAGCCAGTTTCGGAAGGTCACAGGGCTTTCTCCCTCTTTTTACAAAACACTTAAAGAAAAGAGAAGGATAAATCTGGAGAATCTCTGAATAATGTAACTATTCTCTGGAAACGTATAACAACCGGTAAATGGAATGAAGCCACCTTTGCTGTGTAATAATTCTGTTACGAATAGAACAAATGTAGATCATGGATAACAATCAGATTAATGGCACGGAAACGTTTAAGGTAATTGGAGATTGGTCAGTACAGTCAAAACAGCTGAAAGAAAAGTTCTCCCAGCTCACGGATGCAGATCTGAAGTTTGAAGCAGGTAAAGAGAATGACTTGCTTACGAGAGTTGAAACACGTCTGAATAAAAAACGCGAAGAGGTGATAAACATCATCCGCAAAGGCCAGCCCGCCAGTTAGGCTCGTTTTACTAAAAACAGATATGTAGGTAAGAGGTAGGAATTAATTTTCCTGCCTCTTGCTTTTTATTCGGCAATACACTTACAAACTGTGCATAACCCGATCTGTACCGGAGTAAAGAAAAGCCCCTGCACTGTCAGCCCGTAACATACATGTTAAAGTATATGCAGAAGACGCCACTTTCTTTTTAAAAGAAATCAGGAAACAAAAAAACACATACAACAGCCGCCAGCCCTATAAATTTTAGTTAAATTGCCTGAAATCGCTCCTGTAGCAGGTTAGGAAAGTAGCCGGCACAAAACAGGATATGAAATACAACCAAAGTAAAAATGTAAATTTGCCGCTTATTATTAGATAACAGCAATACGCGCGAATGGCAATATTAGGAAGTCTGATAGCCCGGTCATTACAACTTCGCAAGAAATTTAATCTTCCGGTTGCGACTCCACAGGTTTACCAGAAACACACACTCCGCCAGCTACTGGAAAGGGGACAATATACTTCCTTCGGAAAGCACTACGGATTCGATAAAATCCTGAGTACAGAAGTAGATTTGATGAAGGCATTCCGTGAACGGGTTCCTGTTCACACCTATTCAGAAATGTACAACCAATGGTGGCACCGCTGCCAGCAGGGCGATGAAAATGTTACATGGCCCGGTAAGGTGAAATACTTTGCACTCAGCTCCGGCACATCAGAGTCTGCCAGCAAGCATATCCCTGTCACTCAGGATATGATACGCTCCATAAAGCAGGTAGGGTTTAAACAACTCTACAGTATGGCAAATTTCAATATTAAGTCGGCTGCCTTTGGCAAAGGAGTACTGATGCTGGGAGGTACCACTTCCCTGTTTGAGCGTGGCGAATATTACGAAGGGGATATGAGCGGCATCAGTGCCAAAAATATGCCCCGCTGGATATCTTCACTGCTATACAAACCCGGCCAGAAAATATCGCGCCGTCCTCACTGGGAAGACCGCATCAAAATGATAGTGGATAAGTCTGCCGAATGGGACGTCGGTACCGTTTGTGGTGTCCCTGCCTGGGTACAGATAGTGCTGGAACGTGTTATGGAAAAACACGGTGCCAAAAACATTCACGAAGTATGGCCTAACCTCTCAGTATATATTCATGGAGGTGTATCACTGGAGCCATACCGCCAGAGTTTTAAAAAGATATTTGGCAAGCCGGTACAGTTCATTGAAACCTACATGGCGTCAGAAGGCTCATTTGGCTTTCAGGCCCGTCCTAATGGCGGCATCAAGCTGGTGCTTAATGCCGGTGTATTTTTTGAATTCGTACCATTTACCAGTGAGAACTTTGACGAGGACGGCAATATAAAACCTAACCCTGCTGCATATACCATCAGTGAGGTAAAAGAAGGTACAGACTATGCCGTACTCCTCAGTACCTGCTCCGGTGCATGGCGCTACATGATAGGCGATGTTATCCGCTTCACTAATGCAAAGGAGTACGAGATATGCATTACAGGTCGCACACGCCAGTTCCTGAGCCTGTGTGGAGAGCATCTCTCTGTGGACAATATGAATAAAGCCATAAAAACTGTGGCTAAAAAAATGAACATCCACATAAGAGAGTTCACCGTATGTGGCGAAAAGTACGAGAACCTGTTTGCGCATCGCTGGTATATTGGTTGCGATGATGCAGTAGACCCGGCTGAGCTGCGTACCCTGCTGGATGAAACACTCAGTTCACTCAATGACGACTATCTCGTAGAGCGTACATCGGCCCTTAAAGAGGTATTTGTACATATTCTGCCCAGTGAAACCTTTATTGACTACCTGAAGTCAAAAGGAAAGCACGGAGCCATGAGCAAATTCCCCAGGGTCATGAAAGGACAGCAGCTGCAGGACTGGAACCAGTATCTGAGCAGACTACAGCTTACAGAGCCGGTGCAGCCATAAGCTGCGGCGTTTGTCTGCAACTGCCTTTTCACTATATTGTACCCAAAAAACTCAGACACATATGAGCACATCATTGGGTATAGGTTCCCGTGTAGAGCATACTCACTTCGGGCGTGGTGTAATAGTGGACACCGCTCAGGAGTTTTATATTATATGGTTTAAGAGTCAGCAGGGCACCAAAAGCATCAGCAAAGATTATGAGCTGAAAATACTGGAAGCGGCAGAAGGCGGCTCCGGAGATAGCGGACAGATAACCATTGCTGATATAGAACAGGCATTGCACAACATTCTGGACCAGCGGCTCCACGATACACAGATTGTGCCTATAGCGCAGAAATGGCGCCGGGGCATGATGATACTACAGCCCGGCGATAATACACAGCAGGCAAAGGAAGTACCTATAGATACCTTCTTCCACAAAATAATCATGGTACGCGACAGGCTTCGCGTTATGGAGCAGAAAATCAATGCTCATAAAGTGATGGATGAAGATCAGAAGATAGAGCTGCAGCAGTACATCACAGCTATATACGGCTCACTCACCACCTTCAATGTACTGTTTAAAGAAGCACACCACCAGTTCAAAGGCTCTGGCGGTAAAGAGTGATTTTAGGGGGGATATATACCTGCTGTCACTTTGAGCGCACCTGTATTTGTACTTTAACACCTGCAATTGCCAATGTATTTAACGATGAAGTCAGTCATAATTACATCTGCTTTCTGCCTTTCGGCAGTAATAAGCCATGCACAGGACTCTGTAATGTTCCGTCGTATATCAGACGAGATAATGCTGAAAGGCACCTGTTATGAAAATCTTCGGGTACTCTGCAAAACCGTAGGGCATCGCCTTAGTGGCACCCCCGCAGCAGCAAAGGCAGTAACATGGGGCGAAAAGGCTATGAAAGAAGCCGGAGCAGACAATGTATGGCTGCAGCCGGTGAATGTACCCTACTGGTACAGAGGTAAAGAAAGTCTGGAGCTGAAGCTGAACGGCAAGTACAAAACTGTACCGGCGCTATCACTGGGCAACAGTAAGGGTACAGATGGCAAAACGCTCGAAGCTCCCATAGTAATGGTAGCAGACTTTGCCGCACTGGAGGCACTCCCCGATAAGGATGTAAAAGGAAAAATCATATTCTTCAACTACCGCTTCCGTCAGGACTTTGTAAACAGTTTTGAAGGCTATGGCGATGCCGTTGCCTACCGGTGGAAGAGTCCCAATATCGCAGCTAAGCGTGGTGCAGCAGGTGTTATCATCCGCTCCATGTCCACTGGCGAAGATGATTTTCCGCACACCGGCAGCATGCACTATGACGACTCAGTAGTAGCAAAGCTCCCCGAAATGGCCATTGGCAATCAGTCGGCCGATGCACTGGAAGCAGCCTGCAAAAAAGGCACGGTTACCGCCCGCATGACGTCTGAATGCCACATGATGGAAAAGATGGTGCCCTCCTACAATGTAATAGGAGAAATAAAGGGAACAGAGCAGCCGGAGCGTATCATAACCGTAGGCGGCCACCTGGACTCGTGGGATGTAGGTGAGGGCGCGCATGACGATGGTGCCGGCTGCGTACAGTCCATAGAAGTAATAAGAGCGCTCAAAGCCATAGGCTACAAACCTAAATATACCATACGTGCAGTACTCTTTATGAATGAGGAAAACGGCAACAAGGGCGGTCATGCCTATGCCGATTCTGCTGTGGCACGTAAAGAACAGCACGTACTGGCTATAGAAAGTGATGCAGGCGGATTCTCCCCCCGTGGCATAGGTATGGAGATGAGCGATGCTCAGAAAGAGCACATAAAAAGCTACAGACATCTCTTCCTCCCCTACAATATTCATGACTTTGAGCATGAGGAAGGCGGTGTGGATATCAGCCCGCTATACTACAAGCACAAAGTACCTATGGCCGGCCTCATGCCCGATAGTCAGCGGTATTTTGACTACCACCACACTGCCAATGATGTATTTGAGCAGGTAAACCACCGCGAGCTCAAACTGGGTGCAGTAGTGATGACACAGCTCATATATCTGGTATGTGAGCACGGGCTTTAATAGCACACACTATTGATAATCAGCACATAGCACGCAGGCACACATGATAGCTTGTTAAAGTTTTTTCGCCGTATACACACTACGGTGCGCTCACCTTATCTTTATCAAAAACGAGCCTTTGTCATTACAGCTCCATACACATACTATCATTATGCTGCTGAGTGCCACGGTCATACTCAGCTACCTGTTCAATATGCTGAGCCGCCGTACTCAGATACCTTCCGTTCTGCTGCTCATAAGCACAGGTCTGGGAGTAAAGCTCGTACTGGAATACTATGGTTATGCCACAGTCAATGTACAGCAACTGGTGAAGATACTGGGAGCCGTAGGTATCATTATGATAGTGCTGGAGGCCGCCATGGACCTCACTGTCAACCGGCAGAAGCTACCCCTCATTCGCAATTCGTTTCTCTCGGCCATTTTCATATTTCTGTTCTCTGCCTTTGGCATAGCTATGCTTATGTCATGGACACTGGAGCAGTCATTTCACCTCTCGCTTATATATGCTATACCTATGAGCATTATCAGCAGCGCTATAGTCATACCCAGCACCGGCCACCTGCCCGAGGCAAAAAAGGAATTCATCATTTACGAATCCTCTTTTTCTGATATCCTCGGCATCCTTGTCTTTAACTATGTGCTTATGGACAATGTGCTCAGCTGGCGCTCCTTTGGCATATTTACCGGCAATGTGCTGCTGGCCATACTCATATCTATGCTGGCGTCCCTGCTGCTTTTGTATATACTTACCAAGATTACCGTTACCCTCCGGTTCTTCCTCATGTTCTCCATACTGGCGCTGGTATATAGTGCCGGTGAGCTCATACACATACCGGCCCTGCTCATAGTACTCGTATTCGGCCTCGTGCTTAACAATACGCAGCTGATACTGCGGGGCAAAATGGCCCGGTTTGTAAGACCCAAAATCACAGAGATACTGCACCTCATGCGCTCTATCACTGCCGAAACATCTTTCCTGCTCCGTACCTTTTTCTTTATCCTCTTTGGTTATTCTATAGATATTGCCACCGTAGCCACGCTCGATGTAGCCATTACCGGCTCCCTCATTGTAGGCATTCTGCTGGTGAGCCGCTACCTCTACCTGCGCTTCATACTCAAGGCCAATCTCTTCCCTGAGCTTTTCCTCATGCCGCGCGGCCTCGTTACCATCCTGCTTTTCTACAGCATTCCGCAGTCGCGCACCATGGTCAATTTTAACCCCGGCATACTGCTCTTTGTGGTCATTGTCACCAGCCTGCTCATGATGCTGGGCCTTATGATGTTCCACCAGCGCGAAGACGATATTATGTAATCCCCTCCCCTGCTAGAAATCTATCCTGTAGTAAAATATAGGCAGGAAGCCCAGCTGATACTGTGTGTAGAACGGATAAGCCGCCCCCTGCGATGCCAGATCGCTGGAGTACACCAGCGCCAGAATATTCTTCTGCCCCGTTACATTCACTATATCTACCGCTACCTCATGCGTTATGTGTTTGGCATTAAACCGCGCCCCCACCTTCAGGTCGGCACGGAAGTAAGGACGAAAACGCTCCGAGTTACGCCTGCTATCCACCACCACCATATCGCCCAGCGCATTCGATGCCGCAGTATCTACCGGCGAGTATAGCTTGCCGCCTATGGTTGTCACCTTAAAGCCCAGCGTAAAGGTGCTGTACTTTCCCAGCTTACGCTCATACCCGCCCAGCAGATTCACCGCATAGCGGGTATTATAATCCGTATTGCGATACACCCCATCATTCCCCGCCGCCTTCGAGTCAAACAGGGAACTGCTCAGCATGGCAAACAGACCATTGGTAAAGGAACGCTCCAGTGTAAACTCCACCCCATAGTTATAGCCCGTCCCCGTATTCTGCAGCGTATCGGGAAAGTTGCGGGAAAACGTAGAGCCCTGATTCAGGGCAGAGTAAGACGACCCCGCCCTCAGCTCCACCGGAATATTATACAGATACTGCCCATAGGTTTCCACCCGCATACGTATGTTATGCTGCATCCGGCGTTCATACCCGGCCACCACATGATGGCTGCGGGTAAAGTCTATATCATAGTTCTGCATAGTGCCACGAGCCGCCCCCGGCAGTATGGCAAAGTACTGATACAGTGGCTGCATCTGGCTGTGCATACCATAGCCCGCCGTCACCACCGCCCTGTCCGATGCCGCCCAGCGCATACCCACACGCGGCTCCAGCGCCTTGCTGCCATTATGCGTCAGGTATTGTGCATGCAGCCCGCCCGATAGCGTCATTACCTCGCTTGGGCGCAGCTTATACTGCACATATGCCTGTATCAGGTCAGTACCGCCACGGTAGTCCTCCCGCAGCTGCCAGTCCTGGCGCGATGTAGGATACTGCCTGCTGCTATCCAGAAAGTCCACCCCATAATACTTGTTCACAATACCATATTTCAGCGTCTGCCGGGGCGATATCTTCTTATTGATGTACCAGTGTGCCACCGTAGAGGCTACATTAAAGTCATACCCCAGCACATCTTTCATGGAGTCCACCGCAAACGAAGCATTGCGGAACACCTTTATATGCTGCGCCCATACATTACTCATTGATTGTGCTACCGAAAACCGCGTGTACGTCTTATCGTTAATCGTATAGCCAAATGAGCCACCCGCTACCCCACTCCCTGCCTTAAAGTACTGGTCCCTGTCCGACTCACCATACAGCTGCGACTCCGGCTCCTTCAGCGTACTTACTATCAGGTCTATACGGCTCAGCCCCCCCAGCCCCCATACCGACAGCTCCCCTTTACGCCCCAGCGGAAAATGCAGCTTAAAGCTCGCATCCTGATACTGAGGTACAGAGCTGGTACCCAGCTGCAGGCCTATAGCCTGAAATATCTGCAAGGTGCTGTAGCGGTAGTTTATCAGAAACGAAGAACCACCCTTACGGGAAATAGGGCCCTCTGCCGTAGCCTCCGTACCCAGCACACCCAGCTGCCCCGTAAATTCATATTGTTTGTTATTGCCATTACGCAGCCGCACATCAAACACCCCCGCCACCGCATCACCATACTCAGCCGGGAAGGCCGCCATAAACAGGTCACTATTGGCCAGCAGCTTATTATTCAGCATGCTCACCGGCCCACCCGTAGTACCGGGAATATTAAAATGGTTGGGGTTGGGTATATCCACTCCCTCCATACGCCACAGTACCCCCTGCGGACTATTACCTCTTATCACTATATCATTGCGGGAGTCGTCCCCGCCCTGCGCCCCGGCAAAGTTCGATGCCATACGCGCAGGGTCGGCCCTGCTGCCGGCATAGCGCTCCGTCTCCTGCACATCAAAGGTGCGCGTACTGGCCAGCGCCATCTCATTAATGTGCTCCCGCCTGCGCGATACCGTCACCTCATCCATAGTTACTATGCGCTCCTGCAGCTGCACCGGCACCACCGTCTCCCGGGCCGATGTCACCAGTATGCCCCCCATGCTGCGTGTCTCATAGCCCACATAAGATGCCGTAAGCACATGCTTACCCACCGGTATGCTGTCTATCACATACTCACCATTGGCATCTGTAGCCGTGCCCCGCGGCGGCGCCACATCTGTCACCACCACCGTCACCCCCGCCAGCGGCGCATGCGTCTCCTTATCCGTCACCGTACCCCGCACCCGCTGGTACCGCTGTGCACTCACCACCACCGGCAGCATTGCCACCATACTTACCAGCACATATCTGTACATCATAGGCTTGTTTCTTAAGCATGAGTAAGATAAGAATTTTGTGATTTTGTGGGAAGGGAGATTTTGTCAATGCAGCAATAAAGAACGATCGGCACCTTACTCATAACCAGGTGGTCCCAGGTTCAAGTCCTAGTGGGCCCACTTCAATACAGACAAGGTTTCGAGCAATCGGAACCTTTTTCTTTTTATATCAATCGCCATAAAATCGCTTCGAGGCCGCCCTATCACTGACTTGAGAGAGGACATAATTGGCGCTCAACCCAACTGAGCTCTAGGACTAATATAATCTGGTTATCGTAAGGTGGTACGGATTCGATTCCTATGTTGATTTGGAGGGGCTTTTTTAGGCTCCAGATATGTTTTTCGTGGTGCTGATTGTCTACTTAAATCTTGAAACAAATTTCAAATGCAGGTCCGTTAATGCAGGACTGTAAAGGAATACAACGTATGTGTTAGAAAGATCAACGCTATGAAAATTTGAAATCAGATTGGACGCGTCTTTTTATACTGTTGCCGAGCGTTTTTCTTTGCGAAGTATGGAAATAGATCAAACAGTAGCCCTTTAGCTGATTGCCATTTTTTTCTTTTAAAATTGCTCTTAGGTTCAACTGCTCTTGGCCCAGAATTATGCCCTTTTTGCCCGCCTACAAACCCTTGCGTTTAATATTTCGATCGTTCATCATTCGTGTTCATTCTCATTGTTCCACTCTTCCTGGGTACTTCAATCCAACAAATTAATCCTCAGCTTTGTATATTTGAACAGAAAACAGCGCGGGCAATTTTATTCCACCATCGTTCATGGCAGATGCCTAAGTGGGCACTTGGAAACAAGAGAAAATGAAATTGTAGTGAAATTGATTTTATCGCAACATGAAAAGTAAAATAAAAGTACTAGACCTTTTTTCTGGTGCCGGCGGATTTAGTTCCGGCTTTCAAAATGCTGGTTTTGATATCAAGGGCGCGATTGAGATTAATGAAATATACGCTAAAACCCACGAAAACAACTTTGAACATTGCAAAACAATCTGCGGAGATATCCGAGATTGGTCTCCGAAAAAGTTTGCTGGCGAAACAAAAATAAATGCCGGCGATATTGATGTCATTATTGGTGGACCTCCATGTCAAACTTTCTCATCGATTGGTACTCCGAAAATTAACTCTATCGGCGGTGCCAACCACTCAGGCAATCACAGGACGTACCTCTATAAAAACTATTTTGATTATATCAGATATTATCAGCCAAAAGTGTTCGTGATGGAAAATGTTCCAACCCTAAAAACAAAAGATAAGGGGCAGTTATTTCAAAAAATCCTAAATACAATAAAAGAATTAAAATTTACTGCGTTTCCATTTATTCTTAATGCTGTTAATTATGGAGTTCCGCAAATTCGAAAGCGGCTTTTCATTGTAGGCTTTCAGAACTCAACAACTGATTACAGCGGACCGGTGATGACACATTTTGGCCCTAGAGAGGAGTCAGAACAAAATAGAACGCTGAAAAGATATTCTACTGTAAAGGATGCTTTTGATGATTTACCGATCATTTTTGATGGGATAAGGGAAAACTATATGCAATACTCAAAAACAAAACCCATATCTGAATATCAAAAACTCTTGAGAAACGATTCTAAAAGCCTTCCAAATAACATTTGTCGAGTCTCAAACGAACGAGCAAAAAAGGTTTTTGAGCATATGAAGCAAGGAGATAAATACATGGACCTGCCTCCTGAAGTTCGATCTATTTTGCCGTTTAGAGAAGACATCTTCCATGACAGACTAAAAAGATTGAAATTAGATGAACCATCCTGGACTGTTCTTGCTCACATAGGTATGGATGGTTACATGTACATCCATCCAACTGAAGTTCGAACAATTTCAGTTCGTGAAGCTGCTCGCCTTCAAAGTTTTAGAGATAATTTTGAATTTGTTGGAAATATGCGAGAGCAGTATATTCAGGTAGGAAATTCTGTTCCACCACTGTTGGCAGAAGCAATCGCTAAATCACTTAAGCCGCACCTTAGTTTATGAGGAAAAGAATTAAATATGTTGATTTATTCGCCGGTTGCGGAGGGCTTTCAATTGGATTCCATAATGATTCGAGATTTAATCACCTATTAGCTACGGATATTTGGAGCCAGGCGAAAGATACCTATGAAGCCAATTTTGGAAATGCGAACTATATTCTCGCCGATCTTGGCAAAAAAGAAGGATTAGATCTGATATTAAAAGAGATAGGTTCAGGTTTAGACGTATTGATTGGAGGACCTCCTTGTAAGGGATTTAGCACCCTGAATAATTCTAAGGAAATTTCCAAGTACAATACTCTTGTCGATCAATATCTCACCGTTGTTGAACATGCAAAGCCAAAGGTGTTTCTTTTGGAGAACGTCAGAGGATTTAAATCAAAAAAACACCCATCTGGAGTAACATACCCGGAACACGTAAAAAATAGAATAGACACTTTTAGTAGTGGTTACAACTATTGCGAATTGATATTAAATGCAATGGAATTCGGCTTGGCGCAAAATAGGATTCGTTATTTCTTTATTGCGACAAGTAAGAAATTTGATAAGACAGGATCAATTTTAGAGGAGATCGTAAAGAATATTGAGTCAGGGAAGACAGAACAGGCGTTAGTACTTCGAGATGTAATTAGTGATCTTCCCAAGGTGAAAGTTCGAAGTGGAGCTGATATTCTTGAACTTCCAGATGGATCACATGTCTTTAACCACAAGTCCATGAATCATTCCTTGGCACTTGAAAAACGATTTAAGCATGTTCCAGTTGGCGGTGGCTTATTGGATGTTCCCAAAAGACTGCTTACTGAGCATTTAAAAAAGATGGTAGAAGGCGAATATGGAAGTGGTGGATTTGCAAAGAATATATATGGCCGAATGGAATGGGATAAACCCAGTGGGACAATTGTTGCCGGAATGGATAAAATTACATGCGGCAGATTCGTTCACCCTGAAGAGGACAGGCTTTTAACGCCTAGAGAATGTGCAAGAATCCAATCTTTTCCCGACAGTTTTATTTTTAAAGGAGGCATGGTAAGTCAATATTACCAAATTGGCAATGCAGTTCCTCCAAAAGTAGCAAGTATCTTAGCTAAAGCCATTGGGGACATTTTGGCCCCCATTTGAAAATAAAATAATCCCATGGAACTTATCGCATATTACGAGGGAAGTACTCAGACAGAATCTTGGCTAAACTCAGTTCTCGACCGAGACGATATAGTTTATAAAAAACTTCCAACACAAAATAACTCTATTGAATTTACGAAGTTACCCGCCTACGTTGCTGATATTCTATACTTAGATAAGCCAGACATAATATTGTCCGGAAGTATTGACGGAAAACATGAAAAGCCGATTTTTTCGTTAGAATTTGCCTCGTGTACCCCGCAATATCAGCATGCATTACAACGATTTTCCAGAATGATGGCATCGGTAGTAAATGGATGTCCATCCATAATCATCATACCGAAAAATAAAAGAGAAAACGACAATGGGGTAAGGGTATATGCAAGAAGTAGAGCTCTCGAATATGGCGCTGTTAGATTAATGGACATTTATAAAACACCTGCATTTGTATTCGATTGGGAGGATTCCGACGGCATATTGACAACACAGGCTGAAACTGGGTTGCCTGCTATTAGTTCTGAGGCAATTCAGCAATTAAAAAAGCTATTAAAGTCGTCCATTGACCAATTTTACAACATTGACTATATTAGTTCCTTATGGCGGCTGCCCATCGTTAAAAAAATCCTTGACCAAACTCGTGAGCGAGCCTATCATGGAGGGGCTCCATCAATCGCGCAACCAGGCGGAGGAAAAGGGGGGACGTCACAATCAAAATTAGACTTAATAAAAACTAAAGACCTTTTAGAGCAAATTGCTCTAAAATCGCCTACACATAAGGCTCAATTGAATAAAATTTCAAGTTTTATCTCGGAAAGAGAGGAGTCTTTAGTTTTTTATCCAACCAGAGTTACGAAGCATGCTGGCGACCCGTATGTTGGAATGATAGGATATTACGACATCGCATTCTGTAGGGTTGGAACCTCAACACGAGACAGAAACCATAATCTTGTTGCGCACTGCGACACTGTTTCAATAGATGAAATAAATACTACAATGGCAGAGTTTCATGAACATCGATGTCCATTTGCAGAATATCTAACAACGGATCGGATTGAAACTTATTCTTATCATCTGAAATATGGTTGCAAATTAACCAAAATGAAACCTGCGCGTATTTATGCTGAATTGGCGGATCTCATAGTTTTTAAGGACGGAATTATTTACAATGTCGGATAAGTACTCCCCTGAAACGCGTCTGTGTAATAGGTTGCACAATTATTTATTAGTAAATAACTTTACAATACTGCAATTGATTTGTCCAGGTTCTCAAGCCACAATTAGTGTAACCTATACAACAGAAGATAAAGTCAAAAAAACACTATTTCCGGACCTTATAGCCGTAAAAGATGCAACAATTGTTATAGGGGAAATTAAGCCTAACTTTTCCCGTTCGGATAAGAAGAAATTGCTGTCTATTAAATATTCCTCCGATGGTGAGCGAAAGCTAAGAGAGCTTATTATGAGAGTTTTCAAAATCGATGTAAGCTCTTTTTCAGTGTCTTATTATTTAGTACACGGCGGCAAGGTCGTTGCTGACAATAGTGAAATTAGCCAACTTGTATTACCCGGCTGGGCATAGTCTTCCCTTGGCAGCCCACTACATTAGCTCGGCGTATGTCTCTGACTACGTCGTAGTGGCAGCAAATCTCCTGATTTGCGTATTAGTGTTATCCCCTCCGCACAGGCATGAGCCTTAGCAACACTATTTATTCTCAAGCAGGCAATGAGCAATGTCCATCATCTTTCTACCCTGCTTACCCGATATTTCAGGAGGATAAAGCACCGTTGAAGAACCACAACAATGTCTGTACCTTTGAAAGAACGGCATATTACAGTATTGAATACAGACAATATGATTGAAATAAAATATTTGTATGAATACGAAACATGGATACCGGTTATAGCACAATGGTACTATGCCGAGTGGCCTAAAATTTATACTGGCATCGCCCAGGTGATAAGCAGACTTGAAGAAAGAACAAACCGCTCATCATTACCTCTTGGGCTCGTTGCAGTAGAAAATGGTGAGGTGGTAGGCGCTGTTGCACTGAAAGACCATGAAATTGAGGCCCTTACACAACATACACCGTGGCTGGCCAGCCTGATAGTAAAAAAAGAAAATAGAGGGCAGGGCATCGGAAAGATACTGATAGAAGGATTGCTCGATAAAGCCAGGCAGCTCGGGTTTTTAAAGATATTCCTTTATACAGATACCATGGCAGGTTATTACGCTGCACTGGGATGGACCGAAATACAGAAATATTATTATAAACAGCAGGAAGTAACAATCTTTGAAAAGAAGATAGGCCCTGAAGTTTACACATAGCAGCCCCGGCTGGGCATAGTCTTCCCTTGGCAGCCCACTACATTAGCTCGGCGTATGTCTCTGACTACGTCGTAGTGGCAGCAAATCTCGGTAATGAGGCCAAAAATAGTTGGTGGATTTCAAGGTGATAATGATTAATATTCGGACGTCGATCAAAAGAGGAAACGGGCTCTGCTGGAGAGCAACCTGTCAGCAATAT
>JAUIBA010000023.1 GCA_030427635.1 Bacteroidia bacterium
CCGTATTAGCAACGACCATATTGCTGACAGGTTGCTCTCCAGCAGAGCCCGTTTCCTCTTTTGATCGACGTCCGAATATTAATCATTATCACCTTGAAATCCACCAACTATTTTTGGCCTCATTACCTTGTTTAAGCGTTTAGCAGCTTTTCCAGTGCTGTATCATATGCCTGCTTCCAGTCATTGATATATCCCCATCCTTCTCCGTCTATCACTATATCAGACTCTGCGGTAACATGTCCCAGTTTTATAAATGGTATACCTGCCAGTTCTGCCTCCAGCAGTGGCTGCAGGTCTGGGTTTACAGATATTACTACGCGGCTCTGCGCTTCACCGAAGAGGGTTGCATCCTTGCGAACATCATCACCGGTAACGATACTGAATCCGAGACCATTTACCATAGCACTTTCCAGCAGGCAGGCAAAAAGACCACCTTCAGAAATATCATGTGCCGACTTTATGAGCTTGTTGCGTATTATTTTCAGAACAGTAGTCTGTAATGCAAACTCTTCTTCAAGATCAAAGTGTGGTGCAGGGCTGTGTGTAACACCGCACAGGTGGTGCAGATACTCAGAGCAGTTAATGTCTTCTCTGTTCACACCCAGCATATAGATGATATCCCCGGCATGTTTGAACCCTAGCGACATTTTCTGTGACAGATTGTCCAGTACGCCCACCATACCTATGGTAGGTGTAGGATATACCGGGCCATCCTCGCTCTGGTTATAGAAACTCACGTTACCGCCGGTTACAGGAGTGTCTAGTTTGCGGCAGGCATCGCCCATGCCTTTTATAGCATGTACAAACTGATAGTATACTTCAGGGTTGTATGGATTACCGAAGTTGAGGCAGTTTGTAATAGCTACAGGTTGTCCGCCGCTGCACACTATATTTCTTGCAGCCTCACTCACTGCTATCATACCACCCTTGTATGGGTCGGCAAATACATAGCGGCTGTTACAGTCGGTAGTCATTGCCAGTGCTTTATCAGAGCCATGTACACGTACCACAGTTGCGTCAGATGGTTCATTTGTCTGGGTGTTACCCGTACCTACCATACTGTCGTACTGCTCATATATCCAGCGTTTTGATGCTATGTTTGGTAGTTGTATCAGTTCGTATGCTATTTCCTTCAGCTCACCGGGCACAGGTACTGAGTTCGGGTCAAAGCTGTTTATCTGTGCAAAGTAGCGTGGCTCAGAATACTCTCTTTCATATACAGGAGCGCCTCCGCCCAGTACCATGCTTTCTGCGGGTACATCAGCTACCAGCTCTCCGTTCATGTAGTACTTCAGATTAGTGTCGGTAGTTACCTCACCTATCTGCACACAGTGTATATCCCACTTGTCAAATACTTTCTGTACTTCATCTTCTCTTCCTTTCTTCACCACTATGAGCATACGCTCCTGGCTCTCGCTCAGCAGCATTTCCCATGGCTTCATATTATCTTGGCGTGTGGGCACTTTATCCAGATGAATAATCATACCATGCTCGCCCTTTGCACTCATTTCGCTGGTGCTACAGGTGATACCGGCTGCGCCCATGTCCTGCATACCTATCAGTGCACCAGTAGGTATTACTTCCAGGCAGGCTTCCAGGAGCTTTTTCTCTTCAAACGGGTCTCCCACCTGTACGGCAGGTAGTTGTTCCGCACTGTTTTCGCTGATGTCGGCAGAGGCAAAAGAGGCACCACCTATACCATCTTTACCTGTTGATGCGCCTACTATAAATACAGGGTTTCCTGCGCCGTGCGATGTAGCAGAAACTGTCTGACCTACAGTTACCACACCCACGCTCATGGCATTTACAAGAGGGTTTGTCTGATAGCAGCTTTCGTAATATACTTCACCGGCTACGGTAGGTACGCCAAAGCAGTTGCCATAATGGCCTATGCCTTTTACCACACCTTTAATAAGCCACCTTGTTTTAGGATTATCTACTTTGCCAAAGCGCAGTGAATTGAGCGATGCAATGGGTCTTGCACCCATTGTGAAGATATCGCGGTGAATACCACCTACACCGGTAGCGGCTCCCTGAAAAGGCTCGATAGCTGATGGGTGGTTATGGCTTTCTATTTTGAATACACAACCCAGTCCGTCACCTATATCTACCAGCCCTGCATTTTCTTCCCCTGCTTTTACCAGCAGTTTTGCACCGTCGCGTGGTAGTGTTTTCAGCCACTTGATGGAGTTTTTGTAGCTGCAGTGTTCACTCCACATTACAGAATACATAGCTACTTCATTGAAGTTAGGGGTACGTCCCAGTATCTGTTTTATTTTTTCAAATTCGTCTTCGCGAAGGCCTAGCTTCATGGCCTGTTCAACAGTGGCTTCCATGGCCGTAAAAGTACAATTTTAGATGTAATATCATACGGGCAGAATAGTCAGGGCAGCTTTGACACATTTTTACCACGATTCCCTCAAATCTACCAATCCGAACAAATGATGGTATTTCTGAATTTAAACACTAAACTGGCAGTTTTGCACAGTAATTAACACTAATTCACAGTTATTCACATTAAAAAGGCCGTTTATCCACAAAAAATGGACACATATTGTGGGAAAATAGCATTAAAAATAACGTCAGAAGCCGGGGGAAAATGTGTTATTTTGTGTCAAAGATTCCCAATTCTGGTATTATGACAAGTTTCTTCGGCGAAAGTGAGGTGTCCCTTGATGTTCGGGGGAGATTTCTGCTGCCAGCGCACATCCGGAAGCAGATTCCGGAGGGGCTCGGAGGAAGATTTGTCATAAACCGTGGATTTGAAAAATGTATAACTATCTATACGCTGGATGTATGGGGTGTTATTCATGACTGGATCAGCAGGTTGAATGATTTTGATGACGAGGAGCGTTTGTTCAAACGTTTGTTTCTGAATGGAGCTGCAGAAGTAGAGACTGATACGGCAGACCGCCTGCTGATACCCAAAGCCATGATGGAATATGCGGGTATTACAAAGGAAGCGGTACTGACGCCTCAGGGCAATAAACTGGAGCTTTGGGATAAAGTTACATATTACGAACATATCAAACAAAATGCTCCAAGCTTCAGTCAGCTTGCGAAGAAAATTGGTAATCCGTTTCAGCGATGAGTACAGAACAACAAAAGCACTACCATACTACGGTAATGCTTCATGAGGCGGTAGAAGGGCTGGCGGTAAAACCGGATGGGGTGTATGTGGATGCAACTTTTGGTGGCGGCGGACACAGCAGACTGATACTGGAGCAGTTGGGACCCGATGGCAGGCTGATAGCGTTTGACCAGGATGCAGATGCCTGGCGTAATAAACCAGATGATGACAGGCTGATACCGGTAACAGAGAATTTCAGATACATGCGCCGCTTTTTGAGGTTGCATGGGTATAATGAGGTAGATGGCATACTGGCCGACCTGGGTGTAAGTTCTTTTCAGTTCGATACCGCTGACCGCGGATTTTCGATACGCTTTGACGGCCCTCTGGACATGCGTATGGACAGACGGGGGGAGCTCACGGCAGCTGATGTACTGAGTACAGCTACAGAGCTACAGCTGCACAAACTGTTTGAGCAGTATGGTGAGGTGCGGAACGCAAGGCAGCTTGCAAAGCATATCGTATCGCAGCGGGGCAGCACACAGGTGAAAACTATTGCAGGACTCAGGGCTATGCTGATGCCGGTGATAAAGGGGAACCCTAATAAATATCTGGCTCAGGTATTTCAGGCGTTGAGGATAGAGGTTAATGATGAGCTGGGTGCGCTGAGAGAGTTGCTGCAGCAGTCGGCAGCCAGTCTCAGTACCGGAGGACGGTTAAGTATCATTTCTTTTCACTCGCTGGAAGACAGGCTGGTGAAACAGTATATGAAACGTGGTACCTGGGCAGAGCCTTCTGAATATGAGCCACGTGTGGCGCCACCGTTCAGGCCGCTTACGGCAAAGCCGGTAGAGCCTTCGGATGAGGAAATGAGGAATAACACACGTGCCAGAAGTGCGAAACTGAGGGTGGCTGAAAAGCTGCCGGTGTTTGAATAGGAAAAGATACTGCCGGTAAAGGGCAGTAATAAATATAAATGGAGATCCCTGCGGGGATATGGTGTATGAGCAGTGAGGAAAAAAATATGGAGCAGCAGGCGGGGGTAGCGCCTGCTCAGCGTGTCAGAAACGACTGGCGGTCGTTAGTGGAGAAAGTATCTTATAAAGCGATAGTAAATAATATTCCTTTTCTGGCATTTGTAGTGCTGCTGTGTGTGCTTTATATAAGTAACAGTCAGCGGGCAATAGATATGCAGCGCGACCTGAACAAAAAGAACAGGGAGCTGAAGGAGCTGAGGTGGAAATATATAGATACCAAATCGCAGCTGATGGATGTGAAGACAGAGCGGCAGGTGATGATGGCATCAGAAAAAATAGGATTGAAACCGTCGGTATTACCGGCATATAAAATAAAGAGCAAGTAACGCTTTACTGTAGTGAATGTAAAAAAAGACATACGATTCAGGGTGTACGTAACATTTACGTGCATGTGTATGCTGGGTGTGGCTATCATAGCCCGCGCCCTTTACATTCAGATAAAGCAGGGACCAGAGCTGAAAGAGATAGCCCGTGAGATGCATACACGGTTTGAGACTATGGAGGCAGAGCGGGGCAATATACTGAATGAAGAAGGTACACTGCTCAGTACTTCTATACCTGAGTTTGATGTGCATGTAGACTTCTCAGTTATAGATACAGCCTTGTTTGCCGAGCAGATAGACTCACTGTGCCGGTGTATGGCGCAGCTGTTTGTAAATAAAGGAAAGTCTGCAGAGGACTATAAGGAAGATTTTGTACGGGCCTATGATAAGGGTACCAAATATTATCCGCTGGGGCGCAGGCTTAAATATTATGAATATGAGGCGCTGCGCAGCTTCCCCATATTTATTAAAGGTAAGGGCAGCGGAGGTTTTATAGCAGAGTCGCGCGAGAAAAGGAGGCTGCCGTACGGTGAGCTGGCACGCCGCACACTGGGTATATTCCGCGATAGTAATACCAATGGTCTGGAGGCTAAGTACAACAAAGACCTGGCGGGTATCAACGGCAGACGTGTAGTGCAGAAAGCAGCCGGTGGGCTGTGGGTGCCTGTAGAAGGTAGTGAAGTGGACCCTGTGAATGGAAAGGATATTGTGACTACGCTGGATATGGATGTACAGGCAGTGGCGCATGATGCCCTGCTGGCAAACCTGCAGAAATATAAATGCCTGTATGGTACCTGCATTGTAATGGAGGTAGCCACAGGGAAAATACGTACACTGGTAAATCTGGGTATTCAGAAAGACAGCAGCTATCGGGAAGACTTTAACTATGCTGCTATTCCTACCGAGCCGGGTTCAACCTTTAAGCTGGCTACACTTACTGCATTGCTCAGCGACAGATTTATAAATGTAGACAGCGGGGTAGATATACAGGGTGGCAGAAAGCAGTTTGCCAACAGAACCATGCAGGACTCTCACCCCAACCCTTCATTGGGTAATATGCCTATATGGAAGGCTTATGCTATATCCAGTAATGTGGGTATGGCCAAGCTGGCAGACCGTTATTATCATGACCATCCGGAAAAGTTTGTTGCTCATCTGAAACGTCTGCATCTGGATAAGTATACTGGTATAGACCTGATGGGAGAGCGCCAGAGCCGCATCACTACTCCGGGTACCAGATACTGGAGCAAAACATCACTGCCGTGGATGGCTATAGGTTACGGTGTAATGATAACACCACTGCACACCTGTATGATGTACAACGCACTGGCCAATAATGGCAAAATGATGAAGCCATATCTGGTAAGTGCTGTGCGTGAATATGGCCGCGACATAAAAACTACACAGCCGGAAGTACTTACCACGCTGGGTGATGCAGAGGTGGTACGCCAGCTGCGTAAATGTACCCGTGCTGTGGTGGCAGAAGGTACCGGTAAAGATATTGCCTCGCCTTACTACACAATGTCGGGCAAGACGGGTACGGCTCAGGTAGCTGATAAAGGCATCAAGTATTCAGATCACGTATATCAGGGCTCCTATGTAGGTTATATGCCGGCAGAAGACCCTAAATACACTATATGCGTGGTGATACGTACCAGTGCGCATTCATCATCTTATTATGGGGGTACTATTGCTGCACCCGTATTCAGAATGGTGGCAGATAAAATATTCTCGCGTAATATGGGAGCGTGGTCATCGCCGCTGGATAGTATGGCACGTACAGCATCGTCAGTGATTCCTGCACGTGCAGCTACTGCGGGAGCTTATGACATACTGATGGGTAAGCTGAAGAGAAACTTTAAAGTACCTGGAAATGAATTGAGAAGCAGTATGGTATGTGTGGTGTCTGATACACTGCGTGGTACACGGGTGGAGAAGACACCGGTATACCGTGGTGTAATGCCGGATGTGACCGGGATGACACTGAAGGATGCAGTATATGTGCTGGAAAACTACGGTATAAGGGTTAATATCTCTGGCCGAGGTAAAGTAACTGCACAGTCGGTGCCGGCAGGTACTCATTTGCTGAAAGGACAAAATGTAATGCTACAACTGGGATAATGAGCACATTAAAGCACATATTGAACAATGTATCAACTCTGGCCATAGCAGGTAATGCTGCGGTAGAGGTGACTGCCGTGTGCATAGACTCCCGCAGGGTAGTGCCAGGCGCATTATTCATAGCAGTAAAGGGTCTTGTTACAGATGGGCACGCATTTATTGATAAAGCAATAGCTCTGGGGGCTACAGCTGTAGTATGTGAGCATATGCCTGATGAACAGGTACAGGGTGTCACTTTTGTTAATGTAAGTGACTGTGCTGCTGTAGCAGGTGTAATAGCTGCGGCTTTTTATGGTCATCCTTCGCATGAAATGAAGGTAGTAGGAGTAACAGGCACCAATGGAAAGACTACAGTAGCTACACTGTTGTTCCGTCTGTTTGAAGCAATGGGCTATCGTTGTGGCCTGCTGTCTACGGTACAGAACCATATTCATGATCAGGTAGTATCTGCAACGCATACCACACCCGATGCAGTATCTGTACAGGAGTTACTGGGGCGTATGCGCTCCGCAGGATGTGATTATGTATTCATGGAGGTAAGCTCACATGCTATTCATCAGCACCGTATAGCAGGCATCCGTTTTGCCGGAGGCATTTTTACCAATATTACACATGACCATCTGGACTATCACAAAACATTTGATGAGTATATAAGGGTAAAGAAAGCATTCTTTGATGGCCTGCCTGAAGATGCATTTGCACTTACCAATGCAGATGACAAGCGCGGTATGGTAATGCTGCAGAATACCACAGCTACCCGTAATACCTACAGCTTAAGAGTGCCGGGTACATTCAAAGGTAAAGTGCTGGAAAATCATCTTTCCGGTCTGGTAATGAATGTAGATGGCCATGAGGCTCACTTCAGGATGATAGGCACCTTCAATGCCTATAACCTGCTGGCAGTATATGGCACAGCCGTACTGCTGGGTGTGGACCGTATGCAGGCTCTGGCAGTGCTGAGCGGGCTGCATGGAGCTCCCGGCAGGTTTGAAACCGTGCTTTCAGATAATGACCGCATACTGGGTATAGTGGACTATGCGCATACCCCTGATGCGTTACTGAATGTACTGGCCACAGTAAATCAGCTGCGCACAGGTGGCCAGCAATTAATAACGGTAATAGGATGTGGCGGAGACCGTGACAGAACCAAGCGCCCTGTAATGGGACAGGCTGCATGTGAGCATAGCGACAGGGCAATACTTACCTCTGACAATCCGAGGAGTGAAGACCCTGAAGCAATACTAAACGACATGGAAGCTGCGCTTACCATGGCACAGAAAAGAAAAAGTCTGCGTATTACCGACAGGCGCGAAGCAATAAAAGTAGCATGTACGCTGGCTGCCCCCGGCGATGTGATACTGGTGGCCGGAAAAGGGCACGAAACCTATCAGGAAGTGAAGGGGGTAAGGCATCATTTTGATGACAGGGAGGTACTTATGGAAACGTTTAAAACACTGAATAAATAACGAGACCGGATGCTGTACTATCTCTTCACATATCTGCGCGATACTATCCATCTTCCCGGAGCTGGTGTATTTAACTACATCACCTTCAGGGCGGGCATGGCCATAATTCTTTCGCTTGTTATATCCATGATATATGGTAAGCGGTTGATAGGTTTTCTGCGTAGCAGGCAGATAGGTGAGACTGTACGTGATCTGGGTCTTGAGGGCGAAAAGCAGAAGAAGGGTACACCTACTATGGGGGGCATCATCATCATAGGGGCCATTATTATACCTACGCTGTTGTTTGCCCGTATTACCAATGTATATATTATACTCATGCTTGTATCTACCGTATGGCTGGGTATAGTAGGTTTCATTGACGACTATATAAAGGTGTTCAAAAAGAATAAAGAAGGACTGGCAGGTAAGTTTAAGATAATGGGGCAGGTGGGTCTTGGTATTATTGTAGGCCTTACCATGTACTATAATGATCATGTGGTTATAAGCAGAGAGGTGACAAAGGGTAGTGGCGGTATATACAGCCGAGCAGAAAAAACGATATCAGAAAACATTGTGCGTAAGGATGATAAAGGAAAAGAGCATACATATATACATGTGCGCACTGCTACTACTACCATACCTTTTATAAAAACACACGAGCTGCGTTATGAAAAAATAGCTGCGTTTTTTGGTGAGGGTAACGTAGGCTTTGTTACACCTGTCCTTTATGTGCTGTTTGTCATATTTATCATCACTGCGGTATCAAACGGGGCCAATATAACAGATGGTATTGATGGGCTGGCTACCGGGGTGTCTGCTATTATAGGTGTGTGTCTGGGTGTGTTTGCCTATGTATCCGGTAACTACATCTTTGCTGACTATCTTAATATCATGCACATCCCTAATCTGGGTGAGTTGTCCATATTCATTGGCGCATTTGTAGGCGCATGTGTGGGCTTTCTGTGGTACAATGCATACCCGGCACAGGTTTTTATGGGCGATACCGGCAGCCTGGCATTGGGGGGTATTATAGCATCGCTGGCCATCATAGTACGTAAAGAGTTGCTGATACCTATTATCTGCGGCATCTTTTTCGTAGAGCTGGTATCGGTAATGCTGCAGGTATGGTATTTCAAACGCACTAAGAAAAAGTATGGGGAGGGCAGGCGCATATTCCTGATGTCTCCGCTGCATCATCATTATCAGAAGAAAGGATATCACGAAGCTAAAATCGTTACCCGTTTCTGGATAATGGGCATCATACTGGCTATTATGAGTATTGTAACACTGAAAATGCAATAAAGATGAATGGCACTGCTAACAGACTGGTGATACTGGGCGCCGCGGAGAGCGGTGTGGGCGCAGCCATTCTTGGTAAGGCCAGAGGGTGGGATGTATTTGTTACAGATGGCGGTAAGATAAAGGACACTTTTCGCAGCGCGCTGCAGGAGCATGGAATTGACTTTGAAGAAGGAGGGCATACCATGGAGCGTGTGCTGAAGGCAAACTGTATAGTAAAGAGTCCCGGTATACCAGAGAAAGCCGCGGTGATGAAGCAGGTACGAGCCGCAGGGAAAGAAGTGTGCAGTGAGATAGAGTTTGGTTACCGGTACAAAGGCGATAGCCGTATCATAGCCATTACCGGTAGTAATGGTAAAAGTACCACTACTATGCTCACATATGAGCTGCTGAAAAATGCAGGTTATGATGTGGCACTTACAGGGAACATAGGGTACAGTTTTGCCCGGCAGATAGCAGAAAAGCCATGTGAATGGTATGTAATAGAGGTAAGTAGCTTTCAGCTGGATGATATTCATTCATTCAGGCCCGATGTAGCTATTCTGCTCAATATTACACCCGACCACTTGGACCGTTACGATTATAAGTTTGAGAATTATATAGCGTCAAAATTCAGAATCACACAATACCAGAACGAAACAGATTTCTTTGTCGTAAACAGGGATGACAAAGTAATAACCCAATACCTGACTAACCATTCTATTCACGCAACTACAATCTTTTTTACAATGAGTGACAACATCACAGGAAATGACGGAGCATTTACAGACGACGGAATGATACATATAAAATACGAAGGGGAATATTTCGACATGTCAATTCATGACCTCACTATAAAGGGCAAGCACAATCAGTATAACAGTATGGCCGCAGGTATATCTGCCCGCATAGCGGGTATCAGAAAGGAAAAGTTGCGTGAGACCTTTACGAGGTTCAAAGGGCTGGCACACAGGCTGGAATATGTAGCTACCATACGTGGTGTGGACTTCATCAACGACAGCAAGGCCACCAATGTAAACTCTGTATGGTTTGCCCTGGAGAGTATGGATAAGCCTACTATTCTCATTCTGGGAGGTCAGGATAAAGGAAACGACTATACAGAGATACTGCAACTGGTAAAGGAGAAGGTAAAGGCAATCATATGCCTGGGTGTAGATAATACACCTATTCACGATGCTTTTGCCAGCGTGGTGGAAACCATCATTGATACTGCAGGCGCACATGAGGCAGTACATGCGGCTTATGCATATGCTGAGGCTGGTGATGTAGTACTGCTGGCACCTGGTTGTGCAAGTTTTGACAGGTTCAACAATTTTGAAGACAGGGGAGAGCAATTTAAAGAGGCGGTAAGAAACCTCTGATAATTACAGGTAGCATACCTGAAAAGAAAGCGATAGTTATGGCAGATACAATGATGCAGATATTTAAGAGGACGAAGGGTGACAAAGTCATCTGGGGCGTCGTGCTGCTGCTTTCTTTCATGAGTCTGCTGGCAGTATATAGCTCTACAGGGTCACTGGCATACCGTATGATGACCAATCCGGGTCATTATCTGCTGAAGCAGGTACTGGTACTGGCATTGGGGCTGGGCATTATTTACATCGTGCATACCATTAACTATACAAAGTTTGCGCGTGTGGCAGTGGTTATGTATCTGGTGAGCCTGCCTCTGTTATTGTACACGCTGTTTTTTGGTACTACACTTAATGAAGGCTCCCGCTGGATAAAGCTGCCTGTGATAAACCTCACTTTCCAGACATCAGACCTTGCAAAGCTGGCATTGTTCATGTTCCTGGCGCGTGTGCTGAGTATCAAACAGGATGTTATAAAGGATTTAAGAAAGGGTTTCATTCCGGTGCTTAGCCCTATGCTCATCACCTGCATGCTCATTGCCCCTGCCAACCTTTCTACAGCGCTGATGCTGGGATTCAGCTGCACAATACTGTTCTTCATTGGCAGGGTTCAAACAAAGCATTTGTTGCTGCTGGCGGGTGTAGGGTTTGCATGCCTTTCTATGGTGTATACGGTTTCCAAGCTTACCGGTAAGGGGCGTGCTGCTACATGGGAGCAACGCGTAAAGGACTTTGCAAGCGGTAGTAAAAAAGAAGGGAAGCACAAACATCAGTATCAGGTAGAGCAGGCCAAAATAGCAATAGTGAATGGCGGCATTGCAGGTAGCGGACCTGGTAAGAGTGTGCAGAAAAACTTTCTGCCTCACCCTTATTCCGACTTCATATTCTCCATCATCATAGAAGAGTATGGGGTAATAGGTGGCGCATTTGTTGTGTTTCTGTATTTACTGTTTCTGTGGCGGAGTGTGCTCATATTCAAGCGGTGTCCCTTTGCATTTGGTGCATTCCTGGCAGTGGGGTTGAGCATTACACTGGTTTTTCAGGCTATGCTCAATATGGCGGTAAATGTGAATCTGGTGCCTGTAACCGGGCTTACGTTACCCATGATAAGTATGGGAGGCTCTTCTATCTGGTTTACAAGTATTGCAATAGGCATTGTGCTGAGTGTAAGCAAGTATGTGGACGATATGGAAGGCCAGAAGAAAAAGGCAGCAGCACTTGCAGCTACCGCTGCAGTAGCAGATGAGAGTGCCGCAGGAGACACTGCGCCAGACGCAGCTGCAGAAAGTGTGGAAGAACCTAAGAAAAGAAAAAGAACTAAAATATCACAGATAAAACTGGACCCTTCAGAGCTGGACAATGAGTGAGATGAGCATTATAATAGCAGGTGGTGGCACCGGAGGACATATATATCCTGCGGTAGCCATAGGACATGCGCTGCAGCGTTTGCAGCCCGGTGTTCGTCTGCTGTTTGTAGGTGCTAACGGGAAGATGGAAATGGAGAAGGTGCCAAAAGAAGGTTTTGAAATAGTAGGGCTGGATATAGCTGGGTTTAACAGAAGTAATCTGTTGAAAAATATAGGCTTGCCATTAAAGCTTTTAAAGAGCAGGATGAGAGCAAAGGAAATAATAAGGGAGTTCAGGCCATCTGCGGTAGTAGGTGTGGGTGGCTATGCCAGTTTCCCTGTGCTCAATGCTGCTCAGGCTATGAATATACCTACGCTTATACAGGAGCAGAACTCATGGGCCGGTAAGAGCAACAAAATACTTTCGGCCAAAGCGAAAAAAGTGTGTGTGGCGTATAACGGTATGGAGCGCTTTTTTCCGGCTGGTAAAATAGTACTTACCGGCAACCCTGTGAGAAAGCGCATTGCAGATATGAAGGTATCTGCTGCCGAAGGGCGCACAGCATTCGGACTACAGGATGGCATGCGTACGTTGTTTGTGGTGGGTGGTAGCCTGGGTGCACGTTCTGTAAATGAGGCTGTGGCCGCGGTACTTGGCGACCTGCTGCAAGACGGAAATGTACAGTTGCTGTGGCAGACAGGTAAGCCCTTTTATGAAGAAGCAGTAAAAGCGGCGGCCCCATATGGCAGCAAAGTGAAGGTACATGAGTTCATTGCCGAAATGGAGTATGCTTATGCTGCTGCCGATGTGGTGGTATCCAGAGCCGGAGCTTTGGCCATAGCTGAGTTGTGCATAGCAGCAAAGCCGGTAATCTTTGTTCCGTATCCTTTTGCCGCAGAGAATCATCAGGAAAGCAATGCAATGGCACTGGTGAATAATGATGCGGCGTGGATGATAAAAGATGAGAACGTAAAGAGTGAGCTGACTGGTAAAGTAAAAGAATTGATGAATGACAAAGGTTTGCAGGAACGCATGTCGCGCAGTCTGGCCGCAATGGCGGTAAAAGATGCCGATGAGCAGATAGCAGCTGAGGTAATAGCGATAGCAGTAAATAACTGATAGTATGACAATGGATGTCAGAAACATAAGTCGGGTGTATTTTATAGGCATAGGTGGCATAGGTATGAGCGCCCTGGCGCGGTTTTTCAAAAACCGTGGCGCGGTAGTGTCGGGCTATGACCGCACAGCCACTGCGCTTACTGCCACACTGGAAGCAGAGGGCATGTCTGTTCATTATACCGATGATGTAACGCTTTGTGATAAGGAAACAGAACTGGTTATATATACACCGGCCATACCAGCCGGCCATACTGAGCTGAACTGGTACAGGGACAATGGTTACCTGGTATATAAGCGCAGCGATGTGCTGCAATGGATAACAGAAACTATGTTTTCTGTAACGGTAGCAGGCACGCATGGTAAGACTACTATTTCTACCATGACAGCCTATCTGCTGAGAGAAACCGGATATGGCTGCAATGCTTTTCTGGGTGGTATAGCCGTAAACTATGGCAGCAATTACTGGAGTAGTGACAATGATACCGCAGTAATAGAGGCTGATGAGTATGACCGCAGTTTTCTGAAACTGTTTCCTGACATTGCTATACTGACATCCATAGATCCCGACCATCTGGATATATATGGTACTGCTACAGAAATGGAAGAAGCTTTCATTCAGTACACGCGCAATATAAAAAACGAGGGCACGCTGCTGGTAAAGCATGGGCTGCACCGTGGCAAAGAACTGAAGGGACCGCATACAGTTACTTACAGTCTGCAGAATGATGCTGCTGATATATATGCTGCTGACATTATGCAGGAGCATGGAGGCTATGTATTTGATGTAGTAGGGCCGGGATGGTGTGCAGAGCGTATGAGGCTGCGTATAGGTGGCATGCATAATGTGGAAAATTGTGTGGCAGCAATAGCGGTAACGCAGATGCTGGGAATAGATGTGGATACAGTGCGGACAGCGCTGGATGGATTCAGAGGCATCAGACGCAGATTTGAATATCTGGTAAATACTGAGGCTCATGTGTATATAGACGATTATGCCCATCATCCCGAGGAGCTGGCGGCATTGATAAAGAGTGCTAAAAGACTGTTCCCAGGCAGGAAATGTGTTGTGGCTTTTCAGCCGCACCTTTTCAGTCGCACGCGCGATCTGGCAGATGGATTTGCACACAGTCTGGATATGGCCGATGAGGTTATTCTGCTGGACATATATCCGGCCAGAGAGCTTCCGCTGGCAGGCATAACATCAGATATAATAGCATCGCGCATGGCAAACCCGGCGCATACTGTATTGTCGAAAGAGGGACTGCTGGAGTATATACGCTCGGCAAAACCTGCACTGTTCATAACGGCCGGGGCAGGAGATATAGATAAACTAACAGGAGAGATAAAAACGATACTGGAGTAGCAATAAATGACGAATAAGCGTAAAATATCGGTACGTAAAGTAATACAGCTGGCACTCACAGTAGTGATGGCGGTGTGCTGTACCATTGCTATCGTCAGTGCATCGCGCATAGAAGGTGGGCAACCGCTTAAAGCGCCTCCTGTGGTACATATCAGTAACGACCGTAAGTATCAGTTTATAGAGCAGCAGGAGGTAATGAAGCTGGCTATACACGACCGCCATGTAGATATAGCTCATGTTCCGGTATCACGTATAGATACGAGAGGTATAGAAAAGGCTATCATGGCCGACCCCTGGGTAGCAGATGCGCGTGTGTTCATCGGTGTTGATCGTATCATGCATATATATGTTACACAGAGGGTGCCGGTAGCAAGGCTGTTCTGGAACAGTGGCAGTAGCTGCTATATGGATAGTACGTTGCATCTGATGCCACTGTCAGAGAACTATACCTACTATGCACCGGTAGTTACCAATGTGCCAAAGGTAGAACGGGATAGTGCCGGGCTTGCCGTAATGGGACGTATATGGACAATGGTATCGGCAGTAAGGATGGATAGCTTCTGGAATGCGCAGGTGTCACATATAGTTATTGATACGGCAGGGGATTTTGAGCTGGTACCGGTATTGGGTAATCATCGTATCCGGTTTGGCGATACTTCCGGTGTAAACGTGAAGCTGGATAACCTGATGGCGTTTTATCACAATGTGCTCAACCGCATAGGCTGGGATAAATATCAGGTGCTGGATGTTCGTTTTAATGGACAGGTAGTAGCATCTCCTTCTATCCCATATCACATAAAGGATGCCGCATTTAACCGTATGAACTGGGTGGCTAGTATGAAGGCGGCCAGAGAGCAGAGCAGACGGTCAGATTCTATCAAGCTGGTATCCCGCATTGCAGCACAGCAGGCTGCAGAACAGCTTACTGCAGCAGCACAGGCGCAGCAGGCTGCACGCAGAGGAAAAAAAGGTGGTAAAAAAGCTGATGGTAAAAATGAAGAACGACTGAAAGGGAAAGAGGCGCTGGACAAAGTTCATAAGTCATTGAAAAGTGAGCAGCGTAGAAAAGGACATCAGAAGAAAAGCACATCGGCAAAACATAAAGACGCAGGAAAAAAAGCAGGAGCTCATCATCAGAATAAAGGAAGTGAGCATGCCAGACAAAGTAGTGCACCGGCGAAGGACAAGACAAAGAGCAAACAGCAGGATAGTAAGGCTGGTAAAAAGAAAGACGATAGTAAAAAAGAAAGCAGTAAAAAAGAGCCGAAGTACACGTACCCAGGCAAAAAATAAAATAGCGGGCAACAAAACATCCATACAGTATGAATAAGAACGAGAGACCCATTATTGTGGGCTTAGACATCGGTACCACGAAAGTGGTTGCAATTGCCGGACGAAAGAACGAGTTCGGTAAGCTGGAAATTCTCGGATTTGGTCGTGCAGATTCAGAAGGCGTTAGTCATGGCGTGGTGATGAATATAGAGCAGTGTGTACAGTCAGTAGAGCTGGCCATGAAACGCTGTCTGGAAAATAACCCACTTCTTGAGATTAATGAAGTTTATGTGGGGATAGCAGGCCGTCATATTAAAAGCATGCAGCTGCAGGGCAGCCGTGTGCGTAGCAATGTGGAGGTAGAAATAAGTCGTGAGGATACGGACAAGCTGCTGCAGGATCAGCGCCGGTCATATCTGCCATCGGGCGATCAGATAATAGATATCATTGCTCAGGATTATACGGTTGACAATATCACTAACATCGTAGACCCTGTGGGTATGAGCGGCGTTAAGATAAGTGCCAACTTTCACGTAATAACTGGCGATAGCACTGCAATCCGCAACATAAAACGTTGCGTGGACCGCTCCGGCCTCAGAACCTGCGATCTTATGCTGCAGCCGCTTGCCTCTGCAGCCGCAGTAATGAATGAGGAAGATATGGAGGCGGGTGTTGCTATTGTAGATATAGGTGGCGGTACTACCGATGTTGCTATCTTCTGCGATGGTATATTAAGACACACAGCAGTGATACCTTATGCAGGTGTAAACATTACTACCGATATACAGTCGGGGCTGCGTGTGCTTAAAGCACAGGCCGAGCAGATGAAAGTACAGTTTGGCGTAGCGCACGTAAGCGGTGCCTCTGCCAACTCTTACATAACTATTCCCGGCCTGCGTGGCCTACCTGCCAAAGAAGTAACAATGGTAAACCTGGCTCATATCATACAGGCCAGGATGGAGGAAATACTGGAGTATGTTATGTTCCACATTCGTCAGGTAGGACTGGAGCATAGGCTTAATGGTGGTATCATTCTTACGGGTGGTGGTGCCAGACTGAAGCATATTACACAGCTTGCCGAGTATGTGACCGGTATGGGGGCACGTATCGGTTACCCTAATGAGCATCTGGCCGGTGGCCATAGCGATGTGCTGATGAGTCCTATGTATGCTACGTGTATCGGCCTTATACTGCGTGGCTATCATGACTGGGAAGAGGGCAGAACAGAATTCTCTGTCGTAGAAGGTAACCGCCTGAGAAACCCACAGGAGCAGCAGCAGGAAGCAGCAGAAGAAGAGGAAATGGAAGAAATGGTAGAGGAGGTACCGGTGGCGGTAGCTGCAGATAGTAGTGCAGATGATAGGATGGAGCGCATCAAAAGAAAGCAGGATAACATGAAGCAGCTTTTCAACCGGTTAAAAGGTAAGTTCATGGACCTGTTCGATGATCTGGATGAAGACCACCCACTTGAATAAATCATTAGACAGCAGACACAAACAATTAATTTTAAATATTCACAACAATAACTCAATTAACTAACCCCAAAACACAGAATATGATACATTTTGAAATTCCCAGGAATCAATCATCTATCATCAAAGTGATAGGAGTAGGCGGCGGCGGAAGCAATGCCGTTAATTACATGCACAGCCTTGGTATAGAAGGTGTGGACTTTGTAGTGTGCAATACAGACTCTCAGGCACTGGCACTGAGCCCTGTAGCTAATAAAGTACAACTGGGGCCACACCTGACTCAGGGGTTGGGGGCAGGTGCTAACCCTGAAATTGGTAAGCAGTCGTGCGAAGAAAGCATAGAAGATATCTCCAAGATACTGAAGGTTAATACCCGTATGGCATTCATCACCGCCGGAATGGGTGGTGGTACCGGTACCGGTGGTGCGCCGGTAGTATCCAAGATATGCAAGGAGCTGGGTATCCTCACTGTGGGTATCGTTACTACGCCCTTTACTTATGAAGGCCGTAAACGTATGCAGCAGGCACAGGCGGGTATAGAGCGTATGCGCGAGCATGTAGATACTATCCTTGTTATCTCTAACGATAAGCTCAGGCAGCAGTTTGGCAATCTGCCATTTACAAAGGCTTTTGCAAAGGCAGATGATATACTGTCTACTGCGGCTAAGTGTATCACAGATGTAATCACATCTACAGGTCAGATAAATGTGGACTTTGCAGACGTATGTACGGTAATGCGCAACGGTGGTGTAGCGATACTGGGCAGCGCTCAGGCATCGGGCGAAACACGTGCACGCCAGGCGGTAGAGGATGCGCTGAATTCTCCTCTGCTTAATGATAGTGACATACGTGGCGCCAAGTGGCTGCTGCTGAATATCACATCAGCACCAGGCGAGTTTGAGCACACAATGGATGAAGCAGAAGACATACAGGCATTTGTACAGATGCAGGCTGGTGAAGGCTGTGATGTAATACTGGGTATGGGTCACGACCCTAATCTGGGAGAGAATATTGCCGTTACAGTTATAGCTACGGGGTTTAACTATAGCGATATAGATCTGAACATTGCCGGACGTAAGGCTGAGCCTGAGAAAATATCTGTAACACTGGGTGCTGCGGCCGATATATCTCAGCCACGTCCCGAGGAGATTGCAGAGGCTACCGCTCGTCCTGAAAGTATGGTGCCAGTACTCGTACAGGAAACACCTGCTGCCCCTGTAGAGCCGGAAACACCCGTATATCAGGCCCCTGTAGCAGAAGAGTCTGCCCGTGAAGAGTTTGTACTCAGAACAGAGGAAACACCTGCCGATACTCAGGAGCCTGTAATGCAGGAATCAAAACCAGAGCCGGAAGATGCGCCAAACTATTACGGTTATACTACCCGCTATCAGGAGCCGGCACCAGCGCCGCAGCCAGCCCCGGCGCCGGTTGTAGAAAATCCGGTAATGAAAATTGGTGAGCATGTTCTTACTGCGGATGAGATAGAAGCAAAACGTGTATTTGAAGAGCAGAAGCGTGCGCTGGAAGACAGAGCATCAAGACTGCGCAGCATGAGTATGAATGTGCGTGGCGCTGAGTCTGGAGACCATATTGAGGAAATTCCGGCTTATGTACGTAAAAACATGGCTATAGAAAATCCTACGGTATCAGACAGGTCTATGTTCAGCGATGTAACAATAGGTACTAACGGACGTAATGATGGTCCTGCAGGTCTGGAAACAAGGAATTCATTCCTGAACAGCGAGCGTCCTGACTAAGGAAATGCTCCGGCATGATTATAAAACAAGGGCAGCTCATTGAGCTGCCCTTGTTCGTATTTATTGCTTTTAGTCGTTTCCTGAAGGCAGGAACAGCTCTGCGGCTATCCTGTCGGCAAAGAGCTTGCCATTATTGGTAAGTATCAGTTTACGGTCCTGCTCATACAGCCACTTTTTCTCCTGAAATAGTTCTGCGGCTTTGGCCGTTATCGCAGCAGTGGTGTCGTCCCATTCCTGTGCTATATGGTTTAAGTCACAGCCCCATTGGGTACGCAGCGATGTCATGATATATTCATTCACTCTGTCTCTGTGTGAGAGTACTTCCTCTTCTTTCTGCAGGGTATTATGCTTCAGTATTGCTTCCGTATAGCGTATGTTATTGGCTACATTCCAGTGCCGGCGGTTATGCCCGTCAAATGAGTGGGCCGATGGGCCTATGCCCAGGTAGGGTAACCCCCGCCAGTAGTTGGTATTATGTATGGCATACATACCTGGCCGTGCCAGATTAGATATTTCATAGTGTTCATACCCCATACCGGCAGCATGCTCCATCAGTATCATCAGCTGTGCAGCCGCCTGCTCATTATCTACAGGGGCAGCCTTGTTGGTAGCAATGGCATGGTGCAGCGCAGTGCGCTCCTCTACCGTAAGTGCATATGCCGAAAAGTGTGGAATAGCCAGTTCTGCTACTTTATTCAGGTTCCCTTTCCATGCTTTATCATTCAGGCCTGGTATGCCATATATAAGGTCAATGGTGAGGTTCTCAAATCCGGCATCCTGTGCTCCTTTTATGGCGGTATCTGCCTGCTGTGCATTATGTGCCCGCTTCATATACTGCAGGTCTTCATCTCTGAATGACTGTACGCCAATGCTGAACCTGCTTATAGGTGTATGGCGCAGTGCACGCAGGTGTTCCCTACTCAGATCATCAGGGTTAGCTTCCAGCGTACACTCTGCCAGGTTCTCTACTTTATAATGTTGTTGTATGGTGTCAATGAGCCTGTTTATTTCATCGGCAGTAAGCAGGGATGGTGTGCCTCCGCCAAAGTAAATAGTACTGATACTGCGGCCGGCCAGATATGCTTTCTGCATCACCAGTTCCTGCATCATGGCCGCCAGCACATCTTCTTTGTATCGTAGTGATGTAGAGAAGTGAAAATTGCAGTAAACACATGCCTGCCGGCAAAAGGGTATGTGCAGGTATATACCGGCCGAATGTTCGTTTTTCTCTGTCAGTTGCATTGCTATTTATATCGTATGGGTACTTATCAGTACCAGACAGCCCCGCATTTTGTGTACGGGGCTGTCTGGATATTTGTTTAGTTATCTGTTGGCCTATGCCTCAGCATAAGACTCTGTAGGTTCGCAGGTGCATATCAGATTACGGTCGCCATATGTGTTGTTCACACGGGCTACGCTTGGCCAGAACTTGTTGTTCCTTACATAAGGCAGCGGGAATGCTGCCTGCTGGCGGCTATAGCTGTGTGCCCATTCATCGGCAGTAGTGGCAAACTGTGTATGTGGCGCATTTTTCAGCACATTGTCCTTTCTGTCAGCTTTACCTTCTTCTATTGCACGTATTTCTTCACGTATGCCCAGCATAGCATCACAGAAGCGGTCCAGCTCTGCCTTATCCTCACTTTCTGTAGGCTCTACCATGATGGTGCCTGCTACAGGGAAGCTCAGAGTAGGTGCGTGGAAGCCATAGTCTATCAGACGTTTTGCCACATCTTCAGCCTCTACCTCAGCCGATTTCTTGAATGGGCGCAGGTCAATGATAAACTCATGTGCACAGGTGCCACCTGTACCTGTGTATAGGATGTCATATGCGCCCTGCAGGCGAGCACGCATATAGTTGGCATTCAGTATAGCGTATTCAGTAGCGTTTTTCACGCCCTTACTGCCCAGCATACGAATGTAGCCATAGGAGATAAGCAGGATGCTGGCAGAGCCATATGGCGCAGCACTTACGGCACGGTTACCATTGCCAGATGCATTATCCAGTACATCGTGCGATGGCAGGAATGGTGCCAGATGCTGTTTTACGCATATAGGGCCCATGCCGGGACCACCACCACCATGTGGTATTGCAAATGTCTTATGCAGATTCAGGTGGCATACGTCAGCACCTATAAGCCCTGGTGCGGTAAGACCTACCTGAGCATTCATGTTGGCGCCATCCATGTATACCTGTCCGCCATGTGCATGTACGATAGCCGTGATATCCTTTACTGTCTCCTCATATACACCGTAGGTAGATGGGTAGGTAATCATAATACCTGCCAGGCTATCGGCATACTGAGCTGCTTTTGCCTTCAGATCATCTACATCTATATATCCGTTTTCCAGAGCCTTCACTACCACTACTTTATAGCCTGCCATTACCGCGCTGGCAGGGTTAGTGCCATGTGCAGAGATAGGTATCAGCATCACATTGCGGTGTTTGTCGCCACGGCTTTCATGATAACCGCGTATAGCCAGCAGGCCGGCATACTCACCCTGTGCACCACTGTTAGGCTGCAGACTGCAGGCATCAAATGCGGTTATTTCACACAGGTATGCAGAGAGTTCCTTCACTATCTGCTGGTAGCCTTCTGTCTGGTTGGCCGGGGCAAACGGGTGCATCTTGCTCCAGTGTGCCCAGCTCAGTGGCATCATTTCAGTAGCTGCATTCAGCTTCATGGTACAGCTGCCCAGTGATATCATACTGGTGTTCAGGCTCAGGTCTTTATTTTCCAGCATCTTCAGGTAGCGCATCATCTGCGACTCACTATGATGGCTGTTAAACACCTGCTGTGTAAGGTATTCGCTGGTACGTGTAAGTGCCGAAGGGATGTGTGTAAGTGCGGTATGCTCATCTATGCTGATAGATACCGGCTCTTCAGTCCCGGTTATTGAACTGATGATGTCCATTACGTCTGATGGTGTAGTTGTCTCATCCAGAGATATACTTACCATGTTTTCATTGTAGCGGAAATTGATACCGGCAGCTTCCGCCCGTGTGCGTACGGCAGCACTGTCACTTACGCTTACCGTTACTGTATCAAAATAGCTGTTGCTGTTCAGTTTCAGTCCTGCTGCAGCAAGTGAGTCGCCCAGTACCTGCGCCAGCAGTGCTACACGCTTAGCTATATTCTTCAGCCCGTCAGGACCATGATATACGGCATACATTGCAGCCATATTGGCCAGCAGTGCCTGTGCGGTACAGATATTGGAAGTTGCTTTTTCACGCTTTATGTGCTGCTCACGTGTGCCCAGGGCCATGCGCAGTGCACGGTGACCATTGGCATCAATGCTCACGCCTATGAGACGGCCAGGCAGCATACGCTTATAATCGTCTTTAACGGCAAAGAAAGCAGCGTGAGGTCCGCCAAAACCCAGTGGTACACCAAAGCGCTGTGCAGAGCCTACTGCAACATCAGCTCCCAGTTCGCCGGGAGAAGTAAGCAACGTAAGTGCCAGCAGATCAGTTGCCATACATACCAGCGAACCGGATGCATGCGTAGCTTCTATAAAGCTGCGGTAATCTTCTACTGAGCCTTTATCGTTAGGGTATTGCAGCAGTGCGCCAAAGTAGGTATCATCCAGAGCGGTGGTGCGGTAATCGCCGGTTACAACTTCTATACCCAGCGGCAGTGCACGTGTTATTACTACATCTTTTGTCTGCTGGAATACATCACTGTCTACGAAAAACTTGTTTCTGGTTTCGCTGTTAGCCGCATGGTGAAACATGTTCATAGCCTCAGCAGCAGCAGTACCTTCATCCAGGAGGGAAGCATTGCTTATGGGCAGGCCGGTAAGGTCGCTCACCATAGTCTGGTAATTAAGCAGGCTTTCCAGACGACCCTGGCTTATCTCAGCCTGGTAAGGTGTGTACTGTGTGTACCATCCTGGGTTTTCAAAAATGTTGCGCAGTATTACGCTGGGTGTATGTGTATCATAGTATCCCTGGCCTATATAGTTCCTGAATACCTTGTTCTTCAGTGATATTTCCTTCAGCATGGTGAGGTATTCTGCCTCGCTCATTCCTGAAGGAATGTTCAGCGCATGGTCCATACGGATAGCCTGCGGCACTGTACGGCTTATCAGCTCTTCAATACTGCCCGCTCCTATGGTGCTGAGCATCGCTTTTGTGTCCTGCGGATTCGGGCCTATGTGGCGACCGATAAATTCTGCGCTCTGCGCTGAGAACAAGTTCATAAATAAATATTAAGATAAATTAAATTATATACTCAAAAAAGATGTGCAAAGATAAAAATATATTGCCGAATATACTGATACTGGTCAGTATGACCTGCCATAAACGGAATGATATTATATTAAATCGTAGTGTCTGTTTTGCCTTCCCCGAAATCATGTGTTCCTTTGTAAAAACAAACTGATAATCTGATGCCATATATATTACCTGTTAAGGGTGTAGCCCCTCAACTGCCTGATAGCTGTTTTATAGCGCCTAATGCCACCATTGCAGGAGATGTAATAACGGGTGAGGAATGTAGTTTCTGGTTTAATGCAGTGGTGCGTGGCGATGTAAACAGCATTCGCCTGGGCAATAAGGTCAATGTGCAGGATGGCGCCTGTATTCATTGTACCTACCAGAAAACCACTACCGAGATAGGTAATAATGTATCTATAGGACACAATGCCATTGTGCATGGCTGTAAGGTGGCCGATAATGTACTTATAGGCATGGGGGCAATAGTTATGGATAATGTGGAAATAGGTGCTAACAGCATCATAGCTGCAGGTGCTGTAGTGCTGGAAGGCACTAAGGTACCTGCGGGTAGTGTTTTTGCCGGAGTACCTGCAAAGAAGGTTAAAGACATCAGTCAGGAGTTGCTGAGTGGGGAAGTAGAGCGTATAGCTAATAACTACCTCATGTACAGCTCATGGTTTCGCTAGTAGTAAAATAACCTGTTTCATGCTTTATGACCGGGGTTCTGTATAGCCGGGTAAACTGTAATTCTGTTTTATGCACAGTCATCATCATCACGGGAGTCATGGAGGCGGTCATCATGGGCATGGTCATCACCATCACCATCATCACCGGCCACATATCAGCCGGGCTTTCGGGTGGGGTATAGCGCTTAATGCGGCCTTTGTACTGGTGCAGGCTGCTGCCGGCTTCTATACAGATTCGGTTGCTCTGCTCAGCGATGCAGGTCATAATCTGAGCGATGTAGCCAGCCTTATCATTTCCCTGCTGGCTTACAGGCTGTCTAAATCCAGACCCACACATACATTTACTTATGGTTACCGTAAGAGCACTGTACTGGCAGCACTCATTAATGCGGTGATACTGCTGGTAGCTATAGGTGTGCTGGGCTACGAAGCCGTGCACCGCCTGCGGCAGCCTCATCCGGTAGATGGCGGGCTGGTAGCAGTCATAGCAGGTGTAGGCATAGCGGTGAATTTTATCAGTGCCATGTTTTTCTTCCGCAGCAAGGACCACGACCTTAATACCAAAGGTGCTTATCTGCATCTTATGGCCGATGCCGCAGTATCGGCGGGGGTTGTAGTGGCTGGGATACTTATTGCCCGCACAGGCTGGTACTGGCTGGATGGGGCGGTAAGCCTTGTTATATTACTCACCATATTATTCAGCACATGGGGCCTGCTTACAGATAGTGTACGTATGGCGCTGGACGCTGTTCCTCACAATGTTACCGTGGAGCGTGTAAAGGAACTGGTACTGGCTATGCCCGGTGTTGTGGAAATGCACCATACCCATATATGGGCCATAAGCACCACACAGAATGCACTCACCACCCACCTTACACTAAGCGACAGCCTCAGTTTTGAGGAGAAACTGAAAGTAGTACATGATGTAAAGCACAAGCTATCTCATCATCATATTCATCATGCTACTATAGAGCTTGACTCTGCAAAACGCCCCTGTGAGGATAAAGATTGCTGATGTCTCTTTTTACTGTTGCTGAATAACATTTTTAATACCTGAACCGGCAGTTTCTTTGTATCCTGTCTGTTTTATCATCGTTACATTCATCCTGATCCTATTTATAAATGCCAGCATTAAGTTTACATATAATATTATACCCGTAAAAATGCCTGAATAAAGGCAGGAGTGGATGTGTTATTTTTGCATTTATGTCAGAAAGTTACAAGTCGGGATTTGTAAACATATTTGGTGCCCCGAATGCCGGTAAATCTACATTGCTCAATCTGTTGCTGGGCGAGCGGCTGGTTATAGTATCGCCCAAGGTACAGACCACCAGGCACCGTATTCTGGGTATATATAGTGAGCCTGATTATCAGATTGTGTTTTCAGACACACCGGGTATCATAGAGCCTAAATATAAGCTGCATCAGAAAATGATGCTACAGGTAAAAAGCGCACTGGAAGATGCCGATGTCGCAGTGCTGGTACATGACATTAACCTCCCCGCAGAGGAGTTTGAGATGATAGCCAACAGCCTGAAGCTGAAAGTGCCGGCTATTCTTCTGCTGAATAAAATTGACAAGGTTAAGGACAAGAGTACGGTAGAACCACTGGTGCAGCAGTACCGGGCGCAGTATCCTGCATGGGATGTACTACCCGTATCTGCTAAGAAAGAGACAAATACCGATAAGGTATTACCACTCATATTAAAGCACCTGCCGGAAGGTATGCCATTCTATCCCGAGGATAGTATATCAGACAGGAATGAACGTTTCTTTGTTGCAGAGATGATACGGGAGCAGATATATAGTCTGTATGAAGAGGAGATACCATATCACGCTGCAGTTATCATTCAGTCGTTTGAAGAGAAAGCGACACTGAGTGTAATTAAGGCAGATATTATAGTAAGCCGGGAAACACAGAAGGTAATACTGATAGGCAAGGGCGGAAGCATGATTAAGCAGCTGGGTATCAATGCACGCAAGGCTATAGAGGAGTTTCTGCAGTGTAAGGTACACCTGGAGCTGTTTGTAAAAGTACGCCCCAAATGGCGTGATAACGAAAACTACCTGCGTGAGTATGGGTATAATTGATGAACGCCGGGCAGTGATACAGCCCCTCAATAAGGTTTGGTACAAAGGGAAGGTATCGGCTATAGATATGCTGCGGCTGGATATGCTGCACCCTGTAATATCAGGCAATAAATGGTATAAGCTGCGGCTCAATCTGGCCTGGGCGCAGGACCATGGCCGGCAGACGGTGGTTACCTTTGGCGGTGCCTGGTCTAATCATCTGGTGGCAACCGCCTTTGCCGCCAGACAGTTTGGTATAAAAAGTGTGGGTATAGTAAGAGGTGTGCAGGAGTCGCTGACACAGACGCTGAAAGACTGCCGGGAGTATGGCATGGAGTTGATATTTGTGAGCCGTGAAGATTATGCCCTCCGTCACCAGCCCGAATGGGCAGAGGATATGGTACGCCACTTTGATGAGATATACATAATACCCGAGGGTGGAGCCAATGAGCGGGGCCGGATGGGGGCAGGGCTTATAAAGAGATTTATCACTGATAGCTACACGCATGTAATACAGGCAGTAGGTACCGGTACTACTATGGCTGGGTTGCGCAATGCATTACCTGTAGCGCAGTACATGATGGGGGTAGTACCAATGAAGCATGCAGGCGAGCAGAGCCATTACATATCGGCGCATACTGATGCCGATATGGCTGGCTCATGGGAGATGCTGGCAGAGCCGCTGGGGGGCGGGTTTGGTAAATGGAATGATACCCTTACCGGGTTTATGAATGAGTTTTATACAGATAATCAGATACCGCTTGATGTCGTGTACACATCAAAAATGATGTATAAAGTAAAAGCCCTGCTGGACGACAATCATTTCTCATCCTGCGACAGGATTCTGTGCATCCACTCCGGTGGCTTACAGGGAAATGTTTCAGTAAAAGATAAGCTTGTTTACTAGCTGGTTATTCCTCTCCGCTCATCATCTGTTTTTTTGTTTCTTTGGTGCTGGGGTAGCGTCCCACCGGCCGGTCTTTTTCAAACTGTCCTATAAATATTAGCTTACCTTTTTTATTGTACACCGCTCCGCGTCCGCTTTTGATACCGTCTTTCCACTGTCCCACATATTTCTTGGCATGTGGGCAATACTTTATTTTATACTTGTCTTTTTTTGAGGTTATGAAGTAGCTGCCATAGCCATTTTTCATATCGTTGGAAAAGTGACCATCATACTTGTCCCCATTGTTCCAGAAGAATAGTCCTTCACCCTCTTTTCTGTCATTTATCCATGGACCTTCATAGCGGGCGCCGTTTTCGTAGAAATAGGTGCCTTTCCCGTGTCGCTGATTGTTTTTGAACTCGCCTACATATTTATCGCCGTTAGGCCAGTAGTAGGTACCCTTTCCTGTACGGGCATCATTTACATACTGCCCGTCATACCTTTCATCATTGGTCCATATGCAATAGCCGTGACCATTTTTCATATCATTATGAAAGTCACCTTCATATTTGTTTCCGTCTATAGAAAAGAGGTTTCCTTTCCCCTCGCGCATACCGTTTTTCCACTGTCCCTCATAGCGGCTCCCTTCGGGATAATACATAGTTCCTTTGCCAAACATGGTGTCATTGGCAAACTGGCCTACATACTTTCGTCCGTCAGGCCATGTGCAGGTTCCATACCCCCATTTTTTTCCATCTTTCTTATCTCCGGTATACTCATATATTCCCTTTTTTATCTGTGGGTGTGCAGACTGTGCCGTGCTAATATAAAAGCTGCAGATTGCTGCAAGAAAAAAGCCTGAAAACTTATGCGAAATAAATTCCATACGCTGCAAAGTTACTTAAAATGAGAGGAGTGCATGAAGTGGGGATAGCCGGTTGGTAATATTTTCAGGGAAATGTTATGGGACTGTAATAGGTATTACCTTTGCAGCCATCTGTTGCAGCAGGCATGGCGGCAGATGATATATATTATTGTCAGATCAGCAATATGCTTCCGGAATTTAATAACACAGAGATCGCCTTCAGATACAGGGATAATGATGAGCTGAAAAAGGCCCGGTTCCTTTTTTCATCTATGGGGTCACCCACACTTACTTCAGTAGGTATGAAGCTCACAAAGTTTGCAATATCATGGAAACTTCCGGTTAAGGGTGTGATTAAGTCAACACTCTTCCGTCAGTTTTGTGGTGGGGAAACCATGCAGGAAGCAGGGCAAACTGCTGATATGCTGTCCCGTTATGGTGTGAAAACAATACTGGATTATGGCGTGGAGGGAAAGGAAAGTGAGGCTGATTTTGACAAGGCAGTGCCTGAGTTTGTAAGCGCAATAAAATACGCTGCGGCCAATAAGCATATTCCTTTCATAAGCATAAAAGTTACCGGTTTTGCGTGGGTAGATATGCTGGAAAAAATCCATGCCGGTGTGCCGCTTAATGAGCATGGCAAAGCGGCATGGGATAAGGTATTTAAACGGATTGATACCATTTGCAAAGCGGCATCTGATGCCGGTATAATGGTACTGGTAGATGCAGAGGAAAGCTGGATACAGAAACCGGTAGATGACCTTGCCGATGCCATGATGGAGCGGTACAACCGGGGCCGTGTCGTTGTGTTCAATACATTTCAGCTATACAGGCATGACCGCCTTGAATTCCTGAAAGCATCTCATGCCCGTGCTACAGAGAAAGGTTATATACTGGGGGCAAAGCTGGTGCGTGGTGCTTATATGGAAAAGGAGCGTGCCCGTGCAGCGCAGATGGGGTATCCCTCTCCCATACAGCCCGATAAGCATGCTACCGACAGAGATTATGACGAGGCTGTTCTTTACTGTCTGGAGCACCTTGCATCTGTAGCGTTGTTTATAGGTACGCACAATGAGAGCAGCTGCATGAAAGCGGCCGTATATATGGATAGCCATGGTATAACTCCGGGAACAGACAGGGTATATTTCTCTCAGCTGTATGGCATGAGTGATAATATCTCTTTTAATCTGGCAGGTAGTGGTTATAATGTAGCAAAGTACCTGCCTTATGGTCCGGTACAGGATGTAATACCATATCTTCTGAGACGCGCACAGGAAAATACTTCTGTTGCCGGCCAGACCGGACGCGAGTTGTCGCTTATCAATCAGGAAATAAAGCGCAGGGGTAGCTGATAGTTTTATCTGTTACAGATGCAGTAGTATCAGCAGTACTGCATATAGCAGCATCATACCATCGGTCATAAGTACAAACGACCAGTGACCCGGATGGCGGCGCACAAAGCGGGCTACAGCCCAGGTAGCAGCAGTGGCGATAATAGCAGCAATAAGTCTTTCAGGTAGGTCTGGATGTCTTATGTATTGAATCAGTGCCAGCGCCATAAATAGTATGAGTGATATATCCACCAGCCTGTATGCCCTGGTTTCTCCTATATGGTGTGGTAGTGTAGCTATATTGTTGCCGGTATCAGTGTCCATATCCCGTATGTCAAACAGCACGCATAGGGCAAAAATAAAGACAAACCGCAGGGTTATTTCGTAGGGGTGTGCCATCATATGTGAGCCCGTAGCTACCAGCGGCATAATAGTTGTAGCCAGTACCCATACCGATGTAAGCACAAATATCTTCAGCAGTCCAAAATCCCGCAGGCGTTTCCTGTTGCCGGGCAGTGCGGGCAGAAAATAGGCAAACGAGAATATCCCTGATACGGCACACAGCTCCATAATAGCAGGTGGCAGCATAAAAAATGCAGGTGTGGCAGTGATAAGCCCGGTAAAGAATAATATGAAGTACCATTTTCTGTATGGCTGGTATCCCCGGGGCCGTCCATAAGGGCGGGGGAGCAGCCGGGGCAGATTATATACAATGAGCGTACTGCCAAAGATGGTAGCATGCAGCGCAGTAACAATCGGGGGCAGTGAGCCGGACACCAGTAGCTCTGTAGCCATACACAGACTCAGCGCGCAGCCTGCGGTAAATATGCTGGTGGTAACCCAAAAGGAAAGAAGACGCTGAATAGCCTGCACTATGCAAAATTAATGCGCAGGAAATGAAGCCCGCAGATTGTATGCTGCTAAAGAAAATATTTTCTGTGAAGGAAACCTTAAAATACTGGCACAATAATTGCATACAGTTAGTAAACCTTACCCTATCGGACCCAACCTGTAAGCCCTGACCCTAACCTGTAAACCGCACCTGTATACCCTTGTAAATGCCTTTAAACCCGGTAATAATTGTGAGTATGAAAAAGACGTTTCTGATATTACTGTTTATCTATGCCGTTGTAATCTCTATGGCATTTGCTACACAAAAAAACAGGGATGTGTCTCATACACATCCCTGTAATAAGTGTATGGCAGCACGCCATTAAAGTGGGATATTCCCATGCTTTCTTTTAGGCATTTTGGCTACTTTATTTTCCAGCATTCTGAATCCCCGTATCAGTTTGGTGCGGGTATCCTGTGGTAGTATCACCTCATCTACATAACCACGCGCTGCTGCGCCGTAGGGGTTAGCAAACTTATCTGTGTATTCTGTTTCTTTTTCTTTCAGTTTTGCAGCCGGGTCTGCCGATTCTGCTATTTCTTTTTTGAATATAATTTCAGCCGCACCCTTGGCACCCATCACTGCTATTTCTGCAGTAGGCCATGCATAGTTCAGGTCAGCACCTATGTGTTTTGAGTTCATTACGTCATAAGCGCCACCATATGCTTTGCGGGTGATTACGGTTACCTTAGGAACGGTAGCTTCGCTCAGTGCATAGAGCAGTTTGGCACCGTTCACGATTATGCCGTTCCACTCCTGGTCAGTACCGGGCAGGAAGCCAGGCACATCTACTAATACAAGCAGCGGAATGTTGAATGCATCGCAGAAGCGTACAAAACGTGCACCTTTACGGCTGGAGTTGATGTCCAGCACCCCTGCCAGGTATGCCGGCTGGTTGGCTACAATACCTATGCTGCGGCCACCTATCCGGGCAAACCCTACTACTATATTCTCAGCATATTCTTTATGTACTTCCAGGAATGAATCCGTATCTGCCAGCTCTGTTATTACATCTTTTATATCGTAGGGCTGGTTAGGATTTTCCGGTATGATATTGTTAAGTGCCGGGCGAATTTCGTCGGCTGCATCATATGCATACCGTGGCGCGTCTTCTTCGCAGTTTTGTGGTATATAGCTCAGCAGATCTTTGATAGTGTTGATGCAGGCTACTTCATTGGCGCAGGCAAAATGGGTAACACCAGAGCGCGATGCATGTGTATGTGCGCCTCCCAGCTCCTCACTGGTAACATTTTCATGCGTTACTGTTTTCACCACATTGGGCCCGGTAACGAACATATACGAAGTATTCTCTGTCATGAGAATAAAGTCAGTGATAGCCGGGGAATATACAGCGCCACCGGCACAAGGCCCCAGAATGGCAGAAATCTGCGGCACCACACCCGATGCCTGTACATTACGGTAAAATATATCGGCATAGCCACCCAGCGATACTACCCCCTCCTGTATACGTGCGCCACCACTGTCATTAAGCCCTACTACAGGAGCGCCATTCTGCATGGCCAGATCCATGATTTTTACTATTTTTTCTGCATGTGTCTCTGAGAGACTACCACCAAATACGGTGAAATCCTGAGAGTACACATATATCAGTCTGCCGTTTACAGTACCATATCCTGTGATGACGCCATCACCGGGATACACTTCATTTTCCATACCGAAGTCACGGCAGCGGTGTGTTACCAGCATGCCTATCTCTTCAAAAGAGCCTTCATCCAGCAGTAGCTGCAGTCGCTCGCGTGCAGAAAGTTTGCCTTTTTTGTGCTGTGCTTCTATACGTTTGGCGCCGCCGCCCTGGAGGGCCTGTTGCGTTTTTTCCCTGAGCTGTTCTGTCTTATTCATAACGGATACAAACCTAACAATTTTTTGTCTGTGCAGAGTGATGGGCTGTATTGCATATTATGGGATGCTGCGTTTTCCTGATATTGTTCTATTTACTGACAGTTAAAATTATATTATATTTTTTGTTCATGCAGATATTGTTTGTATTTTTATAAAAACCGAACCGACATTTAGCGTGATAAAGAGAGTGTTGAAATGCCCGGTTTTGCTGTTACTGATCGCCATGAGTACCACCTGTGCTGTACGTGCACAGGTGATATCCACTATTGCAGGTACCGGCACCGTAGGCTATACTACCGATATTCCACCTGTACCTGGAGCCACTGCACCTTTGTACGACCCTATAAGTGTGGCTGTTAATGCCGCAGGAGATGTATTTGTTGCTGACTTCAGCAATCACCGCATTCGTAAGATAGACCATGTCACAGGCTACATTACCACTGTTGCAGGTGTAGGTATTCCTGCATTCTGGGGTGATGGTGGCCCTGCTACCGGTGCTGCAATTATGTTTCCATATGGTATGGATTTCGATGTTGCCGGTAATATGTACTTCTGTGATTTCGGTAATAATATTATCCGCAAAATCAGCACATCAGGTATTATATCCACCATTGCAGGTGTTCCTGGCTCACTTGCAGCCTATACAGGTGACGGTGGTCCGGCTACGGCTGCCCGCCTTGCCAATCCAATGAGTGTACTGGTTGATTTATCAGGTGACATTATTATTTCAGACCAGATGAACCATGCTCTGCGTAAGATAGATATGACCACAGGTATCATATCTACTATTATGGGTAATGGATTTATTGGTATGGCTCTTGCCGGTGACGGTGGCCCTGCCAGTGCCGCAAAGCTTAATTACCCGCATGCTATAGATATGGATGCTGCCGGAAATCTGTACATAGCAGATTATGGTAACAACAGAGTACGGATGATATCTGTGCTTACCGGCCTGGTATCTACAGTTGCCGGTATAATGCCCCCGCCGGTAGGCTCTATATATGGCTACTCTGGTGATGGCGGCCCTGCTACAGCAGCACAAATCAACTATCCGGAGGCAATAACAGTAGATGGTCCCGGTAATATTTATATAGCAGACTTCAATAATCATGCTATCCGTAAGGTAAATACTGCTGGCATTATGGAAACGGTGGCTGGTATTGGTATCGATGGTTTTTCGGGCGATGGCGGTCCGGCTACCGCTGCGCAGCTTAACTATCCTACTTATGTGGCGGTGCGTAGTGATGGTGATTTTTTTGTAGCCGATAAGACGAATCAGCGTATTCGTCAGATAGATATGGGAAACGGCCCGTACTTTGTTGACGGGGATGAAAAAGATGTTGTTATTTGCCCTACAGAATCCACATCGCTCGATACTGCGCTACGGGTCAATGATGCTATAGCGGGTCATACGCTCACCTGGAGCCCGGCCACATTACCGGCACATGGTACGCTGCTGGTGGCATATTCCACCCTCTCCACAGGTAGTACAGTAACCCCTTCCGGTACTTACTATGTTGCTTTTCCCGGATATGTGGGGCCCGATACATTTACTGTACAGGTAACTGATGGAACAATATATGATACCATAGAAATAATAGCTGATATAACAGGCCCGCTGTCCGCAGGCACCATTACCGGAGCCGATTCTGTATGCCCTGGTCAGACAATAACGGAGGTAAGCTCAGTAGCAGGGGGCACATGGAGCACAGGTAATGCTGCTGCGGCTACTGTGGCGGCCGATGGCGTTGTGACCGGTATAGCTGCCGGTACTGCCGATATAACCTACACATATACGCACCACTGTGGTACTTATTATGCTATAAAAACTGTGACGGTGATAGCAACAATACCATGTGTAAGCAGTGTGGCGGAAACTGCTGCAAATGGTGAGTACGTAATTGTCGTACCCAATCCGGGACAGGGACACTTTGAGGTAACTGTCAATATACCCGGTATCACTGAGAGACAATTACAGATTATGGATGTGACAGGTAGGTGTTTGCTGAAACAGCCGGTACCGGCAGGTGGTGCTGCGTTCCCATTTGATATCGCGGCGCCTCCGGGTATTTATATAATGATGATAGATGCCGCAGACAGACATATAGTAAAACGACTGCTTATTCAGTAGTGTTATTGGTAGCTGTAAGATATGCAGCGGTATGTGACTGAGAGCTGGCTTACAGCATTATGTTTTTTTTGTCAATGAACTATTTATTCTATTTTTATCTAAAACAGACGACTTTGAGAACATTAGTTTTGAGATCGCTGGCCTTTGCGGCCGCGATAGGTTTAAGTTATACAGCCGGGGCCCAGGTAATAACCACTATAGCAGGTGATGGCACTCCCGGATATACAACAGATATACCCCCGATACCAGGCCTTACAGGCCGTGTTAATAATCCATCTGCTGTAGCCGTTAATGCTGCAGGAGATGTTTTTATTGCCGACTTTGATAATCACCGCATCCGGAAAATAGACCGTATTACTGGAAATATTACCACAATCGCCGGTACTGGCACGCCTGCATTCTGGGGCGATGGAAGTGCTGCTACAGCAGCTGCGTTAAACCGGCCTTATGGGATGGATTTTGACGCTGCCGGTAACTTATACTTCAGCGATTTTGGCAATAATGTAATCCGGAAAATTACGCCCGCAGGCATCATATCCACTATAGCTGGCCTGCCGGGAACATTGGCAGCATATACCGGCGATGGTGGCCCTGCTACTGCTGCCGGCCTTGGCAATCCTATGGGCCTTGTAATAGATGCAGGAGGCAATGTTGTTATTGCCGACCAGATGAATCATGCAATACGTAAAATAAGTCTTAGTACAGGAATCATCAGCACTATTGTAGGTAATGGACTTATTGGCATTAGCACTGCAGGTGATGGTGGTATTGCATCTGCTGCAAAGCTCAATTATCCGCACGATCTGGCTAAAGATGCTGCAGGTAACATATACATATGTGATTACGGCAACAATCGTATACGTAAAATAACAGCCGCTACAGGCATTATTTCTACGGTAGCAGGTCTTACATGGACCGTTTCATCAGGTTCGGTATATGGCTATTCGGGTGATGGTGGCCCGGCTACTGCAGCCCGGCTCAATAATCCTGAAGGACTCGCTGTAGATGCAGTAGGTAATATTTACATCAGTGATTTTAGTAATCATGCTATCCGTAAGGTCAATACTTCAGGTGTTATCAATACTATTACTGGTAACGGTACTGCGGCATTTAGTGGCGATGGAGGCCCTGCTATAGCGGCTCAGCTAGCCTATCCTATGGATGTGGCAGTAAGGACGGATGGCGATATTATCATTGCTGATAAGGATAATCAGCGTATCAGACAGATAGCTATTGGTGATGGGCCATATTTTATTAAAGGTGACACAACAGATGTGGTTATATGTCCCATAGAATTCTCAGTATTGGACAGCGCATTGGCGGTAGATGATATAGATGTTGGGCAAACACTGAGCTGGAGTCCGCTGTTGCTGCCGGCACACGGTACGCTTTCTGCTACTTATTCTACCTTGTCCACCGGCAGTACAGTTACACCATCTGGTATGACATATGCTCCGTTTCTGGGATATACCGGCCCTGATACATTCTCTGTACTGGTAACGGATGGTACTGATTATGACACTATAGTGCTGGCAGCCGATGTTCTTGGTCCTCTGTTGGCTGGAACCATTACCGGTGCCGATTCTGTATGCCCCGGGCAGACGGTTACAGAGGTGAGCAGTGTAGCCGGTGGTACATGGAGCAGCAGCGATGTGGCAAAGGCAACTATATCATCTGAAGGTGTAGTTACGGGTGTTACTCCGGGCACAGCAACCATTACTTATACCTACACACACTTCTGTGGTACTTATTATGCATATAAAACAGTTACGGTAATAGCTACGGTGCCCTGTGTAAACAGCGTTGCCAATGTTGCAACGGAAAGCGGAATGATAGAAATTGTCCCTAATCCCGGTTATGGACACTTTGATATACGCTTAGGCAATGGTAGTAGTACAGAACAGGGACATCTTCAGGTAGCAGATATGACTGGTAGGGTATTGTATGAGCAGGATGTAACTCAGGGGCGTAGCTATCCGCTTGACCTGTCGATACCTCCCGGTATTTATAATGTCATTGTAAGTGCTCCCGGCTATAAATCTGTGAAAAAGCTTGTTGTACAATAACAGGATTTATTATACAGCCAATTCCGTTCTTTTGTAATATTTACATGTGCTTATACATTAATAAGTTGTAATTATTAATGTATAAGCATGTATTTATTATAGTATTTGAATAAAATAACAAAAAAATAATTGTAATTTCCGGCCGCAAAATTCCAACCAATAGGCGTGTTTTCTCGTCTATTGTAATGTACATACACAGTATAGCTGGTTGTATGTGTGAAAATATATCCTGGTTAACGCCAAAATGAACATTGTTGAGATGAAAAACCGACTCTATAAAAGCATATTAGGTATATGCACCGCTCTTACCCTATTAGTGTCTGTACAGGCACGGGCTCAGCTCACTATTACAGATACAGGCAACTGTCTGAATCATGTATTACATGCTTCCATAACAGGTACTTTGCCCACAGGTACAGGTATCACTGGTGATGACGCATATTCGGGAGTATTCCCCATTGGGTTCACTTTTAATTTCTATGGTACTAACTATACGCAGCTGGTAATAGGCTCTAATGGTATGGTTAGCTTTAATACCGGCCTTGCGGGAGCATATTGCCCCTGGCCTATATCTGCAGCCCTGCTGGGTAATGCCAGTGCATACAACTCTATCTGCGGTCCCTGGTGCGATATTCTCATCAGTGCAGGTGGCTCCATCACATACACATCTACTGGTGTAGCGCCCAACAGAAAGTTTGCTGTTACCTGGTGCGGTTCACGTATGTTCTCCTGTACTGCCGAGTGGACTACAAGCCAGATAATATTGTATGAAACCAGTAATCTGGTAGAGGTACATACTGCGCACAAAACAATTTGTGCATGGAATAGTGGTCGTGCTATTACTGGTGTACAGAACGCTACCGGTACGGCAGCTACTGTAGCTCCGGGTCGCGACTGGACGCCATCATGGAGCGTCGTATCACCACCAGAGGCATGGCGTTTCTCTCCTTCGGGGCCTGCATATACAGTTGCATCCATTCCTTATACGCCACTTCCTTATGCTACTTCAGCTATATACTGGTATGATAGTACCACCGGCGCATACCTGGGTACAGGACCCTATCTTACAGTAACACCTTCAGTACCTACTACCTATATGGCAGCTGCACTGGGATGTAATGATACTACTAAGGCATATATACATATAATACCTTCTACAGTTGTTGGTGGTATTCCTCACATAGACAGTGCTACATTTACTGACCCTACAGAGTGTGGTAAATGTGATGGTAAAATTGTACTGCATGGCCTGACACAGCACCAGATTGATACGGTTTTCTGGTCTTATAATGGGGTAGCGCAAACTCCGTTTGTCGACTCCGCCGCGCCCGATAATACCATTACACTGGATAATCTGTGTGGTGGTGTCTATGACTGGATATATGTGAAGGTCGGGGACTGCCCCAGTAATCAGGTGGGACCTATTACATTAACCACACCTGTACTGGCAATATCCAACATCACATTTACGCATCCTACAATATGCGGTAAGTATGACGGTAGTATAAAACTATACGGTCTTACTCCGGCTAAGCCGATATCTGTAGCCTTTTTGAAAGATGGTGTGGCACAAACTCCTCAAACGGGTGTTGTGGCAGGAGACAGTACGTTTGTAATGACGAATCTTGGTGCCGGTAACTATACGGGTATCGCGGCTACTGTGGCATTATGTACTGCGCCAGGCTGGCCGGTTACCCTGCTGGACCCTCCTCCTTACAAACCCTCATTCACTATAGATTCAGGTTTGGGATGTCTGGGCGACTCCGTATTCATAGTTAACACTACAGCGCCTACAGGCTATTATACGTACATAGATTATGGCGATGGCTCTCCGCTGGATAGTGTAAATCTCTCATATCATATATACAATACACAGAATAATAGCCCCCGGTTCACAGGTGGTCCGTACTACATCATTATGAAGTACAATACGACCATTACACATAATCCAGCCTGTGAGGATACTGCTATGCAGATAATATCCTTTGATCACCGTATTGTTCCGGACTTTACTCCTGACAGAGATACTATATGTGCCGGTGAGACCATTGTATTTGGTAACAGTACTTTCAGTGCATATGGGCCTACATACTTCTGGCGCTTTGGTAATGGTGATATTGATAATAGTGGTGCAGCAACTCCGTCATATGATGGTTATGTAGGCGGTCAGTACGATGCTACACTTATTGTTACAGATACGCTGGGTTGTGTAGACAGTACATCGCGCCGCATAGAGGTAATAGAAATGGAAGTACGTACCAATGTAAGCGATACGGATGTATGTCTGAAGTTGCCTATGCAGCTGATGGCTACTCCTGGTTTCCGTCATGGTTCTAAATCATATCCTGTTACTTATGCCTGGACTCAGGACCCATCCGGCACTAACCTCAGCGCTTATGATATATCTAATCCATATTTTGCAGGTATTGGCGATTACACATTTACCGTTACCACAAGTACTATTCCGTTCGAAGATCATGTAAATGGTTGTCAGGTTTATAACGATGTGGTAGTGAGGTCTCATCCTCCTGTTACTATCACTAATATGCTGCCCAGCCCCCAAAAGCTGGATCTGGGTAATAGCCTGCAGCTCAATTCAGGTGGTGGTGTATATTATACATGGAGCCCTGCCGATGGTACAATAAGTAACCCTAACATCAACAATCCTATCGTTACCCCTACAGACTCTGTAGCTATGTATTATGTAACTGTGATGAACCTGTGGGGATGTAAGTCGGTTGATTCAGTACTTATTTATGTCGATCAGAATACGGACCAGTTCGTACCAAGTGCCTTTACACCAAATGGCGACGGTCGCAACGATATATTCCGTATCGTTAAGCTGGGCGCGCAGAAGCTGGTAGATTTCAGGGTTTATAACCGTTGGGGTGAGTGTGTATTCCAGACTGCCAACGTTAATACCGGTTGGGACGGTACATGGCAGAGCAAAATGTGCGATATAGGTACATACACTTACGAAATCATCGTAGGCTTGCCCAACGGTACCAATAAAGTTTACAAAGGCAATGTAACCCTGATACGCTAAGTTTGTTTATATACATATTCAATAGCCGGTCTGCGACACAGACCGGCTTTTTTTGTACCTTTCATTCACGGGTTGCCATTATAGCAATACCGTGTATAACGCATGATTAAATCGCTTTTTCTGGTCGGTGTAGGGGGCGCAGCAGGTAGCATGTGCCGCTATGCAGTGGCTCAGGCAGTAAGCCGTGCCGGGGCTACCATGTTTCCATTGGCTACCTTCGGGGTCAATCTGGCAGGTTCCTTTATTATCGGTGTCCTGTTTGGTATGGCATCCCGGGGCAATAACTGGTTGGTACAGGGAGGTGGTATGCTGCTGCTGGCTACCGGTTTTTGTGGTGGCTTCACTACATTCTCATCATTTGCACTGGAAAATGTAGCGCTTATCCAGAAAGAGCACACACCTATGGCGCTGTTATACAGTGTAGCCAGTGTGGCAGGAGGTTTATTACTGTGCAGATGGGGAATGACGCTTACTTCGTAGTATCTTCCTCTACTATGTAGTGGTTGCGGTCGGCGGCATTACGCACTATAAGTTCAGCCAGAAATCCCGAAAGGAAAAACAGCGTTCCCATTATCATAGAGGTAAGCGCAATATAGAAAGCGGGTTTGTTGGTAAGTCCTACCGCATCACCAAAGCGTATTTTGTCAATTACCAGCATTACTACAAACAGCAACCCTGTGAAGAACGTAAATGCCCCCAGCACCCCGAAGAAGTGCATCGGCTTTTTACCAAATCTGCTGGTAAATTGAATGGTAAGCAGGTCCAGAAAGCCATTGATAAAACGCTCCCAGCCAAATTTTGAAGTGCCATATTTACGGGCCCGGTGCTGTACTACTTTCTCACCTATCTTTTTGAAGCCGGCATGTTTTGCCAGTACAGGGATAAACCTATGCATCTCCCCATATACTTCTATACTTTTTATCACCTTACGCTTATAAGCTTTCAGTCCACAGTTCATATCGTGGAGCTTAATGCCGGTAATAGCTCTGTTTACACCATTGTACAGCTTGGATGGCAGATTTTTAGTGAGTGCGTTATCATACCGTACCTTTTTCCAGCCACTTACCAGGTCATAACCTTCTTCGGTTATCATACGGTAGAGTTCTGGTATTTCATCAGGGCTGTCCTGGAGGTCGGCATCCATGGTTATCACCACATCGCCCATGGCAGCCTTAAAGCCCATATAAAGTGCGGGACTTTTACCATAGTTGCGCTGGAAACGGATGCCCCTTATGGCGGGGTACTGCTTCATCAGCTCTTTTACTACATTCCAGCTATTGTCAGTACTGCCATCATCTATCATGATGACCTCGTATGAATAGTTGTGTTCATTGCATACACGCGCTATCCACTCCATCAGCTCCGGCAACGATTCATCTTCGTTATACAGTGGTATGACTATTGAAAGGCAAGGGTGCATTTGCGTGCTAAAATACATGAATTAACGATAATGGTAAGGCATACCGATACAGGCACAGTAAAGATTAACATACTGTGTGAAACAGGACCGGATATCCATTACCAGTAGCCTCCGTGGTGCTGTCTGGGACGTGCGCCATGCTTGTGCCAGAAGTGATAACGTTCCTTGGCATTGGTGTATTTCTTACTTTTCATATACTTTGCCCGGTATATGGTGCGCCCGCAACTGCTTGCGGTGACAAGAATTAAAAATGCCGCCAGAAGTGTAAGGATGTTCTTCATAACTAATGTTACGCAAAATACATTTTTATTTCTATGTGGTGGTAGCGTCCCGTGTATTTTCTTTTAAGTACGTGCTGCCTGCCACTCATTCCTTAGCATGCCGGTTATTATAAGGTCTTCAGCCATGCCGTTATTCAGTACAGAGTTGCGTATTATGCCTTCCGTCTGAAACCCCAGCCTTGCAGCAAGACGGGCGCTGCGCACATTGGTTTTTATAAAGTGTATCTCTACTTTGTTTAGCCCCACATTACCAAAGAGGTAATTGATAAGTGCAGTCAGTGAGCGGGTCACTATGCCTTTACCTTCATGCTCGCGGTCTATCCAGTAGCCTATCTGTGCCCGGTTGGTATCCCGGCACCAGTTATGCATGCCTGTGCTGCCTATAATGTTGCCATTGTTGAATATGCCCAGGGGCAATGCTTCCTGGTCGCGTATCTGCGCCTGTGATGTTTTTATGAATTCCAACGTATGCTCAGGGCGGGTGGTAGTAGCTACCCATGCCAGCCAGGGCGATAAGTGTTGTCTGTCTTTGTGAATCGCTTCAAAAAGGGCTTCAGCATCCTCAGTTTGCCAGGTGCGCAGCAGCAGCTGCTCATCAATATTTATTGTAGCCAATAGTGTAAAGGTTTAAAGCGATTTATTGCCGTATATCTTCTCCCACAGGTCGGGAATACGTTTTATCCATGCCAGCTCACGCATCTTGGGTTTGGCCTCACCTGCCGGTGAGCCAAAATAGGTTTTCCCACCTTCTACGCTGGCAGGGATACCACTCTGGGCCAGTACTACAGCGCCCTTACCTATTGTAAGGTCTTTGCTTACCCCTACCTGTCCCCATAGTATCACCTCGTCTTCTATAATGGCTTTTCCTCCTATCCCCGTCTGTGCGGCAAACAGGCAATTGCGGCCAATAACTGCACCATGACCTATGTGTATATGGTTATCCAGCTTGGTGCCTTCGCCTATGATGGTGTCACCGCTCACGCCCTTGTCTATGGTAGTGCCGGCACCTATCTCCACATCATTGTGAATGATTACCCGGCCACAGCTTTCCAGTTTGTCATATTGTACAGCTCTGTCTCTGCGTCTTTTGAAATAGAATGCATCGGCGCCTATTACACATCCGGCATGGATAATTACATTATCCCCTATTTCTGTATGGTCATATATGGTCACATTCGGGTGAATGATGCAGTTGCGACCTATGGTTACATGATTGCCCACAAATACTCCCGGTTGCAGATGAGTACCTTCACCTATTACTGCCGTTTCGCTTACCATGCTGCTTGCCGGCTCAAACGGGCGGAAGCGTTTCACAATCTTTACATAAGCAGTGAAGGGGTCATCAGTTACCAACAGTGTTTTCCCTTCCGGGCACTCCACTTCCTTGTTTATGATAATGATAGTAGCTGCCGAATTCAGGCAGGCATTGTAGTATTTCTCAAAGTCTACAAATGAGATATCCCCGTTTGTTACCTTATGTATTTCATTAATGCCCGTAGCCTCCTGTGTGGTATTTCCCACCAGTTTTGCACCGGTATATTCGGCCAGCCATTGTACGCTTACAGGTTGCTCAAATTTCATGTTGAGATGTGTTTGGAGCAAAAATACAATAGATACGCATTGCAGGGGTACAATGTGGATTACTGTAATGCTTTGTTGCAGGGTATTAGTACCCGGTCAGGTACTGCTGTATTATTTTACCTGCTGCATGGCAACGAGTTTTTTATAGATACCATCATGCTGCAATAGCTCTAGGTGGGTGCCCCGTTCTGCTATATGGCCTTTGTCCAGTACTATTATCTCATCGGCATGCTGCACAGTAGATAGTCTGTGGGCTATCACAATGCAGGTACGGTTCTGCATCAGTTTATTGATGGCATCCTGCACTATGCGCTCACTTTCAGTATCCAGAGATGAGGTTGCCTCATCCAGTATCAGTATAGGCGGGTTTTTCAGTACGGCGCGGGCTATGGTAATACGCTGGCGCTCACCACCACTCAGTCTTGCGCCACGGTCTCCTGCCATGGTATCATAACCTTCTGGCTTGTTGGCTATAAACTTGTCGGCATGTGCTATTCTGGCTGCATCCTCTGCTTTCTCGCGGGTAGCGCCACCAGAGCCCAGGGTTATGTTGTTATACAGTGTGTCGTTAAACAGTATTGGGTCCTGGCTCACTACTCCTATCAGCCGGCGCAGGTCATCTATACGGCAGTCCCGTATGTCAATGCCATCAATAGAGATATCGCCCGATGTCACATCATGAAAACGGGGTATCAGGTCGGCAAGGGTAGATTTTCCTGCCCCCGAGGCGCCTACCAGCGCTATTGTTTTACCCTTTTCTATAGTCAGGTCTATGCCCTGCAGTATTTTCTTCTCTCCGTAGGAAAAGTGCACATTACGTAGCGTAATGTTATGGTCAAATGAGCGGAGTGGTTTGGCATCTGGTTTCTCAGTTATCGTATTGGGCGCGGCCAGCAGCTGCTCTATACGGTCCAGCGCCGCAGTACCTTTCTGCACATTACTGAATGCTCCTGATAGGTTTTTGAACGGAGAAATGACCATCGAAAATATGCCTATGTAGGTTACAAACAACGGTCCGGTAAAGCCATCAGTACCATCAAATACCATGCGTCCGCCAAACCAAAGTATGAGGCACGCTACCGCTATGCCCATCGTTTCAGAAAGTGGGGAAGCCAGTTCCCGCCGTGCCGCTATATAGTTGCGTGTGCGAAACAGCAGATTATTAAACTTCATGAACCGCAGCCGCTGGTGCGTCTCTGCATTGAACGACTTTATTACGCGCATGCCTGTGAGCGATTCATCAATTACGCCCATCATATTTCCCAGCTGTTCCTGTGCTATATTGGAAGATTTGCGCAGCATCTTACTGATGCGGCCGATGATTAGCCCTGCTACGGGCAGGAATATCAGCAGCAGCAGCGTGAGCCGGAAATTTATCAGCACCATAGAGGTAATGTAGATGATGATAGACAAAGGCTCACGTATGAATATCTCCAGCACACTCATGATAGAAAGCTCCACCTCACTTATATCATTCGTCATGCGCGACATAAGGTCACCTTTCCGCTCCTCGGTAAAGAAGCCAATGGGCAGAGACATAGTTTTGTCAAACAGATCAGTGCGCAGGCGGCGTAGTACTGCATTACGCAGTGGGTTCAGTATATACAGTGCCAGATAAAGGAACAGGTTTTTCAGAACAGTGAAAACAAGGACTGTAACACACAGATAGGCCAGTGAGGTCATCTTGTCATGTTTCAGAATAGTTTCCTGAAGCAGGTGGGTTAAGTCATTCATTAACCCCGTTTGTTGCTTGGTAGTCGGCATTCCCCCGGTTTCAAACAGTACGGATAATACCGGGCCTATCATGGAAAAGGTAAATACACCAAAGAGGATACTCAGCAGTGTGGAGCCGAAATAAAGGGCAATCTTACCCTTGTAGTCTGCCAGGTAAGTCAGTAACCTTGATATTTTTTTCATTATTGTGGGCCAAAATTACGCCTATTTACATATAGCGAAACGTTAGAATTCCCGGTATATTATCAGTTGAGGTGAATTATTTCAAATTCAGGGTCGGTAAGATGGTCCACAGTGAATACAAATCGTATCTGTTCAGCAAATTCCTGCAGTCGTGTTATGGGTAGCAGTACCGATGTGGTAAAAAAGGTCATATACAGTCCCGTCTCGGCTTTCTGTGAAAAGTCCACATATCCGCAGGGAGTTTTACTGCGTGTCTCAGTTTCACTTACCGATACATTGAGTTCCTGAAAGGGGAATACGCGCGCTGTTGTTTTAAACAGGCCATAGTGTCGCTGGCACACTACACTGCGGGTGGTCACTATCACTGTTTCCCGCCCGAAGAGGTTCCACAGGGTGGTTTTTCCCAGAGATATGCCATAGAAAACCGGGAGCAATACATATATAGCCAGTAATGAGAAACGGGGTAGGTCTTCCCCTAAAGTAGCTGCTACTATAAGTGCAAATACAGCCCAGATAAACAAATTGACCAGGATAAGGGTAAACCATACGACCCTGTCGGGTCGTATGGTGGTATCGAGGAAAACGGCACTGCCGTCGTTTCTGATGTATGCTGTGTTCTTCATAGTGATATGCAGCAGCCCATAGGCTAGTCTGCTTTCATCATCATCATCTCCTTTATATCGGCCATGATACGACGGGCAATGTTGTTTGCCGTGGTTTCAGAACCGCTTTCAGAGTAGATGCGGATGATGGGTTCGGTATTGGAGGTGCGTAAATGCACCCAGTCGTTATCAAAATCTATACGCAGGCCATCTTCTGTATTGATAGGCTGCTTTTTATACTTGTTCTTTATTTCTTGAAATATCTGCTTCACATTCACATCCTCACCCAGCTCTATTTTGTTTTTGGAGATAAAGTAGTCGGGATAGGTACTGCGCAGCATGCGGGTAGTCTTGCCCGATTTTGCCAGATGGGTCAGGAACAGTGCTATGCCTATCATGGCATCACGGCCATAGTGCAGTTCAGGCACTATGATGCCGCCATTGCCCTCGCCGCCTATCACCGCCTTTACTTCTTTCATCTTTCTCACTACATTCACCTCTCCTACAGCGCTGGGGAAGTATTGTCCTCCATGCTTCTCAGTCACATCGCGCAGTGCACGGGTAGAGGACAGGTTAGATACCGTATTACCTACCGTGTGCCCCAGTATATAGTCAGCTACAGCTACCAGTGTGTATTCTTCACCAAAGAGGCTGCCGTCCTCACATACAAAGCACAGACGGTCCACATCAGGGTCTACTGCTATACCCAGCGATGCGTTCTGTTTAGTCACAGTACTGCATAGCTCCATCAGGTTTTCTGGTAATGGCTCCGGATTGTGGGCAAAACGTCCTGTCACTTCTTCATTAATAACTATTACATCTTTCACACCCAGTGCGTGCAGTAGTGGCGGTACAGATATAGCGCCTGTACTGTTTACCGCATCTACTACTATTTTATAGTTTTTCGCGGCTATTGCTTCCACATCTACCAGCGGGTGCTTCAGTATAGCATCTATATGTTGCTGTATCCATGTGTCATCATGGGTTACGCTACCCAGCTTGTTTACATCGGCATACTGCAGGTCGGCGCTCTCTGCAAAGTCCAGTATCCACTGGCCGGCTGTTGCGTCTATAAACTCTCCTTTGTTATTCAGCAGTTTCAGGGCATTCCACTCCTTAGGGTTGTGGCTGGCAGTGAGTATGATACCACCGGCAGCATCTTCTGCCTTTACAGCCATTTCCACAGTAGGGGTAGTGCTGAGCCCCAGGTCTGTTACATGGCAGCCTATGCCCTGCAGGGTGGCCACCACCAGGTCGCGCACCATACCTCCCGAAATGCGGCCATCACGGCCAATGATTATTTTCCTGTTGTCGCCCTGCTGTGCTATCCATGCACCATAAGCAGTGGTAAATTTCACAATGTCTACAGGGGTAAGACTTTTGCCAGGTGTGCCACCTATAGTGCCACGTATACCTGAAATTGATTTGATTAAAGCCATAAAGAGATCGCTTATGCGAAGATAACGTTTTTAGTCCCTGCTCCAGGTCATAAAAATGACCATTAACAAGGAGGTAATTAATGAAGTAATGATATTTTTCCGGTTGCTGTACTCCCATTACTGTGCACATGTACAATATATACCCCGGATGGCTGTGCCGATATATCCACATCAGCTTCGCCAGTATCTGCACTTAATGTCTGCACCACAGTTCCTGCCACACTGCATATAGCTATCTTCACACTTCCCCGGCAAGATGTATTCAGGTGAAAAACGCCCGATGAGGGATTGGGGTATAGCTGTAGTCTTATGGGGGGCTCTGGTAGCTCATTTACTGCATTGTACACAGGTGTTACTTTGTGAATGGCAGAATTGCCGCCATCTGCTACATACACATATTCGTCATCATCGGCACACACGCCTGTGGGGCCTATAAATACGGCATCCAGTGCGGGGCCGTTCAGCACTGCAAAGCCATAGGCCCCGCTACCGGCCAGTGGTCTTATATAGCCGTCCGTGTTTACCACACGCACCATGTTATTACCGTGGTCGGCTATGTATATGTTGTCTCTCCTGCTTACGTATACATCCGTTGGCCCTGCCAGTGTAGCGGTATTGGCAGGTATATGATTGCCATTATAGTCTGCTGCACCTGTTCCTGCCACCAGCCTTATAATGCCATCGGTGCCAATGCGCCGCACCATATTGTTACCATTGTCCGCTATGTATATATTTCCGGCAGTATCGGCACATATCCCGGCCGGGTAGGATAGTGTAGCGCCAGTAGCAGGTATGTCATTATTATTGAAGCCCGCTACACCGGCGCCGGCATAGGTGGTGATGGTACCGGTTGTACCATCTACCCGTCTTATACGCTGGTTGCCTTTGTCAGAGATATAGATGTTGCCATCCCGGTCCACACATACATCGGCCGGCTGTGATAGCTGCGCTGCTATGGCCAGCCCGCCATCTCCTGAAAAGCCACCCACACCGGTACCGCATACAGTGGTGATGATACCGGTTGCCGCATCTATGCGGCGTATTACATTATTATACTCCTCTGCTACATAGATGTTCCCCGCAGCATCCATCGCCACGCCCGTAGGGTCCTGAAACTGTGCTGCAGTGGCAGGCCCGCCATCACCACTATAGCCCATAGTGCCGGTGCCTGCGTGCGTAAATATGGTGTCATGGCTGTCTATGCGGCGTATGCGCGATATAGCATAGTCAGCTACATACACATTGCCATTCCCGTCTGTACAGATGCCCATCGGCAGAGCCAGAGAATAGTTTGTGGCCGGCCACCCATCGCCTATATATTGGGTGATGCCATTACCGGCTATGGTAGTAATAGTACCCTGTGCCCATATACAGGACGGTAGCAGTAACAATAACGTCAGGTAGCGCAGGCCGGTCATAGAAATATGATTGTTGTACATAAAGTTAGCAACATGTGGCAGGTATTAAAAACGAAAATGCTCCCTTTTCAGAGAGCATTTTCGGGTCGGGGGATAAACCCATCAGTTGATGGTCAGTTTTTCTACATGCTTCTTGCCTGATGCTTTCAGGGTAATGGTATAAGTACCTGCAGGCAGGGTAGTGAGGTCTAGTGTACCATACTGGCCGTCAAGCACAGTGCTGGCTACTACCTGGCCGGTAACATTCATTACAGAAACTGCTGCATTGACATAGTCTTCTGTTACATTAATCTTTGCTATACCGTCAGTTGGGTTAGGATACATACGCACATTACCTGCTGTTGAGCCATTAATGCCGGTACCTGTTGCACGTGGTGTTGTTGGTGTTACTCCCAGTGTCACCTTACGTATGCAGTTGTTGCCCGCATCAGCTATATACATATTACCGCTGTTATCTACCCATACACCCTGAGGGCTGCTCAGCTGTGCATAAGTAGAGATGTCACCATCGCCCGAGAAGCCGGCAGTACCTGTACCTGCTACTGTGGATATTACGTGGCGCTCCAGGTTCATCTTACGTATAGCATGGTTGCCACGGTCACATATATACATGTTCTTCGCATTGTCTATAAACAGGTTGCCGGGATTTCTCAGCTTGGCATCAGTAGCCAGTCCCCAGTTTCCGGTATAGCCCGCCGCGCCGCCTATACCTGCTACAGTAGTAATGATACCTGTGTTCAGGTCCACTTTACGCACTACATGGTTGTTGGCATCAGAGAAATAAAGATGTCCCTGTCCCGGGCTGGTTGGGTCAAAGAACACAGCGCTTGGGTGCGATGTTTTTGCGTCCATTGCCAGGCCGCCATCACCGGCATAGCCGGTAGCACCCGTACCGTTTACTATAGTAGTAATGATATGGGTAGCGGCATCTACCCTACGTATACGGTTGCTGCCGTAGTCAGCTATATAGGTATTGCCATATATATCTTCGCATGAGCCGTTGGGCGTCATTGTTTTTGCCAGGCAGGAATTTCCACCGTCACCGCTGCTGCCCTGTGAGCCACAGCCAAAGCGTGCATAGGTAGCGCCTGTCGCCGGGTCGGTATAGAAGCCCATATCATTATACCATGCGGTAAACAGAACTTCGCCCCCCGCATCTACAAATACCGATACTGGTTTGTTCAGCGTCATGGTAGGAGTCCAGCCGGCTACGCCCGCGCCCGCGTAGGAGCTTATTACCCCCCATGAGTCTATTTTTCGTATTTTATTATTGTTTTTATCAGCAATAAAAATATTACCTGATGCATCAACGGCTACCCCTGATGGGTAGGAGAACTGAGCAAGTACGGCAGAGCCGCCATCGCCCGAGAAACCTGCAATACCTGTACCCGCTATGGTAGAGATAGTGCCCTGTGCAAAAGCAGCCGTACCGCAGAAGGCCAGTGCCGATGCAAAAAACAGTTTGTGTAGTGTGTTTCTTTTCATGTTAATGACTATTTAAGACACTACAATTTAGTAACTTCCGGGAATATAAAATAATAAATATCTGGCATGCTTTTTGTTGCATGCGCAGCATTTTTCACTACCTTTTTCAGGCAGAAAATGTAATTAATTAGAATTCAATTAGATACATGCCAGCATATCAGGCAGTGCGCTCAGTGAGCCATGTTGGTACCGGCGGCGGTGTGTATTGCTCCATAAGTTGCAGCAGCTCTTCAGGGTCCTCAGTAAATATCAGAGAGCTGGCCACACACTCATCCAGAAAACCCTCCTGCACCATATTATTACACAATACACGCAGCGCATCATAATAGCCGTTTACATTCAGCACCCCTATAGGATACTTATGCAGGCCCAGCTGGCTCCATGTCAGCACCTCAAACAGCTCTTCCATAGTGCCCCATCCTCCCGGCAGTGCTATTATGCCCTCACTGAGGCGGTGCATGTGCATCTTCCGCTCATGCATGGTATCTACCGTTATCAGCTCGGTAAGTCCGTTATGCACCAGCTCTTTATGTACCAGAAAGTGAGGGATAACACCCGTTACCTTACCGCCATTCTGCAGTGCGCCCTCAGCTACAGCGCCCATAATGCCGGTGCGGGCAGCGCCATATACTATAGCTATACCTTTTGCCGCCAGCATACTGCCTATAGAGTAGGCTACCTCACGGTACACCTCATTATATCCCTCCGAAGCGCCACAGAAAACAGTAATACTTTGCATAGACAGGCATTTTATTATGCTCAAATATAACCATTGTGCCGCCAGCCTGCTGCACCCGTTACCATAATTTAACCCTTTTTAATGGCAATACCACAATTCACAGCCCCCGGTTTTTGTAATAACCACCGATACACTTAATTTTGCACCCACTTCAGCCCACCCATAGTGGGTAAGAGCTATCGGTCTCGTAGTTCAATGGATAGAATAGAAGTTTCCTAAACTTTTGATACAGGTTCGATTCCTGTCGAGACTACACTTTACAAAACCCTTGCTCAGCAAGGGTTTTGTTTTTCCTGCCATATTGCAAAATCGAACCTATATTTGTAGACTAGCCCTATAAAAGCAGTTGCTAAAATGTTTTGTTGAGCTCAACTTATTTCAATGGCATTGAATGTCAACATAGATAACGTCACGTTAGAAATTATTTCCACGAGATTAAAAAATGTTGTGAGTCCTTTAGATATAATTAAATGGCTTGCCAATTTCAAACCTGAAGAAATAGATTTAGCCATCGACATAATCTCAAATATGACGGTTTATACAACCTATGAAATAGAAGAAATGCTAAATGGCAGCTTTCTATCTCTATTTGACAAAATTGAAAAAGATCATCGGTTAGTTGTTCATCCAATTGGAGAATTTGGCAAGAGTGGCAGCATGATTACTTACCTTTTTCAAAAAACAGAATTTTATAAAAACAACAAAAACAGTATAATATTACTGCCTACACTAAACAACTTTGAATTTGACGAAGAACTTAGTTATAGTTTAATACTGCTTGATGATTTTGTTGGATCTGGGGACACCATCAAGGATTATTACAAAGCCAATATTCATAAACTAAGAAGTAACTTTCATGAAGTGTTTTTTGTTGGAGTAGCAGGAATGATTAAGGGAGTAGAAAAAATAAATTTCTACTTTGATAAAGTAGAAATACCGCGAGCTAATATCTTCAAAAAATGTTTTTCAAGTACCGGCAGCACATTTGGGTATAGAAAATATTACAATCATAGAGATTTAGCTTATAAGTATGGAGTAAAACTGACGAAAAGAACTAAGGACATACGTCGGAAGAGTGCTTTTCGTGAGGCTTTAGGTTATGAAAACTCACAAGCACTTGTTTCATTTGCATACGGAAGTCCGAATAATACGCTCCCAATCATTTGGGCGAATAAAAAAAATTGGGTTCCTTTAATTCCAAGGTTTTCAATTGACAAGATAAGTAGCGCAAGAAATTTTAGAAAAAATATTTTGTATGAGCTTTCAATTCTAAAAGAATTTGGTAGCGATAACTTACGAGACAATTTTTTCTCATTAAAAATAAAAAAGGGCAGCAGGACATTTTCATCTGTAAATCGAATTGATTTTTCACTATATGCGATAATAAAACTATCAAGAGCTGGTTACACTCCAATTTCAATATGCCAAAAACTAGGCATACTTTATAAAGACTATGAAGAGTATTTGAATAAAGGAAAGGAGAAGGGTATTTTTGAAGAAGAAAACAAACTCTCAATGCTAGGATTGCTTTTATTCAACGATGCAAAGAAATGTATAGAAGCTAGAAAGAAAAGTTTCGAGTTTGAATTTAAAAACCTCTATGCGACAAGAGAAATAAAATATACACCAAAGAGATTCAATGGAAGGTCATAATAGGCAAGCACTTTCAAGTCCACATATGTTCGAAATAACATTCAAGGGGCGAGAATGCATGGGTAGTTACCCAAGTTGGACTGAAGCTACTTTTCAACACTTAGTGCACAAAATCCTCCTCCGTGCGGTCTGTGCACTAAATGCTTCGCATAATTTAAACTATGAGTTGCCCTTATGACTTTTCCATTGGATAATATTGCCCCAGAAAACGCTGCGTTGTCTCACAGCAAAGAATTTTGGGATGATATTCAAGCTTATTCCGCTAAACTTGTTGGGAAGAATCTTCCGATAATTTTTTCTCTACCTCATTTGTGTTTGTTAGCAGGTGTAAATATTGCAAATGTTATTAGGTTTTGCAGTACAAACCGGATTGCTGATTACAAACGGTTTAAACTAAAAAAGAAAAGGGGTGGCTATAGAATTATTTTGATGCCCAATGATGAAATAAAATACTTACAGCGATGGATACTTATTAATATTCTTGAAAAAATTCCTTCTCATCAATCATGCATGGGTTTTGATAAGACGAGTTCAATACTTAAAAATGCTCAGCAGCATTTAAAAAAAGAAGCAATTTTAAAAATGGACCTACTCCGTTTTTATGATTCGGTAAATGAAAAGCGGATTTATGGTATTTTTAACCACTTGGGATTTCATCCAAATTTAGCAGTTTCCCTCGCTAAAATTTGTACAATTGTCCCAGATGATTTATTCTATAGTTCTTTTAAGAGCAGTGAATTAGACTTAAAAGCTATCATCATTAATCGACAAGAAGGGATTCTTGCTCAAGGAGCCCCAACAAGTCCCAAACTGTCTAATCTTATTTCATTTAGGCTTGATAAAAGATTAACTAAATTGGCAGTAAAACATGGTCTACAGTACTCACGATATGCTGACGATATAACATTTTCCGGACCAATTGAAGCTTTGAAAAAAGTCAAAAAAGTAGCTTATCGAATTGTTTCAGAAGAAAACTTATGTGTAAACTTTTCCAAAACTAAATTGCTAGTTAGGGGTAACCCATTTTTCGTAACAGGGTTATCAGTTAATAATGATGTTGTAACCGTTCCTCGAAAACGAAAGATTCTAATTGAGCATCATCTATTTCACTGTAGAAAAAATGGAGTTGAAGAGCATATGCGTATATGCGGCATTGCCAAAAAAAATTTTAAAGACTGGTTGTTAGGAAATATTGCATTTGTATTCTCAGTAGAAAAGGATTTGGGGCAGCAATATTTTAATGAATTTAATGAAATTCAGTGGCCCATCTAAAAACCTTTGCATCACATTTATAATAGCAACTTAACAGCCACTTCATAAATTTTCACCAAATCTTCAAAGATCAAGTTCGACATTCCCCCTGCCCACTCTGACCTTTCTTCAACACCCACACTCACATTCACTCTGGCCCTTTGCCTCTATAAGCACTTCTCGGGTGTTTTATCGTATTACCTGCATTTGTTATTCTGTATTGTGGTTCGTATACTGCACTAATCGCTCTATTCTGCAATCACAGGATAATATTATACCTTTGAACACCGCCACCCTAAACAGATAAAACACATTAATCAAACAGTCTTATTAAAGAAAAAATACGAATGAAACTCTTAACGGTTGTGGGTGCCAGGCCTCAATTTGTCAAGGCTGCTGTATTGTCCAGAGCTATTAAAGGTCATGATGATATTCAGGACATTATTGTGCATACAGGGCAGCATTTCGACAAAAATATGTCTGATGTTTTCTTTGATGAGATGGAAATACCTAAACCCAATTACTTTCTGGATATCAATGGTCTGAACCATGGTGCCATGACAGGCAGAATGCTGGAAGAAATTGAGAAATTGTTATTGGTAGAAAAGCCCGATTACCTCATTGTATATGGCGATACCAATAGTACTCTGGCAGCAGTACTTGCTGCAAAAAAGCTCCATATCAGAACTATTCATGTAGAAGCCGGTGTGCGCAATTATGATGACACAATGCCGGAAGAGGTGAATCGTTATCTTGTAGACCGTATGGCAGAGCTGAACTTTTGTTGCACTTCTGTAGGTATGGACAATCTCATCAGTGAGGGTTTCGGAAAGCCGGAAATGAAACGCGAAATGTACAATTTCGGTGATGTGATGTATGACGCAGCTAAATTTTACGAGAAAAAGTCAGACGAAAACTCAGATATTGTAGCAGCTCAGGGGCTAACCGGGAAAAGCTATACCCTGTGTACCGTACATCGTGCTGGTAATACTGACAATCAGGAAATACTCAGCGGCATTATTTCTGCCCTCAACACGATAAATGAGACAAGTCCGGTTATTCTTCCCCTCCATCCCAGAACCAAAGCCAAAATTGAAGCATTCGGATTGAACCCTACATTCAGAATTATTGACCCCGTTGGTTATCTGGATATGATTCAGCTTATTAAAAATGCGTCCAATGTCATTACTGACTCAGGAGGATTGGTAAGAGAAGCTTACTTCTTTAAAAAGCCCTCTGTTCTGTTGTTGGAAAAGAAACTGTGGCCCGAGTTAAGCGATGCAAACTACTCAGTTAACATACCGCCGGACGGAAAACAGCTTATTGATGCTTTCAATAATATAGGCCAACTGAATAAAGACTTCTCTACTTCTATTTTCGGAGATGGTACTGCGGGAGAAAAGATTCTCAGTAAAATCATTGAGCACTATAACAGAAGTATTAGTGGTAGCTAATTAATATGAAACAGTCCGAAACACCATACAACCTCGTTCATATCATTACGGGAGCAGAGTATAAAGCGCCTTTGCTGGCTTCTCAGGTATTTGACAGGGCTCAGGTGCAGGCACAAACACAGGGTGCCGACAGGCCTCATTCCGTATCAGTATGGATAATAGTGCCTATGAGGGAGCGTTATGACAAAACCTGTATAAGCATAATAGAGAAGCTGAAAGTGCGATGTCCGGATATTTCAATAATGTTTGTAGGTGGAATAGGCCGGCTGAATAACTGGCCATTGTTAGCTAAAATGAAGAAGCTGAGACAGCAGCTAAAATACAGAACCGTCTACCACTGTCGTGGTGAGGCGAGTTTTATATGGGCCAATAAAGTAAAAGCAGCATTTCCTGATGATGCTACAGTACTGGACATAAGAGGGTACTGGCCTTTGGAGCGCTATGTCAACGATGGCATTTTTGATGAGAAGGACATGTCTCCGGAGCAGAAAGCCGTATTCCGCAAAGATTATGAATTACTGAAAAGCTCAATTGACAATTCCGACGCAGTATGCACCGTAAGCGAACCCTTACGGCAATATCTTATAGACAATGTAGGTGCACCATCAGATACTGCCCTCATTCCATGTTGTGTAAAAAACACAATACCTGAAAGCCAGAGGAAACAAATACGTGATGAACTGGACCTGAACGGAAAGTATGCAATACTCTACCTGGGGGGAACTCAGAAATACCAGCATGTAGAAGATCTCGTAATGCCTTTCATGAAGGCTGCCATGCGCCTGTCTGGCAATGTTGTTGCTGTTCTGCTGACACAGAATAAGGATAAAATGGCTGAAATCGTAAAAAAGAATGATATTGACGAAAGCAGAATACGATTGATGAGTGTCGCACAGAATGAGGTTGCAAATTATCTTACAGCTATGGATGCAGGGCTTTTGTTACGTGCCCCTAATGCGCTCAACAACTTCTCACAACCTGTAAAGTTCGGCGAATATCTGAGTGCCGGCTTACCGGTAGTACTGGAAAAAGGAACAGGCAGTATAGCTGAGATACTCAGAAAATACGGAATAGGCTGTGTTGTTGCACTGTCTGGCAAAAATTCCGAGACGGAAATTGATAATGAGGTGCGCTCAGCGCTTCACTGGATAGATACCAACAAAACCAATGTGAGAAAAAACACAATAGACTTTGTAGAAAATCACTATACTTGGGCAGCAAACCTCAACATTGAAAGACAGATGTATATAGGAGCGCTAAAAAAAACTATTGAAAAAACGGCCGGAAATGAAAAGATTTGCACTGATCGGAGCCGCGGGATATATAGCGCCGCGACATTTAAAAGCAATAAAGGAAACAAATAACGATTTGCTGGCGGCACTTGATACTTTCGATAGTGTAGGTATCCTTGATAGCTATTTCCCCGAAGCTCACTTCTTTACAGAATTTGAGCGTTTCGATCGTCATGTGGATAAGCTGAGGCGGAAAAACAATAAAATTGACTTTGTAAGTATCTGTACCCCCAATTATCTGCATGACTCACACATACGTTTTGCCCTGCGCAATCAGGCCGATGCAATTTGTGAGAAGCCATTAGTGCTGAACCCATGGAATGTAGAAGCATTAGCAGAAATAGAAAAAGAAACCGGCTCAAGGGTCAATAATATACTTCAGTTACGTTTGCACCCTGGCATCATAAAGCTGAAGCAACAGATTGACCAGAGCGCGCCAGATAAAATATTTGATATTGACCTTACTTATCTTACTTCCCGTGGCAACTGGTACTTTAACAGCTGGAAAGGAAATGAAGGTAAGTCAGGAGGTGTAGCCAGCAATATTGGTATTCACTTCTTTGACATGCTATCGTGGATTTTTGGAAGTGTAAAGACCAATACGGTAAATCTGCTTGAGCCGGACACTGCAGCAGGTTATATGGAAATGGACAAAGCCCGGGTAAGATGGTTCCTCAGTGTTAATTATGACTATTTACCTGAAGCTGCTAAGATGGCTAAAAAGAGCACTTTCAGAAGTATAACGGTAGATGGTAACGAAATCGAGTTCAGCGAGGGCTTTACTGACCTTCATACCCGCTCTTACGAAGAGATACTGAAAGGGAATGGTTTCGGACTCATGGATGCATTGCCTTGTATTCAGATAGCGCACGATATCAGGGTTGCTACACCGGTAGGGGTAAAAGGAGAATATCACCCTCTGGTACGCTCATTTCAAAAGAAATAAAAAAACATATTGATGGAATACTTTGCACACCCTACTGCTATTGTTGATGAAGCATGCGAAATCGGTAGTAATACCAGAATATGGCACTTTTCTCACATTATGCCGGGCTGTAAAATAGGCAATGGTTGTAACATCGGGCAAAACTGTGTTATCTCCCCCGATGTGGTACTCGGTAACAATGTAAAAATCCAGAACAATGTTTCAGTATATACAGGCGTCATTTGTGACGACGATGTTTTTCTGGGTCCATCCTGTGTGTTCACCAATGTCACAAATCCCAGAAGCGCGGTCAACCGCCGCGGGCAATATGCACGTACGCATGTAGGTAAAGGCGCTACTATAGGAGCCAATGCTACAATAGTGTGTGGGCATGACATAGGAGCTTTTGCTTTCATAGGCGCAGGGGCTGTGGTTACGAAAACCGTACCGGCATATGCTTTGGTTGTTGGTAACCCTGCAAGGCATATAGGGTGGATGAGCGAATATGGTCACAGACTTAGCTTCAGTAACAACCTGGCTACATGCCCTGAAAGTGGTGCTACATATAAGCTGGAAAACGGCGTCGTATCACGCATCAGCTGACAAAACAGCGCTTTGCCTGATCACTTACATATTATGAAGGGTTGCCCCTTCTCCAGGTTACGCATTGTATTTTCCGGCATTGATTTATTAATACATCTACACCCTTTACCCATCAGGAATAATATATCTGTCTATATTTAAGTATAAAAACAGCAATTACTATATGGCAGAGAAGAAGGCAAAGCTGGCAGAGAATAAAATAAAACCAACCACTGCCGGTGTGGAAGAGTATCTTAATAGTATTACACCAGAGCAAAAACGTAAAGACTGTTTTGTGCTGCTGGAGATGATGAAAAAAACCAGTAAAGAAGAGCCGGTATTATGGAGCAACTCCTTCATTGGTTTCGGCATCAAAAGGCATAAAAGCGAGCATACCGGCCGCGAAGCCGACTGGATGCGCATAGGCTTTGCACCACGCAAAGCTAACATCTCATTATACTTCGGTAGTTACATAGATAAGCACGTTACAGCGCTTCAGCAGTTAGGGAGGTACAAAGCAGGCATGGGTTGCCTCTACATTAATAAGCTTGCCGATGTAGACCTGAAAGTACTGGAAGGAATCATAGCAGCAGGCTGCAGGATGCTATGATTCTTTTGTGTTCAAGGGCAGCTATATGAGTCATACGGCTTTGTTGTTTTGTTCGTTACAGAATCCGTCAGGATGGTTCTGAATCTTCAGAAATACCATTTTTTACAGCATAGATAATAAGCCCGGTTGAGCTTCGCACTTCTAACTTCTCTAGTAGCGCGCGCCGTATGCCTTCAACAGTTCTTGGGCTTAAAAATATTTTGGCACCTATTTCACTGGTGGTCAGTTCGTGACACATCAGGCGCAATACTTCTCTCTCCTTACTGCTCAGTTCCACATTTTTTTTATAGCGCAGTGGCAAATTGTTTTTTTGATGCCTGTTTTTAAGCATCAACTTACTTACCATATCACTCAGATAATAATCATCTTCATAAACTTTGTGAATTGCTTTTGTTATTTCTGTTGGTGTTGCTGTTTTTACAAGGTAGCCGTTCACACCCATATCCAGCATATGCAATATCACTTCTTCATCATCGTACATGGTTAGTATTAGTATCCTGATTTCAGGATATTGTTCTTTTATTTGAGTGGTCACTTGCACGCCATCCATTTCTGGCATTTTCATGTCCAGTAACACCACATGAGGTTTGCAAGTTGTTAATATATCCATCAACTCTTTCCCATTCTGTACCTCACCGAGACATTTTAGTTTGTGATCCCGGTTCAGAACATTTCGTATCCCATGACGAAATACTTCGTGATCATCTGCGATTATGTAGGAAATGATAGCCATATTATAGTGGTATTTGTATTGTTATGTAGTATTCTTCATTTTTTTTATCAAAGTTGATGCATGCATTCAATACTTTCAATCGGTTCACAATGTTCTTAAGGCCTGTAGCGTCTTTCTGATATACATATTCCTCAAAAAGTTGTTGATTTATGCCATCCCCGTTATGGGTTATATGAAATATTAGTTGCTCTATTGTTGCTGTATGATATATACTTATTTGTGTAGCATGGGCATGTTTTATAGTATTGTTCATTAGCTCTTGAATGATACGATAAATACCTAAAGCAATGTTTGCAGGCAGGTCTGGCAATGGTGTAGCCTCGTAATGTATAGCAATGACATTACTAACTGTAAACATATCAAAGAATGCACGTAGTGTTTTTGAAAGACCTATATGCTGTATCATTGCAGGCTGAAGGCTTCGCGACATTTTACGCACCTTATCTATTGTTTCTTCTATCAGTCTATGTGATTGATTAAAAGCCTCACTGCCTGCGCCATCTTCCTCTGCCTGGTGGAAGTTAAGTTTTACCGATGCCAGCATTGCCCCTACATCATCATGTAGCTCTCCGGCTATGCGGTTACGTTCATTTTCCTCTGCTTGTATCGCTGCTTCCGTTAGCTCTTTTTCTTTTTGTTGATATATAGTAATCATGCTACGTTGATGATAGACAACAAAAAAAACAATGCTTACCACGAGCATAAGCATGGCGAGGATACCTAGTGCTATGTATGCATTAGCGTTCAATGTTCTTTCTTACCGGTCATGTGGTATATAGATAATGCAAGTAATACATTTTTTATGATGTTCACAGGATAAAAGAAATATCGCCATATATTCATGTAGCTGTGTCTGTCAGTCTGTACCATGTACTGTTTGAACAGAAATATTAAAAATGCACCGGCAGCGTATATAAGTATTGCAGTACATAGCCAGAAATCAGATGATTTTTCTAATATGATTAATTGTTTCGATTTAAGAATCAGATATAGACAGTTAACACTCAGGAATATGTATACAAGCATAAACACACTTCCGCCAAACATGTTGAATACAAATACTCCATCTGTAATTGTATCAGCAATGTAAAATGTACTTAGCCCGGTAACTACTGAATAGAAAATCCAAGCCTGCTTTAAAACTGTTTTCCTGAAAAGAAATATGATAAGCAAAAACTCAAAGTATATGAACAAATTTGCAGTTATCCCATTGTTCATATGCCATACTCTGCGTAGCATGCTATTAAGTATATCAAAAGTCAACCCTGTTAATGGATATAACCATAACAGGGTGTACTTCTTTTTAGCTACGCCTGTGGCTACTGGAATAGCGGCGCTAAGTATAGACAATACCAGTAAAAGTTCCATGGTTATTTATGGTTGGGTATCACTTACATCGTAATATTTTACAATATTGTTATTATGGTATGTTACTTTAAATGGAACCAGATATTTCTGCTGGTTTTCTATAGTATCAAAATATATGCCTCGGTATAATGTGATCGAGTCTACTACACCTCCTTCTACGTCATTTATATTTAGAATCCCTCTTAATAATGCTGTGGAATAAAATGTCTCATATTTTCTTTTTTTGTTAGTCTCTACTTGCGACACCTTGTTAATTCTATACCGACTACGTCCAATACCCCAAAACCTCTCATGAATATGGATTCTTAAAAAGTTATAATCGCAGGTTTGCGTATTAAGGACGCGTTCTATTTTATATCTTGCAAATGGCTTGGATTGGCGTTGCACACCATTTACAATTGTTAGTGTATCAAAATCACTTTTACAAATCTCGTGACAGAATAGTATTTTTTTTATGCAGTCTGTATTGTCGCAGTATTTAACTTCCTTGCTGCAGTCAGCTGCGGTTACATTTTCACTATTACATGGATTTGCTGAGTTAGGAATACCTTGACCAGTACAGTCGTTTTGTCGGTCAGAGATTTCTCTTGCCAGGATTTTCTGTTTCATTGTTGGTTCTGTTAATTTCCCACGCATTTTTCCTGTTAACTTTTTTTGTCCGTAGCAGGGCTCAAATAATAATACACTGGTAATAATTGCACAAATAGATAGTAGTCTCATGATAGTTTTTTCTATAAAAATATACCGTGATTATACACTATGCAAATGGCAAATGTTGTGTAATTTATTCATATGTACCGCAAGTGCCCTTAAATACATACTGTATAGTGAGTAAACGCATCTAATGTCAGGTATGTTCCCGTAGTATATTGCGGGTATTCCCGTATAAATGTTAGCGGCTGATTACTGTAGAAAAGTCAGGGATTTTGCTCTTGTGATGCTTTTCTTCTGACCGGAAATTTGCAGTAACAAAACCATAATATTTTATGAAACAGCTCTTTCCATTTATTTATGCACTGTTTTTTATACAAGTGTGTGCTATTCCGGTTCAGGCTCAGTCCTCTTCCTCTGAGAAACAGGCAGAACGATGCAGAAAAACACATCCCAGATATGAGCCAACTGTGCTTATTGAATACAACTGTGCAGCGCAGCGTTTTGACTCATTACCTCCGGCATGTATACGGGAGTATAGCCAGGTAGTAATCAGATACACACATGTCAATCCATTTCTTCATAATAGCAATCTGAAAATTGAAGAAATTAATCATCAGTATGAAAACGGCATAAGTGCTTTTAACAGTCTTGAGGAAACTACTGAAGGTGAGATTGGAGCAACAGATACCAGTAAGATGGCTATTGACATGATTTTATCTGAAAATAATACCCATTGGCGTCCAGGTGCTGAAACATTTGATAGAATAGGACCGCCAGATATTAATAAAAGAAACCAGGCAGCCTTGACGATAAAAGATAAAGTTCAATCGTTAGTTGAATTACAACTGCTGCTTGCGGCACTGGAGAGTACAATATATTCAATAGGTGAGCTTGTCCGGTTAGATACTGTAATCAAAATAGCAAGAAAAAATGAGTACAACCGGAGCAGCTCTTTAATGAAGTCAGATATAAATAGTAGAACTACTTTTAATATTGATAAGGGAAGTGATATACAGATTTACTTCAATGAACGTATTGATAAAATACATACACAGTTAGCCAACATACAAATAAAATTGGCGCATCTGGAGAGCGTATATGAAAGCTTGAAAAATTTATCAGGTGGTAGTGGTTTTGACCATACGCTCTCAGCTATAAAAATAGACATAGACAAAATCAAAACAGCTTACACCGGCGCTAATTTGGAGAAACTGGCAGCTATTATTACAGGAATAAAGAATAATTATCAGAACACAGTTGGTGCTGAATACATAGTGTATGGCGACTCTGTATTATGCGCTCGTGGTGACTATTTGCAAATAAAGGATATAGGTATGGGTATAGACTTTAGACCGATTAAAATAAAAGGCGGATCACGAATAGATTTTAGTGTAGGTGTTGCGCTCAGTATGGGAGATATTACTGGCTGGAATTACAGCCTAAGCAAAGTAAATGATTCCACAACATATCTGATAACGGATAAAGAAAACAGGACAGTAGTTCCAAGCCCTGTTGTAATGATGCACTGGTATGCTACTAGTTGCCGGCATGTGTCTTTGATGCTTAGTTTAGGTGTATCTCCTGATATCGCTACTCTTTCTGATACTCGGTTTTTTCTGGGAACCAGTCTCGCCACCTTTTCTTCAAACAATGTTATGAGGCGTTTTATATTTTCTGCTGGCATAGCATGTGGAGCGGCAGATGTACTCAAGGCTAAATACAGAAATAAAGACAGAGAGCCAGATAATAACTTTCACAGTTTCGGTAATATTTCTGATAATGATCTCACCGAGAAGTCCTATCGTGTAGGAGGTTTTGTCTCATTTACCTGGAATCTTGGAGGAACAGGACATTAAATAATCGCAGCCCCTATGAGTTACGGTAGAACATTCAATAAATATGATGCAGTAAAAGTGCTTTTCTACCTGTCTCCCAGGCACACTTAGTTGCGAAGTACAAAAACAATGCATTTACATAGTCCTTTCCTTATGCTCAGTATGGGTGCAGTTCATTATCTTAATTTCCCTAACTTTATTTCCATCCGTGGCATCAGATAAAAATATAGAAAGAATATACAAAATGTCCTTTGCCGGTGTTTATCCTATGTACATACAGAAGGCAGAGAGGAAAGGGCATACCAAAGAAGAGGTTGATACCATTATTTTCTGGCTTACCGGTTATGATGCGGCTGCACTGCAGCAGCAGATAGATAGAAAAGTCACCTTTGAAACTTTTTTTGCCGAGGCTCCCCTGCTCAATCCGAATGTTACAAAAATCACCGGCGTCATTTGCGGCTACAGGGTAGAAGACATTCAGGAACCACTTATGCAGAAGGTCCGTTATCTGGATAAACTCATTGATGAGCTGGCAAAGGGAAAGAAAATGGACAAGATTCTCAGAAGCTAGTATGGCAGGCATAAAAAAGAGAGAGGTTGTACAGCTTTTGCCTGTACAACCTCTCTTTAGGTCTGTAGTATATATTTCGTCTTACCTCTTTTTACGCTTTGCTTCTCTTACAGCATCTGCTTTAGCACGCACTTCCTGCATATATGCTCTGGCTTCACCTCTGGTTTTTATAGCTTTCACTCTGGCCAGTATTGCTGCCTTATCTGCAGGTGTTCCTGCCGATAATTCAATGTCAGTTTTTACCGCTATACCCAGAAATCCTATAGAGTTGCCCCTGTCTGTCAGTGGCATCGCCTCTTCTGCTGCTTGCTCCTCAGCAGATAGTGGTTTTCTGGTATTGCCTGTCGGCCTTGATTCCGGGAAGTCCAGGGTTGGTATTGCTCCGGGTGTTTCTCTGAAGTTGGCAGAGGATAGGATGCTGTTTGCGTTCTGGTCGCGTCGGGTCAGGTTATTCAGTCCCATTATATCTTCCAGTGTCTTTAGCACAGAAGTATGGTCATATACCATATGTTCTACCGAGCCGGAATTGATATAGGGAGACACTACCATGGCAGGTACACGCACCCCCAGTTGCTCAAAGGTAAAGCCGTACTGGCTCATGCCATTGCCATTATAGTCGGCAGGTGCCACGCAGGGTGGCGGCGGCACCGAGTCATAAAACCCGCCATGCTCATCATAGGTCACAATGAGCATACTGGAGCCACCTAAAGGAGAGCTGAATATGCTGCGGCATACATATGCCAGCAGGTTTTCAGCGCCCGAGGGGTCATCCATCGGGTGGTGAGAAGACCCTCCCTGATACGTATTGCCTATTACATCGCCATAGTTGGGCTCTATAAATGTGTAGCGGTATGGGTATATGTTCTGTACATCACCAGCCAGCTCAGTTACATTATAGGTATCCGTAGCAGATATGTTTTTAAGGGCTGCCACCTGTGCCAGACCCACCAGTGCAGCAGGGCTGGGGTCAGCGCTGAAGGAGTCCATGCTGTCATAGTACAGTTTCCACGGATAGTCATGAGCATCCATGGCATCAAATATGGAGCCATGTGGGTACTCAAAGCCGTGTACGCTTTCCCATGCCAGTATCTGGGCTGTGCTGGGGCTGTAGTCTATTCCTTCTGATGAGGCGCCATGCAGGAAGAAACGGTTGGGCCATGTAGGGCCGGGCAGGGAAGAGAACCAATGATCACATATCATACCACTTCGGGCTACCTGTAGCATTACTGGTAGTTGTCCCGGAGTATTGAAGCATGCCATTACATCCCCTATCTCAGGTTGGGTAGGTAGTCCGGTATCCTCGTCTGCCGATGTGGCATAGTTTGCAGCAAATCCTGAGTTATTGATGGGTGGATATCGGGAGCCGGGGGCGTACACAGCGCCTTCTCCACATAACTGCTCTACCGTGTCAGGAAATTCATGTCCGGGATCAGTGGGCATGCTTGTAGGTGCACCGTCGGCAACATTATATGTTTGCCCGTTGTACATATTGCTGTTTTGCGTAGTAGCAGCGGTAATGCCGGGTATGCCTGACATAGCAAATATGTTGTCGAATGAATGGTTTTCCAGCATCAGTACAAAGACATTGGTAATAGGGTTGTATGGGCCTATAAAACGCATGTCACAGCTAGTGCCGCCCGATTCAAGATCAATCGTAAATGTCTTTGAATTAACGGTGAAAGTTTTGGTAGTGCCTACGTCTCCATGCTCCAGCATGCACTCCTTGCTGAAAGGTTCCGGTGAGTATGATACCCACGATACAAACTGTCCTGGCGTAGAGCCTCCCTGTATATTGGCATATACCGACCAGAAGTCCGGTACCGCGCCATCCAGTATCTGAAAGTTGGCTCTGAACGGTCCTGCTGTCTGGAAAGGGGGGATGTTGTAAACTGCCGATTGCAGTCCGTTGCTGCTGTTTGCATGATAAAAGCGCAGCAGCATCTGACCATCTGTGTCGTTTTTGAGAAAAACGGTCATTGATACATTGATTCCTGTGTCCATAGTAGTTGGTTTTTTATGGTTTAAAAAGTGAATAGCGGTATTGAGTCACATTCAGTATAGGATGTATTTACCAGTGCCGGATGCTTATGTTTTCAAATATAGTTATATGTATCCCCTGCTTCATATACTATGAGTACGAACGCACGATTTTAGAATATGAATAATGTAAATATTGAGGTCAGAGGACGCATTTTATAGAGGTGAGTAGGGTATAGTGTTTATGTTAGCGCATTACGCTCATTCCTGTCTGACAACAAAAAGACATGTAGAGAGCCACTGGCTTTCCACATGTCTTATTGTATTCGTTATCTGATAGCAGTCTATACTATCTCCGCCACAAATTCATCCAGAGGCAGACGCACCTTCTTCATCCGGGCAAACATGTCATTCTCTGCATCCCGGTAGCCTATAGACATAATTACAACACTTTTCAGTCCCTTCTCTTTTAACCCCAGTACTTCATCAAAGTGTGCTGCGTCAAACCCTTCCATTGGTGTAGCATCTATCTGCCGTTCAGCTGCGGCTATTAGTCCGGTACCCAGACCTATGTATGCCTGTCTTGCTGCCCATGTGAAATTATCCTGTGGAGTCTTGTTCAGCATGTGCGCCTCCAACGATTTTCTGAAGTCAGCCATTGCTTCCACAGGTATCTGGCGTATGCTGGCCGTACGTTGCATATACTCATCTATTATCTCCTGCGTTATGTTTTCAAAAGCGGCAAACACCAGCAGGTGTGAAGCAGTGGCTATTTGCTGGTTAAACGAACCCTCACCGAGTCTTGCTTTTACATCAGTATTTTCCACTACTATCAGCCGGTATGGCTGCATGCCTGCCGATGATGCAGATAGGTTTATGGCCGCGGTTATAGCCTGTACATCTTCATTTGCTACCTTCCTGCTGCTGTATTTCTTCACAGCATAGCGCCAGTTGAGCATTTCATTTACATTCATTTTCATTTGCGTTATTGTTTACGCAAAGGTCACATGTATGTGGTATACATTGTATAGTGATATGCCATTGTATACCGATATGCAAAAGTATATCAGTCTGAATATGATTGCGTGCGCAGAACTTGTAACGATTAAAGACAATAGCTTTTCGCCGCAGTTACTACTGCATATGCAATCAGTTACTTTCTGATAACAGCTATTATATTCTGGGTAAATATCCCCGATGGGCTACCTGTTTCTACCATCTTCCAGAACCGTAGCCGCCATACAAAAAGTTTCCAAAGCAGGGCCCTTACCGAGGATACAAATCCGTGAGGCACAGGCCCGGTAGGGTAGCACTGTGTAGCGGTAAAGCCGGTATTGAGTGCCACCTGTTTTATAGAGTTTTCTGTATATGCCATCTCATGGGTATAATCTCCATAGAATATAGAGGTATGAAAGTAGCCCTGTCCGTTAGGTACCTGCATTATGAACATTCCTCCATCCTTCAGGCTGGCCGATACATGCATGAGTATATCAAAAACTTCATCACGGGTAAAGTGCTCTATCACATCCTTGGCAATAATGACATCATACTTTGTGTCATTATCTTTCAGGAATGAAATGAGTTCACCACATTGCAGGTTCTCAATGCCCATACTCCTTCCTTTTTCTATCTGCTCCGGCGATACATCTACACCTGCAGCATTACGATAACCCTCCTGTTGTAGATGGTACACAAAGTTGCCATCACCACAGCCTATGTCCAGTAAGCGGATGTTCTTGTCTGCAGGCAGATGGCGGCTGTAGAAATGTCTCAGTGTGGGAGCGTATGCTCTGATACGTTCCAGCGACATTTCACCATACAGGTTTTTGTTATGGTTACTTATATAGTTATCGTAGATAATCTTCTTATATCTGTCCATTGCCTGCTGTTTTCAGGTGGTTGATGATAAAGGCAGCTCTTGCATCCAGTGTATGTTCTCTGAGGGCACGCTGGTGTCCCGCCTCTTTTATACGGTCGCGGGCTGTTGTATCGTTCAGGTATAGTTTTACCTTTTCTGCAAGCTCTTCTGCCCCTTCAAAAAATCCTGCTTCCTCATTTTCCTTATAATAGTTGACAGACTCTTCATTACGCTCATGCAGCATAAAGCCACCAGCTCCCGGTATATGAAATGTGCGGGAGGTTATTAAATCGCCGGAAGATGCACCCGCTACTTTTTCTGACAGTATACCCAGATTTATGGAAGAGCATTGTATGGCTAGTGCATAAAGGTCTCCCACTATAGGTTTACCCTGTATATGCTTTTTCAGCATAGGAGATGCTACTCTGTGCCATTGGTCACCCCACACTTTCAGGTTTATTTCAGGGCATTGCTCTGTCAGATGGGTAAGATACTGTTCCTTTTTAGGTGACCACGTGCCTATAAAGGAAGCGTCACACCCGAAGATAGCATATTCATTCTTACCTATTTCTTTGAATGGGCGGTGTATTTCCGGGTCAAACCCATGAGGTACAAATATGGTATTTTTTGCGCCATACTTTTCCCTCATGTCAGTAATGCCAAATGTTTTGGTAGTAAATATGGTATCATACATCGGTATGCATGCCGGTATATGAGGGCCATGGGTAGTAGTACTCACATCCGGATAGAAAAGTACCGGCGAGCAGTTATGAGCCTTGGCATATTGTATCGTTTCGGGTAGTACAAAGACACCTTTGTAAACAATAAGATAGTCTGGCCGGAAAGTGTCTATGTTCTTTCTGATAGTGTCATTGAACGCTTTCACCTGCATTGGGCGCACTACTCTTTCCAGTAGTTTCTGTGTCTTTCCTGATGCTCTCAGACTTATATAGTAAAATTCATCGAGTACTTCAATAAAAGACCCGTTACGCGAAAGCGCACGGAAAAGCCCACCTGCATTACTACCTCGCCAGAGCGGACCTATGTTTAGAATTCGCATTGATACTGACGATTTTTTTTACGATGAAGAACGCCATGAATGTAGACGTAAACGTTACAAATATCTGCAGGTCAGAGCCTATTCCCAGCATACAGAACAGTAGCAGATATCCTCCCCACAGTGCTCCGGTAAAGTTATAGGGAGATGCCATAAACTCTCCGGCATTCCAGAACATAGCCAGTACACTGCCGCACCCCATGCATCCCAGTACCACACCCAGCCAGCCAAAGTCAAGATACAACTCTCCCGGTATGGACATATTTACTGAGTTATTCGCACGGCCATAGGCATTGATGGTCGCTACTCCTATTTCCAGTGCATACCATGCACCAAGCTCAATAGCTGGTTTTTCCGGCCATATGATACGGGGGATAAATGCATACACTATCGGCAGAGATGCTTCACCGTTATAATAGCCGTTTCTTTCTACCAGCTTGAAGATATTGGATATCTGCGCAATGTTGGACGAGCGTGTCAGGGGATCGTTTCTGTCAGAGTTCTTCACGGCATCAATACTATATGCAGCCTTTTGTACTTCAATAGATGATGTGAACGCGTCAATAAAGTGAGAGCGGTTTGCACCCAGGTTACCAAACATGGAGAAGAATACCAGAAATACAGCAATAACCGGTATGGTTCTGTAACTGAACACTTCCTTCAGTTTTCCTACACCTATCAGGTACCCGCCATATATAATTAGTAGCGGTATTACCAGCTGTATACGCAGGTATGCGGTAAAGAGTGCCGATAATATCTGTAATGCACACAGTATCAATGCATAGTTTCTGTATTTTGACTTTTCTGTCTTTCCCCATAGCCGCGCAAATACAAGCAGGCTCATATCACCGTAAAGGGCCATCACTTTTTGTATACCCCCGGAAATAAACCCAAAGTTTATAATGTTTCCTGAGATGTTCATAAGTGAGAGAATGACTACGCTTTTGAATATATTATTCAGAATCTTTTCATTGGTAATGTAAAGAGATATCTTACCAAATGACCTTTTTTGTGTAAGTTCATATCCTATGAAAATAAATGTACTACCCACTGACCACAGTACTGCAGCCTCATTGATGTGCTTTATTGATACGTAAGAATATGTAGATGTAGGATCTACGCCATATTGGTTAATCCTATATACTAGCTTGGCATTGGCCAGTGCTACCAGTGCGGCCCCAAATGCATATGGCTGCATTACTGTTAGTTCAGATTTACCGGCTGAGAAAGCAGAGCTTGCTACATATACAATACAATGTACTATAAACCCTATGGATACCAGCACAGGATCATTCAGTGTAGCAAGTGTAATGTGGATAAAAAGAAATAACAGATGGATGCCCAAAATCAGTAATTATTGTCCCAATTTGCTCAATTGTTCCCAAAAATAGCATATTCATACCTAAATAAGGTATTGTATATACCGTTTGTTAAAGTACTGGTCAAAGACCAATACTTTAGTTCAGGCTCCTGAAGTCTACTGGCACCAGCTTGCTTACCCCCGGCTCCTGCATGGTTACACCATATATTACGTCCACGGCAGCCATCGTCTGCTTGTTGTGTGTAACTATGATAAACTGCGAGTTGTCAGAGAACTTGCGTATCATCTGAGTAAACTTGCCCACATTGGCATCATCCAGCGGTGCATCTACCTCATCCAGTATACAGAATGGTGCCGGCTTTATGAGGTATATGGCAAAAAGGAATGCTGTAGAGGTAAGCGTTTTCTCCCCACCCGATAGCTGGGTGAGCGTACTTGGCTTTTTTCCCTTGGGCTGTGCATATATTTCTATACCGCTGTCCGCTATATTATTAGGGTCGGTAAGACGCAGGTCACAGTTATCCTCAGCGGTAAACAGGGCCTTGAACACCTGCACAAAGTTTTCCCGCACCATGTCAAATGTTTCACGGAAACGGGTATTGGCAGTATTCTCTACCTCTTCTATTGTAGACAGCAGTGATTCTTTTGCGCTCACAAGGTCATCACGTTGCTCTACTATAAAGTCGTGACGCACTTTCATTTCGCTGTATGCTTCTATCGCTGTAGGGTTTACTTCGCCCATGTTGTCAAGGCGTTTTTTCATCTTTTCAGCATCAGCAGTAAGCTCTTCTATCGTCAGGCTACCGCTGCGGGGCTGGTCCAGTATATCATCCAGCTGTACTTTGAACTCTATGGACAGGCGCTCACTCATCCCTGCTACCTGCAGCTTCATATTGCTCAGCTTGTCCTTGATGCCATTCAGTAGTGTTTCTGCCTGGTCTTTTTCCCTGCGTTTCTGGTTCAGGTTACTTTCCTGAGCCGATATATTATTGCGCATTTCATAGAATGCACGATCTTTCTCATTCAGCTCCCTTTCATCAGTCTCTTTACGGTTCAGCAGTTCATACAGTTCGTTGTCGCCACTGTGTAGCTGCTTACCCGTTTCTTCTACCTGTGCGCTTATCTGGGTCAGTTGCTCCGTATTGCTGGTCACCTGCCGTTGCAGGTCATTCAGCTGATTGCTGCGAAACTGAAGCTCCTGTTTCAGGTTGTCTATCTTACTCTGCTGGCGGGCAGCTGTCAGGTTCTGATTATTATACTGTTGGGTTACCTCATTGAATGCCTGCTCCACATTGCGGAATGACTCCTCGGCAGTCTCTATCTTATCGCGGAGTATACTTAGCTCATCATTGATATTTTCCAGCGTGTCACGGGTGTCCTGCATATTTTCATGCGTGGCATCCAGCTGGTCCTGTATCTCCGCCAGGCGTTTATCCCCATTCTGGTTCAGGTGTTCAAAGTTTTCTATCCGGTGCCCCACATTCAGTATGTGGTTCTGCAGCGTGTTCACATCGCGGCGTGTCTGCTCTATCGCTTTGTCATTGAGCTCTGTATTGAAGCCCGTTATCAGCGATTGGGTATCGGCTATATGCTGCTTCAGTGATGCCGTAGCAGCGGTAAGCTCTTCTATTTCTTTTGCCAGTCGCTCCAGGTTTTTGGCACGGCCTATCTTATTACCTTCAAAAAGGCCTACCGATCCACCCCCCAGGGTATACCTGCCACGTATCATTTTGCCAGAGCGGCTCACCAGCACATTCCCGTTTTCCAGTTCGGCAGCAGGTATATCTGTTGTGTCCTCGGTTATGAATACATGACCCAGCAGTCTTTGTGCCAGGTCCTTATACTGCTCATCTACATTTACCACACTCAGGGCGGGGATAGATGATGCTGGTGCTGCGGTAGCCGTAGCGCCGGCATTATTTACATGGTCCAGTACAAAGAAGTTGGCCTTCCCTTTTTTATTTGCTTCCAGCAGGTGCACTGCCTGTGCTGCTTCCTGCGCATTGTTTACTATATAGTAGTTCAGATAGTTGTCCAGTACATTTTCCAGCGCTGTACGGTATTCATTCTGCACTACAAATACGTCACTGAGCAGGGGAGCCGTATTGTTCCACTCCTTATTTTTCTTCAGGAATTTGATACTGTCAGGATATCCCTCCAGACTTTCCACCAGAGACTTCAGCAGGTCGTGCTCATTGCGGCGGCTGTCCAGTTTTCTGTTTTCTTCTACCAGCTTGGCACGCAGGCCTTCCATCTGCTCCTGGCTCTGCAGTATTTTCGCTTTTACCTGCTCGTGCTGGTCTATTAAGTCCTGTAGCTCTTCCTGTCGTGCAGCCAGTTTATCTTCCGTATCAGTTTTTTCTGTGGTCAGCTGGCTTATTTGTGCTGTACGCTGCGCCATCTCTGCCTGTACCTGCTGCATACTGCGCTGCAGGTTGGTTACAGAAGTATCGGCAATGGCTACTTTCTTTTCTGCCTCAAACTGTACCCGCTGGCGTTGCTGATAGTCATTGCGCAGCTGTTCCAGATTGCGCTTTTCCATATCATACGCAGTTCTCTTTTCATCTACTGCTGCACGCAGGGTTGTCTGTTCCGCCTTTATTTTTTCCAGTATATCCTGCTCTTCCGCTATCTGCTTTTCTGAGAATGTTATCAGCTCACTCAGTTGCGACGACTGTCCGCCCGCTCCCGCCAGAAATTCCTGCAGGTTTTTTTTACGCTCCTCCAGATGTTCCAGCCGCTGCGCAGCCAGTTTTTTCTCACTTTCCAGCTGGCGCACACGGTTCACCAGTTCGTTAAACTGTTTTTGCAGGCCGTTCAGTTCCTGTTCCTTTTCTATAAGTTTTACTTTCTGCTGTTCTACTGCCGCCTCTTCTGTTGCTACTATGGCTTCCAGTTGGGTGCGTCGGTCGGTTTCAGCATCGTTTTGCTCATTGAGCGTGCGGTACTGCTCATTAAAGTGTTCCAGACTGGCTTTGGCCAGCTCTATGCTCACTCCTTTATATTCGCCCTTTACCTGAAAATACCGCTCTGCTTTACGTGCCTGGTTTTCCAGTGTGCGCAGGTTATTACTTATTTCAAACAGCAGGTCCTCTATACGGGATATGTCCTGCTCAGTAGCATCCAGTTTCTGTTTTGCTTCTTTCTTGCGGGTCTTATATATAGATATGCCTGCGGCCTGCTCCAGCATGCGGCGGCGGCTGCCGTCTTTATCTTTAATGATGTCATCTACCATTCCCAGCTCTATGATGGCATAGGAGTCATTGCTCACACCCGTATCCAGAAACAGGTTGTGTATGTCTTTCAGACGGCAGGTTACATCATTCAGGCGGTATTCACTTTCCCCGTTCTTGTAAAACTTTCGTGTAATGGTTACTGTTGTAAATTCTGTTGGGAGCAGGTTACGGGTATTTTCAAACGTGAGTGAAACCTCCGCCATGCCCGCTGCAGAGCGTGTGCGCGACCCGTTGAATATAAGATCCTCAAGGTTGTCAGAGCGTAACGCCTTTATTTTATGCTCGCCTATTACCCAGCGTATGGCATCCACAATGTTGGATTTGCCACAGCCATTAGGTCCCACTATCCCGGTTATCGGGTTATCCAGTATCACATGGGTTTTGTCGGCAAACGACTTAAACCCTTTTATTTCCAGCGACTTTAATTTCACAACACAAAAATTTATGGGGGGAAACAAAAGTAATGATAATAGTGGAATGTGTTTAGTGTGTGGATTGTTGTTTATATAATGTAATAAGGTTATTTACCAGGCTCACGCATGTTGATTTCTAATGCTATTTATCGTCAATAAGTCATCAGATGGTATAATATATTTATGGCTGAATTGTCGATTTTTGCTGGTAGTAAAGGATAACTTTGTGTTTATAGAACCCTGTAATGTTAATGGATACGATGTACTTCCTTTTTTGTTTATATGCTTATCTGACATTAGCAAATATGTATTGCTATGAATGAATCAAACAAGCCAACTGATTTTATGGCCCTGCCTTTTTGGCAAAAAGTATTAGCCTTGTTGATGATGGGGTTAATTTTCGTCTTTATGATGTCGTTTATACTCACAGCAACATCCTGTTTTTACTATGATTCTTCATTACCATATTCCTTTGATAGTACTAAAAACTGGACAGATGGGGTATGTGTATTGGTTCATGAAGTGGGGAGCGGTAGAGGTTCGCCCAAGTCAAGATATACATATGATTTTGGTGGTAATGTTTATAAGAATCGGACTCCGGAATTTGGTGCAGTAGATATGTATTACGGAAAAAAAGGACAAAGGTTCGGTATGAAAGTAAACAGCAAAGATCCTGAAATGTTTATTGTGAGGAAATGGGATATACGTTTTCTTTCTGAAGACAAAACTGCAAAATGTGTTGGAGTAATACATGATATTACAGATTTGAATAAGCGTATTCCTGTACTGGGTTGGATAAAAGTATATTTCTGTGAGGTGAAAAACGATAGCCCTGTTGCAGGATTTAGCATTGATTACAGCTATATTGTAGACGGAGTAATGTACCAGCGAGGTCAGTATCTGTCTCCATATCTCGACTCGATTAATAAGAATATCAGGGAATGGGATAAATATGAGGTAGAGTATGCAGTAGATAATCCGAATTGTGCCATTCTCAATGTAGAAAGACCTGTGCCGCGGTTTTAAGTAGTGCAGGATATGTCAGTATTAGTTTGCTATACTGTTCATAGCCAATATGTAGACCGTGCTCTCAGTATAAAAAAAGCGATTACAGCCCTGAGCCTGTAATCGCTTTTTTATGTATCCGGATGCACTTACTTCGGGTCAAGCTGAATAATTGGGGGAAGAGATATATCAGGCATAAATGTTAGCCAGCCTGAAAAGGAAGAAAGTAACATCCCGTACGCCTCTGGAAGTAGCCCTGAAAGCTTTGACTTTAGCATTGAA
>JAUIBA010000024.1 GCA_030427635.1 Bacteroidia bacterium
CGTACGAAGGGTGGTGTGATGGATCACAGCATATCGCTGGACAACTCACTGGCCAACGGTATGTATCTGCTCCGTCTCACCGCAGGTAACAATACTCAGGTGTTCCATGTAACAGTAGAAAAATAGTGCGTAAGGCACGATGTAATAACAACGGAGCCGTCTGATATCAGACGGCTCCGTTGTTATTATGCTCTATAGTATGCATGTACTATCTGATATTGTATTTGTTCATTTTATAGTATAGTGTAGTCCTGTCTATATCCAGTATCCGCGCAGCTTTCGACTTGTTGTACCTCGCCTCTGCAAGGGCTTTTAGTATCATGTCTTTTTCCTGTTCTTCCTGTATGCTTTTCAGGCCGCTGTCGGGAGTATTTTTGATTGATGTCAGCATTTCAGGTGGCAGGTCATTCAGTTCTAGTCTGGAAGATGTTGCCGTAAGTACAGCGCGGCGTATGATATTGCGTAGTTCTCTCAGGTTTCCAGGCCAGTCATAGTTGAGGAATATGTCCATCGCTTCATTGCTCAGTCCTGTAATGTGCTTGTTCAGTTCCGTGTTGGTTTGCTGTATGAATGTATCACAGAATATGGGCAGGTCTTCTATGCGCTGGCGGAGAGATGGCATTTCTATTTTAAACTCATTGAGACGATGGTAAAGGTCTTCTCTGAATCTACCTTCCTTTACTGCATTCAGCAGATTTTCATTGGTGGCAGTGATGATACGCACATCCACTTTTTTACTCTTTACACTACCCAGTGGCACTATTGTACGCTCCTGTATAGCACGTAGTAGTTTTACCTGTACATCATAGCTGAGATTACCTGTTTCGTCAAGGAATATAGTGCCACCATCTGCTTCCTCGAATAAGCCTGTTTTGTTTTGTAGTGCACCGGTAAATGCACCCTTGACATGGCCAAACAATTCACTGCCGGCAAGCTCTGCTGACAGAGCCCCACAATCCAGCGCCACGAATGGTGCACCGTTACGTTTACTAAGGTTATGAATGGTGCGTGCAGCGAGCTCTTTGCCGGTGCCGCTTTCTCCCTGTATGATGACGGAAAAGTCAGTGGGAGCTACCAGCTCTGTATGTTTTTTCAGTAATTGTGCTGCAGGGCTGTTACCTGCCACATATGCAGGGGTTTCTTTTACTTTTTCACTCTTTCTGTTCGTATTACTAAGGGTATCTTTTACTGCATGCAGCAGTTCGTCAGGGTTGACGGGTTTTGTAATATAGTCTGATGCTCCCATCCTGATGGTATGTACTGCTGTACGTACGTCATTGAATGTGGTCATGACAATTACTTTGCTGCGGGGCTGAGGTAGCTCATTTATATGGGTGAGTATATCCAGTCCAAGTCCGTCTGGCAGCCGGTAGTCCAGCAGTATCAGGTCATAGTGCCTGTCAGCAAGAGCTTTCCTTCCGCTTTTTATATCGGCAGCTATTGTTATGTCATATCCTTGCCTTAACAGGAATCGTTCCAGCAGGAGCGAAAAAGAGTTGTCGTCTTCTATTATCAGTATAGTAGCCATGCAGTATTAGCAAATATCGGAAATAAGAAGCAGGGGTCAGCATAGCCAACCCCTGCGCGATCTCAGGATTTCAAGGTTATATACCGATACCCCGCGGTATTACCTGACTGTCCCGTCCTTGCTTATTTTTATAGTCTGCGTCTTATCTGCGTTTTTCAGCTCTACTGTGTATAATTCCGGCTGAGATTTTGATGTCCATGCGGTTGTAGCCTGCCATCCTTTATAAGCATCGCCGGCAAGTGTCTTTTTTATAGCTTCAGGCAATGCTGCAGGGTCAACTTTTACTTTTTCTTCCTGCTGCGTAGCTGCTACCGATGGTGTTTGTGCAGGTGCATTTGTAGTTTGAGCAAAAGAAACAGAAGTGATGCCTGTCAGCAACAACGCTGAAAAAAATACTTTTTTCATAAAAAGAAATATTGTGTGTTTAATACACTTACCATGTGCCAATATCATGCCTGCTTTTCTGCTGTGAGAAAAGTGTCTGGTTATCAGTGCTATAAGGTTGCCGGTAAAATGTTGTGTAAGAAGAAAGTGTCAGTTTTTTCAACACTTTGTGGTATCGCTATTGTCAGCTATCCAGGAAGAAAGGAATTGCATGGCATGGGCTATTGCCGGGAGTAGCTCTGTAGGGAGTTCTGTAACAGTTGCCCCCTCATTTCTTAACGACTTTTCTGCAGCCCTGAGTTGTAATGCAAGTTCTCCCATCCCCAACTGGCCCATACGGCTGGCAAGCCTGTGCAGGGCTTCGGCAATGACAACCGGGCTGTTTTCTTTTATTCCGGTACTTATGAGGGTTACGTCTGTAGTGGTCTGCTCTATAAAGGCTGTCAGTACTGAGATGACAATTTCATGGTCATTTCCAGCCATTTTTATGATGCTATCCAGTGAAGGTATTTCATGTTCTTCAACGTCGGTTATATTGTCTGTCAGTGATGCCAGCAGTGTCTGCTCAGTAAATGGCTTGGTAAGCAATTTGTCAAATCCCTTACTCAGAATATCATCCTGCTCTTCAGGCAGCGCCTGAGCTGTAAATGCAATGAACACAGCTGACTCCGGCATGTCTTTTCTGTTTCTGAGTACACGCTGTAGTTCTATTCCGTTTACGTCCCCCATCCTTATATCCAACAGTATATATGAAAGGTGTTGAGGAATTCTACTTTCAGTCATTGCAGTGCCATTAGGAAAGCAGGTATGGGGTATGTTATGTCTCGTTAATATTCTACTGGTCAGCTCCAGTATAGTTTCATCATCATCTGCTATCCATACATGGTTGCGGGTCGTTGTCTGATTAATATTAGCAGTCCCTGTTACGGCTGTCTCGCATATAGCGTAGGGTATCTGCACCTGAAACTCGCTTCCGGTTTTGCCGTCACTCATTACAGCAATGGTGCCATTGTGCAGGTCCACTATATGCTTTACGATACTTAATCCCAGGCCGGTACCCTGATGCGTGTCATTATCGTTTGCCTGTTCAAACTCTTCAAACAGCCGCTTTTTCTCTTCGCCTTTTATTCCAGGTCCTGTATCACTTACGGATAGTGACAGCAGTATTTGCTCCCCGTCTGTCTCATTAATGTTTACTGACAGTGTAACACTTCCCTGTGTTGTGTACTTAATGGCATTACCCAGAAGGTTCAGCAGTATTTGCCTTAGCCGGAATGAATCACCATAAACGTTGATTTCAGTATCTCTGTTATTATGATACAGGACTTGGAGCCCCTTCTTTTCCGCCTGTACCTGCACCATGTCTGTTACATCTTTTGTAACCTCACTGAGAGAAAAAGGTTCATTTGTCAATGCCAGCTTACCAGATACAATGCGGCTGTAATCCAGTATCTGATTAACAGTTTGTAATAAATGGAGTGATGAGTTGTACAGCTTGTTCAGGTCGTTGGGCTCAGCGCTTCCCGCCATTTTCATTTGTTCAGATAAGCCTATTATTGTTTGTAGTGGAGTACGCAGTTCATGACTCATATTGGCCAGAAACCGTTGCCTTGCTTTTCCTGCTTCTTCCGCTTTTTGTCTGGCATCAATGAGTGCGTTTTTATATTTTTTATTACGGGCAATGTCCTGAAATAAGAACATCACAAGTATTAGTATGCATAGTACAAAACCTGTAAGCAGGTAGCCCGACTGTTTCAGGCCTGTCACTATTGACTCCCTGGCGAAAGCTGATTTTTCTTCGTCTTCTGCCTGGCTGGTTGTTTCTATGTCTTTCAGTAGTCCTGTGAGTCGGGTAATGAAAGCAGCATCAGTACTACCCAGTTTCATGCGTTGCGCTCTGATATTTCTTCTTTGTCGCAGTCTGCCCTGTTCCAGTCTGGCTATCTGTGCATTCAGTGCTACCAGGCTATCTGCTTTTGCCAGTGTTGCAGCAGTGTCAATATGTATATTGAGTACTTCTTCTACCCGCTGTTTTATTATTTTCTCTTCTGTATTTTTTTTACCTGTCAGTCTGGACCAGAACGATGACCTGCCTTTAGGTACAGAGATAGTGTCTGTAACAATTCTGGTCTCTTTGGTAGTTATTATCCGGGGGCTGTCCAGCATAGGGCGTACCTGCACTATGAGTGCAGACATATCATCTACTTTCTCGCTTATGGTGTCTGATTTGTTTAGTCTGTCCCGTAGCAGTATATATGTTTCGTAGTATTTTTTTCGTTTGCTTATCAGCAGCTTCATTGAGTCTATTCTATCACTTTGTAACGCATCATTAGCGGTCAGTATCCGCAGCGAATCCAGCATTACGTTCATTCTCTGCACTACATTCAGATGGGCATCATATCCCGATGCGTTCCGTTCGGCATAGTTTTGTAGTGTACCCAGTATTGCGGCTTCAGAGAAAAGGCTTGCTATCAGCGACGTTTTTTTGTCAGGTTGTGAGAGTGCATTTACGGTAGGGAGAATTCTGGTAAACGTAACTCTTGCTATAGCTACACTGAGCAGTACTGCTGCAATGGCTATAACCACAATGGCTACCGCCTTGCCTGCTATTGCATTGTCCTGCTGTATGTTTTTATCTTTCATGCCTGCTATGTACCTGTCAGTTTACTACGCTTGTAGGGTAAGCTGATGCACTTGTCCCGATATTCATGTAAAGTTACAATACACTGTTGGCAGGGGCATTTTTGTTTTAGTTCTGAACGGTGAATTGCCTGATTTGCATAAATAAAAACGCGATGTACAGGGTACATCGCGCTCTCAAAAAATATATCAATTACGTGTATTACTCACACGAAAAGGAGTTAATAATATAGAATTGGCTGGCGGCGACATTGGCTTTTAATGAAACAGCTTTACCCGCAGTCAGTGTAGAGCCTGTAATAGTGCAGGAGCCACCTGCTGTATTAATTACACAGCTTCCCAAAGAACTTTCTGTTCCTGTAGATAGAGCAACAGTTGCACTTGCCCCTGCATAGTTCAGAGATACCATTGTAACTGTAAGTGGGAAGTTGCCCGTAGCGCCTCCGGCTGAAATCTTTGCTGATGGCGTACAATCGGTAAAAGAAGTACCTGTTGCAGTTGGTTGAACGTTGGCCGCAGTACTGGATAGGTTAGTGACGGGTGAAAAATATGTGACACCTGTAGAGGCAGTCTGATGTGCGGCAACTACGTAAGGTATGCCGCTGGGGGATGCTCCCGTTGCCGAACTGCCCCCACCAGAAGGAGTAGCCCATTGTCCATCTCCACGCAGGTACGTAGTGGCAGATGCTGTACCGGTAGCAGCTATTTTGGTCACTGTAACGGAGCCGGCGATTATTTTTGAGGTCGATACGCTATTGACCGCCAGCTCAGTCGCACCAACAGCACCACTGGCAATAGTGGGGTTAGGGTAAGTGCCGGAGAGTGCTCCACCAGCAGCGCCGCTAGGTGTGCCACCCCCTCCGCCTACCTGTGCCCAGGAAGAGCCATTGTAATAATAAAAACCTGCCGTGCCATCAGTTTGATACACCATAAGTGCAGTAGCAGGGCTGCTAATTGCAGTACGCTCTGCCTCTGTCATACGTGGAATAAGGAGACCTTTGGTAGTTGATGACACATCAAGCATAGCCGATGCATCGGCAGCAGTACCTGATGTGTTTACTGCCATCCCCTGGCCATTGGCTTTGATAGCCAGACAAAAAACAGAGGCAATAATCAGAGAAGGAAGGTGACGCATTTTCTTTATTTTAATAGTAATTAAGCGTATTAACATGCTAAGTTAATACAAGATTTGAGCTTCACTATATTTATTTAAGTAAAACAATGTATTATCTTATTTAAGCAGATAAAATGTGAGCATATCTCATATAACTATTGATAAATATTGTGGTTAATTATCCAGCTTCACTTCAAATATTTTGGGCCAGTTTTTTCCTGTTACAAATATTCGGTTTCCTTTCTGGTCATACGCTATTCCGTTCATAGTTTCTGGTGCGCTTTCATCGCCTGTAGAAGGTGGGATACCTCCCTGCTGGCGTATTGTCATCATATTGGCTCGAGCTACCAGGCGGCCGGTAGTGGTATCTATTTTCAGTATTACATCTGCCTGCCACTGATTGGCATAAATGAAACCATTTATCAGCTCCAGCTCATTAATGCGGAATACAGGTCCATGTTCATCTGTTACAGATAGTTGCTTTACTATCTGTCCCGATGCCGGGTCCATGAAGTATATTTTATTACTGCCGTCACTGAATATAAGCTGGCTGCCATTATTAGTCATTCCCCATCCCTCCTGGGTAGGAAAACTGAATGTTGATAGTTGCTTCAGACTAGCTGCATCATACACAAAGCCTTTACCCTCACGGTAAGTGAGCTGATATATTTTATCATTTAGTATGGTCATACCCTCACCAAAATATCTGTTGTCCATTTTGGTAGATTGCAGCACTTTTCCGGTTGCCAGTTCTGTTTTCCGTATATCAGACTGGCCATATTGTCCTACACTTTCGTATAATATACCATCTTTATATTCCAGCCCTTCGGTGAATGCGTGCGTATCGTGAGGGTATTGATTTACAATATTGAAGCTGATAGCTGCAGCCACCTGCAGGTCTGATTCCGATGCTGGTGTTTCAGTGGATGTTTCCTTTTCTTTTACCGCTTCGTCCTTACATGCGGTTATCGTAAGTGTTGCTGCCAGTAGCAGTGTACTATATTTTCTCAGTAGTGTCATGTCTTCTGAATCCTATTGGATTTCTTTTTACCGGATTAAGTTCTTCGCCTTCCTCGCCCTGGCGTTCGGCCATACCTGTAAAGCTTGAGTAAAATGCTATCTGCATTCCCTTTGCCACAATTTCTTCTATCACATCATTTGTTATCTGTGATGGCTCATTAAATACTCCCATCGGAACTATTTGCGACTGGTCTTCTTCCAGGTCGCTGTAGTGAGGTTGTAGCAGTACTATCACCTGCCCCGTAATGGTGGGTGTAAACGATATGTTGAAACCTTCTTCTTTATAAGTCATTTTCTCACCTATACTGTTTCTGAAGGTGAGTGGCATAGGCATGGGGCCTGAGCGGAACTCTACAGATGGCATTCTGTTATTGGTGCCTCTCATACCTTCATTGAAGGCCAATAGTGTATCTACAAAGAATCCCTGTTGGTACCGGGCGTTTACGTTCAGATAATCTGCTATTGCTTTAAGATGGTTTCTTACACGCTCATGGCTTGCCAGCCATTGGTCCTGGCGGCTATGTACCTGAGCCAACCCCTCATCGTAGCGGTTGGCAGCTTTGAGTATTTCTTCAAACATTATGCCCGCAAAATACATAAAATGCCGCCGTGATATTATATGTATGATGTGGTAGTGACTAAAAAAGCCCGGTACCCCGGTCTTTTTTAGGACTAGTCAGTTTTAGTTATTCTGCATCTTCTGATGGCAGTTCTTCTTCATCTTCAGTTACGTCATCGTTTTCTTCTTCCATGTCATCGGTCATTTCTTCATCCGTTACATCTTCCTGCTCTTCCATTTCCATGTCATCTGCAGCATCTTCATCTGTGGCATCAGGCGCATCGTTCATGTCTGTGTTTTCCAGAATGGATGCATCAATAGTTTCCGTTACTTCCGGTTCAAATGTGTTTTCCATGATTTTGCTTTTTTGTTTGGTAAAATGAGTACTGCAATCTATGTATCCAATATTACCGTCAGTATTAAATGTATATGCTCAGTGATAATATAATATTGGCGAAACATTCCCGAAACACCGCTGATATTTGTTTATAACCGGCATATACTTTGTTAAAACATCTACTGGGTAGTAAACCTGAATTCAGGTGTAGTTTTTTTCTTTTTATCTTGCCTGCTGTGAGAGGTGCTGCTGTATTTGTTATTGCTTTATTGCTTGTTGCTTCGTTTATCACTTCATGTGGTGATGAAGGGCGAGGTGAGGAATCTGTACCAGACATGGTAACCTTTACAGAGCATATAGCGCCGGTTTTATATAAAAACTGTACACAGTGTCACAGACCGGGAGGAAGTGCACACTTCTCACTGCTCACGTATGAAGATGCCAGGAAGTATGGTGCTGCAAATGCTTATGTAGCCAGAAACCGTATAATGCCCCCATGGCCGGCCGACCCCCATTATACAGAATTTCTTTACCAGCGTGTGCTGTCAGAGCATGATATAGCAGTACTGCAAAAATGGGTAGATGGTGGTATGCCGCAGGGCGCAGATAATAAAATGCCTGCATTGCCTGATTATCCTAAGGGGTCAGAGATAGGTACCCCCGATATGCGTATCCCCGTGAAGCCGGTAACACTGGCTGCCAATAGCCCGGACAGGTTTCTGTTGGTAAAGGTCCCTTTTGAATTGCCGCAGGATACTTTTGCCAGTCTTATAGAGTTTATGCCCGGGGGCAGTAATGTGGTACACCATGTCAATGGGGATATGGTAAAGTATGTATACGAAAAGAAGAACAATGTATTCGGTGGAGAGTATGTGGTAGATATGGTAGCAGATACAGCTACCCTTGTTGAGGCATTTAACCGGCTGGACCTTCCCAATGATGATGGCTCATGGCCGGTGTTACGAAAGTCTGTGGTAAATTACCTGCCGGGTGTGTTTGGTCAGCGGTATCCTGAGGGTATAGGTGGGTATCATTTACCACGTAAGGGTGTTTTTCTGCTCAATGACATGCATTATGGGTTTACTCAGAAAAACGAAATAACAGACAGTTCTTATATCAATATCTTCTTCTCTCCCATTCCACCCGACAGGCCGGTGATGGAATTTCAGCTGGGTACTCTTGGCCGTGTGCCGGTGGAGCCAGATCTGGTAATAGCAGCCAATACTGTGAAAACGGTATATAGCAGGTACAAAACAGAAGAAGATATATCTATACTGACGGTAAATCCCCATATGCATCTGCTTGGTAAGAGTTTTAGAGGATATGCATTAAAACCCGATGGGGATACGATAAGGCTTATTTCTATTCCCCGGTGGGATTTTAACTGGCAGTATTTTTATACGTTCCCGCACATGGTAAAGATACCTGCCGGTAGTACTATTGTGGCAGAAGGGGTATATGACAACACGAACAAAAACCTGAATAATCCGTTTAGTCCGCCACGCGAGGTATCAGACAGGAAGGGAAGTATGAAGGCTACTGATGAAATGTTCCAGTTCATTATTTCCTACCTGCCATACAGGGATGGGGATGAACATATCAGCCTCAGTACCGGGAAAGATTGATTTTGCATAGATATTTTTTAACCACAAATACTAATAAGATGAAACGTTTTCTTTTTGCTGCTACTGCTCTACTATTTATAACGTCGGCTACATGGGCGCAGTCACTGAAAATTGGCTCAAAAGCACCTACATTTGATGGAAAACTCAGTAATGCTGCCACTGGTGGAGATATGCCTTACTATAAGGCCGCCGATAAGAATGGGCTGCTTGTTATGTTCTCCTGTAATACATGTCCTTTTGTTGTTAAAAACCAGAGTACCACATCAAGGGCTATCAAGTATGCCAAAGCGAATGGTGTAGGTGTGGTGATACTGAATTCAAATGAGGCGAAACGTGGGGGAGATGATTCGTATGATGCTATGAAAGCGTATGGAAAGGAGCAGGGATATGATATTCCGTATCTCATAGACAAGGATTCCCGCATAGCAGATGCCTTCGGTGCAAATCATACTCCGGAGATATTTCTGTTCGATAAAAACAAAAAACTGGTTTATAAAGGGGCTATGAATGACAATCCCGGCTCTCCCGATGCTGCTCAGGTTATGTACATTAAAGATGCAATAGATGCTGTACTGGCAGGAAAAGCACCAGAACCGGATAATACAAAGTCCATAGGATGCAGTATTAAGCGTAAATCTTAACATTTAGCAAACGTCTATATAAAAGCACACTAAATAGTGTGCTTTTTTTGTGAATATGACTTTCCGGCAAGGGTGTTCCGTATTCACATTTCCCTGTATCTTTGCGTTCTCATGTCTGACGCAATTAAGCACGAGTGTGGCCTGGCATATATAAGGCTGCGCAAACCTCTCTCTTACTACCTCCAGAAATACGGAACGGCATTCTATGGTCTGAACAAGTTGTATCTGCTTATGGAAAAGCAGCACAACCGTGGTCAGGATGGCGCTGGCATTGCCACCGTAAAGCTGGATGTGGAACCTGGTCACCAGTTCATGCACCGTTTACGCATAGCCGGGCCACAGGCCATCTCCCAGATATTTCAGAATATCAGCCATGAGGTGGCAGAGATAGAGAAAATGTATCCGGAGATTATGCAGCATCCCGGCCTTATGAAGGGGTACATGAAGTTTATTGGGGAGGTAATGGTGGGTCATCTCAGGTATGGCACGCAGGGAAAGAATAATGTAGAGTATTGTCACCCTTTTGTGCGCTCTCACATAAATCCTACCCGTAATCTTACCATGGCGGGAAATTTCAATCTGGTAAATACCGACGAGTTGTTCAGTCATCTTGGCCAGCATCCTAACAATATGTTGCGGGAGAGTGATTTGGGCGCAATGATAGAGACGGTACATTATTATCTGTGCCAGGAAGATGACCGTAACCCTGCCGAACTGAATATTGAAGGCATTCTGAAGCAGTCAACGGCAAACTTTGATGGAGGATATGTATTCTGTGGTCTGGTAGGTAATGGCGATAGCTTTGTGATGCGTGATGCCAATGGTATAAGGCCGTGTCATTACTATATAAATGATGAAGTAGTGGTAGCAGCATCTGAGCGGGCAGCTATAATGACTTCATTTAATGTGTTGCAGGAAGATGTACATAGGCTGGAGCCCGGACATGCACTCATTGTAAGTGCTGCCGGGGTAGTAAAAAATGTAGAGATTCTGGCCCCGCGCAAGCTTACGGCATGTAGTTTTGAGCGTATTTATTTCAGCCGTGGCAGCGACCCTGATATCTACCGGGAGCGTATGGCGCTGGGTCGCAATCTGGCGGGCAGGGTGCTGGAAGCATTGGACTATGACCTAAAAAATACAATAGTATCATTTATACCCAATACTGCAGAAACTGCCTTTTATGGTCTTATTAAAGGGCTGGAAGATTATCTGAAGGATATTAAGGTGCAGCGTATTCTGGAACGCCCCGATATGACTGAAGACGAAATAAGGGAACTCATATACCGTCGGGTGCGCATAGAAAAGATTGCAATAAAAGATGTGAAAATGCGCACATTCATTACCGAAGATGCTTCGCGTAATGAAATGGTGCAGCACGTATATGATATCACTTATGGTACGGTAGCGACCGGAGTAGATACGCTGGTAGTAATTGATGACTCTATAGTACGCGGCACCACATTGAGGGAGAGCATTATTAAGATGCTGAATCGTTTGGGTCCTAAACGTATCATAGTAGTTTCTTCTGCGCCTCAGATTCGCTATCCCGACTGCTATGGAATAGATATGAGTCGCATGGGTGACTTTATAGCATTTCAGGCTGCCGTTGCGCTGCTACATGAACGTGGGCAGGGTACACGCCTGAATGAGATTCATGAAAAATGCAGACTGGCAGAGACTGCAGGTATGCTGCATGCCGAGAATTTTGTGAAAGGAGTATATGAGTCGTTTACTGACGAGGAAATAAGCGCAAAAATTGCACAAATGCTACGTCACGAAGAGGTACAGGCCGGAGTAGATATCATATACCAGTCGCTGGACGGGCTATATAATGCATGTCCTGATGACAAGGGCGACTGGTACTTTACCGGTAATTATCCTACACCCGGAGGGAATAAAGTTGCCAACCGGGCATTTATGAAGTATATGGAACGTCAGGAGGGTAGGGGATACTAAGTCCTTATCCGTAGCAATGACCACATTTTTTATTATTACATTAGAAAATTACAAGTAGTTATATGAAGGTTTTTATATCAGGAGCATCGGGACTGGTAGGGGGAAATTGTCTGCGACATTTCAAAGAAATGGGTTGTGATGTTATAGGCTCTTATTTTTCTTTTGCTACAGAGGATACTGTGTATTATGATACACTGAATCCTGCACACGCTGATAATTTTGATGTAAAAGCATTTGCACCGGATGTTATAGTTCATTGTGGTGCGCTTACGCATGTAGACTACTGCGAAAGCCACGAAGAAGAGAGCTATCAGAAAACGGTGCAGAGTACCATTAACCTCATTGCATTGGCTAAAGAATGCAGTGCACGTATGGTTTACATCTCTACCGACTATGTATTTGATGGTGCCGCGGGGCCATATACCGAAGATGCTCCGGTAAACCCAATAAGCGTTTACGCCCGTCATAAACTGGAGGCAGAGCAGATGGTAATACGGGAATTGGAAGGAGCCCTGGTGCTGCGTGTAACCAATGTTTATGGTGACGAGGTGCGTGGTAAGAACTTTATTGCCCGTATCATAGAGCAGTGTGTCAATAAACAGAAACTTACATTGAAACTGCCATATGATCAGTATGCTTCACCTGCCAATGCATGGGACATAGCCCGTGCTATGTATCTGCTGCTGCGCGATGGTAAGGCAGGTATTTACCATATCGGCAGTACGGATTATCTCAATCGTGTGGAGCTGGCCCTCAGAGTATTGAGCTATTTCCCTGATGCTGAATATGACCTCATTCCTATGAGTACGGCAGATATGCAGCAGCCGGCACCCCGTCCGCTGCTTGGTGGTTTTGTGAAAATGAAGTTCAGCAATGAGTATCCCGATTTTCTCTTTGGCAATGTAGATAGCTACCTGCGCAGCAAAGACTTTAAGTAAGGCACTAATTTATTTTCTGTATTTTCAGATAAAATATGCAGAATATGCCTGACCGTAGAAAGTTTGTAAAGAGTGCCTTTTTGTCTGCTGGTGCTATTGTAGCCGGTGCTTCAGTTCGTGCTGGTGCCAGTACTGCCGGTCTGCCGCAGGATGTTAGCTATAATACACTCAGAAATAAGCCGGTTGTCGTTTCCACCTGGGACTTTGGTAAAGAAGCCAATGCTGCGGCATGGCATGTTTTGCAGCAGGATGGTCATGCAGTAGAGGCAGTAGAGGCTGGTGTGAAAGTTCCGGAATCCGACCCTCAGAATCAGTCAGTTGGTTATGGTGGCCGTCCCGACCGAGATGGCAGGGTTACCCTCGATGCCTGTATTATGGACCATATGTACAGGTGTGGCTCCGTAGCCGGGTTGGAGCATATAAAACATGCTATTTCTGTGGCCCGGTTGGTAATGGACAGGACACCACATGTGATGCTGGTAGGTGACGGTGCGCTGCAGTTTGCATTGGAAAACGGTTTCAGGAAAGAAAAACTCCTTACTCCGACCAGTGAAAGGGAGTGGAGAGAGTGGCTAAGAGACAATAAATATAGTCCGGTCAATAATATTGAAAACCGTTTGCCTGGCGGCCGTCATAATCATGATACAATAGGTATGCTGGCTATGGACAACAGAGGAAATCTTAGTGGTGCGTGCACCACCAGCGGTATGGCCTTTAAATTGCATGGAAGAGTAGGGGATTCCCCTATCATTGGTGCAGGGTTGTATGTAGATAATGAAATTGGGGCAGCTACAAGCTCAGGTGTGGGAGAGGAAGTGATTCGTATAGTTGGGTCTCACCTGGTGGTAGAGTATATGCGTATGGGTTTCCATCCTGGTGCTGCCTGTCGTAAGGCTGTAGAGCGGATTGCACGGCACAACCCCATATCTGCAAAAGAGGTACAGGTAGGTTTTCTTGCCGTCAATAAGCATGGAGAGTATGGTGCTTATGCGCTGCAGGAAGGTTTTACTTATGCTGTAAAAACAGATGGTATCAACGAAGTGTTTTCTTCAGAACATCTTTTCTGAGGAATACCGCAGCTAATACACCTTACCGGGTATTTCCTGTCAGGTACTGTACGGCCAGTGAATAACCATCCATACCCAGCCCACTGATACTGCCTTTGCACTTTGCGGCTATAAAAGATGTTTTTCTATAGTCTTCGCGCGCCAGCACATTGCTGATGTGTACTTCTATTACCGGTATTCCTACCGCGGCTACAGCATCGGCAATGGCTATGCTGGTATGTGTATATGCACCAGCATTCAGTACAATGCCATTTACTTTTCCTATGCAGTTGTGCATATGGTTTATCAGTTCCCCCTCTATATTGCTATGGTAGTAGCTGATTTCCACATCGCTGAATTTTAGCCTTAATTCATTCAGATATGTATCAAAGCTTTTGTCCCCATATATCGCAGGTTCTCTGGTTCCCAGCAGGTTCAGGTTTGGACCGTTTATGATGGCTATGTGCATTCCTTACAGAGTTTATACCTCAGCTGCGGGTGTGTACACTTTTATTTCATTGTATAATGTGTCACGCTCTACCGGTATTCTTCCTACAGCATCTATCATGTCACACAGTTGTTCTGTAGTGAGGCTGGGAGATTGTTCTTCAGAGCCGGCCATGGAGTATATTTTGGTAGAGTCATCTATGGTGCCGTCCAGGTCATTTACTCCAAATGACAGCGTAAGTTGTGCTGTTTCCCGTCCCAGCATAGGCCAGTAAGCCTTCAGGTTTTTGAAGTTGTCCATAAATATGCGTGCTATCGCATACAGGCGCAGGTCTTCTATAATGCTTGTTTCCGGTATGTGGGACATGTCATTGTCTTTATTGCGGAATTTAAGCGGTATAAAACAGTTAAATCCTCCGGTTTTATCCTGTAAGTCGCGGAGGCGTGCCATATGATCTACCCGATGTTCATACTTTTCTATGTGGCCGTATAGCATAGTAGCATTAGTATGCATACCCAGTTCATGAGCCGTCTGATGTATATTCAGCCAGCCATCGCCATCTACTTTATCTGCACAGATAGCATTTCTTACCTCAGCATCAAATATCTCTGCACCTCCTCCCGGCATGGACTGTAGCCCTGCTGCTTTCAGCATTTCAAGACCTTCTCTTGTGGTCAGTTTTGCTTTACGGAACATATAGGCCAGCTCCACAGCTGTAAAGCCTTTCAGATGCAGGTCAGGTCGGTGCGCTCTGATACGTGTTAGTAATTCACAAAAGAACTCAAGGTTCATTTTAGGATGTACTCCACCTACTATATGCACTTCTGTTACTGGTTGTCCGTCATATTTTCTCACAATATCCATCATCTGCTCTATGCTCATTTCCCAGCCTTCATCACGATGTTTATACTGACGGGAATAAGAGCAGAAGTTGCATGTAAACACACATACGTTGGTAGGCTCTATATGAAAGTTGCGGTTGAAATATACTTTGCCATTATGGAGACGTTGTGCAATGCTATTGGCCAGTGCTCCTACAAATCCCAGTTCCCCCTTCTGAAATAAAATCAGACAATCTGCCTCTGAAATGCGTTCTCCTGAATATACTTTCTCAGCAATTGAGAGTAGTGACTGATCAATCCCTGATGCGCTGAATGCTTCTATAGTCTCCATTTGGTCTCGCCTTTTTATGATGGCAAAGTTACTGGAATATAGAAACATATCGTTTAGCAAGGCTTTTTATCAATAATTGAAATAATTACAATTAATAAAAAATAAATAATTATCAAATTGTTTATTTTATAACAGACTGTTTTTTTTAGTCTGATTTTGGCAAAATGATAAAAATATTAAACAATAATAACTTTTAGTTATTACAACATATGATATAATAAATCAAATGAAAAATAAATAGTATTTTAATTAATAAAAATTAATATTTCCTAATCCATTTTATAACTTTTATATCATAAATTGCATTTAGCCAATAGAAAACGATTGAAAAGCCGGTTCATATTCACTTTTGATGATAGTTCTGATTATAGATTATAATATTGTTTAAATAGTATTGTTGCCTATGTTGATGGTTAATTTTATTTAGTTTATTATTTTCTTACAGTTAATAATTGTCGATAAGTACTTCGATTTTCGTTAGTGTTGAACAAGAGACATTAATATTTTGCTGAAATAGTTGGTGTTGGTACTAATATTTGATTGAAATCTTTATAAAAACCAATTAATTACATATGAGGAATGTTTACTTATTGCTGCTGTTGTCTTGTTTGGGGGCAGTAGCTAAAGCTCAGACTGCCGCGAGCTACGTTTTTACACGAACCACTAATACGTATAGTGACTTAAGTACGGTCAGTGGTTTTACCTCGTTTACTACCATGAGTAGTGATGACTCATATGCAAGTAGCATACCTATCGGGTTCACATTCAAATATTGTGGAACTAACTATACGCAGGTGTCTACATGCTCTAACGGATGGATGTCTCTTGCTAATGGTGCTTCCAGTACATTAGGTAACACGTCGCTTTCAAACGCGCCGAACTCTGCCAATGGTTTTCTGATGCCGTTCTGGGACGACCTGAATGGAGCATCAAGAACTGCCTACAGAATCACTACCGGTTCAGCGCCTAACAGGGTGTTTGTTCTGCAGTGGGGCCGTAACTCTCAGGGATGGGGGTCTTACACCGGCTCGGGTAATGCCACATTTCAGATAAGGCTTTACGAGACTTCCAACATCATTGAGTTTTGTTATGGTACCACTACCTATGCAGGAAAGTCGGCTACTATAGGTATTGCCAACTCTACTTCAGACTATAAGGTGCTTACAAGCCCTACATCATCAACTACTTCTTCTACTTCATTTTCCAGCTATACATCTTTGAATGTGGCGCCTGTAGCAAATACGGTGCTTAGGTTTGTACCACCACCAGAGTTGAATGTGACGCCTACTTCAGTTTCTTTTGGAGCAGTAACGACAGGTACCAGCTCAGGAACTCAGGTGGTTTCAATGGTTGGTCAGAATCTGAACCCAACATCGGGTAGTCTTACTATTACTGCGCCTTCAGGTTTTCAGGTGTCCAGTAATGGTACTACATGGAGTACTTCTTACACTGCAGCTTATACCGGAGGTTTAATGCCGGCAACTAATATATATATCCGCTTTAACCCAACCGCTACCACAAGTTATAGTGGTAATGTTACTATCAGTGGCGGTGGATTAAGTCCAGTTAAGAATATTCCTGTTACCGGTGTTGGTGCAGCACCGTGTTCCGGTATGCCTACTGCCGGTACTGCAAGTATATCTCCTACTTCAGGTATGGCATCTACTGCTTTTTCTTTAAGTCTTACAGGTTCCACAGTAGCAGGTGGTCTTACTTTTCAGTGGCAGAGTTCTGCAACCGGTACTTCTGGTTGGACGAATATATCAGGCGCAACAAATGCTACATTCAACTTTACCGGTATTACAGCTACAACCCACTACAGGTGTCTGGTTAGCTGTGGTGCCAACACTGCAACATCCGGCTCTGCAGCAGCAACCTTCCTTGTGTTACCAACATGTGTTACTACTTCTGCATCTTGGACAGGTCAGTCAGGTAATGGGAACTATGGTATAAATGTGTTTAGCATTACAGGCTATTCCGGTTCTACACTTTCTGATGCCGGCATAGTTGCAGCAAGTAATTCAACGACAGGATATCTGAACAGGATGACTCTTCCTGCTGTCAATCTGAGGCAGGGAGACGTTTATCCGGCATCTGGCACATGGGGTACGATTGGTGGTAACCAGTTTATGGGTGTTTGGATAGACTTTAATGACAATGGCACTTATGAGCCTTCCGAGTTTGTATCGCCCGTTGCAGGAAACGTAGGTGGAACAATGCCTCAGCCTACAACTTTTAATATTACTATACCTCTGACTGCAAATGCAGGTACGCACCTGATGCGTATGAGAGGTATCTGGCAGACAAATGCTACATCTACAGGTAGCCTTCCTCCTGCTTTGAACCCATGTAATATTAACAATGGGTACAACCCTAACTATTATAGTGGTACCTGTGTGGACTATGTTGTAAACATTATTCCGTTGATACCGCCAGCTCCTTCAATCTCAGGTAGTACAGATTATTGTTATGGAGGTACTATAGCATTAACTGCCAGCTCTACTGCTACCAGCCCTACATTTACATGGAGTGGTCCCGGAGGCTTTTCTGCCACTGGTGCCAGTATTTCTATTCCGTCAGCATCACCGGCTACAGCAGGTGCATATAGCTGCTATGTTACATCTTTCGGTATTCCGGGGCCATCAACAGTTACTAATGTTGTCGTAAATCCTGTGCCTGCTGCAATTACAGGCATAGCATCTGTATGTGAGTCTGTAAGCATGACACTCAATAATGCCAGCCCTGGTGGTTCATGGAGCAGTGCCACTCCTTCTGTAGCTACTGCTACAGGTACAGGAGGTACAGGTACCGTTACAGGTGCTACTGCTGGTACTGTAGTAGTCTCTTATTCGTTCCCTTCTACAGGTTGTGCTGCTACAAAGGTGGTAACTGTTTATCCTACGCCAGTGGCTACTACAGGTGTAGCACTGGTATGTGAGGCAGGCACTACCACGCTCAGCCATCCTGATGGCGGTACAGGCACATGGTCATCTGCTACACCGGCCACCGCTACTGTAGGGCTGACATCAGGTATTGTTACCGGTATTACCAGTGGTTATGGTACTATCAGCTATACAGATGTAAATGGTTGTGTGCGCACCCGTCAGGTTACGGTCAATCCATTGCCTGATGTTACGGTTACGCCGGCATCGGCTGCTTTGTGTCTGGGTGAGAGCGCTACATTCACTGCCAGTTCAGAAGCACCTCAGATTAATCTGCTGACTGAAAACTTCAACGGCACATTAGCTGGTTGGACTATTACTACAGGTGCAGGCGTACCCGCGGCCAATGCATGGCAGCTGGTGAGCCCTCCGGGTACTACAGGTCTTACTGTAAATGGTGATGGTAGCCAGTATCTGCAGGCAAGCTCATCAGGTTATGGCGGGTTTACTACTACTACTATAGAGTCTCCATCATTCCAGACGCTGGGTGGTTTTGCTTCTGTAACCTTGACTTTTAATCAGTCACTGCTTTCTTTCAATCCTGATATCGCAGCATCAATAGAGTATTCAGTAAATGGCGGTGCATGGACCGAACTTACCAATCAGGTTACAGGTCCGGTAGTTGTTGTTAATGATGGCGGTACATGGGATGCAGCCAGTCCTGAGTTTACAATGGCGCTGCCGGCGGGAGCTATTGGCCAGAGCGATGTGCGTATCCGTTTTGTATATAATGCACAGTCTCTGTACTGGTCTCTGGATAACGTAAGTGTAAAAGGAACACTGCCCGCATCTACATTCTCATGGGATGCAAATCCGGCTTTGTCATGCACAAACTGTGCTGCTACAACTATTACTCCCGCAGCATCCGGCACTACCATATATAATGTAGCTACTACTACAAGTGCGGGTTGTGTACGTAATACACCTGTAAGTGTTACTGTTAATCCACTTCCGGCAGCTGTTACATCAGGTCTGCTGGTGTGTGAAGGCGTAACAAATATGCTTACCAGCACTCCCGGCGGAGTATGGACAAGCGGTACACCTTCAGTTGCTACAGTAGGTTCATTTACAGGTGCACTTAGCGGGGTAGCTGCAGGTACTACAGATATTACTTATACACTATCAGCTACCGGTTGCCGCACAATGGCTACGGCTACGGTACTTCCGGCACCTGCCGACATCACACCTGCCAGTGTACAGATATGTACAGGGGCTACTGTTGCCCTGGGCAATACTGATGCGGGTGGTACATGGAGCAGTGGTAATACTTCTGTTGCTACAGTAAATACATCAGGTATTGTTAGTGGCATTATACCGGGTATTGTACCAATAACATATACGATACCTTCCGGTTGTATTGCAGTAAGAGAGGTTACTGTCAATCCCCTGCCTTCAGGTATTACAGGATCATCTTCTGTTTGTGAAAATGGAACGACTATCTTAAACAACAGTGATCTGGGCGGTACATGGAGCAGTGCCAATGATGCTATCGCATCTGTAAATAGTATATCTGGAGAAGTAACAGGTAATATGGCTGGTAATACTATCATATCCTATATGCTTCCTGGTGGCTGTAATGCTATAAAAGGTATGCAGGTAAATCCTGCTCCGGCAGCAATTACCGGTCCTTCTATTATGTGTCAGGGTGCTACATCTGTGTTTACCACATCTTCTACCGGTGGTACGTGGAGCAGCACAGCACCTGTAATTGCATCTGTTAATCTTTCAGGTGTTGTTACTACCAGCAGCTCGCTGAGTGGTAATGTAAATATATTATATACATTCAGCAGTACGGGCTGTTCCCGCGCTCATGCGGTAGAGGTTAGTACGCGTGCGGTTATCAGTGGCACAGCAAGTGTATGTAAAGGATATAGCACTACTCTTACGGCGGATATTGCCGGCGGTACATGGGCATCTTCAAATGACCTGATTGCTACAATAGATGCCGGTGGTGTGGTAATGGGCCACAACGTAGGTAATGTTACTATCAGCTATACGTCACCGGAAGGCTGCGTAAGTACAAGAGTACTTAATGTGAAGCCACTGCCATTGGCTATACTGGGTGCAGATCTGGTATGTGAGGGTACTTCTACCCATATGATTAATATGACTGGCGGTATTGGTATCTGGGGCAGCAGTCATACCTCAGTTGCTACTATTGATGATGAAGGTCTTGTAACTGCGGTTACTACTGCCGGTACAACGACTATATCATATACTTCCCTGAGTACAGGATGTATGACCGCAAAAACGATTACAGTTTCACCGCTTCCTGCTGCTATCATAGGCAATGCTTCTGTATGTGCCGGTGCAGTAATGATGGTAGGTGATGCTACCCCCGGTGGAACATGGAGCAGCCAGTATCCATCAGTAGCTTCAATAGATGCTTCGGGTGTGGTAAGCGGTCATGTGGAAGGTACTACTACCGTTACATATATGTTGCCTACGGGATGTATGCAAACACACCCTGTAGCGGTTAATCCGCTGCCATCTACTTCAGTAGGCGCAGCCTCGGTATGTGAAGGAGAGCAGACTACCTTTAGCAATCCTACACCGGGTGGTTCCTGGTCTACATCGTCTACGCTGACTGCATATGTTGATGCCGTAACCGGTGTAGTTACCGGTGCCGATGCCGGAACAGTAAATGTTATATACTCACTGCCTACCGGTTGTAGCCGTAGCCGTTCACTGGTAGTGAACGATATGCCGGATGCCATTAGTGGCAGCCTTAGCGTATGCCCCGGTACTACAACAATGCTGAGCAGTATGCCTGTAAATGGTGTATGGGCAACCGGTACCGCTTCTGTAGCAACAATCTCTGCTTCCGGTGAGCTTACTGGTAACAGTGCTGGTGTTACTGATGTTACATATACATTGCCAGGTGGCTGTTATGTGACCGAAGAGGTAACGGTTAATCCATTGCCTGATGTTATCTCTGGTACTCGCAGTATATGTCCGGGTAGCACTACATTGCTGACAAATACTTCAGCGGGTGGTACATGGACTATAGCATCTTCTGCCGTAGCCAATGTGAATGCTTCGGGTGCAGTTACCGGTAACAGTGTAGGTGTTACAGCTGTTACTTATACACTGCCTACAGGCTGTATGCGTAGTGCAGACGTTACAGTTAATCCACTGCCATCAGTAATTACAGGCCCTGCCTCTGTATGTACAGGTATGTCCATCTCACTGGGTAATGCTACTGCAGGTGGTAGCTGGACAAGTGCCAATACCTCAATAGCTACAATCAGTTCTGCTGGTGTACTTAACGGCCTTTCTGTGGGTGCTGTAAATATCTCGTATACACTGCCTACTGGTTGTATGAGTACTACCGCAATAGAAGTATATGGCCTGCCTGCAGACATCAGCGGCTCATCTGCTGTATGTGAGGGTAGCCAGATTGCTCTGAGCAACATGACTACCGGCGGTGTATGGAGCAGCAGCAATGCAGCTGTAGCCTCAGTAGATGCTACAGGTATGGTAAGTGGCGTTCAGCCGGGTAGTGCTATGGTTCGTTATACAGAAAGCGCCACAGGTTGTTATAAAGAAAAGAATATAGTGGTGAATGCAGTACCTGCAGGCATCACGGGTAATACAGATGTGTGTCAGAGCAGTATGTCAATGCTCTCCAGTGCCACCACAGGTGGTGTATGGAGCAGCAGTAATACTACAGTAGCACAGGTAAGTGCATCAGGTAATGTAACAGGTGTGAGCGCTGGTTTCAGTGTTATCAGCTATACGCTGCCTACAGGTTGTGGCCGTGAGGCTACAGTAGTAGTGAATGCACTGCCTGAACCTGTTACCGGATTGCTTAATGTATGTACCGGCAGCAGCACACAGCTGGAAAGCGTAACTCCTGGTGGCGTATGGAGCAGCAGTAGCTCCTCAGCTACAGTGAATAGCGCAGGTCTTGTAAATGGCCTTGCTACAGGTACAAGCCAGATAGCTTATACGAACAGCAACGGCTGTAAGCGTGTGGTAACAGTTACTGTGAATGCGCTTCCAGGTCTTATTGGCGGTACAGCTACAGTATGTCCGGGATTATCTACAATGTTTACAAATGTTACACCGGGTGGTATCTGGAGCAGCAGTAACAGCTCACTGGCATCGGTGAACAGCACAAGTGGTGTTATTACAGCCACTGGTTCAGATGGCGTGGCAGATATCACGTACACTTTACCTACAGGCTGTATGCGCAGCCGTCAGGTGACAGTATATCCATCTGTATCACCGGTGAGTGGTGTAAGTGCAATATGTAAAGGCGATATGGCAACCTTCAGCACAGCCTCTACAGGTGGTGTGTGGATGAGCGGCAACACGCTGGTAGCCACAGTAAACGCATCGGGAGTAGTAACTGGCGTACAGGCAGGAAATACATCAATAGCGTATGTAATGCCAACAGGCTGTAAGTCAGAGACAGGTGTTGTAATCAATCCGCTGCCTGCTTCAATCAATGGATCGGCCGCTGTTTGTGAGGGTGCTACAGCATTGCTTACTAACAGTACATCAGGTGGTTCCTGGAGCAGCAGCGATGGCGCTATTGCTAGCATAGGCGTTGGTGGCTCTGTAATGGGTATCACTCCGGGTGAGGTAGGTATTACTTATACACTCCCTACAGGTTGCGAAGTGTCACGCACGTTTGTTGTTAATAGTCTGCCGGCTGTTATGAATGTAACCGGTGGCGGTAGCTATTGTATAGGTGGTAGTGGTGTAGCTGTAGGTATTGATGGCTCTGAAGTAGCTACTCAGTATCGCCTCGTTAAAGGGTCTTCTTCGGTACAGACAGTGTCTGGTATCGGTACTGGCTTTGATTTTGCATTGCAGACATCGGCTGGTACTTACATGGTTACAGCTACCAGTCCTGCAGGTTGTGTGCGTAGCATGAATGGTAGTGCAGAGGTAAGCATCAATCCACTGGTTACAGTATCGGTAAATGTATCATCAGACATGGGCGACCGCGTATGTAATGGATCTTCTGTTACCTATACCGCCAATGGCGTAAATGGTGGTACAGCTCCGGTATATGACTGGAAGGTAAATGGTACTCCGGTAGCGGCTACAGCAACATATAATTATGTGCCTGCAGATGGCGACGTAGTAAGTGTGGCTTACACCAGCAGCGAGGCCTGCCCTGTAAATGCGACAGTGAATGGTGCAATGACGATGGACGTACTTGCCAACCTGACACCATCAGTAAGTATCGCAACTGCAACAGGCGATACACTGTGTGAGGGTAGCACAGCAGTGTTTGCAGCAACAGCAGTAAACGGTGGTGATGCCGCAATGTACACATGGATGGTGAATGGTAACATCGTTACTGGTGTAAATGGCGCTGGCTACAGTTATATGCCAGAGGATAATGATGTGGTGAAGGTGATGCTGAACAGTAGCTATCAGTGTGTAACAGAAAATGATGTGAACAGCAACAGTGTTACTATGCAGGTAGATGCCCGCTATACACCGATTGTAGAACTTACGGTATCACCGGGTCTGGTGGTAGCAGAGGGTACTGCAGTAACTTTCACAGCCAATGCAATACAGGCAGGTGATGCGCCTACATATCAGTGGCTGGTAAATGGCAATGTAGTGAACGGGGCTACACAGCCTGGATACACTACCTCTAAGCTGAACAATGGTGACTCAGTAACCTGCGTGGTGATGGCATCCGACAGGTGTAACAACACTTCTATCAACTCAGTGGTGATGACGGTAACCTCAACAACGGGCGTGTCCATGACGGGTCTGTCACAGAGCGAGCTTCGTCTGGTACCTAACCCGAACACTGGTACGTTCCGCGTTACGGGTACACTGGGCATACAGACAGAAGAGGAAGTACAGCTGGAGGTTACGAATATGCTGGGTCAGGTGGTATATCACGGTGTGGCTAAGAGCCGCGGTGGCGTACTGGATGCAGGTATAGAGCTGGGGAACAATCTTGCCAACGGCATGTACATGCTGAACCTGACAGTGGGTGCTGACCACAAAGCATTCCACTTCGTAGTGAAACAATAACAATAATGGTTGTGGATATGACAATGGCTGCACATTTGTGCAGCCATTGTTTTTTGGGGGTAATGAGGCCAAAAATGGTTTTTGACGGTATGGAGAGATAATAAAAATGCCTCGCAACTGACTGCAAGGCATTTTTATTCAGCATTTCGGAAAACAATTAGTCTGCCGGCTGATACGCTCTTTTATGTTTATTAAGCTCAGCTATTATTTTTTCATTGTTACGCTTGTATTCAAGCGCGTTAGCCGTACCTTTTGATAATTCAATAGATTTTTTTGCTGCTGCAAGTGCATCTTCTGTATTACCCAGCTTTTTTTCAATGCGTGCTTTAAGATACCACATATAGAAAGCTTTCGGATTTTGCTCTATCGCTTTATCTACATATCTCCTTGCATCATCCAGCTTCTGGTTGGTTTCATAATAGTAGCTTGCAGCCTGGAAATAGGGAACACTTGTATTGTTCAGCGCTTTGTCAATGTTGGCAGCAACAGCATCCTTATTATCAGCTACTACAGGTATTACTATCATAGTACGCTCCCACATCATTTCAATTTTACAGCTCGTAAAGGTTATATCGCTGATGGCGATGGTAAACGTCTGCACATCTTCATTGAGTGTAATAGGTTTGATTTTCAGCCTCGCAGCATCATATTCACGAGGAAAACCATCTGCACTCCAGTTCCCTGTTGCTGTGCTGAACACTACTTCCCACTTATCTCTGTCAGGTATAGTGTATACAGAATATTCACCTGCCTTTATGCGCTGTCCGGCAATCTCAAGATCCTCTCCGAACTTAATTTTTGTAGAAGCATTGGCACCTGTACGCCATACTTTGCCATAGGGTACCATTTCCCCCATTACTTTCCTGCCCCTCATGGATGGGCGGCTATAGGCGATTTCAATGTTTGAAATTGAAAAGTCCTGAGACACTCTTGCTGTAGGGCTTAATGCTGGTAATTTAAGTTGGCTGTAGGCTGCTCCTGAAGAAAGCAAAAGAGCAAACAGCGACATGGAAATAACAATACGTTTCATGAACTGTAGTGTGTTTGATTTTACAATGCTAAAGTACAAATAATGAGGCAATGCACAGGATAGATAAACCATATGCATAGATAGGCAGCGGGAGAAAAAGAAATCCCGACATACCTGGTATGTCGGGATAGGACTGTGCTTACTAACCCATCGGTTAGTAGGACAAATGTCCGCAAAAACTTTCGTATAATGAAATATTAGTTCTCATTATTGTTTTTATTTAAGCATATGAAACATTTGTTATGTTTTGTGTCGTTCTGCTGCTGATACTCAGGTATGACCAATGGAAAAGCCCGCCACCATTGCATTTATTCATTGGTGATGTATGCTGTTACATTATCTACTCTAATATATTAATAGTACCTTTGCACCACAAAAATGAAACATTATATTGTTTTGTTTTAATGTGATTTTGTCTATTTAAAAATCTAACCTGTTGAAACAAATAATTCAATCGTTTAAAACCGGAGAGACGATACTGGAAGACGTACCTGCTCCTGTAGTGAAGAAAGGACAGGTGCTGATAAGAACTACGCGAAGTCTGGTATCCTTAGGTACAGAAAGAATGCTGGTAGAGTTTGGCAGGGCTAATATGCTGCAGAAAGCGATGCAGCAGCCGGAGCGGGTGAAGCAGGTGCTGGGAAAAATAAAGTCAGATGGTATAAAGCCTACATTACAGGCTGTTTTTAATAAGCTGGGGCAGCCACTTCCGTTGGGTTATTGTAATGTAGGGGTTGTGATAGCAGTGGGAGAGGGTGTTACCGGCATTGCCGTAGGTGACAGAGTAGCTTCCAACGGCCCTCATGCTGAATTTGTATGTGTGCCACAGAATCTTGTGGCTCGTATCCCCGATGGTGTAAGCGATGAGGCGGCAACATTTACAGTAATCGGTTCTATAGGTTTGCAGGGTATCAGGTTGTGCGATCCCCGTTTGGGTGAAACAATAGTTGTTGTAGGGCTTGGTCTTATCGGGCTTATTACGGCAGAGTTGCTTATTGCAAATGGCTGCAGGGTGATAGGTATAGACCCCGATGAGAAGAAAATAAAAATAGCTAAGGAGAAAGGCATTATAGGCATAAACCCATCCGGTGGAGCCGACCCCGTAGCATCAGTGCTGGCATATACTGAAGGTGTAGGTGCTGACGGAGTAATAATAACAGCCTCCGCCAAGACAGACGAGATAATATCTCAGGCGGCAAGAATGAGCCGTAAACGTGGTCGTATCATTCTGGTAGGTGTAATAGGACTCAACATTAGCAGGGCTGAGTTTTATGAGAAGGAACTCACTTTTCAGGTGTCCTGCTCTTATGGTCCGGGTAGATACGATGATAGCTACGAAAAAGCAGGTATTGATTATCCCCTGCCTTTCGTGCGCTGGACAGAGCAACGAAACTTTACAGCAGTACTGGATATGATAAGCCGGGGGAAGCTGGAAGTAAATTCATTGATTACAGCACGGGTACCTATAGCCGACTATGGTCGTATCTATAATGATATAAGTAACAGAGATGCAATAGCATCGGTATTGGAATATCCTGAAGATAGCAGACCCGATACCTCAGTTTCTTTTGCTTCAGGTAGCTTTTCGTCTGGTGCAGGGGGAATTGGGATTATAGGTGCCGGCAACTTTACAGCTATGACCATGTTACCTGCACTGGCGGCAATAAAGGCACCATTGCATAGCATTGCCAGTGCAGCTGGCGTTACAGGTACTGCACTCGCACGCAAGTACAATATTGGTAAAAGCACCACAGATTATAAAACAATACTTAATGATGCCGCTGTAGACCTTGTTATTATCACCACTCGTCATAATGAGCATGCACATATGACTGCAGAGGCGCTCAGGGCGGGCAAGCATGTATTTGTGGAGAAGCCGCTTGCCATCGATCGTGCCGGACTTGATGAGGTGATGGCTGCATATGACGGCGGCAAAACACTTACGGTAGGGTTTAATCGTAGATTTTCTCCACACAGTGTAGCAATCAGGAAGGCAATAGGAGATGGGCCTGTCAATGTCATAGCTACTATGAATGCAGGGGCTATCCCGCCTAATGTATGGGTACATGATATGAAAGTAGGCGGTGGGCGCATAATAGGGGAGGCCTGCCATTATATGGACCTTATTTCCTGGCTTACAGGCAGCCATATCACTGCTGTGTGTATGAATGCTATGGGGGTAAGTCCACGGGAAAATACTGATTGTGCCAGTATTTTACTGCAGTATGCCAATGGCAGCACTGGGGTGATAAACTACTTCGCCAATGGTTCTAAAGATTATTCCAAAGAGCGAATTGAAGTTTACTCGCAGGAGCGCACACTGGTTTGTGACAACTTTCAGGTTACTACCGGCTATGGCACCAAAGGGTTTTCCCGTTTGAAAACCAATACAGACAAAGGGCACCTGGCACAGTTCAGATTGCTTACAGAGCGGGTGCGTAGCGGCGGCGACCCGCTAATGAGTTTTGATGAAGTTGTTAATACCACATTGGCAGGTATAGCAGCTGTAGAAAGTCTCAAAACCCGCCGCTGGGTAGATGTGAAATTGTAATCAGTACCGCACAAATACGGTTTATAATAAAGAAACGCAATCTTATAAGATGCTCATAGATATTATAGCTGGCGCAAGGCCGAACTTTATAAAGATAGCTCCTGTTATTGAAGCTATTGTTGCAAAGAAAAAAGAGGGGGTTGCCATAGATTATCGTCTTGTTCACACGGGGCAGCACTATGACAAAAAAATGAGTCATGACTTTTTTGAGCAGTTGGGTATTCCTGAGCCTGACCACAATCTGGAGGCCGGGTCCGGTACTCAGGCCGAGCAAACAGCCCGAATCATGACCGGGTATGAAAAGCTGCTCATGAGTCAGCCTTGCGATCTTTGTATTGTAGTAGGAGATGTGACATCTACTATGGCATGCGCTATAACTGCAAAGAAGCTGGGCAACATAAAGGTGGCGCATGTAGAAGGGGGTATAAGGAGTGGCGACTGGACCATGCCCGAAGAAATAAACAGAATAGTAACTGATTCAATTTCTGATTACTTTTTTACTACATCTGCTACCGCAAATGATAACCTGAGGAAAGCAGGGGTTACAACCGACCGTATTTTCTTTGTTGGAAATACTATGATTGATACCCTGCTGAAGCAGTTGCCTTTTTTTACACCTCCCACTATATGGAATACTCTTTCGCTTACAGCTGGGGGCTATATCATTACTACTTTACACCGCCCTGCCAATGTGGATGATGCTTCAGGACTGGAAAAATTGCTGAGTGAAATTATTAAAGCTTCAAACGGTCTGCCAATAATATTCCCCGTACATCCCAGAACGGCTAAAATGCTGGAGAAAACAGGAATTAAGGCCGATAATCTGCACATGACAGAGCCTATGAGTTACCTGGAGTTTAACTACATGGTGAAAAATGCAAAAGTTGTCGTTACGGATTCAGGTGGTATTACAGAGGAAACTACGGTAATGAGAGTGCCCTGTATGACATTAAGAGAAAATACAGAGCGACCGGAAACCTGTACTGTAGGTACCAATGAATTGTTGGGTACAAATCCGGATGCGATAGCCCCGGCATTTAAGATGTTGTTTTCCGGAAACTGGAAAAAAGGAGCTATCCCTGAAATGTGGGATGGTAAAACAGCGCCTCGTATTATAGAGCATATTATTCATATTTTTGGAATCGTTTAAGTACGCGCCCATATTTTATGAGTACCCGGTCCACACATACTATCAATGCTATTATTGAAACACTGTTGCAGATTGCAAACCGTGTGATAGTGGTGTCTTCAGAAGGGGAGATAGTACAGTTTAAAGATCGTGTAGGTAGTGAGGCGCACCTTGCTGTAATAAACAATACAGTCGTTGCTGAAAGGTATTGTGCAGCTATTAATGAGTGTCTTACATCCCGTAAAAGCGAGCAGTCGCGCTATAGTGTTGTTCAGGGCGATACGGTATATATATATCGCATTAATGTACTTCCTGCCGGACCAGAGATGGAAGATGGTATTTTTCTGGTTATTAGTTTCCATGCGGCTAAAAGAGCAGGAAAAGTAACTGAGGATTACTGGAAACTTGCGATGGATGCCGCCGGAGATGGTATGTGGGATGTGAATATCCCGGAACAAACCATTTCATTTTCTGATAAGTGGCAGCAGACATTCGGTTATGACAAGGACCAGATTATTCATCTGGTAAGCTGGACCGGATTTATTCATCCCGAAGACAGGCAGCGGGTTGTGCAGGATAGGGACGACTTTTTTGCCGGCAAAGTAAAAAACTACAATTCAGAGTTCAGGCTGCTTTGTGCAGATGGCACTTATAAGTGGGTGCTGAGCCGGGGGATGATTGTAGCTCGTCATTCTGATGGCACTCCGCTTCGTTTCGTGGGTACGCATACCGATATCTCTCAGCTAAAGGAGGCAGAAGAGAAGTATTATTCAGCGGCTCAGTTGCTTTCCCGTCTGGTAAATAATCTGAGAGATGGTATACTGGTAGTCGATGAACATAAAAAGATATTGTTCGCCAATCAGGTGTATTGTGATATCTATAACATCGCAGACCATCCATCTGCACTGAACGATATGGATGTATACAAGAGCATAGCCGCACGTATGCATCACTATAAAGATTCTCAGGGCTTTTATGACCGTACTGTTCAGCTCCTTAACCTGCATGAAATGGTGTTGGACGAGGAGTGGGAAATGGTAGATGGCAGAATAGTAGGCAGGGATTATATTCCACTGGTTCTGGGCAAAAACCGTAAGGGGGGCATATGGAAGTTCAGGGATGTTACCGCTCAGAAAAGCTATGAGAAGCAGCTGGCATCACTACGCAACTTTTATGAGCAGATACTGAATCATATTGCTGCTGATATAGTCGTATTTGACCAGCAACTCAGATATATTTTTATTAATCCCACGGCAGTCAAAGACAAGGAACTACGGGAGTGGATGATAGGAAAGACCGATGAAGACTATGTGAAGCTGCGGAATAAACCCCGGGAGCTGGTGGAAAGGAGACAGCGTATATTTTATGAAGCGCTGGAGAAGAAGCACAACATTGAGTGGGAAGAAATGCTGATTAACAGAGATGGTAATCCGGAATATCATTTACGGAATCACTATCCCGTTTTTGATGAGTATGGAAAGCATCTCATGAGCATTGGCTATGGGCTTAACATTACAGACAGGGTACGGGCACAGCAGGAGCTGAAAACCAGCAGAGATACATTTGCCAGTGCCTTTAATGACTCTGGTATAGGCATGGCGCTCATAAGCCATGAAGGTATGTGGCTGGATGCCAATCCTGTATTGTGCAGCCTTACCGGATATACTAACGATGAGTTGCGCATACGCTCATTACACGATATTACGCACCCCGACGATGTGGCATTGGACAGGGAATATATGGTGCGTATGTTGTCTGGTGAGATAACTACGTACAACGTTGAGAAGCGATTCATAGCCCGTACCGGTAAGGTAATGCTGGTGTCGCTTACCATGTCTCTGGTACGGGATACGGAAGGGCTCCCTAAGTTCTTTATTGTGCAGGCTATAGACATTACCGATAAAAAGGAGATGGAGCAGGAGTTGCGTAATAAGAATGCAGAGCTGGAGCAAACCCGGCTCAACCTGCTGAGTAAAGTAAACCAACTGGAAGAGTTGAGTCATATCATAGCTCATAACCTGCGTGGCCCAGCAGGCAATATACGTATGCTGTCAGATACCCTGCTGGAGCAGCATGAGCGAGCTGCTACTGGTGGTGATACGAATGATGTGTTTACGCAAGAGGAAGGTCTTACGCTTATCAGAGATAGCAGCAGGGCTTTGATGAATAATCTGGCTACCCTCATGCAGGTGACTGAGATAAAACTGGGGAAAGACATTCCGTTCGATGAATGCAATGTATCAGAGCTTGTGGCCGATATTTCAGACCAGCTGAAAGGCAGCATTGTAGAGAAACAGGCGCAGATTATTACAGATACAGGTGTTCCTGTAATATTTTATCCGAGGATGTACCTGTATAATATCCTTTACAATCTGGTGAGTAATGCGCTCAAATATTCCGTACCGGGTTTGATACCGGAGATACGGATAGTCACAGATATGAAAGAGGGTAGGGTAAGGCTCATAGTGAAAGATAATGGACTGGGTATAGATCTGGAGCGTTTTGGGGATAAGGTGTTCCGACTCAATCAGGTGTTTCATGAAGGTTATGAAAGTAAGGGAGTTGGGCTGTATCTTACCCGTACCACAGTAGAGTCGCTGGGTGGTAAAATTGAAGTGACCAGTGCACCTGGAGAAGGGTGTGAGTTTATAGTGACATTTTAATATTACGGATGACAGGACGTTTAAAGAAGGTAGCAGATCTGATAGGAAATATGGGGATGAGATATACCCTTTTTCGTGCCAGACATGAGCTGCTGAGGCGTACCGGTCTGTATCGTAAACGGTTCCCCGCAGCACCTCCATTTAAGCAGTATATAACGCTGGATGCATGGAAAGCAACGGATGCGGCTTTTTTCTTTCACTCCCGGTCAGATATTAAGGTAAAGCGTACCCCATCCCCACAACTGGCACAGCGTTACGAAGACATTGTGCAGGGCAGGTTGCAGATGTTCAGCAATGTACTCATGGAGCTGGGTACAGACTATGACTGGATTACCAATCCCGATACCGGTCACCGGTATGATATAAATGCCCATTGGACGGCCATACCCGATTATTCTCCCGTGGCCGGCGATATAAAGTATGTATGGGAAAAGTCGCGCTTTTCTTGGCTGTACGATGTTATACGCTACGATTATCATCACAATAAACACTGCGCAGCAATGGTTTTTGCCAATATCCTTTCATGGATAAAGGCCAATCCTGTCAATTGCGGGCCTAACTATCGCTGTAGTCAGGAGATGTCTCTGCGGGTGCTTAACTGGACCTTTGCGCTTTATTACTATCGCGACGCTCCGGAGCTTACCACAGAGGTATTTGACCAGATGCAGTATGCTATATACTGGCATCTGCATCACATTTATAACAACATCCATTTTTCCCGTATAGCCGTACGTAATAATCATGCTATAACGGAGACACTCACCCTGTACCTGTGCGGCATATTATACCCCTCACTACCCGGTGCCGGTGTGTGGAAACAGCAGGGTAAGGCATGGCTGGAGGAGGAAATAGCCTACCAGATATATGAGGATGGCACTTTCCTGCAGTACTCTATGAATTATCACCGGGTAGTGGTGCAGCTACTCACCTGGGGTATTGTACTTGCCGGGAAGAATGGGGAGCGCTTTTCCGGTGTGGTATATGACCGTGCCCTGAAATCTCTGACCTTCCTGCGTACCTGTATGATAGATGAGCATGGCTGGCTACCTAACTATGGTGCAAATGATGGCGCATTGTTCTTTCCGCTCAGTACAGCACACTATCGCGATTACAGGCCACAACTGGCAGCTCTGGCAGCGGCACTGGGTGTGGATGCCGGTATAGCAGAGGGAGGGGAGGATGCTAGCTGGTATGGTATTGATACAGAGGTGACACAGCACAATGCCCCTCAGCAGGGATGTCATAGCTTTCCGGTGGGAGGGTATTATGTTATCAGAGAGCAGGAGTCACTTACATTTATACGCTGTGGCAGCTATAAGGACCGCCCATCTCAGGCCGACAATCTGCACCTTGATATATGGCATAAAGGCGTGAATGTACTTACAGATGCCGGTAGTTATAAGTACAATACTGATGCTGCTACCATACGCTATTTCAGCGGCACGCAGGCACATAATACCGTTATGGTAAACGGGCAGGACCAGATGCTGAAAGGTGGGCGCTTTATATGGTACTACTGGAGCCGCAATGCAGCGGCAAACCTGAGCCGGGAAGGAAGCATATATACATTTACCGGTAGTGTCAATATGTTCAGGCACATAGCGCCGGGCATAGTGCATAAACGTACAGTAACACATGCCGCAGGAAGTACAGAGTGGACGGTACGCGATGAGCTGACACACCTGCCTGTGGGTGCAGAGGTAGCCCAGTTGTGGCATGTGCCGAACGGCATAGCTGTGCACCTGCAGGCGGTAGCCGGCGATGGCACTGTGCTGCAATCAGCAGAAGCAGAAGGCTGGCAGTCGTCGCTATATGGCAGCAAAGTTTCAACGCAGGAGTATAGCTTTACATCTCCACAGCATACTATAGAGACAGAGATATCACTGCCATCATAGCTACTTCTTATCTTTTCAGTACTCCTTTCTGTATATCACATTGGCAGGCACATCGGGGTCTGTCCTGTCTGCACACAGTACAAAGCCAGTTCTGCCCAGCAGATTTATTGAGCGGGTATTGTCGTGGTGCGTATAGGCATCTATTACGGTCAGCTTCAGGTTGTGGAAGGCATATTGGCATACTGCGGTCAGTGCTTCCTGCATATAGCCATTCCCATAGTACCGGGGTAGCATTTCATATCCTGCTTCTGCCACTTGCCCGTCAGCCGAAAAGTTCCAGAGACATATTGTACCTATCATATCCCTGCTGTCTTTTGTGCATATAGCCCAGTACCAGATGTTGCCTGCTGCATATCCTTTCCTTATACGGTCAGTGAATGCACGGGCTTCATCTATGCTCTGCAGCAAAGGCCTGCCTATATACCGGCCTACAGTCTCATCTGAGCGCAGCGCATATATTGTCTGCAGGTCGTCATCCTGTAGCATGCGTAGCGTCAGCCGGTTGGTAGATAAGGGTTCAAATTGTGCCATAATGTGAAGGTAGATTTTTACGATAGAAAAATGAGGTACGCCAGAGGGTTATCCATGTGAGGTTATAGTGTCAGGTATCAGGGAGTGCTGACTATCAGTAGTTTATAGCCCTTTCTGCAGGAGGTGCAATTATTGCCATAACAGGTTGGGATAAAAAATTATTTTTGCAGTCATCAGATGCTGTTTCTCTTACATCTGTACCCTAAATGTACAAGGCATTTTTACTGCCTTTGATGCTCATTTTTCGCATCAGTTTTTTGACACTGCCTCAGGCATTCAGATAAAACATAGCATATATGACCACGCAACGAAACTTTGCGAAGCTTACGGGCTATTCGCTTTTATTAATGACCGTTATTGCCGGCTTCTGTTTCGGATATGTATTCCCGCAGGTATATGGTGCGCTCCAGGCCGGTGAGGTACAGCAACTGCTGGCAGCACATATGCCATTGTATAAAAACGGACTGGCAGGAGTATTGGTGATACTGCTGCTGGATGTGCTGGTGGCGTGGACCATTTACCGCTTTTTCATCAACGATAATAAAAGTCTTGCGTTTACGTCATTTGTGCTGAGGGTGGTTTACGTGGTATTCTTCGGCATTGGGGGCGTATATCTGGTAAAGAACCTCACGCAGACAGGCCTCACAGGTGCCGCTATCATTGACAACTATAACACCTTTACCACATTGTGGTATGCAGGGCTCATAGTATTCGGGTTTCATCTGCTGGCAGTAGGTGTGCTTATGAAGCAGCACCGCCGCGTACCTGCTGCTCTGTGGTGGCTTACCATAATAGCAGGAGCCTCATATGTGCTGGTACATACCCTGAAGGTGGCTACACCACAATTATCTGCCGTAGCCGATATGCTGAGTAACATTCTGGGGCTACCTATGGCCCTGGGCGAAATACTGCTGGCTGTATGGCTCCTCATAAAAGGTGGTAAGCCAGCATCACCTCCTACTGTCTGATAACTACTGTTTTGTAGCACCCCACATAAAAAAGTGTGGGGTGTTGTCTTTTCTGCAATGTGTTGATATTTATGATGTTATGCGTGACGGCCAACGCAGGTAATGCCCCATTTACACCCCATCATGCCCCATGCTGCATTGCTCCTGAATCTGATGTTTTATATCCTTTAGGTATCATTGTTTTGTAACACCCCACATAAAAAAGTGTGGGGTGTTGTCTTTTTGCAATTTGTTGATATTTAAAATGTTATGCGTGATGAGTGCCGCAGGTAATGCCCCATTTGCACCCCATCATGCCCCATGCTGCATTGTTCCTGAATCTGATGTTTTATATCCTTTAGGGTATCATTGTTTTGTAGCACCCCACATAAAAAAGTGTGGGGTGTTTTCTTTTCTGCAATGTGTTGATATTTATGATGTTATGTGTGACGGTCAACGCAGGTAATGCCCCATTTATACCCCATCATGCCCCATGCTGTATTGCTCATGAATCTGATGTTTTATATCCTTTCTGGCATCATTGTTTTGTAACAACTCAGATAATGTATTGGGGATGTAGTGTTGCTATTCAGATTTTATGCCTGTTGTGTTATGTGAGTGAGACCTCATTTGCGCCACATTATGCCCCATACAGGGTAGCCGCAAAAAGTTATAATAATATCTTACAAAAGACATCCTGAGCCGGGACTAAGACATTGCATGGTGGTTGTATAGATATAAGGGTTTGTTTGTGGTGCAAAGTTCGGCAAAATATGGGATATGTCGCGTGTTTTATCCTGATAAGACTATGTTATGGCCTGTAGCGGGATATGAAAGTGAAAAACACTTGCTGATTATCGGACACCAGTGGAAAACACTGGCGCCAATTTTGAGATTCGCAAATCAGGGGATTTGCTACCGTATCGACGTGGTCGGAGACATATGCCGGGCGTGGTGACGTTTCGATAAGAGGGACTACATGTATCATGGAATTACTCTGAATGCAGTTTTATCTCATGCAGGATATTGTAATTGTAATAGGCATAGTAAACGAGGCTATCCTTATGGTAGTAATATGTCAAACGCTCGATGTCATGTGAAGCTGGAGATACAACGAAGCCTATTTTTTCAGATGAAGTATCGGGTTTGTAATAACAAGTCATCTTTCCGCCATCGGAGGTTTCAATTGAAATCACTGAATCAGCTAACCTGCTGATGTTGAAATGCGTTTCTATATATGTAGTTGTGTCTGTAGGGGGAGTAGAGAGTGTTGTCGCTTTCCTGTATGTTCCCAACATTTTATAACTACCCATCATTTGAGGGATGTACTCAATGGGAGTTTTTTCTTTGGCGGGGCCGGTGTTCTTGTTTTTGTTACAGGAAATAGCAAGCCCTGCCATAAGCAGCATGGTACAGAAAATAGATAAAGGGTGAATAGTTTTCATTATGTAAATATAACGAAATATGGTGCTGTATATGGTGGGCTACAACCCGGGTGGAGAAGGCTTAATAATATGGCTAAAAGGCGAAGGCGAACGCAAAAAGAAAGATGGAATTATTCTGAATGCAGCGTTGTCTCCTGCACGAAATAGTTATTATAATACGAATGGTAGGCCAGACTATCCTTTAGGAAATAGTAATACAAGCTTTCATACATGTAACTACGTGGGGATATGCTTAATCCAAACCTTGCATCTGCGGTATCTGATGCTGAGAAATAATATTTTCCAGTGAATTCGCTGCCTTCAGAGGTTTTTATGCTAATGACGGAGTCGCTCAAAATGCTTATGTCATAAAAGATTTCTACATTTTCAATTATGACCTTTGGCGGTGAGGCCAATGGGTGTGCTTCCCTATATGTTCCCACCATTTTATGTTTTCCTGCCATTTGAGGGATGTACTCAATGGGATTTTTTTCTTTGGCGGGGCTGGTGTTCTTGTTTTTGTTGCAGGAAATAGCAAGCCCTGCCATAAGCAACATGGTACAGAAAATAGATAAAGGGTGAATAGTTTTCATTATGTAAATGTAGCAAAATATGGTGCTATGTATGGAGGGGTGTTATGGGGATTAAGAACGTAAAGTAGCGGATTCTGCAAGTGGAAAACGCTGGCGCCAAATTTGGGTAACTATGCAGCAGTCCCTTTGTAGAAATAAGAGAGGCGATAGATTTCTTACCCTCATCACTCCGCATAACACAGCACACTCACACTCTACCATACTTATATTATCTTCGCCGCCATAATGAATATCCTGCTCATACACCAGTATTTTCTGGAAGAGGACGACCCCGGTGGGTCGCGGTGGAATGAGTTTTCCCGTATATGGACAGATGAGGGGCATAAAGTGACCGTTATAGCGGGCATGATGCACTATAATGGTCATGAAAAGCGGGCCGAATATAAAGGGCGCTACTTTGTGCAGAAGCAGCAGGGAAATGTAGGTGTTTGGCGTTGCCATGTATCGGAGGCTTATAACAAGAGTTTTATAGGCAGGTTGTGGGGGTATTTTTCCTTTATGTTCTCGGCATTGTGGGCAGGCCTGTTTAAGGCCAGAGGGAAGTATGATGTAGTCATTGTTACCTCTCCACCCCTGTTTGTAGGTATTACGGGCTATCTGGTGTCGCGGCTGCGGCGCATGCCGTTTGTGTTTGAGGTGCGGGACTTGTGGCCGGAGTCGGCTATAGATACCGGTGTACTTACCAATAAGCTCATTATTAAGCTGGCCTATTGGGTAGAGGCATTTATATACCGTACTGCACGGTGCATTAATGTGCTTACCCCGGCATTTTACAATGCACTGCGCGATAAAAAGGGCATACCAGAAGCAAAGCTGATACAGATATCTAATGCGGCCGACTTCAGCCTGTCGGAAAAGCTGCTGCAGACCTTTGACCGCGAGGCATTCCGCCGGGAGCATGACCTGGAGGGGCGTTTTGTGATTACCTATGTGGGGGCGCATGGCGTAGCCAATCATCTGGAGCAGCTGATAGATGCTGGTGAGGCACTGGCCGATACGAATGTATTGTTCCTGCTCATAGGGCAGGGTATGGAGAAGGAGCGGCTGAAAAAGCTGGCTGCAGAGCGTGTTGTGCAGAATGTACGCTTTCTGGACTCTGTACCCAAGGCCGAGGTGTTTCGCTATATCCTGGCATCAGAGATGGGCGCATCGGTACTGAAGCGGGTAGACACTTTCAAAACTGTATATTCCAACAAGACATTTGATTATATGTCGTGCAAGCGGCCTATACTGATGGCTATAGATGGCGTATCGCGGGAGCTGGTAGCGGCTGCCGGGGCGGGGGTATATGTGGAGCCTGAAAACACGGCCGAGTATAACCGTATCATACGTCAGTATATGGCCGACCCTGCCCGCATAGCGCAGGAGGGGGAAAGCGGCTATCAGTATGCCCGCCGGAATTTTGACCGGGAAGTGCTGGCACACCGGTATGTGGGCCATATAGCAGCACTGGTGAAACAGCGGGGATAAGTAAATGATGGCAGACACTTTTATTTCCCGCGAAAAGCTGTAAATTGCGCCCACTAAATTCACTTACATGAGTCAACTGATACTGGGCGCTTTCTATGACACGGTAAACCTGAGCGTAGGTCCCATACTCACTTATACATTCTTTTTCCTGCTGGCTATTGAGTTCCTGTATGTAAGCTTTAAGTACACAGGTACATCAGACGATAGCGATAAATAAACATAGCCGTGGCCGGTAAACCACGAAATATTGCAGATATACGAGCCGATTATATGCTGGCCGAGCTTACTGAAGCTACGGTGGGCAATGATCCTATAGCGTTTTTTGACCAGTGGTTTATAGAGGCCGACACGGCCGGTATCACCGAGGTCAATGCCATGACGCTGGCTACCGTAGATGCACACCACAGCCCCCATGCCCGTATAGTATTACTGAAGGGTGTGGATGAGCGTGGTTTTTCTTTTTTTACCAATTATGCCAGTGCCAAGGGCGTAGAGATAGGCGGTAATGAACACGTGGCGCTCCTGTTTTTCTGGAAAGAGCTGGAGCGTCAGGTACGTATAGAGGGTACAATTGCAAAATTGCCCGAGGCCGAGAGTGATGAGTACTTTGCATCGCGCCCTGTAGGTAGCCGCATAGGTGCCTGGGCATCTCCGCAGAGCGAGGAGATAACAGACCGATCTGTACTGGATGAGCATTATGCCCGCTACGAAAAGGCATTTGCATCGGGCGATGTGCCACGCCCGCCTCACTGGGGCGGATATGTGGTGACACCACAGCGCATGGAGTTCTGGCAGGGCCGCCCCAGCCGCATGCACGACCGCATTGTGTTTTCTCTGGAAAACGGTGTGTGGGGACGTAGCCGCCTGGCTCCGTAAATGAGTTAGCTTCCCTTAGTTTTTAATGAAATCGTTAAGGCTGTCTGGCTTTGGGTAAAAATGCCTGAAGCGGAAAATGACATCTTTTTCAATTGTCCCCGTTCCGTGCTTGCCTTTGATATCGGTACTGTGTACGATAAAGGTGGTATCATTGATTATCTCGCAGGTGCGCTGCACGGCAGGGTAGCCACATAGTGCCGGTTTCCACTTGCACAGGTACAGGGTGGAGTCTGTAACCCGGAAGGTGCCCCATGCCCCCTTACTCTGCCGCAGATCTGCAGAGCCGGATGTAAGGTGCAGGTAGTCATCCTCATGGCCTGCACTGGCATTGCCGGGAAATCCCGCCACACCACTTTTATAAAGCACGATTATTTCATTGAGCTGCAGGCCGTTACCGTCAGTGTCAGACGGGGCAAAGTAATACCCGTCTATGCGTAGCCTGTTTCCCTGATATATTTCCCGGTCTACCTGCAGGTTACGGTCTTTGCATATCCCCAGCTTTTCGCAGGAGTATAGCATCATGGCAGATGCGGCAGTGAGTAGTAATGTGGGTAGGCGGTACATGATGCTCAAAGTTAGGCAATATTAGCACGGGTATACTGTACGGGACATATGTACCGTGACCAATAACGTTAAAATCCTTTATCGGGGAGTGGAAGGTGCGGTCATACAGTTTTGCAGTAACTTCATAGCATCAATAAGAACAACTAAAAGTCCGACAGCATGAAGTTATCATTCCATGGTGCAGCACGCACCGTAACAGGGATGAAAAAATGCAAATAGTGATGACAAAATTTAAAAACATATTAGCACACGCATAATGATCTTTTTATGGCTTTCAGAAAAATAGTACTAACCAGTATTTTGCCGCTTCTGTTCTATAGCTGCAAGAACTACTCCCCATACGCTATTGATGAGCGCCCCATAGTTAAGATAGATACCAACCTGCTGGGTATGTGGAAAAGAGTGGGTGACACCCTCTCTACAACCTATCTGCTGGTGCAAACACTGGAAGACAATATGCTGGACTGGAAGAATTATTCGCCAGACTCTACCGAATGGGCCACAAGTAAATACTACTACAGAATATCTTACATGTATCTCGGGAAGTGGAAAGAATATGAAAAATTCCCTGCCCATGTTTCTACCGTTAATGGCAGTTCTTTTCTGAACTTGTATTATTCGGATTGGTTAGATTTTAATCGCAAAATTGACACAACGCCACATGCAGATAAAAAATATATCTACGGATATTTACTACTGCGCCAGATAAGCCTCAATAAAGCAAAAGACTCGCTGGCCATTGCCATGGTAGCCGATACCACCCTACACCTCCTTACCAGCAGTGCAGCCGTGCGCAAAAGGGTAACACAGCACCTCGACGATCCCACCTTTTACCAGGATACTATGCGCTTCTACAAGGTGAGCAATAAACACCACCTCACTACGTGGGAGTCCATCCCCATTGCCAATCCCGGCATGGCATTGGAAAAGCATGTGGATGGTAAATAACCCCTCTGTGCATGGGGAAATGCATGTTGACTTCCGTGTCGTAGTGCGGGCGCTTTTGCAGTAAGTTGTATGTGACGGTTTTGAATTCCCCCCGACGGGTGGGCCACAGGTGGGTGTGTATATCTGCCGGCAGGCTGAGGGAGAATAGTTAAAGTTGCGCTACAGATGCGGCTGATGACTGATAGCGCTATAGAGTACCGTGGAATTGACCTAACTTCATACTCTGTTTCAGACTAATAAAAAGACAAAGAGCATGAAGTTATCATTCCATGGTGCAGCACGCACAGTAACAGGTTCCAAACATTTGCTACAGATAAATCCCGGAAAGAAGATACTGCTGGATTGCGGTATGTTTCAGGGTATGGGTATAGATACCATAAGGCTGAACAGTGAATGGGGGTTTGAGCCAAAGGAGTTGAATCATGTAATTATATCTCATGCACATATAGACCATATAGGTCTGCTGCCAAAGCTGGTAAAGGATGGCTATAAGGGGCGTATATATTGTACTCCGGCTACTGCATCGCTGGCGCGGCTGCTGCTTATAGACTCGGCCCATATACAGGAGGCAGATATCCGCTATCTGAACAAGCGCAGAAAGAAAGAGGGCAAGCCACTGGTAGAGCCGCTTTATACGGAGGATGATGCTGCTACCGTTTTCTCAATGTTTGAAACCATACCCTACAATGATCCTTATATCATAGAGCCGGGCATACAGCTTACGTTTACCGATTGTGGTCATATACTGGGTAGTGCAGCCATTAATCTGCGCATAAAAGAGCAGGGTATTATCACACATCTTACATTCAGTGGCGATGTGGGCCGCTACAGGGATATGATACTGAAGTCGCCGCAGGAGTTCCCGCAGGCAGAGTATATCATACTGGAATCTACCTATGGCGACAGGCTGCATGACCTGCAGACGGTAGCTACAGAGAAGCTGCTGGACCACATAGTAGATACCTGCCTTAAGGATAAGGGCAAGCTCATTATACCGGCTTTCAGCCTGGGGCGCACGCAGGAAATACTGTATATGCTGAACCGGCTGGAGCTGGAAAACCGGCTGCCACCTATTACCTATTATGTAGACAGCCCGTTGTCGGTGAATATTACAGAGGCTATAAAACGTTATCCCGGCTGCTTTAACGCATCTGTACAGCATGTGCTGAAGCGGGACGATGATGTGTTTGACTTTAAAGGGCTTAAGTATATAGAGGATGTGGACGACTCCATAAAGCTGAATGACAGTAATGAACCCTGTGTTATCATTTCTGCATCGGGTATGGCAGAGGCGGGCAGGGTAAAACACCACATAGCTAACAATATAGCCGACGGCAGGAATAAGATATTGTTTACCGGTTATTGCGAGCCACAGTCGCTGGGCGGCAGGCTGAAAAAACTGCCTGAAGAGGTGCGCATCTTTGGTAAATCATTCCCGGTACGGGCACGTATAGCAGAGATTACCAGCCTTAGCGCTCATGGCGACTATGACGACCTGAGCCAGTGGCTGGCCTGTCAGGACCCACAGCAGGTGAAGAAACTATTCCTTGTGCATGGAGAGTATGATGTGCAGGAGCGCTTTCGTGAGCGGCTGGTAAGGAAAGGCTTTTCTGATGTAGAGATACCGGATATGCATGCTGTATATGGTATATAGGCCCCACAAGAGTAATATTTCACTAATTTTGCACCCTCACACAGATACACATGGGCTTATTTGACAAACTTTTCAGGCGTAATAAAGAGCAGCAGGAGCAGAAAGAAGCGCTTGATCAGGGATTGCAGAAAACCAAAGAAGGATTTTTTTCCAAGCTGGCAAAAGCAGTAGCCGGTAAGGATAAGGTAGATGAAGAAGTACTGGACCAGCTGGAAGATGCCCTTGTAAGTGCCGATGTGGGTGTGGATACTACCGTTGCTATCATTAACCGCATAGAGGAGCGGGTAGGCCGCGATAAGTACCTGGGTACCTCGCAGCTGAATGAGATACTGCAGGAGGAGATAATGGGGATGCTTACTGCTGCCCCCTCCAATGAGTTTGCCACATTTGATACACCGCCCGGCAAGCATCCTTATGTGATACTGGTAGTGGGCGTGAATGGTGTGGGAAAGACCACCACCATTGGTAAGCTGGCGCACAACTTTAAGAAAAGCGGAAAGAATGTACTGCTGGGCGCTGCCGATACCTTCCGCGCAGCAGCGGTAGACCAGCTCACTATATGGAGCGAACGCGTAGGGGTGCCGATAGTGAAAAAGGAAATGGGCAGCGACCCCAGTTCTGTAGCTTTTGATGCGGTACAGAGCGCTATGGCCCGTGATAGTGATGTGGTAATCATAGACACTGCCGGCCGCCTGCATAATAAGTCATACCTGATGGATGAGCTGGGGAAAATACGCCGTGTCATAGCTAAGAAAATGCCCGATGCGCCACATGAGGTACTACTGGTGCTGGATGGCAGTACCGGGCAGAATGCCATAGAGCAGGCCCGTCATTTCACTGCCGCTACCGATGTTACCGCTATAGCCATCACCAAGTTGGATGGTACTGCAAAGGGTGGTGTGGTGCTGGCTATTGCCAATCAGTTTAAGATACCTGTTAAGTACATAGGGGTAGGAGAGCGCATGGAAGACCTGCAGATATTTGACAAACGTGAGTTTGTAGATAGTCTGTTCAGTCTTAAAGGCTAGTACTACCTGTTGTAATGCTGCGGTGCGTTCGGAGTGCTACCATGCGTTGCTGCAGGTGAGCAGTTCCAGCAGTTGTTGCATGCCGGTGGTAGCAGGCTGTTCTATAGGTATTATGTTACTGTAGTAGCTCACCTCCGGTATCCGTCGGTCCACTACATATTTGGGTACCTCATCCTGAACATAATTCAGCAGTCCTGCCGCAGGGTATACTACCAGTGATGTACCCACCAGTACAAAGATATCCGCATCCTGCATCAGGGGTATCGCCTGCTCTATCATAGGCACCGGCTCTTCAAACCATACTACATGCGGGCGAAACTGTCCGCCATCTGCAGCTTTCATGCCGGGTGTTATGTCTTCTCTTATATCATATAGTGTATGCCCGTTCCGCTCGCTGCGCATTTTCAGTATCTCGCCATGCAGATGCAGCACTTTTTGCGAGCCGGCACGCTCGTGCAGGTCGTCTATGTTCTGGGTTACTATCTGCACATCATAGTATTGCTGCAGCATAGCCAGTGCATTATGGGCGGCATTGGGTGCAGCAGCCAGCACATCACGGCGGCGCATATTGTAGAAGTCCAGCACCAGTGCAGGGTCGCGGAGCCAGGCGCGCGGTGTGGCCACATCCTCTATCCGGTGTCCTTCCCATAATCCGTCTCCGTCGCGAAATGTTTTTAAGCCGCTCTCGGCACTGATGCCGGCACCGGTGAGCGCTACCAGTTTTTTCTTTGCCATAGGTAGTAACCCTTTATGGGTGGTTTTTATGCTGTGTTGTAAATATACTGCTGCCGGGGCTGTAATTTGCAGTATATCCTTTTACAGTATGGTGCGTATGCTTACAGAACGGCTGGAGATAACAGAGTTGTCTGTTTATAACACCTCGTTTATTATAGCCCTGCTGAATAGCCCCGGGTGGCAGCAGTACATAGGCGACCGTGATGTACATACTATAGATGATGCGGTGGAATATCTGGTGCAGGGGCCGCTGAAGAGTTATAAAGAAAACGGGTACGGCCTCTGGCTGGTAAAGCTGCGGGCTACCAATGAACCCATAGGTATGTGTGGCCTGCTGAAAAGAGATTATCTGCCACACCATGATATAGGCTTTGCCCTGCTACCACGCTACGAGGGTAAAGGATATGCCCGCGAAGCATCGGCCGCAGTGCTGAACTATGCCGCCCGTGAGCTGGGGCAGCAAACCATAGCAGCTATCGTAATGCCCGGAAATGAAACCTCGCTGCAACTACTGCACCGGCTGGGATTTACAGACAAGGGTACCATAACCGTCCCGGATACAGGGGAGGAGTTGTTGCTGCTGGAGGTGGGGGTGTGATAGGGGCTGGATATTTATTCATTACTGCGTTTTTGTCAGCGATCCAGCATTTTTAGAGTCGTGTACTGTTCGGGATAATTAATTGGTAAGCATTTACGCCGGTAAAGCAGGGTGTCAAGGCGTCGCAGTGCGGCTTCAATCGATTTTAGTTCACGAGCATTTCTGCTTTCCCCTACACCTGCTGCGAATCCTGCGAACCCAGGTGCATTCAACATGCTGTCTATTGTATTTTTTTTAGCTGCCTGTGCGGTAAGTGATAGTTGCAATTTTGTTTGTGTAGTAAATGCGGTGGAAGCGAAGGAGAGTTGTTCACCGCTACTGCCTATCAGATAGATAAAAGCCCTTGCTCCCTGGGGTAGGGTTATGTCTCCATTATCTTTAAAGAAGCCCCACACATTGGTTTGCCCTGGTAGCAATGCCCCTTGCGCGAATATATTCTGATCGGGCAACAAAAAGAAAAGCTGTGCATTATCGGTATAGAGCCCCTGAGTTACTACAGTAAGGTTGCTGTTTACAAAACCAGGCACATTGCCCAGAAATACGTCCACGTTGTACCATCCCTGTGTCTGAATGTTGAACGTATAATACTGAGCCACCCTGGATTCTGGGAACAGCATATCGGATGGCTTGTAACCCGGACCGTTTTCGGGACCGCCTGGGTTTTCGTCCTGTGTCACGGTAGTTTCCTTCCCATTGTCATGCGTCAGGCTTTTCCATATGCGGCTTAAACGATTCAGCTCTCTGACTAGCATGGCGCAACTGTCATACGCAACCTTAGGGTCATAAGGCATTTCCCCCACTGGTTCGTTGAGATAGGCAATTAATGCATCCAGTTGTTCATCGCTCATTCCGGTATAGGCGGGCATTTTCTTCTCCCCGTACATCGCTCCCAGGAAGGGGGCATAACCTCTATGGCTGGACTGTGCAACCGGGTCAAAGACACGTATCATAGAGTCGGCATTCCGGATGAAGGAATACAACCATTTTGCGTTTCTCCTTTGCCCTATATAGGCCAGTGGTGGTCCGGTTCGCTCCTCTGTCTGGTGATGGCAGGAGGCGCATTCACGTTCAAATATGGCCTTGCCTGCTGCTATCTGCTCATTGGTGGTAATGGGTTGCGGATTCTGCTAGTCAATAGTGCCGTCTGCACCAGCTACGCCTGTGAATAGCTGCATGCCGGGTACTTTGCGTTGTGTGGGGATGGACACTCTTACAGGTTGGGAGAATGTGGCTGTAACACCGTTCACCATAATGTTGATCATGCCGCCGCTGCTCAGTGGCTGACGGCCTGACATGGTGGTGAGTCCTCCCTTTATCATGTCCTGAATGGTGTAGGTTTCCTGCAGGGAGAGCTGCACAGTGTCAGCATCGGTACTGAATGCATGTGCCGGTATTTGCATTCGGGCTCCCCCAGGTGTGGTAATAGTTGTATCCCGGTTTGTGTTTATGGTGAAAGAAGTAACCGGTAGTTGCGTATTGATTATCGGTGCTTTTTCTTCATGCCTGCATCCCGTTAGGTGTAGCAGTAGCAGCAGTGCTGCCAGATACCTGAGGTTTTTCATAAGGTGGTTTTTATAAAATTACTGAAACAGAGATGTACTCACGCAGACTGTATCGCTATAATGGTAGTACATTCTGTTAATTTTGTAAGCTAATGAGCAGTACGGCCGCAGAATATAATAAGCAACTGATACGGGCAGAGGCCGAAAGGTTGGGCTTTATGGCCTGTGGCGTGGCTGCGGCTGTGCAGCTGGATGATGATGCCCGCAGGCTGGAGCAGTGGCTGCACAAAGGCTATCAGGGTACTATGCAGTATATGGAGCGGCATTTTGACCTGCGTACCGACCCCCGTAAGCTGGTGCCGGGGGCACGCTCGGTAATAACGCTGCTTATGAACTACTTCCCCGGGGAGCAGCAGGCACCGGAAGCTCCCGGTGTGGCTAAGTATGCATGGGGTACAGACTATCATTATGTAATACGGGAAAAGCTGAATGAGCTGCTGGCTACCATACAGACACACATAGGTGCTGTAGAAGGCAGGGGATTTGTAGATAGTGCGCCGGTACTGGAGCGTAGCTGGGCTGTGCGCAGCGGACTGGGCTGGGTAGGGAAAAACGGCAATCTGCTGAATAGGCATGCCGGTTCTTTCTTCTTCATTGCCACACTCATAACAGATCTGGATCTCCCGGCCGACCCACCATTTTCTACTGACCATTGCGGCACCTGTACCCAGTGTATAGATGCCTGCCCTACCGATGCGCTGGTATCGCCCACGGTAGTAGATGGCAGTAAGTGTATTTCTTATCTCACCATAGAGCTCAAAGATGCACTGATACCGCAGGACATGCACAGCAGCCTGGATGGCTGGATGTTTGGCTGCGATGTGTGCCAGGATGTATGCCCCTGGAACCGGTTTTCCAAACCACATACCGAACCGCACTTTACCCCTATACCGCAGATACTGAATCTTTCCCTGGGCGAATGGGAGCAGATGACAGAGGCCGGTTTTAATGAGATTTTCCGTAAGTCGCCCATGAAGCGCAGTAAATGGAAAGGTATCATGCGCAATGTGGGCGCATTGCGCAGCGCAGATAAATAACCAATGTGCCGGTGAAGCTGTAATGAATGTCCATGGCGGTGGTGTCAATATATTGCTAAAAACAGCTTCTGTTGGTGGTGGCATAGGTTATCCTCTTACCTTTGTTACTCCGTATTCATATTCAAACAGCCTGCTCTTGCCTCCAATAGTTGAGATACAGAATGTGACCAAATCCTTTAAGAAGGTACCCCGTGTATCTGACCTTTCATTTACCATAGACAAGGGTGATGTATATGGCTTCCTGGGGCAGAATGGTGCAGGTAAGAGTACTACCATGCGCATGATACTGGGGCTTATATTCCCCGATGCAGGTAAGGTGCTGATAAATGGTACAGAGCTTACCAACAGCAGACGGCACCTGCTGCGGCATATAGGCGCAGTAATAGAAAGGCCCGATATGTATGGCTACCTGAGCGGATGGGACAACCTGAAAATATTTGCCGCACTTACAGATGCTACTATAAAAGAAAAACGGCTGTATGATGTGCTGGAGCAGGTAGGCCTGCGCGGGCGCGAGCGGGACAAGGTAAAAACCTACTCGCAGGGTATGAAGCAGCGCCTGGGTATAGCTATAGCCCTGGTACATGAGCCCGACCTGCTGATACTGGATGAGCCTACCAATGGCCTGGACCCACAGGGTATAGCCGGTATGCGGCAGCTGATACAGTCACTAAGCCGGGAGCATGGGAAGACAGTATTGGTATCATCGCACATGCTGCATGAAATAGAGCAGGTAGCTACCAGAATGCTGATACTGCACCGGGGGAAGAAGATAGCAGAAGGGCCTGTGCAGGAGTTGCTGAATCCGGAGGAGATGATGGTGCGCATAGGTATAGTGCCGGATGATGTCATTACCCGTAAGCTGACGGAAAGCCAGTGGCAGAAACATGTGGTAACCGCTGCAGACGGCCAGCTTACATTCAGGCTGAACAAAGAAATGATACCGGAGCTGAACAGATGGCTGGTAAACAATGGGGCAGGGGTCACAGATATTGATTCCCGTCATTCGCTGGAAGATTACTTTATATCCCTGACCAATGATTAGACTGCTGCTTATAGAGTTATACAAGATATTCAGGCGTCCCCGCACCTACATCAGCTTTGGTGTGGTTACGGCCACCTCGCTCATATTTCAGCTGGCTATGAAAGCAGGTGGCCGGGAGTTCTTTGAGTTTGGGATGCAGGATATATCAGAGCAGTTTAACATACAGGGCAATATCATTAATGGTTACCTCGTAGCCTACCTCATACTGCAGTCGCTGCTGATACAGATACCACTGCTGGTGGCGCTGGTAGCGGGCGATGCGCTGGCCGGTGAGGCCAATGGCGGCACGCTGCGGCTGATACTTACCCGGCCTGTAAGCCGCACCCGGCTGGTAATGATAAAGTTTATGGCCAGCAGCATATATACCATTATGCTCATAGTGTGGCTGGCTGTGATGGCGCTGTTTCTGTCGCTGCTGGTATTTGGTGACGGGGACATGATAAACCTGAAAAGTGAAACCTTTATATTGCTGCTGAAGCATGATGTGATGTGGCGCTATGCCTGTGCCTTTGGTTTTGCCTGCCTGGCTATGACTACAATAGCATCTCTGTCCATGCTGCTGTCGGCATTTGCCGATAATAGTATAGGGCCCATCATTGCTACCATGGGTATAGTGGTTGTGTTTACGATACTGTCCAATCTGGAGCTGCCCCTGTTTACTGCTATCAATCCATATCTGTTTACCTCACACATGGTAGGGTGGAAGGGGTTCTTTGATGCAGATGTACCATACAGGGCCATTGGAAAATCGGCTATGGTGTTGTTTCTGTATACATCGGGCTTTCTTGCGGCTACGATACTTTACTTCAATAAAAAGGATATAACCTCATGATACGTGTACTGGCATTTGTGTTTACGTTGTTTTTGCTGCCGTTTACTACTATGGCCTCCGATGCTCAGGAGCTTTACCTTACCCTGCGCAGCAAAGTGCTGGCGGTAAAGGATTATACTGCCGATGTGCGGGTGCTGATAGATGTGAGCTATATGCAGATACCTACACTGGAGGGCATACTGTACTATAAAGCGCCCGATAAGGTGAAGATGGTGCGGAAAGATGGCATATCTATGCTGCCAAAAAAGAACATAAGCCTTACGCTGGGCAGCCTTATCCCATCGGGTGGGGTAACGGTGCTGGATGCCGGTACTGCTACTATAAAAGGGCATAACCTACGCATACTGAAGGTGATACCGGATGACGATAAGACCGGTATAGTGCTTACCCGTATATGGGTAGATGAGGCCGCACTGCTGGCATACCGTACCGAAACCACCACCCGCGATGAGGGCACTGTAGTACTGGACCTGGAATATGGGAGCTATGCCCGTTATGCCCTGCCCGACAAAGTGTCCATAACTATGGATGTGAAGGAATATAAACTGCCCAAGGGTGCTACCATGGACTACAGTGAGGCTCCTGGCACACCTAAAAAGCCAGTGGCAGCAGGTGGTAAGAACGAAAAGGGACGCATAGACATTACTTACCTCAGCTACAAGGTTAATAAGGGGCTTAGTGACAGCATATTTGCCGATAAGGATAAATAAGCAGCAGTTTATTATCCGTTGCGGCCCTGCAGCATGGGCACAAATGAGAAGTCGCCCATTTCCTGCTGGAATATCTTTCCGTCCTTATCCTTTGTTACCCTGATCATCTTTTGCTTCTCATCTTCGCCTACGGGTATTATCATAATGCCGCCGGGCTTCAGTTGCTCTATGAGCTTAGGCGGTATAAAGGGTGCGCCGCAGGTGATAATAATCTTATCGAACGGGGCATAGGTAGGCAGGCCGGCAAAGCCATCGCCATAGAACCGTTTGATATTGGGATATCGACTCAGAAAGAAGAACTTACCTACAAAATCATAGAGAGCTTTCTGGCGCTCTATGGTATATAAGGATACACCCATCTCTCCCAGTACACATGCCTGATAGGCGCTGCCTGTGCCTATTTCCAGTACTTTGTCATATTTGTTTATTTCCAGTAGCTGTGTCTGGTATGCTACTGTGAATGGCTGGGAAATAGTCTGGCCGGCAGTGATGGGGAATGCTCTGTCTTCATAGGCCATGCGCTCAAAGGCGGGGTCCAGAAAGAAGTGGCGGGGTATAGCATCAATAGCAGCGAGTACGCGCTCGTCAGTAATTCCTTTTTTTTCGCGCAGGCTTTTGATAAGGTCATGCCTGAGCCGCTTATGTATAAAAGTATCCTCTTTAGGTATGCTTTGCAATGGGCGCATGGCACAAAGTTACGAAGCAGGTAACGGCGGGGCAATAAGCTGCGGGGGAACTTATCCACAAAATGAATGCCCCGGCTCTCTGGGAGAGCCGGGGCATGGTATTATTTGTATTGTGAACGCTGAATTATGCGTTTACTTTACCTTTTGATTTAGCTATTACTTCCTCTTCGATATTGCGCGGAGCAGGAGAGTAGTGGCTGAACTCCATGGTAGAGGTAGCACGGCCTGAAGACAGTGAACGCAGCTGTGTAACATAACCGAACATTTCGCTCAGTGGCACTTTAGCCTTGATTACCTGCAGGTTGTTACGGTTGTCCATACCTTCCAGCATAGCGCGACGACGGTTAAGGTCACCTGTTACATCACCCATGTACTGATCAGGAGTGATAACTTCTACCTTCATGATAGGCTCCAGTATCACCGTTTTTGCTTTACGGCCAGCCTCACGGAAGCCAGACTTAGCGCAAAGTTCGAATGACATACCGTCAGAGTCCACCTGGTGGAAAGAACCGTCGAATATACGTACCCTCATGCTCTCTACAGGGAAACCTGCCAGAGGACCATTGGTCATAGACGCTTCAAAACCTTTCTGGATAGGAGCGATGAATTCGCGTGGGATAGAACCACCGAAGATATCGTTGATGAACTGGAAGTTACCCTTACCTTCTTTCAGGAATTCTTCGTCAGCAGGTCCGATTTCGAACTGGATATCGGCAAACTTACCACGACCACCTGTCTGCTTTTTGTACACTTCGCGGTGCTCTACTTTCAGCGTAAATGCCTCTTTGTAAGCAACCTGAGGAGCACCCTGGTTGATTTCAACCTTGAACTCGCGCTTCATACGGTCAACGATGATTTCGAGGTGAAGCTCACCCATACCGCTCAGTACTGTCTGTCCGGTATCTTCGTCGGTCTTAACGCGGAGTGTAGGATCTTCTTCTACCAGCTTGGCAATCGCCATACCCATTTTATCAACGTCGGCCTGAGTTTTAGGCTCTACCGCGATAGAGATAACCGGCTCTGGTATGAACATGTTCTCCAGAACGATTGGGTTTTTCTCGTCGCACAGGGTATCACCTGTCTTGATTTCCTTAAAGCCTACAGCAGCACCGATATCACCAGCTTCGATGAAGTCGATTGGGTTCTGCTTGTTAGCGTGCATCTGCATGATACGGCTGATACGCTCGTTTTTGCCGGAACGCATGTTAAGTACATAAGAACCTGCATCGAGGTGACCAGAGTAGCACCGGAAGAACGCCAGACGACCTACGAAAGGATCGGTCATGATTTTGAACGCGAGGGCAGCGAATGGCTCCTTCGGATCGGGCCTGCGCTCAATTTCGTTACCGGTGTTAGGGTCTGTACCCTTGATAGATTCGATATCTACCGGTGAAGGCAGGTAGCGGATGATAGCATCCAGCGCTGTCTGTACACCTTTGTTTTTGTAAGCAGAACCGCACAGCATAGGTATGATGCTGAGGTCGATAGTAGCTTTACGGATAGCTTCGTGGATTTCTTCTACGCTGATGCTGTTAGGATCTTCGAAGAATTTCTCCATCAGCTGATCGTCATACTCAGCTACTGCTTCTACCAGATACTGACGCCAGTGCTCAGCTTCTTCCTGCATATCGGCAGGGATAGGCACTTCGGTATAAGTCATACCCTGTGTAGCGTCGTCCCATATGATACCTTTCATCTGTATAAGGTCAACCACACCTTTGAAGTTATCTTCAGCACCTATAGGCAGCTGCAGTGGCACTGACTTAGCGCCCAGCATGTCTTTGATCTGCTGAACCACCATCAGGAAGTCGGCACCGATACGGTCCATTTTGTTTACGAAACCGATACGTGGAACCTTGTAACGGTTTGCCTGACGCCATACAGTCTCTGACTGAGGCTCAACGCCGTCCACAGCGCTGAACAGGGCCATAAGACCGTCCAGTACACGCATAGAGCGCTCTACCTCAATGGTAAAGTCAACGTGGCCCGGAGTATCAATGATGTTGAACTTATATTTCTTTGAGTCGTCTGTAGGCTTGCCCTGAACGGTAGGGAAGTTCCAGAAACATGTAGTAGCTGCCGAAGTGATGGTGATACCACGCTCCTGCTCCTGTGCCATCCAGTCCATGGTAGCTGCACCCTCGTGCACCTCACCTATTTTGTGGTTAACACCAGTGTAATAAAGGATACGCTCGGTAGTGGTAGTTTTACCGGCGTCAATGTGTGCAGCGATACCAAAATTGCGCTGTAAGCGAAGATCTGCCATTGTTTTAGCTTATTAGATTGTGTAAATTTCTAATTTTTGAGGTGCAAAGGTAGGGGATTTTAATGAGAAAATAAATATATCAGAAAGCCCTTTGCGGCTCCCGGGCGTGTGTTTTTTTCAGGCTTGCCCGGAGGGTAAGCAATTTTACTGAGGCAGTGAGCAATTTTATTTTTTCAGTAGCCATCCTGTGCTTGTTTGTAGGTTTTAGTTTACTGGTTATCAATTACTTGTTGCTGGTTTGTGGCTCGCGGCAGTGCTAACTTATTGCCCAATTGTTGCGCAAAAACTTCTCGAAAATTGCTCGCGTGTTTTTGGTTATGTGTTTGGGAGGTGGCGGAAGGTGAGCCGGTATGTATCATAGTGTACCTGTTATGCAGGGTGTGTGGGATAAATATGGCACAAAGTTCGTGCCGTGATGGTATATAATGCAGCTTATGCCAGGAATGTGGATATGTTTTACGGGCAATGGAAAATATGTCTATATAATGAGTAGCCGGAGGTGGTTACAGGTCTACGGCCAGTGAGGTGGCGACCAGAGGGGTTACATCGGTGGGGCTACCATCGTGGCGGGTAAAAACAGTATTCGGGCTTTTCAGCAGTTTGGCTTCTGTGCGCCATAGTACATGCTCCATAATACGATAGTCGAAGTTTGCAGAGTAGCCGACTACGGTAAACCCATCCGGTATATGGGTGACCACAATTACGCCATACTTATCATCATAATATTCGCCCCTGAGTGCCACGGCGGTTTTCCGGCCTGTTTTATATTGTAGTATCAGCGCGCCACCCATCCAGTTGTTCCATGCCGTGCTACCTTTATACTGCTGCTCTATGCCATAATCAAAACCAATGGTAGCCCCGAGCCTGTCTGTGATATGAAATATGCCATAGAGGTTATGAAATATACGGGTCTGCCGTGTACTGTCGGGGCGGTCACTACCCAGAAAGGTGCTGTAATTCAGTGTCACATGCTTAGAAGGGGTATAGGTAAGCTGTGTGCCTGCTGCAAATGCGGAATTGCCATCGGGCCGCTGAATGCGCTGCCAACCGTTCAGTACAAGGCCAGCCATATACCAATGCCCGTTTGCCGACTTATAAGATAGCCTGGCACCGCTTTCATAATATGGAGAATTATCGGCTATGATGCTGCGTGTGAGGGTGGGACAATCTACCGAGCGGGCACTTTCAAAACCTATGTGAGCAGGCAGTACCCCTACATCCAGCCACACATCCTTACGGGCCGATAGTTTTACTCCGGCATTAGCTTCATAGATATTTTTCAGCAGGCCGGGCTCTGCTGTATAGTTGGCATTCATATAGGTGCCGGTAGCAAGTGCCAGACTGCTATGTACCCTGTCCCGGCTGTAGTATGCCTTTATGTAGGCGAAGTTGATATTTACTTCATTGTGCCTGTTGTGCGAATATATGAATGCCGGGAGTGTATTGCCGGCAGGGCGGTTAAAGTCAAAGCCATACCATGCTTCTGTATAAGCTGAAAATGTGAGTGTGCGTGCTGCCTGCGAGGGTCTGTAATCTATAGCGGATGTAGCATTGGTACCCGTCTGCGCCTGACCGTATGCCTGATGGTGAAAGAGTACTATCAATATGCAGCTGAAGACATAGTTTTTCATTGCTGAACAGGTTGCCCAATAAGTGTGCTGTAGTCCTGTTAGCAGGGCGCGTACTTATTGCATTCCGGTACAAAACTACGGGTAATGGGTGTAAGCTGTGGTATAAGCGGGTATATGGCAGGTTATATACGGAGGAGCGAGCGACGAAAAACTTACCGAATATGTGGCTGAAAGCTGCTTTCTGTTAATGCGCCACCAGTAATTTTTCATGGTAGATATATCCGTCATCACCCTTTGCATGGATAGCATATATACCCTGAGGTAGGCGTGACACATCCAATACTTTTGTCCCTGCCTGCATGATTGCTACTACCCGCCCCCATGTGTCCATCACCCGGACTTCTTTGATACCATCATTGAGTATGCGCACGGTGCTGCCGGCGGGATTGGGGGAGAAGGAGAGATACCCGCCCGCTGTAACTACAGAGGCAGCTGATGCGGGTGGGGACGGCGGCATGCCATAGTCACAGCTATCGTAATAAGGGATGGAAGTACCTCCGGTAGCGTGCATAGCTGCGGTGGCAGAGAGCAGCATAGGAGCAAACCCTATTGTAGCAGGTGTACTTGTAAATATGTGCTCATCACTGAATGCAAATGATACCGCTTCAAAGGCGCATTGACCATGACCTGCGCTATCTGTACTGAATACAACCGGTGCATGTGGCCCGGTGGCCAGTGCGGTAAAGAGCCAATCGTTGGCACTGCGTACGTGCGGCAGGCTCAGTCCGCTGTAGTGTGGCCAGGCGCTGCGGTCGGGGTCTACATTAAAGGCCCTCTTCACATTGCCTCCTGTGTCTGTAATGATAATGTCATCTTCGCTGGGGAAGCTAGTAGAAGTATAGCTGAGCCCGCCCGCTGCAATAGCTATATCACCGTTTGGCATCAGCCCGATATCGTCCGGGCGGCAATGCCGGTCGGCTGTCTTCTGCCATAGTATATCACCAGCTGCAGATACCTTCAGCAAAAAACCTTTCTCATCACCGGCGGAGGTAGATAAACTACCTGCAAATATTACATCTCCTCCGGGTAACCGCACGAGTCCGCATATTCTATTCATGCTAAAGGTTGTATTCCAGGTGCTGCACCATGCTACCGTATTATCCGGGCGCACTTTTGCTACCTTACGGCCATCTAACGAAGATGTGCCGGTGGCCTGGAGGATATAATAGTAATTGCCGGAGTCGTCGGCAAAAATATTTTCAATGTATGCGAATGAGGGCTCTCCGGTGAGGCTATCTACTCCGAGTAAATTACCTGCTGTATCTATGTCTACCACAATGTCACGGACGTAGCCTCCGACGGTGTAGCCGATTATCCTTATCCGGGAGTTGGTATAGACTGCTTCACCAAGGCGTATGAAGCCAGGAATGAGGGTGCAAAGATCTCTCTGCCATATTACAGTGCCTGAAGCGGTTCTTTTCTCAAGCAGCATGCAGGTATCTCCATACGGATAATTGGGTCCGACGGCAAATAATGTTCCATCGGGTAATGTCATGGAATAGACCACCTTCCGCTGCCACTGTGGTTGCAGACTTGCATCTGTCTTCAGCTCTATCATGTAATCAAAGCCCTCTCCGTCTATAATGGGATACCCCATATAGTAGCGGAGCAGGTAGCCTTTATCAGCCGTAGTTTCGATACGGGGACATTTGCCATAAATATGACCGCTGACATGGGCGGTATCGGCATAATATATTCGCATGACAGGAGACTGTGCATCTACTCTATGCGTAAGCAGTAAGAACAACAGTATGAGGTATCGCTGCATAAGTGTAAGTTCTGTGTTCTATAATATAGACGTTAATATTTGCAGATAGCTTTGGTGTAAGTGTGTATTTTTTAATGTATGCTACAATATGTTTTATGGATGGGGTTGGGAGAGATGTGGGTATATGGGAGGTTGTGAATGAGGATGAGTGGTGTAAACGGTGTTTATAGGGTAGTATGGCAGCGAGCATTTGCCGCTGTAAGGGATAAAGTCACTTAAGGTATTTTCGGAACACAGTAGAATATCTGTCTCCGAACTGCACAATACTTATTGCATCATATCGGATGTTTGTAGGTTTTTCCTCCAGTTTCCCATCCGGATCATAGTTATGTATGGTTACACTTTTTTCTGTAACGCGTTTTATGGGCCCTATACGGAAGTCAATGCTATTGCCGTCAATACTTTCAATGATTACGTGTATATCGTAACGTTTTAATGTTCTGAAAATATCGGCCCAGCCGGTAAGTGGAATTGGCTTTTCAAAAGCAAAGTTTTCGGATAGTAAGCCCTCTGCTTTATATATCTTTCTCTGTGTACGCTCATAGCTTGAATGGCGGATACTGTCGTAGTCATCTGTCCTGATAATGGCAAAGCCATCCAGCATGAAGTCGTCGGCGGGGCGTAGCAGCAGAAAAAGGTTTGAGACAGCGAGGATAAAACCCGATAAGGTTTCCTCATTACCGCAGACGGTTCTGTAGAGCTTAACAAACGCTTTGTTGTCTACATACTTCTGTAGCGTCTGGTTATATTTTTCTATGTTCTTTTCGGTTGCCATTGTGGTATACAAGTCTGATGGTGTTACAATTTTATAGGTATAGCGTGTGCTTTAAAGTGATTCTTAATCGCCCACTATGTAATAAGAAAGAGTGGTGATAAGGGCATACTTATATTTGTATGTAATTATACATCAAATGACTGAAAGACAATGTCTACTCATTAAACTTCTTACGGTAAACCACCTGAATGTAACTGAACGTAATAGTATGGGAAGTGAGGTGATGTTCAGTGAATTACTGGAGGTTGCGGAACATTATTTTGATAATGCATGTTTCCTGCCGTCAGTGATAACTGAATGGCGTGACGATAAACTATGTTATGACGGATATTCCATCGAAAAGAGAGGGAGAGCTTATATACTACACCTTCAGGTAACAGGAGCAGCATTGAATCTATATGCAAACAAATATGAATCTTATTTCAACCTGAATGCCGTACTAAGGATATGGCTGCAGCGAGAATTCAGGTTTGTTATTGATGGTATACGGATAATAATGGATGTGGTAGTGTGAGCATATATTGTTTGGTATACTCTAATCTGGTTGCAAATGAGGGCAAGCAAATCAATTTACTTTTATATTGGTGTGTTAAGGCAATAAGTTCGTATGTAGCTATTTAATTGCTGCTCGAGTTGACCACATTGCCATCCCCTCATCATGAGTCACGACACCATACTGTCCTTTTTTTTGATGCAGGTTAAATGCCACAATAACCTCGGTTAAAAAAGTATAAATATTGTCGAAAAAAACTTCAATAGTGTGATGGCTGATATCATGAAATGAAGAAGAGTTAATCATCTTATCTGAATGCATTGTGTGTAGTAGCGAATTCAAGAAGAGTTCTTTTTGTTGTAGTGATATGTTAGTCAAGTCATTTAATCGTAGTGATTTTTCTTGGTGAAGCGGCATGAGGCTTTTCTGATGTTCATTCAGGCAGTTTTCGATGGCATCAACAAAATTACCCCACCATCTTGTGGCATCTATAACCTCTACAGATGTTCTAAATATTTCAGAGCGTAAAAAATTTATTGCACTTGTACCCAAATTTCTTTTTGTCGTCGTTGACAACTTAAAAGTATTATTGGTAGATGAGGAAGCTCGTAGTTCAACACTTTTTTTTACAGTGGTCATAGTCTAGATTTGAAATGAGTAAGATAAAAACGGTAATAGCAAGCTTTATTCCATATTATTTATCTTGTTGTGTCGAAAAATGATTACAAATAAACTAAAATTCTCAAAAAAGTTTCTATCTAAATTGAGAGCAGTGTCAAATTTCAGCTTCGGCGGCAAAATTAGCACAGAATCTCGATTAAAGTAAAAATTATATTTACAACAAAGCTAAAATACTAAAAATATTGAAAACGAAAAGTTAACATATTTATATTAATTAAAAATACTTATCCATATATTCAGTATAATCCATGTTTAATTTCGATGGCTTGTCAGCTGGCAGCAGATTATTTCGCACAAGAATGTCGAAACACTCGTCAACTGAGCGATGAGGTGTCTTGAATTTCTCTTTTGCATCTTTGGGTTTTAATTCTGTTACAAAATCGTCAGTTACATCTAGCACCCATTTCCAGCGATTTGTGTTGTCATCAAATCTGTAACAATAGACATCTCTGCTTAATGTGCTGAATGCAAAGTCAATATTATAAATAGAGAAGGTATTATCTGTAAAAAGGTCTTGCGTCCTGAATGTACCTCCTACTTTTAGTATATAGGAATTTAAAGCAAGAAGAGTTGGAGGGGTCTCTTTATGTTCATGTCCACAAAGTATGATATCGGAAAAATCAACAATTGTCTGAATTGGAGATCTACCATGTATACCTTCTACGTCATCTAAGCCATTATAGTGATGATCTGATATGGAATGCCAGTTGAAGTCGTTATGAAGTAATGTGACAACAAGTTTTCCATCTATTGATTGTCCAGTATCGGCGTTAATAAACCCTATAGCTTTTAATTGATTTACAATTGCTTTGAGAATGGTTTTGCCAACTATCAAATGTCCATGGCATTGTTGAGAGTCTACATTCAACCAAGCGCTATTCAAGATAACAATTGCAATATTCTCGCTTAACTTACGCACTCCAGTCGTAAATAATGACACGCCTTCGAAGTCCGCCATTTTGTAATTTGCATCTTTTTTTTCTCCTATACAATTTCCAAAAAGGTCATTTAAGTATATAAATATGTCCTTCTCGAGGTCTGATATTGCTTTGAAAGTATTTTCTGATTCATCTATATATTGATTAATTACGGCCTCCACTACGCATTTGTATTTTGCATATGCGCTGTCTGAATGACGGTTGGATTCAATCTTTGTATGTCTGTATGCATCATAAAAGTATATATTTCCTTCCGGGGTATTTAGTCGTAGGTTCTCTCCTATTTTTTCGTGTGACCATTCAATCTGTTCAGCATTTTTGCTTAGTCTTAGTTTCATATCGTGGTTGCCGTAAGCAATAAAGGAGTATTGAGATAATTCATCTAACACAGTGAACAGTACTTTGATATTAACATCACTCATAGTTTTATCTTTATCTGCTCTGTCAAACAAATCTCCTGTGATGACTGTAAAGTCAAATTCTTGTTCAGGTTTTGCCCATTCTTCAAAAGCTCCAATCATGTGCCGCCGCCGATTTCTTGAGTGTGTGCTTTTTAGTTTGTCGACAGCGTGTTTAAAATTAGTATTTTTGTCCGGCCTATGTGGACGTAACATGTCTACTATTGACCGATAGAGATTAGCATTGCACAAGTCTCTTGCAAATAATTCTAAATCTTGGACAAGAGAAGTATCATTTCTATTTGTATCAGAGATTACAGCACTAAGCGTTTGTGCAATTAATTTGAAATCAATTTCATCATCATTAAGGGTAGTTATAGGTTCTAAATGAAGGTCACTTAAATGAAGGATTCGGAACTTTGCACTAGCTGTTTTCATTTCTAATTATTTTTTGCGTTTTATTATCCCCCTTAAAATGCTCCATTTTACAGATTAGGGTGTGATTGTTGAGAATCTTAAAAAGATAGTTGTTGGCTAGGAAGTAATGTTGCTTAAGGTTCCCAGTGGCAAAAAAACCACCATTGGGATCTGGCTGTATTTTCCCCGACTGAACACTGCCTTTATCGACCCATCCAGTCTGAATCGTATTTGCGTCAGTACCTAGTCGTATAATGGGATTTCCAATGTATTGTGAAAGGACACTCAAATAGCACATGAATGTTGACCTTAAGTTCGAAAATAGATTCACTGCTGAATTATTTTGATTCACTTTCCACGATATATTATCTTTAAAAGTAGTTTTATTGAGGTAATTTAAGTGAGAGGCAATTTGAATATAATTTTCAGATGACGCATTACCCGATTCGAAGATTTCCTTAAAAAATACAAGGCAACGGTTTTCATATTCTTTATCTCTTAGTGATAGCACATCGGGAATATCCAAGCTATATTCGGCAATACTTTTAAAACTCAAGAAGCCAAATAAAAAATCGTTCTCATACAAAATACGACATATCGTCATCGAATCATCAAAATGTTGCTCGAACAAATCCGGTTCGTATTCAATGAGTTTTTTATACCAAATACTCTTTTTTGCATCGGATTTCAGAAACAGATTGCCATCTTTAGAATTAGGAATATTAGCAATCAAATACAACATTGTCATGCGAAAAATTGCTTTTGAGAACATTCTCGAACTGATACCCTTATTTGTTCTGTAGACATCCGGCTCTTGAAAAAAGTGAATCCAATACCAATTGCTATATAGTTCGGCATCTTCGCAGTAATACCATTTGAAATTGTTATAATCTACTAAAATGTAGTGAACAATCTCCTCGTCAATGTATTGGATGTAATTATAAACTCTTAAAAGCTGCTCTACATTCTTAGATATTTCTGTTTTTTGAATTGCGGCAAGAACATCTTGTTGAAGTCTTAGAGATCCGGTTTTAGGATATTCATTAAATAGATGATATATTAAATCAAACTTTGCTTTTGCTCTTTCTTGCTCTTCAAGTTGGCTAAATTTTATTTTGTTCATGTGTTCTATGACACTCCGCTCATCCCAAGCAATTATGCGCTTGTATAATGTAGAAATGCCAATAATTGTGTCATCGGTTTTACCTATAAAATCAGCGTGCTGCATCCTCTGAAACTTCCTGTTTAATACTTCTTTAAATATTGTAACTAAAAATGTCGCGGGCTCTGTAATATGGAAGTAATTGAGTTGAAGGCTATATTCATATGACTTTATCCCAGATGCATTTGATAAGTATGCGACACATGGTGCATGAAAAATGGGTTGTTCATCATTGAGATACTCCGTGATGTCTTTTTGATAAAATCCTATCACATTTCTAAATAAGCCAAATACAAAATTTGATACTGAGAGGTTTTGCTGGATTCCACCGTTGAAGTCTAGGTTAAATTCAGTTAGGTCCATAGCTCTCAAGCTATGCTGAATGACATTGTAATAAACTCTTTCAAACAACCTTGCAAACCCATTGACTTTTGCTATCAGCTCATGAGCATCTACCTTTTTCTCGGGTTCTAATTCTAATTTGTTTAATTCTTTTTTTAAGAATCCTTTCATGTTTGAAATAAACAAACGCATGTCTATAATGTATACATATAGAAGTCGGTCCAATATTATTTCATTATAATTGCTTAGAATTTTAAGGAAACGTTGTCTAACTGCTTTTGAAATGCTGAGTGCCGTTAAATCCTGCATTATTTCCGCAATTTCATCAATAGAAATTGGTAGTTTAGCATCTAACAAGTCACCGATATTTGCCCTGCCAATATTCTCAGGTAAGTAGCTTTTACCCTTAAATAATATATCCTCATTTAACTTTATTTTGGGTGTTGTATGGGTCTTTCTAATGCTTTTACCTGCGTCAATAGGATTATTATTGCTGCATAAAATATTTGCTCGATAATATCGAAGCATTGAAGCAATAGTTGGTTCTTCAATATTACCATATTTCGTAGGTTCTATGTCTGCATCGTTGTATAAAATATAGCCCACATCAAATCCCCCTACTGTTTGTTTGTCATTTTGGAGGTGTGTCGTTGGTATTGTGGAAATACGAGTATTCGCACCAATTAACTCTACCTCATTCAAGATGTATTCTTTGAGCCAATATTCAAATTTTCCTGTGTCTGTTTCGGATAAGAGTTCATACTGAACACCAAAGTATGTGTTAGATGTCGAAAAAATGTTTGAGCTGGTTACTTTTTTGTCACTGCTCCAATCAAATAATAGCGAGTTGCTCAAAATATCTTCATCCATCATGTTTGTCTTCATGTCGTTTAGAGTTATGGTTTCTCTAACCCTGTAAACGACATTTCCAATCCTATGAAGACTTGAGCCCGTAAGTATAAGACATATCTCGTGCCATGATGTTGTGTCTAATATTAGGTATTTTACTTTTTCGCACGCGTTTGTTATTTCTTGGTTGTATTTATCTATATCTTTAGCAATGGCTAGTTTTGTCGCTTCTATCACATCAGTGCCTGACCCGATTAATAAGCTACTTTTTATTTTGAAAGAGGTTATTGAAATGAATGGTTCTACCTGTTTAGGATACGTGTTGGAATTGTTGTCTACTTTTATACCCAAGACTTCATCATATAAGTATTTATAATCCGGCTGAGAAGAAGAAGTACAATTGTATATGTGATAATTGAACGATTTGATTCCAGAGTCATTGGGAGTAGTTCCCCAAGTAGTGTTTGGATTGAATTTTTGATAGCCAAACACAAAATCATCAACTTGAGATATCACTGCTAAATCATAGCTTCCTAATAGTGCATAAAAGCGCGGTACAAACAAGTTTTGTTCAGAGCAATTTGTATTAAATTCTCTTAGCCGTTTTTGATATTCTTCAAATATAAACTCAATTCGTTCTTTTGTTCGTTGTTCTTTACCTACAGGGGTGTTTACCAGTGCAGTGAAGACACCGTGTTTGTTTATCATAGTAGCAGATTTGATACAATTATAATAATCAATTGTTATTTTTTTTATAAAAAATGCAAAAAAACGTTGTTGTCAGACAAAAATATTGCTGGCTAATGAATGGCTTATTGTTAATTTTAAAAATATCACACAGCAAAACATGCGAATAAATATATAGAATGTTTTGGGTAGCAATTATTGAGTCAAATTGCCAGCTTGCGCAATGAGACAAGCTCCCAGCAAACTTTCTACAATTAAACTTGCTTTTATTATACGACTCGAATGAATCCTCACCCCCCTATAGCAGCCATACTCTCGTGTGTGACCTGGCGTTCGGCTTCGTGGCCGGTGGGGTGGCGGTGGCTGATGGCGTCCTGTATGGCACTTATGAGCTGGGCATCGGTAGCGCCGGAGCGGAGGAGATCGCGCAGGCTGAATACGCCACTATCGTAGAGGCAGGTTTTGAGCATGCCCTGTGGGGTAATGCGCAGGCGGTTGCAGGTGCCGCAGAAGGAGCGGGTGTAGGCGGCTATTACGCCTACGGTGCCCTGGTGGCCGGGTATGCGGTAGTTGTAAGAGGTGGTGTAGGGGCCGTCCTGTACCTTCTGCAGGCCGGGGTGGGCTGCCTTAATGGTATCCATAATGCGGCCATGGTGCCAGGCTATGGAGTGCATGGTGCCGCTGCCATTAAAGGGCATCTCCTCTATAAAGCGTATGCTTACGGGCAGGCGCTCCGTAAGGGCGGTAAGTGGCAGTATATCGTCTGTATTACGGCCATCCATTACCACGGCGTTTATCTTTACGGCTATGTCATGTGCCAGCAGGGTGTCCAGCGTATTCATCACGGCAGGCAGCTCGTCGCGGCGGGTAATGGCAAAGAAGCGGTTACGGTCCAGCGTGTCCAGGCTCAGGTTTACAGAGCGTATGCCCATCTGTTTGAGCGCGGGAATATGAGGTGCGGTAAGGATGCCATTGGTGGTGAGGGTGAGCTCATGGAGGCCGGGCAGTGCGGCTATTTTTTCCAGAAAAGGCATAAGATTGCGCCGCACAAACGGCTCGCCCCCGGTGATACGTATCTTACTGATGCCATGGGCTACCAGCACACGGCACAGGCGCTCCATTTCCTCCCACGAGAGGAGGTCGGCACGGCTGAGCCAGTCTATACCCTGCTCAGGCATGCAGTAGAAGCATCGCAGATTGCAGCGGTCGGTAACGGCCAGGCGCAGGTAATTGATATCGCGGTTATGGTTGTCTCTCAGCACAGTTTATCAGCAACGCTGTCGCGGTAAAGGTAAGGGGTAATCGTTTACAGGCGGGTTTACAGCAGCATATTGTCTATGAGGCGTATGCTGCCCACCCGTGCCGCTATGAGGGCTACGGTGGGTGTACCGGGGCTGTAGTCGGTAAGCAGGGAGAGGTCGGCAGCACGGGCCAGACTTACATATTCCGGCTCTATGCCCTTGGCCTTCATGAGGTCGTTACACTCTTTATGCACCCGTGCAAAGGAGCCGTTTTCCTGCTGTGCCTGTACCGATACCAGACACTGATACAGTATGGCAGCCAGTACCCGCTGTGGCTCGGTAAGGCGGCGGTTGCGGGAGCTCATGGCCAGCCCGTCGGGCTCGCGCACTATGGGGCATATGATCAGCTCAGCGGTATTGCCGGTGAGCTGCAGCAGGCGGCGCACTATCATACACTGCTGATAGTCTTTCTGGCCCATGTACAGGCGCTGGGGCGCTACTATGCTGAGCAGGCGAGCCATTACCTGGCCCACTCCGCGGAAATGTCCCGGGCGGTTAGCCCCTTCCAGCACGGTATCCAGATAGCCAAAGTCGAATGTAGCGGCATTATCCTCACCGCCGGGATATACTTCTGATACGGGAGGCAGGAACAGCACATCGCAGCCGGCCTGCAGGAGTAATTCTATATCGGCATCGGTAGATACCGGATATTTTTCAAGGTCGTTTTTATCATTAAACTGGGTAGGATTTACAAATACCGAGCAGACAGTAAGGGCGCCATCGGCCTTGCTGAGGGCTATAAGAGATGTGTGCCCTGCATGCAGCGCTCCCATGGTAGGAACGAAGCCTACAGTGCGTCCTGAGGCCTGCTGCTGAAGCAGATATTCTGACAGGTCTGCGGATTTTTTAAATATAATCATTTTTTAATTTTTCCTTCTGCTGCTGCAAAGTACGGTTGGAATTCAATATTTTCGTAATTTTGCAGACCGTTTTTATTTTCTGTACTAAATATCAACTTCTTCAGTATGTCTGCAGATACAAAGAAACGTGTTTTAATAATTGCCAACGAACTTTCTCCTTACACCGAGTTTACTGATTTTGCTCAGATACTCAATAAGCTGGCTATTAAGACATTCGATTCGGGACTTGAGATAAGAGTCATCATGCCACGTTTTGGCGTGATCAATGAGCGTCGTCACCGCCTTCATGAGGTTGTGCGGCTGTCTGGTATTAATGTGATAATAGACAAGGATGACTATCCTCTTATCATAAAAGTGGCCTCCCTGCCCAATGCCCGCCTGCAGGTGTACTTCATGGATAATGAAGACTACTTCAAGCGCAAGGCTGTATTCCGCGACGATCAGGATGCGTTTTTTGATGACAATGGAGAGCGCATGATCTTCTTCTGTAAAAGCGCGCTGGAAACCGTGAAAAAGTTCGGATGGCCTCCGCATGTGATTCACTGCCATGGCTGGATGACATCACTGGTGCCGCTGTATCTGAAAACCGCATATAAGAAAGAGCCTGTATTTGGCTATTCTAAAGTGGTATATACAGCTCAGGAGAGCCAGTTTGACGAAACGCTGAATCCTAACTTCCTGAAAAAGGCTATTATCAGCGGCGACATCAAGGAAAAAGACCTGGATGCATTCAAAGCCGGTACCAGCAATGCCCTTACTATAGGCGGCGGTAAAGCTGCCGATGTAGTGGTGTATGGCTCAGATAGTGTGGACAAGAAAGTGACTGATGAGCTGAAACCAAGCAGGTACAAAAAAGTGATAAAATATGAGTCGGGCTGGAAGGAAGATGTAACACCGCTGCTGGACCTGTATAAAAGCTTAACAGAGTCTTAGAATTTGTTTTATCACCTTAGCCTGAAAATCTGGATATTTTGAAAAGTCGCGTTAGCTTCCCCTTACTGCTGGCAGCTATAATAATATTGTTTTCCCAAAGCGGTTGTAAGGAGAATGTGCTGTTTGATGCCGGTATTTCCCCTTCGGACAATGCCCTGGGGGTGTATGACACCTCTCTGGACATCATTACGCATACCTTTTACGAGGATACCGCCCTTACCGGGCTGTACACCGCCGGATTCCCTATTAATCATGGTATAGGTAATATGTCTGACCCGTTTTTCGGTGTCATGACATCTTCCTCATACATTCAGCTGCTGCCGGTTAACCCCAGCAACCTCGTGTATGAAAATAAAACAATTGATTCGGCTTTTCTGATACTTACCCATTCGGGTAAGACCTATGGAGATACCACAGACCATACCCCTGTGCCGTTTCAGGTATATTTCCTCAATGAGGGGCTGACAGCCGGTACTACCTATAATTCCAATACGGTAAAGGAAGCAGATCTTGCCAATCCGCTGAGTGATATACTGCCGGTAGATGTAGCTACCCTCAGTGATTCTGTTGGAACATCCGGTTCGGTATATCACGACAATCTGCGGATACCTTTACGGGTGCCTGCACTACTGTCACGACTGCTGCCCGCACTGGATGCCGCTACTGGTGCATCTGATGCCAAAGCTGCTTTCAGCAATGTGTTCAAAGGTCTTACTGTAAGGGTTGCCGACAGCAGGGTTACATCGCGGGCTATGCCTTACTTCCTTATGTCGGCCAACGGTGATGCTGCGGGAGTGGAAATGGTGGTTTATTATCATACCAGTGGTGGTAGTGATACCCTGAACCAGCGTTACTACTTTGCCGGTGATGAGTGTGGTTTCTTCAACGGGATAAAGCGGAGTAACAGTCACTCTCCGGTAACGGCCCTGCTTAATTCTACCGCTGCAAATGATAGTGTAATAGGTATGCAGAATATACCGGGACCCGGCATAGATCTGGTAATACCGGGTATTTCCCGTCTGCCATCGGGTGTTATTAACAAAGCAGAGATACAACTGGCACTGCTACCCTGGTACAGGCAGACAAACTACAGTGAGGTAGACCGCCTTTTTCCGGCACGTATCAATGGCGCTACTTACCCCGCCGGTGCGGAGCCTGGGGTGAAATCGCCGGTGCTGGACATGTACAGCAGTCTGTTGCCATTTACCATTATTAATGGTGAGCTGCATACACTGAACAGGAACGGTACCGATGTGGAAACCTACACAATTAACCTGCCACGTGAGGTAATGGCCTCGCTCAGAGTGGGTAATGATACCCTGCATATAAGGCTTAATGGCACAGAATTATACCCTGGTGCATACCGGAGTGTAATGGGGGGCGGTAGTCATCCCAATCCTTTGTACCGTGCTAAATTATTTGTTGTATATTCAGCCCTGAATTAATAACTACAACAATTATGTGCGGTATAGTAGGCTATATAGGCACCAAAGAGGCCTTCCCCATCATTATTAAAGGACTCAGACGGCTGGAATACAGAGGGTATGACAGTGCAGGGATAGCCCTGCTGAACGGTGACATGACCGTATTCAGGAAAGCCGGCAAAGTAAATGACCTGGAGCAGGTAGTAGATAACAATAAAGTTGCTGCTACTATCGGCATCGGTCACACACGCTGGGCTACCCACGGAGAGCCCAATGACAGAAATGCGCATCCGCATCTTTCACAGTCGGGCAATCTTGCCATTATACATAATGGTATCATTGAGAATTATGCAGCTATCAAGGAAATGCTTACCCGGCGTGGTTATGATTTCAAATCTGATACGGATACCGAGGTGCTGGTAAACCTGATAGAAGAAGTACAGAAAACAGAAAATACCACACTGGACAATGCAGTACGTATAGCGCTCAATGAAGTAGTAGGTGCATATGCTATAGTGGTGCTGAATAAAAATAACCCGGATCAGCTGATAGCTGCCCGTAAGGGTAGCCCACTGGTAATAGGGGTGGGAGAGAATGAGCTGTTTATAGCGTCTGATGCATCGCCCATCATAGAGTATACCAAGAACGTTATATATCTGGACGAGAAGGAGTATGCAGTCATCAACCGTGATGGCTCCTACGCTATACGCACGCTGGGTAATGTAGAGAAGTCGCCGGAGATAAAAAAGCTGGAGTTTTCTATAGAGGCCATTGAAAAAGGAGGCTTTGAGCACTTCATGCTCAAAGAAATATATGAGCAGCCCAAAGCTATAGAAGATTCGCTGCGCGGCCGCATGAATGCTGCACAGGGCTGGATAAAGCTGGGTGGCCTCAATGAGTATATTAATAAGATAGACAATGCCGACCGCTTCCTCATTACAGCATGTGGTACTTCATGGCACTCAGGCCTTATAGCCGAGTATATGATAGAAGACCTGGCGCGTGTGCCGGTAGAGGTAGAATATGCATCAGAATTCCGCTACCGTAATCCTATCATTACTGAGAAGGATGTGGTAATAGCTATTTCACAGTCTGGCGAAACTGCCGATACCCTGGCAGCTATAGAGCTGGCAAAGGAGCGCCGTGCGCTTATATATGGCATCTGTAATGTGATAGGGTCTTCCATAGCGCGTACATCACATGCCGGCTCATATACACATGCCGGGCCTGAAATAGGGGTAGCATCTACCAAGGCATTTTCTACACAGGTATCGCTCATAACACTGATAGCCCTGCAGCTGGCACAGGTGAAGGGCACTATGCCTACATCCAAGCTGCGTGAGATACTCTATGAGCTGGAAAACATACCGGCCAAGATAGAGGAGACGCTGGCGCTGGATGCACAGGTAAAGGAGATAGCGGCTATATATAAAGACGCTACCAACTTCCTGTATCTGGGGCGTGGCTATAACTTCCCTGTAGCTCTGGAAGGAGCGCTGAAGCTGAAGGAGATATCGTACATACATGCAGAGGGCTATCCTGCGGCTGAAATGAAGCATGGCCCTATAGCGCTGATAGATGAGAATATGCCGGTGGTATTCCTTGCTACCAATAAGAGTGCATATGAAAAGATAGTGTCCAACGTGCAGGAAGTAAAGGCCCGTAAAGGAAAGATAATAGCCGTTGTGCACAAGGGCGATACGCAGATACGCGAACTGGCCGATCATATAATAGAAGTGCCTGAAACAGAAGAAATACTGTCGCCACTCATCACGATAGTGCCGCTGCAGCTACTGGCTTATCACATAGCCATCATGCGTGGCTGTAACGTGGACCAGCCAAGGAACCTGGCAAAATCTGTTACGGTAGAGTAATGGCAGCCAATAAGTTATACGTAAAAGGGGATGCACTGCATCCCCTTTTACATTATATACGTATTCCGGTTGTTATTCAATTATTCAAGCCCTGCCAGTCTTGCTACCATGCGCAGGTGGTGTGTACGTTTGCGTAGTGCAATGCTGATAATGCCACCCTGGTCTATACGGTCTATGACTACCCTGCCGGCAGCGTCGGTAGCATGGATGATGGTTTCATGGTCCAGCAGCATGCCTACGTGGTTTATTGCGCCTTCTTTATTCTCAAAAAAAGCAAGGTCGCCACAGCGGGCATGCATCAGAAAGTCCAGTGGAGTACCTACAGTAGCCTGCTGGCTGGCATCGCGTGGCAGGGGATAGTTGCATAGTTTATACACCATCTGGGTGAGGCCGCTGCAGTCTATACCGGCTACACTGCGTCCGCCCCACTGATAGGGTGCATGCAGGTACTGCATTGCTGTGGCTTTAAGCAGGTCGGCCGATGGGGTGGTCTGCTTTATATTCAGCTTACTGCCTTTGAACTTTCCTGAAATGTGTGCTGCTTTTACGGTGCCTGCTTTCATGCCATATAGCTCACAGCCCATGGGTAGTAGCATGTCTCCATTGTCTGTTATGAGCCTTCCTATGTGATTTCCTGAAAGGTATTTGGCATTTTTGGCATATTCTTTTCGCTGCAAAGTAGTAAGCTGGGAGAGTTTGCACCAGCCTTCATAGTCGTCCCATGCACAGCGTATGTGCGCCCATCCGTTATTGTTGGTATAAGTTATCTCGGCTTTTTCGCCAAACAGCAACTGTGTTACCTGCTCAGAGGTGTGGTATGGCTCCTTTCTTACCGGCATTACTGCCACGCTGCAGCATGCGTAGGAGAGTATCATTGGCATTGGAATATGTGCTTGTTTGCGGGTATAAAGGTAATATGAGACCTGCATGCACAAGTAGTTAGTTTTTAACATTATGTATTTATATGTATGGGGCCTCTGTTTACCTTACCGAAATGTTTTACTAATTTAGCACGCTTGAATCCGAGCCACTTTAAATATTTTGTAATGTGTGAAGCTGAAGGCCGGATATACAGATAACACTCAAAAAAACTGAAACGAAAACATGGAATCCGTACTAATAGCCGCTGTTGTTGCAATAGGGGCTTTGATAATAGGTATCTTTCTGGGCAAGTTGATTTTTGCCAAGGATACCCAGAAACAGGTAGATGAGGCTGATGCCCACGCAAAGAAGATAATAGATGATGCCAATACACTTGCTGAAACACTGAAAGAGAAGAAGCTGCTGGAAGCCAAAGAACATGCCCTGCAGTTAAAGAGCCAGCATGACAAGGATGTACAGCAGCGCAATCAGAAACTATCAGAAGCAGAAAACAGGCTGAAACAGCAGCAGCAGTCACTCAACGACAAGACATCTGCAATACAGCGCCAGGTGCAGGAAAATGAGGCGCTGAAAGGAAATCTGGAAAGTCAGATAAAAGCATTTAACATTAAGCGTGCCGAGCTGGATAAGCATCATGAAGAGCATGTGAAGCGCCTGGAAAAGGTAGCAGGCCTGTCGGCAGAGGAGGCAAAGGTAGAGCTGATGGAAGTCGTGAAAGAGGAAGCCCGTACCAATGCAATGGCTTATGTGAAGGACATCATGGAAGAGGCTAAGACCAATGCCTCGAAGGAAGCCAAGAAGATTATCATACAGAGCATACAGCGTACCGCAGCCGAGCAGACAATAGAGAATGCCATCACGGTATTTAACCTGGAGAGCGATGAGATAAAAGGACAGATAATAGGTCGTGAGGGACGTAACATACGTGCGCTGGAAGCAGCCACCGGTGTAGACCTGATAATAGACGATACACCAGAGGCCATAGTACTGAGCTGTTTTGACCCGCTGCGCCGTGAGATAGCCCGCCTGTCGCTGCAGCGTCTGGTACAGGACGGCCGTATACATCCTGCACGTATAGAGGAAGTGGTGGAGAAGACCCGTAAGCAGCTGGAAGAGCAGATAATGGAAATAGGGGAGCGTACCATCATAGAGCTGGGCGTTCATGGTCTCCATAAAGATCTGGTGAGGCTGGTAGGTAAGATGCGTTTCCGCTCATCATACGGTCAGAACCTGCTGATGCACTCTAAGGAAACTGCCAACCTCTGTGGTATCATGGCTGCAGAGCTGGGACTGGGACAAAAAGTAGTGAAGCTGGCAAAACGTGCTGGTCTGCTGCATGACATAGGTAAAGTGCCTGATGAGGAAACAGAACTGAGCCACGCACTGCTGGGCGCTAAAGTAGCAGAGCGCTGCGGAGAGCATGCCTCAGTAGTAAATGCCATAGGTGCGCACCACGATGAGATGGAGATGCTCTACATCATATCGCCCATAGTACAGGCGTGCGATGCTATAAGCGGTGCAAGGCCTGGTGCAAGACGGGAAATGATGCAGAGCTATATGCAACGTATCAAAGACCTGGAGAACCTGGCAATGGCACATAATGGCGTAGAAAAGGCATATGCTATACAGGCTGGCCGTGAGCTGCGTGTGATGGTGGAAGCCGAGAAGGTGTCTGACGCAGATAGTGCAAAACTGTCTTTTGAGATAGCAGATAAGATACAGAAGGAAATGCAGTATCCCGGCCAGATAAAGATTACCGTGATACGCGAGCTGCGCGCTGTGAATATAGCACGCTAAAGAAAGCATACATAAAAGATGAATGGTCCTGTGGTAGCTCCACAGGACCATTTGCATTTAAGTCATGCCACTGGCTGGTGTAGTGTAGTGTAGTGTAGTGTAGTGTAGTGTAGTGTAGTGTAGTGTAGTGTAGTGTAGTGTAGTGTAGTGTAGTGTAGTGTAGTGTAGTGTAGTGTAGTGTAGTGTAGTGTACAAGTGCTTTGTATGGTGTAGACTACAGCAGATGTTTAGTACAACTGTTTCCTGTTGCATAAAAGATGATCTGCCTCATAGGTTCTTTCAGATTTTCTGGTGTGGCTGCAATTTTCGGGTGTCATAGGTCTCAGCCAGTGTGTCGTATTGTGCTGAAATCCTTTGTCCGTAAGCGTTATGTGGGATTTGAGGTGTGTATTTCTGCATGAGCACATGTGGGTTACAGTACACGTACGGTCTGTATATAAGTACTTGATGTGACGTAATTCTGAACTTTTTTTGAAAGAAAGCAAAAATATGTTTGGTAGTTTGAAAACAGACTTCTACCTTCGCACTCCCTTACGGAAACGGGGGTGTTGAAAGAGTTCTTTAAGTAGTGTTGAGGCCTGATGATACGGGGTTTTTGCTCAAAAAGTTTTTGACAAAAATTTGGTAGTTTGGAAACAGACTTCTACCTTCGCACTCCCTTACAGAAACGGGGTAAAGTAAAAAGTTCTTTAAGTGTTGTTGAGGCCTGATTTTACAGGGTTTTTGCTCAGAAAAAGTTTTGACAAAAATTTGG
>JAUIBA010000002.1 GCA_030427635.1 Bacteroidia bacterium
TTTTTTTTGAAGTAACCATAAAGCAAAGAAGTTTATTGAAACTAATTTCAATAAACTTCTTCCAAAATCAATGCAGTAAAGGATTACAGCAGATTTTACCAACCATTTTTGGCCTATATATCTGTATGTTCGTTATGGCACTGCTTTGGTTACGATAGCATCTGCGCCAGTTGTTCTGCTGTTACCGGTTTACAGATGTATTCTTTTACAAATCTGCTGGCAAGCGCACGCTCCTTGTCCCGGGTATCCAGTGAGCTGCTGATCATGTATATAACAGAGCGGCTAAGCCGCTCTTCAGGTAACTGCTCGCAAGCGGCAAGAAACTGCCACCCATCCATGGTGGGCATATTGATGTCCAGCAGTATTATATGCGGCAGCTCTGCTTCCGGTAGCTGAGTTAACAAATCCATAGCCGGCCGGCCATTGGCAAATGACTGTACATAAAGCTCCTTATTCACCTTCAGCATCTGGTGCTTCAGTATCATCTGATACATGTTGTCGTCATCTACTATAAATACTCTTTTCATAACTACTGTTTTATGTGTACCCTAAATACTGAGCCTGCATTTACTTCACTTTCTACGGTAATGTTTCCCCCCATTGCCTCTGCCTGATATTTTATCATAAACAGTCCGACGCCCCGCGCATCGTCATTGCCATGGAAGGTTTTGTACATGCCAAAAATCTTATCTCCATTTGCTTCAAGGTCTATACCCAGCCCATTGTCTGCTACTTCCAGTATCCACTCTCCTTCTGCCGCATTTTTATACCATGACACGGTTATTACCGGGTCCCTGTCAGGGTGTCTGTATTTAATGGCATTGGATAGCAGGTTCAGTACTATACTTTCTATATACACAGCATTATAACTAACCTCTACATTTCCCGGCACATTATTTTTTATGCGGGCTCCGGTTTCTGTTATCTGGCTTTTAAGTGAGGTTATTGCCTGCTGTACTACTGCTGTCAGGTCTACTGCTGTTTTCTTTGTGTCCCGTCTGTTTTGCATAGCCACTACTTCATTGAGGTGATGCAGTGTTTCGTCCAGGCGTGCCGATGCTTTATTCAGCCAGGAAAGCATGCCTCTTTTTTCATCATCTGTTGTGGCATCGGTAAGCATACCCAGAAGGCCCTGTATGTTTACAGCATGCATTCTCAGGTTGTGCGATACTATATATGAAAAGTTCAGTAGCCGATTATTCTGCTCCTGTGCTATATCATAGGCTTTAGCCAGCTCCTGCTCCATTTGCTTACTTGTGTTCACATCCTGTATGGTGCCGAACATAGATATAGCCCTTCCATTCTCATCATAGTTATATTCACCGGTTGCCGTTACCCAACACTCTTTACGGTCATTATATCGCTGTACAATGTATGTAGCGGTAAACTTGCGCCGCTCTTTAATTGCTGCTACCGCCTCTGCAGCTACTGCATCATGAAAGCGGGGCAGTATATGATCGCGCCAGCTCACAAGGTGCCTGTGTGATGCTCTGTCCAGACCAAGAATATCATCCAGCGTACCCGATGTCTGTAGCTCACCGGTCACAAAGTCATAATAGTAGTTACCAATGCGCGCCATACGCTGCGCATCCAGCAGGCGGCGGTCCTGTGCTATAAGCACCTCATGTGTTCGCCTAAGGTCGTCGCGCATATTTATTAGCGCACGGCCCAGTTTATCTTCATCCGATAGCAACGTAAATCCTGCATCATAATTGCCCCTTCCTATCTGCTCTGCAAACTCTGTTTTCTGTTTTATGCCGGCTATCATCTTGTTCACCGCCATCTGCATCTGCCCTATCTCATCATGCCGGGTTACGCCTATCTCCTGCTCTACCTGGCCGGTAGCAAGGTCATTGAGCGTCGCATCCAGTCGCACTATAGGCCGCACTATCTTCCGCACGGAATAGCGAGACGCAATAATGATAACCACAACAACCAGAATAATTGTGAAGAGAATGACAGCATATAGCCAGTGCAGCAGCCAGTTAATTCTATTCTGCTGGTTTTCCTGGTTCTGCTCTTTCATGGCTATGAGGCGCTCGTAAGCATCGTCATTCACCCTGGCCATGCTGTCTACCTTTGCATGTATAGCACTTGCATAATCTGCTACCTCATCATTCAGGTAAAACTCCGGCTTACTGAGCAGTACGGTTATTTTACTTACAGAATCGGCAATATCACGGCTCAGCATACTTGCCTGAGCATACAAGTCCTTTTCTGCCTGCTGGTGCCAGTTTCCTGACAGCCAGCTAAGGCTGCTATCCATGAGCGGGTAATCTTTTGTGAGTAACTCCTGTAATCTTTCCTTATCGCGATTGTTGCCGGCATATACCCATGTTGCGGATAGTCGCTTCATACGATCCATACCAGCCCGCATATCTTTCAGATATTTTACCGAGGGTAATGTGACACGACGCAGCTCTGTATTGGATCTGAGATTGGCATCCAGCACATACAGGCACCAACCACCACTCACCACCGTAGCCAGGATGATGATCAGGTAAGTTGTATTAAGCCTCCGTGCTATTTTTTTTGCCAATGTGTTCTGACTATTTAAAAGGTATTGTGTATAGAATTTTTAAATAAACCGTTCTTCCCATTCCCGGCAGTGCTGAATGGTAGCTGTTATATGCCTGCGGGTATACTATTCGCTCATCGATAATGTTACTTATACCAACACCCCCACTCAGGTTAGGTACCAGCTCCTTACAGCCTGCATAGAGATTCATAACCAACTGTGGCTGCCACTGGTATAGTATGCCATTGTCATCTGCATCTACTGTTTCATAGCTCCAGCGTTTTCCAAGACTTACCAATGATGGTGAGATGAAAAACCGGTCTGTCAGGTTTACACTTCCTGATACAGCCAGCTTGCTTCTTGCAGTACCCAGTGTCATAGCATCATTTACCGGAACCACATTAGACTCGTCTACACTTTTTCCTGCTACCGTATAGTATGACCACGCCACATTTACATATCCAAACCGTGAACGATACTTATACTCTACCTCTACACCCCTGCTTCCTATGAGCTGGTCGCTATTTCTATATCCATCCGGCTCACCTACCGTAACACTATCTGTTTTTATAAAATAGCGGATAGCATTCTTTGTGGAGATATCAAACACGTTCACAGACAGATACATGTCCTTTCTTATTTTCATACTGGCTTCCAGCTCCAGCGTGTTTGACTGTTCCGGTTTCAGCTTCATATTATCTATGCCCCTCTGGATACTTTCTATAGCAGGCGCCCTGAAGGATGATGCATAAAGCAGCTTGAAGTTAAATGCTCCCATCCTGCGGGTAACTCCCAAACGGGGATTGAATGCACTGCCAAAAGCAGTACTCACATCATACCTTGCACCTACGGTAACGTTTGCAATAGCAGAGCGCAGTAATAGCTGTGCATATGGTGCATAGTTCATGTAGCTTACCTCATTGGTACTATCGGTGCGGAATACCTGGCCGCCTTGAAGGCGACCCCGGTCATTATGGCTTTCCAGACCACATAATACATTCAGCCAGCGGTGTACATCCCACATCAGGCTAACATTGCCCCGTAATGTACTGGCGCGTAACAGATAGTAGGTATATGTAGAGTCTTCCGGCTCCGGCTGTCCGGTATAGCGCCACGGCTCAGAATACTTATGATTGAGCTTTACTGACAGCTCTGTCTTTTTACTGAGCCGATGTACAAACTTTAGTTCTGACAGATAACTGCGGAAGTCGACAGGGTATGCTTTACTCAATACCGTAAAGTCTCCGTCCCGGTTTGTGGTCTGGTAATTGTCATATATGAACCGGGCCGAAAGGCCTTTGTAAGATGCCGCCAGATTAGCATGGTCATTGTTAAGGTCGGCATTACCCGGCATGCCAAAGCTGTTTCCATAAGCATCTGCATACTGCCTGTTGCTGCGCTGGCCTCTTGCTACCATACCAGATGCACTATAGGTCCAGTCTCCTTTTCTGTTACCTATGCTCAGTCCTCCGTTGCGGCGGGCATAGGTACCATTTGCCTCTCCGGCCAGTACATCGGCCCTTATTCCTTTCAGGTCATCGCCATTGCGGGTAATGATATTGATAACAGCATATTCGGCGCAGCCGCCATATATGGCACTGCCCGGGCCACGAATTATTTCTATCTTTTTTATCTGGCTCAGCGCATAGTGGTTGCCAAACTGAAGTGACGCATACCCTACCTCATTGACCTCTATACCATCTATCTGCAGCGATATGCTTCCCTCATTTGCCCACAACCCCCTGAACGACAATGCCACAACCCCTTCTACATCCAGATTAAACTCTATACCCGGTATCAATGCCAGCACATCCATAAGATCCTGCGCACCACTTTTTTCTATATCGTCTCCCGTAACTACAGAAATTATAGACGGAGAGCGACGTAAAGGTAATGGCTTACGCGACGCTGCACTTATTGCCTGATTTATCGTTTTCTCCATTTCTGTAGCTGTATAGCGCGACTTCATTTTCGTCAGCTCCTCTATAGTATAGTCAGAGAGGTCTGCCGTATCTCTACGCACACGATGCTCCTGTCCCCACAGGTTTGCGGCACAGAATATGGAAGCGATATACAGTATACTCCTCTTCATCATTTACCTGGTTAATGCAGCATTATCCCGTATTGGTGCGGCCACCTGCAGATGGCGTGCAGCACAGTTACGCAAACTAAGCTGATATCCTGTTTTAAAATCATCATCTTCGTCAATAAAAAAGGAGATACAAGCGCCGGCAGCACTCATATTCTCCTTTTCCGATATTATAAGTATTGATTGTCCGGAAGTAGCCATATTAATGGCTTTCAGGCTATTGGCAGCTTCCCTTGCTATCAGTAACACATCGGCCTGATCTGCCTCTGCCGGCTTCATGTCCCGTACCTGATATATGGTGTTGGGGTTGGTTTTACGGGCAAAAAGTCTACGCAGTTCCGTGCTTGTTTCCGTTGTACCTATAACGCCTACTGTGATAGATTGCTTTTTTTCCGGCCAGCTTGTGTGACGAATGAAGTTATACACATACACAGCGTTTTCGACATGGTCGAAACTCTGAGCACTGCTACAGAATACCGTAAGCATTGCTATGATGAGCGCTGTTGTGAATCTCCTCATTCTCTTTCTGTACATTGTCTTTACGACTCTAAACACATTTTGCCTCCACAGTAGATAGGAAATTCAGGGCCAGAAAACTTTATAAATGCGTTGTTATCTATTCTTAAAGATAATTAATTCTATCTGGTTTTTTTATTTATTTTCAGTCATATACTTTTTTTTATATGCTGCCGGTGCGGCCACCATCCACAGGTATAGAAGTACCATTGACATAGGAGGCTGCCGGTGTAGCCAGGAAAGCTACAACCGCAGCTATCTCTTCAGGATGACCAAACCGGCGGGCGGGTATCTCACTTACCATATCATGCTCTATTTCTGTTGTATCCTTTCCGGTTTTTGCTGCCCGGTTATTTACAATAGATGTAAGCCTGCCGGTGGCTGTAGCCCCAGGCAATACATTATTGACTGTTATACCAAACTGCCCCACCTCATTTGCCATGGTTTTAGCCCAGGAAGCTACCGCTCCTCTTATTGTGTTGGAAACACCAAGGCCTGTAAGTGGTATTTTAACAGAAGTAGATATAATATTAATGATACGACCATATCCTGACAGCTTCATGCCATCCAGCACCAGCGTAGCCAATATGTGATTACATATGAGGTGCTGGTTAAAAGCATTGATAAATTCATCCGTTCCGGCATTGGTAACCGGACCACCGGCCGGGCCACCCGTATTATTAATGAGTATATGCACTGTGGTACCTGACAGGAAACCAGATACAACTTCTTTGACCTGTTGCGGGTCAGAGTAATCTGCTACAAGGTAACTATGTTGCTGGCCCTTTGCATTGTCCAGCGTTGCTACCGCTTCTTTCAGTTTATCTTCACTGCGCGACAATAGTACACATGTGGCACCCAGCAGTGCCAGCTCCTGTGCCGATGCCAATCCTATGCCCTGTGTGCTACCACCTATTAGGGCTGTCTTACCCGATAAGTCTGTTTGTATCATAACTGTGCAATATACAGTTCCCTTTCAAATAAATCGGACTGTATTATATAAAGGTAAATCTGGTTAATCAAATGTTAGAGAGCATTAATAATTGGCCGATTGTATTCATTTCATATAGTTTTGTATTGTATTAAACTGTACATTCTGTTTTATGAATAATATTACGCGATATTCGTTAGCTGCAGCATCTATGCTGGCCAGTATTACAGGATATAGCCAGTCCAGCCCTACAAGCCCGGCACTTGGGTTCAATGTATTTCTTGAGGGGAACGGTCGTTTTGTAAATAATGAAACCGAAGGCCCCGCAGCTATGGGTGGCAATCTGATTGTTGCCGGAGGCTATCAGGTCTCTATCAATAATACCGGCACCTTTGATGTAGGTGGCAAGCGGGTTACACTTGTTGTGGGTGGCCATGTAGAATATGTGAGCGGTAACCTTCAGGTAAATCAGAACGGGCATGTGAAAATAGGTGACTGTATTGGTTCTACTGTTTGGTATCAGGACCCTAACGGTGCGTATCCTCCCATACGTATTACCCCCGGCTCCAGCTATGATGCCAATCCCCGCATCAGCATGTCGGCAAGCGCTACCACACTTGGTATCAGTGCTGCTGTAAACCCGGTTTGTGAGGCAGGTGTTATTGATTTTGCATCAGCTTTCACCGCCATGAGAGCATCTGCTCTTTGCATGAAAGACAAAACGGATAATGCTAATATAACCAACTCCTCAGGTACGCCGATTCCACATACAGGATTACCCTCACAGGTAAAAATAACACTGCATGCCGGAGAGAATATACTGAACATATCCGGTGCCGACTTCAATGCTATGTCAGAGCTGACATTTCTGAACGCACCTTCAGCATCACAGTACCTGATAGTGAATGTTACTACCCCAGGCACTTTTACCTGGACGGTTCCTAATATTAACGGAGTAGGCCTGAGTCAGTGTCGCTATGTCTTATATAATTTTTACAATACTACTACGCTTAACATAGCTGGTTATGGTGTACCTGAAGGAACTGTGTTTGCTCCCAATGCCGATATTACCAAAACGGCCAGCTCATCTAACATAGAAGGGCAAATCATAGCAAAGTCTTATCATCATAATGGTGGTGAGAATCACTATGCCGTCTTTGCACCCGCTATCACCGGCTGCAGTGGGCCAATAGCTACAGCAGCTACATATTCAGTAAATGCAACAAACCAGTGCCTCGCTTGTAATTCATTTTCTTTTACCAATACTTCTACCGGTGCCGGTACCCTTTCGTACCTATGGTCATTTGGTGATGGTACATCGTCTACTGCTGCCAATCCTGTAAAAGTATATACTGCATCGGGTACCTATACCGTAAAACTGCGCACAACCGGCGATGCCGGCGCCGACTCTGTCTCTACTTCTGTTACAGTGTCTCCGGATCCCGTATATGGGTTTTCTATAAATGACTCTGTACAGGAACTAACCGGCAACAGTTTCAGCTTTACCAGCACAGCACCTACAGCAGGTAATACATATTACTGGACATTTGGCGATGGTGGCACATCTACCGATGCCAATGCTATACATAGCTATACGGCAGCCGGCATATATACCGTTATGCAGCGTGTCACTGGTGGTGCGGGCTGTATTATGGAAACATTCAAGACCGTAGTGGTGGAGAGTGATGCTGTAGGCGGTGGCGGTGAAGGTGGCCTGGAAAGTGAGAGTCTTGGAGACCTCATAAGCCGCAGGGCATACAAAAAAATTAAAAACAGCGTAAGTACTAAACCTGATTATGCTACACTCCCTGTATTTGTAAAAGAAAGCAAACTGGCAGTAGCAGCAAAAGGTACTGCCGCCTCCAGTACACTGGAGCGTTTCATTCCTGCCAGTATGGATGCCGTGACCACTCCTAAAATCACATCTCCGTCAGAGCTGAAGGATATAACAAGCGCCGTTGATGCTTTTGCCGTTGACTATACAAAAAATGATATATCAAAGGCTGTGGTACTGGGAATCACTACTGAAGGCAAGGCATATAATCATACCAAGTCTATCTGTGACCGTTTTCGCGGCGGTGAGTTACTCAATACCCGTGTTGTTACTATAAACGGTTACAATTTTGTGCTCTTCGCGCTGAAGCAGCCAGACGGGCACATTGAGCACTCTATCACCTTCGCTGCCGGTAAGTCTGCCGGTGCTTCTGTGTTTCACCTGCAGAGCAAATGGCTGATATCAGAATATGCCGGAGATGATTCTGTCTTCAACTTCCAGGTATGGGCTACTACCCCTGAGAATGTTATAAAACTTACTGCCGACGTAATCAGTAATCTACAGACGGTACTACCGGTACAGCAGACAGATGTAAACTTTGGCCAGCCACAAAGCTATATGGCTAAGGGTATTCGCAATAAAGAGCACCTGAATGTAAATATTGTAAGCGCCCGTGCTTCCAACAACGCTAAAATCGTATTTATAAGGAAGGTAAATGAAGAGGCTCCTGAAGACTCACTGATTATTCCGTTTAACATTGCGGCAGGAAGTGAAAATAACTTCTCAATACCAATTTATGACGGCTATGAGTACGAAGGGCATTTCTATGTAAATGATACGCTTACTGATGATGTATACATGGCCGATGGTGGCTGGAGTCTGGATGTAGACAAAACATATACCAGTGTTTTACGCTTCCGACCTGAAAATGATGAAGCCCGTGTATATGCTGATGATGAGTTTCCTCTATATCGCAGTATTAACGTTGCTGCCAATACTACCGACTATATCTCTATATACAAGTTTGTAAAAGCCGGGCAGGAAGCTGCAGACCTTTCCCGGTTCCACTCTTATAAATTTTATGCTACGGGTTCCGGTAAGATGACCATAAGACTTATAAAAAGTTCTATTGTCAAATTTGCCAGCCAATACAAAACGATTGTAACACTCAACCCTAACGGGCAGCTGCATCAGATTAGTCTTGACGACTTCCAGTCCACAGGCTCTTCTGCTCCTTTTGATGCATCAGACGTTACAGCTATTGTGTACACTTTCGAGATGAATGGTCAGCTTACAGAGTTCTCTTTCTATGCAAAAGATCAGGCATTCTCTCCGGCTACAGTACAAAGTCTGGTGGCACTATCGTCCAAAAAGGTAGATATATTCCCTAACCCAACTGCTAATGGCGCATTCCAGCTGAAGTTCGCATCAGAGTCTGACCGCGAAATGGATCTTACCGTTACCGATATCACAGGAAAGCTGGTATACCGTCAGTCAATAAATGCGGTAATGGGCTTTAACAAGTTTGATATTCAGCTACCTGCAGGTATACCTCAGTCTGTACTATTTGTACAATTAGGTAATGACAATGTTACCTATGGAGTTACCAAGCTCAGCGTACTGAAGTAACAATATCGTTTATTCGTCGTTTTTAAAAAGGGGCTGATCAGCCCCTTTTTTACATTATGGTGATGCCCTCACATTTTTGCCCGATATTTATCGGCATATATACAGATATGCAGCATATTCATGAAAGCAGATGCCCGTCATAGCAGCTATCGGATATTCGGTTTTGACCTTATGCGGGTTGTTGCTATTTTTCTGGTATTGATAGCACACACTTCCGGTACCTTTAAACTATGTGCAGGCAAATGGTCATATACAATAGATAAAGATCCATTTCCGCACATGGGACTGTTTCCTGATGGTAAAGATTTGCCGGAAAGTATGCAAAAAGCGGCAGCGGCGCTTCCCCCAGGCAGAGTATGGATTTTTGGTACAGCAGGTGTTGAGTTGTTTTTTGTTCTGAGTGGTTTTCTCATTGGCGGTATCCTGATACGTCAGGTAACCAGCAGCCCGAAATATACTATAGCACATGCCGGCAGCTTTCTGGTAAGACGCTGGTTTCGTACTATACCTGCCTATTGGTTTGCGCTTACCGTTTTTTTGACTTTGTATTCACTGGCTGACGGAAAACCAATTACTGCACAGCTTTTATCATACTATTTATTTCTTCAGAACCTAAACCATCCACATCCTGGTTTTTTCGGTATAGCCTGGAGCCTGGCTGTAGAGGAATGGTTTTATTTATTATTGCCGCTACTGGTTTTTATTGTTACGTCACTTTTCGGCGGGGTTGACAAAGTAAAACTGTTACTGATTACTTTTATTTTATTTGTTTTTTCCTGCATCGTTTACAGGGCATTTCATGTACAGCGCGTTCCGATAGGATTCAACTTTGATCTTGAAATAAGAAAAGTTGTTTTGTACAGACTTGATGCTATCATGTATGGTGTTATGGCAGCATTGCTGGTTCATAAGCGTAAGCAGGACTCAGGCATATTGTATCAGGTACTTTTTGTTGCCGGGCTTAGCTTGTCAGGTGTGCTTATAGCCATGGCTCTTATTATGGGCCCGGTATTTTCAGCCACGAGCTCATCTGGTTACGTTGCTTTCTTTGGTGTTATATTTTATGCAGCACTCCCCTGTGCTTTTGCACTATTACTCCCTTTGACCTCCCGGTTCAGAATGGGCAATAATAAAATGGTACAGGCCATTACCTTCCTGAGTCGCATTTCCTATTCCGTATACCTTGTTCATTTTTACCTGTATTACCTTGCTCAGTTTCGCAGGGTTCATTTTGGAAACTACTTTTTAGCTTCGCTTTTTTATCTATCATACCTAAGCTGTGTTATAGTAACTGCCTCTTTTATTTATTTCTTAATAGAGAAACCGTTTCTGAACATACGTGATAAATATATTCCACTAAAAACCGGATAATATGCCCGCGCTTGCATAAAAAGCAAATGTGCGTATTTTAGCTACATTTGTACTGCTAGCCCACCAGACTAATATTTTCTCCGGACATGATAAATAAACAGGAAGCCAGCAGAGAGCGTTTCCACTTTCTTGATGGCCTCAGAGGTATTGCTTCATTACTGGTTGTCTTACATCATTCTGTGAGTGGCGCTATTGGTGGCGGACTTATTAATGCCGGTTATCCATATCTGGGAAATCTGCTTATATACTTTACACAATCAGGTGTAGTGCTTTTTTTTGTATTAAGTGGGGTAGTGCTGTTACGTCCCTATGTAAGAGGCGAACGTAAATTCAAAACTGTAAACTACTTTATACGAAGGGCACGACGCATTTTTCCTCCTTTTCTTGCAGCATTGGTTTTCGGATATCTGGTAATACTGCTTATAAAGTACGGACCCACAACCTTTTATTCACCAATATGGAACTGGGTAGATATCTCTTTTCCTGAATTATTACGTCAGGCATTAATTATTAATCATTCGGGCATTTATTTCAACCTGGCATGGTGGAGTCTGCAGATAGAAGCAATTTTTTACATTCTTGTACCTGCTTTTGTTTTTCTTTTCTCTATCAGCAAACAGCTGAATTACATAAGAGTTTTTGCTGTATTAGCAGGTACACTGATTGGTAGCTATCTGCTGCAGGGGTTTGCTGATCAGTATTTCCAGCATCTTTATTCGAAACAGTATGCTACGCTCAATATGTACCGGTTTATAGACTACCCACTATCTTTTGTTTTGGGAGTATATCTTGCCCGTTTCGATTTTGATCTTTGGTTTGGGCGTGTGTTGTGTATTGCTGGTATAGGTTTTATTTTGTTTTCCGGCACATATGGGCCTCTCATCAACTCCGGATACAGTATGTTATATGCCGGAATTATGATTTTTGCGTTTAAAGAGCAATGGCTGCAGCGCATTCTGGATAAGCCTATCATGATATGGATAGGTGAGCGCTCCTACTCACTGTTCCTGATACATTTTTCAGTTTTTTATCTTGTTGATTATATATGTTCCATGATATTTGCCGACAGGAATATATATTATGGTATTGCCACGCGCTCATTTGGTGTTCTTTTAGCATTTATCATGGCTTTGCTTCTTTTTCATTTTGTGGAGCGCAGGCAGGCAAAAGGTCTCATAACAGACAAAGCATTCTGGCCATGGCAAATTAAAAAGCTTCCTTTTGTAAAAGATAAAAGTATTATCAGATAATTCGTTTATGAGCAATGGGAGATGTACCGGAAAATATGATGTCCTCAGCAAATAAATATATTATCAGGGGCAGTATCGCTATTACCTCTACTTTGTTATTGGTATGTCTGGGCATTATTATATATATAGGTCCATGGATTAACTGTGACATTCTTGAAGGTCTGTTATCGCTCAATAATTACCTGGGTGGAATGGGTTTTCATCAGCGAATAGAGCTTGATGACGATAATATAATTAAACAAGGTATTTTATCATACTGGCCTCCGGGCCAGTATGTCTATTCCTGGGCTGTTGCGCAGTTGTTACATATCAACATTGGAAATGCTGTAACCGTTACTTCTTTTCTTTTTCTTATAGCCGGGTTTATTTGTTATTACTATCTGCTGCTTCACTTCCGGTTCAGCAAAAAAGTAATTTTCTTCACAATCCTCGTTCTTACCTATCAGCGTTTTTTTACGGGGCTATTTCTTAAAATGAATGCTGTAGATGTTTACCTTATATTTTTTTCCTGTGCCACAGTACTTCTATATGAAAAATACTATACTGTAAATAAACAGCAACATAGAGCCGGTATACTATTACTAATGCTGCTCACTTTTTTGGGCGGGTTGTATTCAAAAAACAGCTTTACACTGCTAATCATTTCTGTGACTGCATATTATGTGGTCACCCATTTTATTAAAGCCGTAAAATCAGAGTCGGGGAAAATAAAAAAACTGTTTGTTTCCGGGCTACCGGCACTGGTGGCTCTTACTTCAGTACTTGTTTTTTATTTTCTGTTATATGCACAAAACAGAACTCCTTTTTCTCAGAGAGTGGAAGCCAATACATTGCAGCTCTCTTTTCTGAAAATACTGAACATTTTTATTAAGCCGGCTATACAGTCTCTTGGTGCATGTTTTTCACTGGATGCATTCATGCTGCATATACCTTCTGTACAGAATAGCTACTTCTCTTACTTTACTGATTTTACCTGGCAAGGTATTGCCGGTAGTCTTATAATGCTTGTACCACTTGTGTACGCTGTTGTGTGGTTTCACAAAAAATCTGAGTCTAAATCTTTCGCGCTGATTGCTGCAATTGCAGTCATTGTATACACCGGATTTTTTGCTGTCGCCATTATTCGCCAAACTGATGTCTATGCAGAAGACAGGCTTTTTCTACCTATGATATTGCTTGTGATACCTATATATGCTTCCGCTTTTTTTGAAGGTAGCAAATGGTTAAAGTTGTCTATGTCAGTTTTTATAGCTGTATCTCTTTTTTTCGGTATTGCTTCTATACCAAACACTTTTCAGTATTATAAAAACAGTACAGAAATAAACAGCAGTAAATTAATGAGCGGGTTTATAGTACATACCCCCTATGATGACTTTAAAGAACTAAAAAAAATAGGTAATGCAATAAAAGATAATTATACCGATAATAATCTTATTATGGCATTCAATGCTGAGCGATTTTTTGCATTGAATGTTAATGTGCCATGTATTATGTACAATGCTGTAAAGAATGCTGATGTAAATGATATTGTAGCAAAAAACACATCGTTTTTCCACAGACACCAGATTCGCTACATGACTATTGTGCTACCAAGTGCCGACAAACCACTGAACATTGATGAATCTCTTCTTATAAAAAAGGAGACATACAATATTTATACTCTCTACATAATAAGTACAATTCCTTTAGGCAATTAGTAAGATGTGCTGTATTTAATGAAAAAGGGTAACGTTACCTGCCTGAGCCCTGGGGATGCCGTTACTATCAGTATATTCTATTTTCCAAACATATACACCCTGTGGCTGGCGTACGCCATTGAATGTTCCATCCCATGCTATCTGTGCTGATTGAGGTACTGTCACTATACTTTTTGAGAGATTACTATATACCACCTCTCCCCACTTATTATATACAGAAAACGATTTTATAAGTGCACCCTCCAACGGTATCGGAATCAACAAATCATTGATACCATCTCCATCGGGGGTGAAAGCATTAGGAACTGCAAATGTGCTGTGTGCCAATACCTGTATCAGCACAGTATCTGTAGCCACACAACCAGAATCGCTAATACCCTGTAGTATATAATAATACTTACCTGGTTCTGTAAATGTTCCCAATGGTTGTGCAGACATAGGATTATCCAGGAATCGTGATGGTGACCAGGAATAGCTAACTGCTCCTGAACCCTTCAATCTTAATGTATCTCCTGCAAGGACCGTATGATTCTGTCCGGCATCCGGTTTATAAAGGGTAATTCCAATTTCATTGCAATCTTTCACAGTAAACTGAAATTCCCTGAATACAGTATTAATGTTCACTCCATTTCTCCATTCTCTGCAAGCTATTGCCACCTGGTATCTTCCTATTTTATCCGGTGTAACAGTCAAATTACCAGATTGTGCATCAATAGACATATGCGCTGTCGCATGCATTGGCTCTGCGAATGAATAGCCCGGATGATACTGTAATGCATCATATGGAGGTGCAGAGGCAACAGATGGTTTAATGTCTGGTCCGTTAGCACCGTTGTAGCATGGCGACAGTTCATAAGTTAACGAATCTCCGTCTGCGTCAGTTGCGCTTTGATTTATTGTTACATTATATCCTCTGCATAATGTCTGTGGTGGATATTCTCCGAATACAGCTCCGGTATTTCTGATATTGCTATTTCCTGCAGGAATAGTACAGAAGAATGTAACTCCAGTCTCTTCTGAATTTGTAATATTAATCAGTGATGATAAGCGGCAACAGCGCTGATAGACTATTGTATAAGATTTATCATTAATCGGGATATACCAGGTCTTTAAAAATTTTTTGCGTAGCAGACATACCTGTGGTATACTGATGCTGCCGCATTCTGATAATATTGTACTGTTTTCAATAACTTCTGATCCACCGGTGCCGGGAGCCGGATCAAAATATACAACAGAATCGCCTGTGTATACAACATTGCCACTGTTGTCATATAATGTAAGAAAAGCAGGATTGTCCTGGAAAATTGCATCGGGTACACCTACTTCACAATCCTGATACAGATAAAGTGTTATCTCACACTTCATAAATGGATTACCGGATATCAGCGTATCGCCAAGATAGGAATAGGTAATGTTTCCCCCAGCCATATGACTACCGTATGCTGAAGAGAAGGGTATATAAGAAAAGAGGATTATCAGGTATACCAGTATTCGGGTATTCATAAAGTTAGTTTAGGGTAAATATTAAAGTTACAAACTTTACAAACGTATTTGCACCTAAAATTGTTACGTGTATAGCAAAAAGATGTTAGAAACCGATGAATAAGTGTGGATAAACACTGTATTAAGTATCTGAAAATCAACATCCAACAGCAATTTTTCTATATCAACCGCGAAGCGGCGATTTTTTTTGTTTTTGCTCACATCAATCCACATAGTTTTACTAAATCCACACTATACTAGTTTTCAACACTCAGGTTTATTAACAATTAACTTTGTGATGTGTACTTCAAATAGGACTTACAGAATACCTATTGTGTTTATTTGCTTTTTAAGCACTTGGGTAGTTACGCTGGTATTCTGATAGTGTTGTCTATAAAGGTTTATGCACTTCTGTTTTATATAATCAGTATTCCATGTTATTGTTTTTAAAGAAAATCAGGAATTAATATGATGATGGTATTACTTTAATTAACATGTTGGTAACCTTATGGTAATATGTGTATAAGTGCTGGTTCTGACAATGTCAATGAGGATTAAATATTTTATTCCCCGAATCCACGCACCTAATAGTAATAGTCATTTCTTTTTAAAAAGATTAAAATACTATTATCAGGAATGTGGATTTTTGACTGTGTGGTACGAAATTTGTGTAACATTTTATATCAATCCCTATATTTCAGGATTTTAGAGCAATTATGGATAGTGTATTAGCCGGGTCTGTTGAGAAAAACGGATATCTGGATATTGAAGTGGATCCTCAGCTGGATCTGTTTGCTGAGATAGACAAACTAAGAAAGGAAAAGAAAGCAATTATTCTTGCGCATTATTATCAGGAACCTGATATACAGGATATAGCTGATTATATAGGCGATAGTCTGGGTCTGGCTCAAAAAGCTGCAGATACTGATGCCGAGATAATAGTTTTTGCAGGTGTTCATTTTATGGCAGAAACTGCAAAAATTTTGAATCCTACAAAAAAGGTATTGATACCCGATTTGAAAGCGGGTTGTTCTTTGAGTGATAGTTGTCCGCCGGCATTGTTTGCTAAGTTTAAGGAGAAGCATCCGAATCATATCGTTGTTTCTTATATAAACTGTTCTGCAGGAATAAAAGCACTTAGTGACATTATATGTACCTCTTCCAATGCGAGAGCTATTGTAGAAAGTCTGCCATTGGATCAGAAAATAATATTTGCGCCAGATAAAAATCTTGGTGCATATATTAATAAGGTAACTGGGCGGAACATGGTGTTGTGGAATGGTGCCTGTATGGTACATGAGATATTTTCACAGCAGAAGATTGCTAAGCTGAAAGAGCGCCATCCTGATGCTAAACTTATAGCTCATCCGGAATGTGAGGAGTCTGTGCTTGCAATGGCCGACTTTATTGGTTCTACAACAGCACTTCTTAAATATACGCAGTCAGATGACAGTAATACATTCATTGTTGCCACTGAGGCTGGTATATTACATAAGATGATTGCCGGTGCACCAGATAAAACATTTATTGCTGCACCGCCCGATAATTCGTGTGCGTGCAATGAATGTCCTCATATGAAAAGGAATACTCTGGAAAAAATATATACTTGTCTGAAATATGAATTACCAGAGCTTATAATGGATGAAGAGTTGCGTATAGCAGCCAGAAAACCGATAGACCGTATGATGGAGATGAGTAGGGTAGCAGGAATTATATAATTGTATGTATAATTAGATTTATATAAAAATCTGCCCCCTTTCGCGTTATTTTTTGTTCGTTCTAAATAATAGTTATAAATTGTCAAACCAAAATTAAATTTAATTGTTTTATGAAGCAAATCATTACACTGAAGAACTTACTGCTTGCCACGTGTGTAGCGGGAGCAAGTGTGGCTAATGGTCAGATACATCCTCTGGCATTCGGTGAATTTCCTTATGGTACAGGTACATCAGATCCAAACTGGTATAAGGATTATGTTGGGTTGAGGTTCGTGGTAAATAGCCCAGCTGCTGTAGCAGGTGATAAGGTGTATACACATCCTGGTGTCGGAGCAACGCCATGGGGTGGAACTGTAGTTACTCCTATCGTTAATGAGCAGATTGTAATGCCACCACTGGGCGGTGATACTATGGCTGCTGCTGCATTTCCTGCTGGTTCTATGGCTGGTAAAATTGGTTATGTATATCGCGGTGGAGGTGTAGAGTTTGTATGTAAAGCACAGCGTTGTCAGGACGCAGGCGCCATTGCCTGTGTTATCGTAAATAATGTTACCGGTGGTCCTGTAGGTATGGGAGCTGGTACCATATGCCCTGCTACAGGTGTTACTATTCCTGTATTCATGATCTCAAAAGAAGATGGTGATCAGATTACAGGTCTGTATCGTGCAGATGATACTGCCCGTCTCACAATCACAAACTGGGGTCTTGGTTTGGGTAATGACGTTGGTTTTGTACCTGGTGGTGGTGCTTCTTGGCATAACTATGCTATACCATCCAATCAGCTGGGTGCATCAGGTAATCCTTTTGAGTACAAAATGGTAGATGGTGCGTTCATAGCTAACTATGGTACTAACGATCTTTCTAACATTACACTCAACAGTACCCTTTCATTTACACCTACAGGTGGTTCGCCAGCTACACAGCATACAAGCAGCGTAGCACTTGCTGCGTTCCCGGCGCTTGACTCTATCTATGCTATGTATTCTCCTACCACTGCGGGTGAGTATGACCTTTCTGCATCTGGTACAGGTCGTTTTGACATTAAGTATGATGTTTCATCACCTGACTTTGCAGATGACAATCCATCAGATAACAGCATCACTAATTCTTTCTACGTTACTGATAGTCTGTATTCAAAATCACGTTATGACTTTAATACAAACAATCCTGTAAAGACTATTGGCTTTTCATTTAACTCTGGTGGTGACTTCGTTTGGGGCCCTATGTATTATGTAAAAACCGGTGGTACTTCTATATCACGTGTACAGTATTCACTGTCTACAAATGCAGGTGGCGTACTTGGTACACCTTCTAACATATTCCTGTTCAAATGGGTAGATGGTTCTAATACGCTGCCTCAGGATTCTGTACTGCAGAATGGTGAGCTGGAGCTGGTTTCTCTTGGTATCCATAACTATGATGGTGTAAACGATACATCTGGTGCTAACCTGAATTTCTCTGAAATGGGTGATCTTGCCGGTAATCCTACAACTATCCTTCTTGAAGCTGATACATGGTATTATCTGGCTGTAGGTGTACCTGGTGGTCACTTCCTTGGCTCTGATGGCATCTACAATGCTTATCCACGTATCTATGGTCGTTTCCAGAATAATCCTGCAGTTCTTGATTATGTGAGCATGGTTAACGTAAGTGCTGATGATATCGCAGCTAATCCAAGCAGTGCAAATCTTCCTACTCCTGGTACATTTACCAGCTTTGTAAATACTGTGGATTCTTTCAACTTTGCCAATGTACGCGGTCTGGTACCTGCAGTAGCTATGATTGCTAATAACAATCCTGTTATCTCTGTACCAAACAGCCCTGTAGTAAATAATAACAAAGTATCTGTATTCCCTAACCCTGCAAAGGATCAGCTGAATGTAAGTGTATCATTTGAGAACACTTCTAAAACAGCTACTTATATCATCCTTGATGGTCTTGGACGTTTTGTGAGCAAAGAAGTTCACAACAATGTACAGTCTGAAAACTTTGCTATCAATACTGCAAATCTTCCTGCCGGTAACTACTATCTGGTAGTGAACACTGATAAGAAAGCTATGGCTAGCAAGTTTACTATTATCAAATAAGCTTAGCTTCAAGTTTTTATAGATAGGTGGTCTGAAAAGACCACCTATTTTTTTGCATATTGCTTTACTCTTTTAATTGTGTGCATCGATGCAATGTTTGTACAGCAGTTGTATAAATAGAAATAAGCCCCTATAGCAATATCTACAGGGGCTTATCTTATATCTGGTGGTACTGTTAGTCCATAATTACTTTCAGGTTCTTAAACTGGCTCTGAATAATGCCTTCAGATCAGTTATGTATTTATCAGTGAGAATTACAGGGATGCAATGCCCGGATGAAGGATATACTCTGTATTATTTGATACGGTATCCTACACCAATATTAAAGCCAATAGGTCTGAATCCGTTTTCTGGCATAATATGGATAGATTGTGATAGCTGCAGGTTAGGGTTTATGTTGTAGATAATACCCTGAGTGAAGATAATATTCATGTACCTGAGATTATTGGTATTGTACATGCCGGCAGCATCTGCATTAAATGGCGAGGAGCCATTGTCTGATATCAATGGATTAAACAGCAAACCACCTCCTATATAAGGACGTATACGGTGCTGTGGCGATCCGAACTGATATTGTACTGTTACTGGTACAGAAAGTTTCAGAGATTGATATGGGTTGAATGCCTTTTCATAGCGTGTATTGAGCATCCTGTCTATGTCTTTAAAACTAAGACCAGTTTCTATTCTGAATCTTGTAGTGAGTCTTACACGAAACACTATTGTGTTACACCTTTCTTCAGCCCTTAGTGTCTTATCACTGAGCTTTACTTCTCTAGGTGCATATATACTATATACAGCTTTTTCAAAGCCTATAGTGAACTTATGGTCAAACCGTGCAAGGTTATAAGGTATATTGTACTGGGCATGTGCGCTATTACATGCTGCAGAGAGTGTTGCAGCTAGCATTAGTGTACGTATTTTATTGACCAGTCTCATTTATTATACAACTTATAACGTCGCAAAATTATATAGTATTGTTAAAGTAGCAAAAATTATTTTAATGTTCCACGTGAAACATTCATCCTTTGTGGTTAATGTTTCTTTTTTAGGGTGTATCTTCTCTTATCCTTTGTCCTGGTATCTGCTTGTACTTCTTCTTTTATTCTTACAATAGTATTGTACCTCTCGTTTGCTTTGTGCACTACTGAATAGTATGTATCGTGCCAGTACTCATTTTGTTACACCGCACTGGTATTTATTTTGACTACTATTATCATAGACGGGTTTGTAATTGATATCGTTAGTCCTGCCTATCTTTGCCGCATGTTTCCTGAATATGATGTTATAGTTGTTGGTGCCGGGCATGCTGGCTGCGAAGCTGCTGCTGCTGCTGCCAATATGGGTGCTAAGGTTATGCTTGTAACAATGAACATGCAGACAATAGCGCAGATGAGTTGTAACCCGGCTATGGGTGGCATTGCTAAAGGCCAGATTGTACGTGAGATAGATGCATTGGGTGGGTATAGTGGCATAGTTAGCGATAAGAGTACAATACAGTTCAGGATGCTGAACAAGTCAAAGGGTCCTGGTATGTGGAGTCCCCGTACTCAGAATGATCGTATGTTGTTTGCCAATACATGGAGAGAGATGCTGGAGCAGACTCCAAACATTGATTTCTGGCAGGATATGGTTAAAGGATTGATTGTTTCACGTGGAACAGTGCAGGGTGTAGTGACAGGAATGGGGCAGGAAATACGTGGTAAGGCAGTAGTACTTACTAATGGCACCTTCCTGAATGGAGTAATACATGTGGGTGAAAAGCAGTTTGGCGGTGGAAGAATGGGGGAGAAAGGAGCTACAGGGATTACTGAGCAGCTGGTAGAACTGGGTTTTGAGGCTGCCAGACTTAAAACCGGTACTCCTCCACGTATAGATGGAAGGAGTCTGGACTACAGTAAGATGGAAGTACAGAACGGAGATGAGGAAGTAGTAGGGTTCTCTTACCTGCCTGTAGAGAAAATAAAACCACAGTCACAGCGTTGCTGCTGGATAACATACACCAATCAGGAGGTGCATGATATACTTAAAACCGGTTTTGAACAGTCTCCTATGTATCAGGGCCGTATAAAAGGTAGTGGTCCCAGATATTGTCCCAGTATAGAAGATAAGATAAGCCGCTTTGCTGAAAGAGAACGTCACCAGTTGTTTGTAGAGCCGGAAGGCTGGAATACAGTAGAGATATACGTAAATGGTTTCAGTACTTCCCTGCCAGAAGATGTACAGTATAAAGCATTAAGAACCGTACCGGGTTTTGAAAACTGTAAGTTCTTCCGGCCGGGATATGCAATTGAGTATGATTATTTCCCACCAACACAGCTGAAATTTACTCTGGAAACAAGATTAGTACGTAATCTTTTCTTTGCCGGACAGATAAACGGAACTACCGGATATGAAGAAGCAGCTTGTCAGGGATTAATGGCCGGGATAAATGCTGCACGGAATGTAATGGATAAAGAACCGGTAATTCTTAAAAGAAGTGATGCCTATATAGGAGTATTGATAGACGACCTTATTAATAAAGGAACAGATGAACCATATAGGATGTTTACCAGTCGTGCAGAATTCCGCACACTATTAAGACAGGATAATGCAGATCTTCGTCTTACAGGATTGGGATATGAACTGGGTCTTGCTACAGAAGAGCGGTACAGACTAATGAAAGAAAAAGAAAAAAAAGTAGCAGAAATAAAAAGGCTGCTGGCCGATTTTCCTGTTGATACCAGTGCAAATGATTTTATTACAGCGAAAGGTTCTGCGGCACTAAATGAAAAGACCAGAGCAATGAAGCTGTTACTGAGACCCGGTATAGGTATAAAAGATATGATAGAGGGTATTCCAAATTTAGCGGCTGCCATTGGTGACACAGATCCTCTTGTACTGGAGCAGGCAGAGATTCAGATTAAGTATGACGTGTATCTGGAGAAGGAAAGAGAGTTGGTAAATAAGATGGCTTCTCTGGAAGACCTTATAATTCCGCAGTCATTTAACTACGATAAGCTGACGGCACTATCTGCAGAAGCGCGTCAGAAACTGACAAAAATTAAGCCTGCTACATTGGGTCAGGCGAGCCGTATTTCGGGGGTAAACCCGAGCGATGTGCAAATATTGATGGTATACATGGGTAGATAAAAAATCGCCAATTTTTGTATCAAAAATTGGCGATTTTTGAATAATTTTTCAATTTCTGGTTCAGCACAGTATATGAATTTGTATTCATGATGTGAAAATGCTGAAAAGTGATATTTTCCAATAAATGTTAGACCCGGCTATAAAAAAATATTGTGAGTATCAGGAGCGGTGCCATAGTGAGGTAAGAAGTAAACTGATAACCTTAAAAATATATGGTGATGATCTGGAAAATCAGATTGTATTTCTGGTAGAGACAGGATTACTGAATGAAGAAAGGTATGCCCGTGCCTTTGCAAGGGGCAGATGGCGACTGAAGAGATGGGGAAGGAATAAAATACGCCAGCATCTGAAGTTGAAAAAAGTATCAGAATATTGTATAAAAAAGGGCCTTTCTGAGATAGATAGTGATGAGTATGAAAAAGTGCTATTTTCTATTTTTTCTAAAAAACTGCAGGAACAAGCATCAGAAAAGAACATTTTTGTAAAAAAAGGTAAAATTCAGCGTTTTTTGATGCAAAGAGGTTTTGAGCAGGATATGATACAGGATTGCCTCAAAACAATGGATGAATAATTGTAATATAAATTATACATAGTGTGTTAAATATAAAACAATATATTTTGTTTAATATTTTATCAGGCAATATTTCTGTACAGTAACTTATTTTTGCCCCGCTCCCTAATTTTTGTCAGTAAAGCATATAAGCTATGAGAAAAAGCATACATGGCATTGTAATCCTTATTTTTCTTTCTATGCACCATGTAATGGCGCAGGAGAGTTATGCCGACAGGGCAAAAAAATACGTGAAACAATATGCTGCTTATGCTATTGCTGATCAGAGATCATCAGGTGTTCCGGCATCTATTACATTAGGACAGGGACTGCTGGAAACAGAAGCAGGTATCAGTGAGCTGGCAACAGAAGCAAATAACCATTTTGGCATAAAATGTAAGAATGGATGGACCGGGCCAACAATACTGCACACAGACGATGCAAAGAATGAATGTTTTAAAAAGTACGAGAGTGCCCTGGAATCATATAATGATCATTCGGCGCACCTTCACAGAAACCCACGTTATAAGCCACTATTTAAACACTCCGTTACAGACTATGCCAGCTGGGCTCATGGACTGAAAAAATGCGGATATGCAACCAATCCCCGTTATGCACAGCAGCTTATTAAAATTATAGAAGATTATAAACTACAGCAGTACACATATGCGGCTCTTGACAGTACATACGAGCTGCCCGGAGAAGAAGAAGAGCTGATAGTAGAAACAAGGACAGACCCGCCAAAAGCAGAAACAACTTTTGTAAAAGACCCGCTGGAACCTGCTATTACAAGAACTGTAGTTACCACTACTGCTACTACTGTAAAAACAATAAGTGTAGCCCGTCGTGCAACGGGTACAGAAAATACTGCCGTTAAAGAACCGACCACAGACGCTATACCGGTAAAAACAAAAATAGAAACATCGAAAACGGGTATGGTTGCGGCATCTCCTGTAACTACAAATCCTGCAAATAAGAATGTGGCAACCGGTACTGATACGACAGAGACTGATAATAGCCCGTATCTGGAAGAGCAGCCAATAGAAGATACAGATGCAGCAGAGGGAGTACAGATGGTAAATGGTTTAAGAGCTATACGTGTGCGCAGAGATGAGGCACTGCTGCCATATGCTGTTAAGTATAAAATACGTTATGCACACTTGCTGGAGATGAACGACCTGCCCGATCAGCCACTGGCTTTTGACTCCTGGATATACCTGGAAAAAAAGAATCCTACAGGCACCAGAGAGCGTCATATAGTGCGTGAGGGAGAAACCCTAATTCAGATAGCACAGCAGGAGGGTATGCAACTGAAAAGACTGGCAGCGCTGAACCTGCTGAACCCATATGAGCAACCCGTTACAGGTACAGTACTGAACCTGAGAACTATTGCTGATAAAAAACCCGAAATAACTGACTATAAAGCGCCGAGAGAATTACCCAAAGATGAGGTAGCTGCGAAAGTACCAGCAACAGAAAGTAGTGCTGTATCTGCTAAAGCAAAATATGCTACTACATACGAAAAAGTGGCTCCGGATAGTACAAAGGAAAAAAGTGATGGACTGGTAAAACAGCCATTCATGAAAGAAGACCCACCTCAGAGACAAATGAATAAACCTGTACCGGCTCCCAGCTACAGTAAAGAGGACAAAAAGTATGTAGTGAAACGGGGAGAGACAGCATATTCTATAGCAAAGAAACATCACATCACCGTAAAGCAGTTACTGGACTGGAACCATCTGGACCCACAGGATCTGAAAGCGGGACAAACACTCATTATAAAGCAATAAATGGCACAGGAAGTAACCGTACTGGACAAGGTATTTGTACCATACATCACCCGCGCTGAGATAAGCAGCAGAATTAGCGAAATGGCCGCCCGTATTAATGAAGATTATGCAGGCAAAAACCCATTGTTTATAGCTATACTCAATGGTTCATTCATTTTTGCAGCTGATCTGTTCAGAGAGGTAACAATAGATGCGGCTATAACATTTGTAAAGCTCGCATCCTATAAAGGCACTACCTCTACCGGTAATGTAGTCACTGCTATAGGAATGGAAGAGCGCCTTACAGACCGCCATGTGGTGATAGTGGAAGATATTATTGATACCGGAAAAACACTGAGCGCATTTATACCTGAAATAGAAAGCCAGAAGCCGGCCAGCATAAATATTGCTACCTTTCTCAGTAAACCATCAGCACTGAAGTATGATGTGAAAGCAGCATACACAGCATTTGAAATTGAGAATAAGTTTGTATTAGGCTATGGTCTTGACTATGATGGTCATGGCCGCAACCTGCCAGAACTGTACATACTGAAATAGTATTTATCGTTTCTTATAAACGGGAACAGTAGAGCAGGGCTCTCCATACATAAGCGACTTTACCACAGGTTGCAGATGGCTGGTGAGAGCCAGATAGGCAGCATCGGGAACGGGTACATCGCCGCATCCTTTTATTACCACACGCTTATCGGTGTACTCATCGATGGGTATTGCTGCAATACTGGCCAGCATCAGGTGGCGTATCAGCTCTTCTTCGGTGCCGAAGAAGACGGATGCGGCAAAAGGCTTCAGGTTTACAGCAGCCAGCATCCATGCCCATGCCGGTATAATAGCATCTGCAGAGCAGTAAACAGCTACATGCTTTCCGGTATATTGCTGCCAGTCGTGTTGTGGCAGTGCAGCGCGGTAGTCTTTCTCACGCAATATCATCTCACGAAACAGGAACGGCTTCAGGTCAAAACTGACAACTTCCTGCTTGGGCAAAAATTCTGCCGGGTCCAGTGTTATGATGCCGCTCTCTGCTACTTTGTTTACTATTGTTTCCATGCCGTTGTCCAGAATATGATAATGCAAATGTACGCAACATGCCCGAGGCCGGGCTTATAACCCAATGAACACTATCTATATATCCCCGGCTGATAACCGTCAATAGCTGTCAGCACTCATTTCTATAAATTTGCGCCATGAAAAAGCTGATGCTTGTGTTGCTGGTGGGTATAGTGTGTATTGCATTTATCAATGTTCCACGTGGTGAGGAGCTCAGCTTTTCCGGCATGCCATCAACTCCGGCACAACTGGGGGAAATGCTTTTTCATGAAAAAATGCTGTCAGCAGATGGTACTATCAGTTGTGCATCCTGTCATATACCGGCTTTTGGCTTTGCCGATACAACCGCATTCAGCAAAGGTGTGGGGGGAAGGAGAGGCCTGCGCAATGCACCTTCCTGTACCAATATGAGCGACAGACCTTATCTGTTCTATGATGGGCGTGCTGCAACGCTGGAAGATCAGGTGCAGTTTCCCATAGAGGATACCAACGAAATGGCACTACCCATAGCTACGGCAGTGAGCCGCCTAAGTAATGATAAGTTATATGCATCCTTATTTCAGAAACTGTATGGAGCACCGCCTACAGTAAAAAACCTTAAGGCTGCAATTGCAGCATTTGAGCGCACGCTGGAAACATCAAAAACACCGTTTGACAGATATATGGATGACGATGAGCAGGCCATATCAGAATCTGCAAAGCGAGGCAGGGAGCTGTTTATGAGCGATAAGGCTAAGTGTTTTGACTGTCATTTTTCGCCCGACTTTACAGGAGATGAATTCAGGAATATAGGTCTATATGATGGCGTAAAATATACAGATGCCGGCCGATATAAAATAAGCGGAGATACTGCCGACCTGGGAAAGTTTAAAGTACCGGGTCTGCGTAATGTGGCGGTTACTGCACCCTATATGCACAATGGTATGTTCCGCACACTGAAAGAAGTAATCAGTTATTATAACGACCCATATAAAATTGTATCCCAGCCAGTAAACATAGATACGCTGTTACTACAGCCACTGGGCCTTACACAGCAGGAAATGGATGACCTGGAAGCATTTCTGTATACACTTACAGACGACAGGTTCATGCAAAAGAAATCGTAAAGGCTCATCAAATATGTGCATCTTTATGTGATGAAAAGAAATATACTCCTGTTCCTTACCTGTATATTCTGTACCTCCTCTTTTGCACAGCTTACAGAAACAGATAAATATGCATCACTATGCAGGGTGTGGGGCTTTCTTAAATACTATCATCCACAGGCAGCAAAAAGAAATGCCGACTGGGACAGAGAGCTGATGAGCAGGGTAAGTGCTGTAGCTGCAGCAAATGACCGTGAGCAACTAAGCGAAATATACCTGCAATGGATAGGCTCGCTGAAAGAGGTTCCTGTACTGAAGACTCCCCGTAATTATGTAGCTGATACAACAGATAAAAACTATGAGAACGAGTGGATGGATAATGACCGGGTATTCACAGACTCATTACAAAATTTGTTGCACTACATAGAAGACAACAAAAAGGAAAAAGTAAGAAGTCATTATATACGCAGGCACTTTCCTCAGATGAATCAGAGTTTCAGGAATGAAAAAAGATATCGTGACTCTGTAATGCCATCACTGAATATGCGATTGCTGTGTATGGCCCGTTACTGGAACATAGTACAGTATTACTATCCGTACAAGTATATGACTGATACCCCCTGGCAGCGGGTACTGGAGAATGTAATACCTGTATTTGTGGCGGCTAATGATACACCACAGTACTACTGGGCTATGGCAACACTGATAGCAAATATCAATGATAGCCACGGCTATTTATCAATGCGTAAGGATTTAAGAATAGGGGGAACCAATAAAGCAATTCCGGCCGGATATTGCATTACCCATGACGATACAGTGGTCATAAACGAGATATACAATGACTCCCTGGCAGCAAGGGAGGATGTGAAGCCGGGAGATGTGATACTGAAAGTAAATGGCAGACCGGTAAAAGAAATCATAGATGAAAAGCTGAAACAGGAGTGTGCTTCCAACAGAGATGCGGCATACCTGCGGCTGTCGTGGTATAACAGTCTTACATACGGGATCAAAGACAGCATTGTTGTGCTCACAGCGCGTGATGGGGTTATTAAGGAAAAGACCGTAAAAAGATATGCCCCACAACTGATGAAGGTAACCTATGGCGAAAAGAAGGGAAAGCAGTATTACCGCTGCATAGATGACAGTATTGGCTACCTGGACCTGGATGTACTACGGATAAGGCATGTGCGCCATGCAATGAAAAAAGCAGCAAACACGAAATCACTCATAGTAGATGTAAGAAATTATCCAAAGATGACCATGTTCAGACTGGCACGCTTTCTTAACGGACACAGAACAAAGTTTGCAACATTTGTATTTCCGCAATGGTCATATCCGGGACATTTCAGGCGTAAGGGTACCAATAAGATAGGCTGGAATCACCACAGCTCATACAATGGCAAGGTTATACTACTCTTCAACGCACGCACACAAAGTCATGGCGAGTTTACCTGCATGGGATTACAGCAGGGCCGAGATGTAACCTGCATAGGAAGCCAGACGGCCGGTGCCGATGGGGATGTAGCAGCAATACATTTGCCGGGAGGATATGATACAAGGATAACAGGACTGGGGGTGTACTATCCCGATGGTACACCTACGCAGCGCATTGGCATTGTACCAGATATAACAGTATACCCTACAGCCGCCGGAATAGCAGCACAGCGCGATGAAGTACTGGAGCGCGCACTGCAATATATACGCACAGGAAAGTGATGTATAACAAAACTACTTTTACAGAATGACTGATGTGGCAAAACTGAAGCAACTACTGGATGAAAAAGTAAAGGTGTATAATACGCCATCGTTTATCAAGAATGACCCCATTACCATACCACATAGTTATACCCACAAGCAGGATATAGAAATAGCGGGCTTATTTTCAGCAACGCTGGCCTGGGGCAACCGAACTACCATAATCAATAGCTGCCGGAAGTTGATGCAGCTGATGGATAATGCTCCCTATGATTTTGTAACACAACATAATGAAACTGACTTGCGTAGTTTTTTGCAGTTTGTACATCGCACGTTTAAAGCTACAGACTTATTGTATTTCATCTCTTTTCTCCGGCGGCATTATGCAGTAAGCAATACTCTTGAAGATGCTTTTGTACCCGGTGCCAGGTATACGGAAGTAAATACAGGTGCAGCACTGATACATTATCATAACTATTTTTTTGCAGAGGAGCATCCGGAGCGTACCCGCAAGCATGTGGCTACACCAGTGCGCAACTCGGCCTGCAAGCGGCTGAACATGTACCTGCGGTGGATGGTGCGTAAAGACCGTCAGGGTGTGGACTTTGGTATATGGAAAAAGATAAAACCGCATCAGCTCATATGCCCGCTGGATGTGCACGTAGCCAGGGTGGCATACAGGCTCAATCTGATACCAACAGAAAAGGCTGACTGGAAAAATGCAGTGGCGCTTACAGAACAACTAAAACAACTAAACCCAGCCGACCCTGCAGTATATGATTATGCACTTTTTGGTCTGGGAGCAGAAGAGCGCTTCTAACCTTAACGAAAGCGCAGCAGATAATACTGCTTCATGGCAGTTGCTCTGGTTTTGGGGTTCAGAAACTCAGGAGTAAGCTCGCTTACTTTATAGAACGAACCGGTACGAACCACTTCATATTTCAGATTTGTTTTCAGCAGGTCTTCCATACCCCTGCCCGATGTGAGCAGGTAGGGCTTTTGCAATGAAGCAAGCGTATCTATCCCACTTATTACTCCCTCTGCATAAAAGTGCATTGCATTCAGCGGGTCATCTGCCTTATATGATACCACATCTGACGCAGCTATGTGCTGCTGCTGCATATACCTACCCACCTGTGAGCCTACCTGATACTGCAGCAGTGGTGCATAGAAGAAATTAGTAAAGAAGATATTGACAATGATAATAGCTGCAGCGGGTAGCCACAGCAGCTTACCCGTGAGGTTTTTGCTGAATACCAGAAATACCCACACTACAGTAAGTACTATCCACAATAAAATGACCATATTGCCCGCAGGGAAAACATAGCTGATGATGAGCAGAATAACCGCAAGCAGCAGAAAGGAGATAGTGCCATGTGAATATAGCAGTACCTTGTTCAGACGAATGTTTTCCATAGACACAGCTATGTACCGTGCGGTAATAATAGCAGCCAGCGGAAAAGCAACGAATATGTAGTGTGGCAACTGGTATGCCGATGACCCAAGTGCCAGATATGCAAGGATGAAGCCGCCTGTAGTAATCCACTCCTGCCCTTGCTGCAGCCGGAGCCGCTGACGCACCAGTACAATACAGTTAGTAATAAGCCCGGTCATAAACAGGAATATCCACGGCAGGAACGACCATAACATATTGAGCAGCAGAAAGTCAATTCCGGCGCCATTATTCCACGGGCTCTCCCCTGTAATGCGGCCAAAGCTCTGCGACCAATAGAAAAACCTGAGGCCAGATACACCAATGGCTCCGTTCACGTGTTTTTCCGGATGCATATCGAACTGCTGGTACAGACCTACGCTCATGGGTATGAGCAACAATGCTATTACTACAATAGCCAGCAGGTGTGCCGGATTAAAAATGTTTTTCCAGTTGCGCTGCAGCAGCCAGTGCGTACCAAAGCCAAATACAGGCACCATAAGTGCAATAGGCCCTTTTGTCATCATGCCGCAGGCTATTGCTGCCGCACCACCCAGCAGATACATTATTTTACGGCTGTGTGCCCATTCCTGTATGAGCCACATTGCAGTTATAACCCATGCCATTAGTAAAGTATCGCACCGTATATCATTTGTCATGAGAAACATACCCTGGCAGGATGCCAGTATCAGCGCAGCCATGCGCCCTGTAGCATCGTCATATAACCTTTTGCCCAGGCGGTAAGTAGGGAATAGAGACCATATAGCGAAAAGTACAGAGGGGAGTTTATAACCAATATTACCTACCCCGAAGATGCGCATACCAAGGGCACTGAGCCAGAATAGCATTGGTGGCTTGTCCAGATATTCTGCGCCACGGTCATAAATGTGCAGATAGTCACCGCTACGCATCATTTCCCTGCTTATCTCGGCATATTGTGAGGCATCTACATCCATAGTATCTACCCGCAGCGCAGTGAAGTATAGCAGACCTATTATAATGAATATCCAGAATGGAATCTTTGGCATGATAAAGTCATATTCTGTTTCCGGTAACCAGGAAACCTTTTCTGTGCGCAAAATTAGTCGCAATTTTATCCCATGCTGCAATTAAAACATTATTCCTTTGAGCTGCCTTTCCAATATCCCTTCACTACAGGTAAGGGAACCAAGACACATCAGCCTACATTGGTGGTTAGTCTTGGGCTGGCAGCGCTCAGGGGTTTCGGAGAGGCTCCGGCTATCAGTTACTATGATGTGACCGTAGATGATATGGTGGCCTTGCTGGAAAGCAAACGACCGCTAATAGAGCGTTATGCTTTGATAGACCCGCAGCGATTCTGGCATTTTCTGCATCATCTTATCCCGGGACAGCATTTTCTCACTGCGGCGCTGGATATAGCGGCATGGGACCTTTTTTCACAGATGCGACGCATGCCGCTGCACAAGCTGCTGGGCATAACATGGAATGATGGACCTCTTACAGACTACACCATAGGCGTGGGTACTGGTGAGGAAATGACAGATAAGATACAGGCTCATCCATGGCCTGTATATAAAGTAAAGTGCAGCAGCCCCCATGATATAGATAAGCTGCGGAGGATAAGAGCAGTTACCGCTGCCCGCCTGCGGGTAGATGCCAATGAGAGCTGGACGCTGGAAGATGCGCGCCTGCTACTGCCAGAGCTGCAGCAATTGGGTGTGGAGCTGGTGGAGCAACCCCTGCACCGCGATGCCTGGAATGAGATGAAAGAACTGAAGGCAACTTCTCCCCTGCCACTATATGCCGATGAAAGCTGCCGTACTGAGGATGATGTAAAAAAATGTGCGGAATCGTTTCATGGTATTAATATAAAGCTCACCAAGTGTGGCGGTATTACCCCCGCCATGCGTATGATAAAAGAAGCCCGCACACTGGACCTGAAAGTAATGATGGGCTGCATGAGTGAAAGTACTATAGGTATAGCAGCCATAGCTCAGTTAATGCCACTGCTGGATGAGCTGGATGCAGATGGCCCCCTGCTGCTGGCCGAAGATGTGGCGGAAGGAATACGGTATGATAATGGCAGGCTTATACCCTCCGGTATGCCCGGGCTGGGAATAAGATTTACCGGGCAAAGGAAATCGCAACTGTTTAACGCAGGATAATAACGTGGCTATTCGTCTATCTGCTGTTTTCTGCGGCTGAGTGCAAATAGTATATAAAACACCGTGAGAAATATCAGATAATCTATAAACAGGAATACCAGATATACCTTACCGGCCAGGCCGCTGAAAAAAGGAATGCCCCGCAGATGGGTGAACCGCCACATGAACAGCAGACTAACCGGTATAGAAAACACCAGACAACTAACCAGTACACGACGGTTAAAAAACTCTTTGATAGCACTCATAAGTATAAAAGTCTGGTTGCCGGGGAAAATTACAGAGAAAATGGCAATCGGTTACTTCCCTTCCATCATCCGCTTCATTTCCATTACATCCATTTCCAGGTCTGCAAGGCGGTGATATACTTCAGCAGGTTCGCTGAAGTCGCTACTTATTTTCATGCGGCCATACCATACTTCTTTTACATCTTCAGGGTCTATTTCTATAGTGGGGAACTCGTGCCTGTGTACAACCGTATCTGATTTCAGATAGAGTTTGCCCCGCTCTTTCAGTCTGTTTACTACACGCTTAATAGCTACTCCTCCTTTATGTACCACAATATATACGCGGTTGTCGCGTATTTTGTCCAGACTCTCTATCCACTCACCTATCACCCGGTCGCCATGCAGCACATTGGGTGCCATTGATGGCCCTTCCACCTCAAACATTCTGTATGTAGCATTGCTCAGCCCCGGCAGACGGAAGGTAGGCAGCGTTTCTATAAACTCTGCATCGCCAAACCCCAGCAGATAGCCAGCCCGTGCTTTTACCGGTACATAGATGATGTTATCGTTTCCGCTGCTGTCAACGGTTATGATACGGGGCATACTACTGTAACCCTGCTGCTGCGGAAAGGCTCCACGCAGCATAAGGTCTTTTTCCATGCTTTTCACATCCTCATCTTCCTGAGCGTTTTCCATGTTCTTTGACAAAAGTTTGTCAAGACTTACGCCAAAATACTTGGCCAGAGAACGGAGTGTTTCCACATTGGGCTCGCTTATGCCGGCTTCATAGTTGGCTATGGTGGTACGGCCTATACCAATGTCAGAGCTAAGCGCATCCTGCGTTTTGCCCATTTTCTTTCTCAGAAACTTCAGGTTGTTTGCTAAGTACATGGCTACAAAGTTAGGAATATTTTTCCATAAAATTTGGAATTGACAAAATAATTGGAATATCTTTGTGTCGTGATTGATGACAATCGTTCATAAAAATACAAATAACCTGACAATAATGCCAGAATGTTTGTCGGAACACCAAAGAAAAGTACTCCCAATAAAGACAGACCCAACCACTATCATAAACACAAAAAACCAGAAGACTATGACACACGAACAGAAAAAACAGGTAAGAGACGCTCTGCTGCGCTATGTGAATAACTTCCCCACACAGGCTGCCGCGGCACAGACACTGGACCGCGTGAGCGCATCTACCATATCATTAATAAAAAATCATAACTGGGATTTGCTCAGCGACAGGTTGTGGCAACATATATCCCGTCAGGTAGGCTTTTACTGTGGCGACTGGCAAACAGCGGATACCAGTGTATATATGCTGATGCGCATTTTGCTGGGCGATGCACAACGCTACGGAATGGCATATGGCATCACCATGCCGTCCGGAGCAGGCAAAACGTTCAGTGCTGCACACTATGCTCATGCTTATGACAATGTATTGTATATAGCCGGGAGAGAACACTATAACCGCAAATCTTTCCTCACAGCGCTGCTGCGTATAGCAGGCTGTGAAGAGCCGGAGCCCACAACACCGGGAATGCTGCGCCAGCTGTCACAGATAATAACAGAAAAAGATCAGCCGCTGGTGCTGATAGATGACGCCCACTTGCTACGCGACAGAGTATTGCACCTGGTAGTACTGTTGCTCAACAGTTTGCACAGCTCTGCTGGTATCATCCTGCTGGGCGATGCCCAGCTCCGCATGCGCATAATAGATGGTGTAAGACTAAAGAAACCGGGATTTGAGGAAATATTTCAGAGCATAGGCAAACGCTTTGTAACAATGAGCAGCATGGCACCATCGGACATTCCTATGCTATGCCGGGCCAATGGGGTGCATGATGAGGATGTAATAGCATACATATCGGGAGAGTCTGGCAACAATCTGCATACGGCTACCCTGCTCATTAATCAGTATGTGCCACAGCAACAGGCAGCCTAACCGTATAACAAAAAAATAAAAACAGATATATTATGCAATACGCAACACTTCCCGCAGCAATGGCTGCAACTCAGGTATCATATGCCAGCTTTAATACAGGAACGGAAGCCGCAACACAGCCGTTTACTGTGCTGCAATACCCAACCCTGCAGGTAAACCGTACACCGCAGCGCCTGCTGCATGTGATAGCGCTGGCTCTGGATATGAATCCGGAATGCTATCGTACGCGGTCCCGTGTACGCAGCATTGTAGAGCTGCGCTTTCTGGCCAGTCTGCTGCTGAGGCGCTATTTTCCTGCGCTTACGCTACAGCAGATAGGCGCTTACTTCGGAGGTCAGGACCATACCTCTGTTATAAACGGCATCAGCAGAGCAAATGAGCTCATTTATGTGCGGGATGCATCCTTTGTCAAAAAATATAACACCGTAATAAACTCTGTAAACTCATGGCTAAAAAGAGGTGTATAAGATTACGCATAAACCGCCAGCGCGTAGAGGCCCTTCATGAGATATGCGGGGAAATGCTGGACGACTTCACGCCCGATAATGAACACCGTCAGCTACTGCGGGAGTACATGGTGGAGCTGCGCTACAGATTGGAAGAACTCCTGGAGCGCAATCAGGAACTCTACACACTTATGCTGGGCAATACCGAGGCGGTAGCATTTTATCAGCTATGGCAGATGCTGGATATAAGACATGATAAGTATGCACACCTTATAGTAAATGACCTGCTGCGCAAAATGAGCAATCTGGCAGCATAGCAAAACAATAAACCCTGAATCATTAAAAAACAAACAAAATGAAGAAAGCGAAGGAGAAGATAAGTAAGACAAAGTTTGAAGAGGCTGTAGCCCGCTACACAAATGCAATGCAACGGGAGGCCATGATAAACAGAATGATGGAAGATGAAATAAATGAGATACTGGCAAAACATGAAGAATCATTGCAAACCATAGCAGACGAAAAGAAAAAAGCTTTCGATATGGCACATGCATACTGCACTGCCAATAAGCAGCGGCTTTTTACAAAACGGCGCAGTATAGGGCTTGCTGACGGTATTGCCGGTTTCAGGCTGGGTACGCCTCGGCTGCGAACAAACTCAGGTAGCGGGTGGCAGGACGTGGTAGGCCGGCTTAAAGAGGTGCTTCCCGGCTATGTGCGCACTACCGAGGAGCCTGCCCGGGACATGCTGCTGGCAGACAGGAACAAGCCAGATGTAGCGCCACTGCTGGTGCAGCTGGGCCTGCAGGTAGTACAGGACGACCTTTTCTATATACAGCCGCATAAAGCGGCAGCATAATAAAACATAACTAACCAAAAACAACCAACATGCAACAGGATTATACAGAGTTTCTGCACACGGGCAATGAAGTGCCACCGGCTGTTTACCATGCTATTCCCAAACGCACGACTACCCGCAGACAAAATAAACATGACATGCTGCTGACCTTTATCACTTATGCTAATACCCCTGGCCGTAAACGAAAACGATATGTAGCCCCTGTATTGCAGCCTGTCATGCGCGCTCTGAGATTCCTGTTTCTGTAAACAATTACCTGTACCCTTATCCTGCTGCCCCGCTGTCGGGCGGCAGGATATTATGTTTCTGGAATGTTAGAAAATCAAGATGTATAATCAATCGCAAAACCGGGTCCGGTAATATTGTAACAAAATCTCTCTGAAGATAAAAATGCAAAAAGGAAATATCACATAATACGCTTATTATCAATAAAATAATTTGGAGGTAAGTTAGAAACAATTAAATTTGTACTAATGAACGCCAAATATACAGACCGCTACGTCCGCACATCAGATGTTACCACTTATATATTAGTGGCATTTGTAGTGCTTACGGTAATGGCAGGCGCAGTAAAAATCTTCTTCTTCTGATTCCGTTATTAACGGGTATTCTTATTTTTTACCGGCAGTTAAAAGAGCCTTATATTCGGTTGGGGAGTTTAGTACAGATACTGCTTTAGCTATCTCTTTATCGTACTGCATTGTTTGTGCCATACGGCCACGGGTATAATAATAGCGCGATGCTATCTCGCTTTCCAGTATCTGCTTCACCTGTTCTTTATGCTTCAGCAGATCCTGCTTCTTGTCATGTGAGAGTTTATTGCGCAGTGCTTCAAACTCTGATTTGATGTTGGCATAATATTTCTCGTCTTCGGCTTTCTTTTTCAGCGAGTCCAGCTGCGATTCCGTTTCTGTTTTGTAGGAGAAATCCTTGTTTTCTACCCACTTGGCAAAGTCGTTAAACTCAGCTTCGGTAAGTGTGAATTTAGTAGGATCAGCTATGGTCTTATGTTTTGATGCATAGAGCGTAGCATAATCAAAAATGTAGTTTTTGCTATAAAGGGTTACTGCTACCATGCTCATAGGCTCATCCTTTACTATAATATCGGGCGTTACACCGCCACCACTTTTTACTTTACGGCCCGCAGCAGTAGTGAAGGTTTTCTTCATAGAGTCAGAAAACGCATTAACTGTTCCATCGGAGTTGCGGTGGGTATAGTCCAGCGCCTGTATACAGCGGCCGCTGGGAGTATAGTAGCGGGCTACGGTTAGTTTCAGTTGCGACTTAAAGCCCAGCGGGCGAGTTACCTGTACCAGTCCTTTACCAAAAGAGCGCTCTCCAATTATCACACCACGGTCCAGGTCCTGTATAGAGCCGGATACGATTTCGGATGCCGATGCAGAGGATTTATTTACCAGTACTGCCAGTGGCAGATCTTTATTCCATGCCGGGAGTGCTGTTTTATATTCCTTATCCATATCGGGTATACGGTAGCGGGTAGTAAGTACCGATGTTCCTTTATCCAGGAATATGTTACAGGTTACAATAGCTTCGTCCAGCAGCCCACCGGGGTTGTTGCGCAAATCCAGTACCAGCCCTTTCAGTTCCGGCTTTACTTTTTTCAGACTGTCATAAGCGTCCTTTACCAGTGTACCGCAGTGCTGGGTAAACTGTGTGAGGCGTACATATGCAATGTTTTCCTGTGGGCCTACAAAGCCGGCATATGGTACTGATGAAATTTCTATTTCCCCTCTTGTTACCAGCCTCTCTGATGACTGCTGCGTGTAGGCATCTTTTACTTTCATACGCAGCTGAGTGCCGGGTGACCCTTTTAACAATATCCCCAGATCATCAACGCTTTTTCCCTTCAGCGACTGACCATCAATAGACTCTATCAAATCGCCGGGATGCAGCCCTGCCATTTGTGCCGGGCTGTTTTCATACACATCTGCAACATATATATCATCACCTTTACGCTGCATGTTGGCACCTATGCCACCATACCTGCCGGTGGTCATAAATTCATATTCTTCTATGTCGGCCTCAGTAATCAGATTGGTATATGGGTCCAGCTCTTCCAGCATAGCATCTACACCTGTCTTTACCAGCTTTCCGGGCTCTATAGGGTCCACATAGTAAGTGTTGAGCTCTTTGAACAGGTTGGTGTATATGTCCAGGTTCTTGGATATTTCAAAGTAAGGATCGCTGGTAGCAGCGTTAATAAAAAAGAAACCCGTAGCAGATAACAATGCTCCTGCAAGAAATCCGCGTGGCGTACCCAGCTTGCTCAGTCGTCTCATTCTGTGTCTAAGTTATATGCTACGAATTTACAGCTTTTAAAGGCCGTGCCTATACTTAAAAGTGGCATTGCGGGTATTAATTGTTAGAATATTGGTAATTTGTAACCCCAATGGGGTTAGGATATTGTTTGTATAACCCCGGCAACGTGTTCTGTGAAGAGGCTGAGCAACATATTATTTTGTCTGGCACTGATACTTTCGGTAAGTGCAGGTGCACAGGTCTCCTTTGAAGAAGGGGAGATAGTGTATCATGTAGCGCTGACAACGGCCGATAATTATACGATAAAAGGCATTTATGTCTTTTCTATAAAAAACAGGCAGATACGAAAAGAGCTTACCATGGACAACGGATATAAGGACATAACGCTCATAAATGCTGCCAGGGGCACATTATATTCATTGCAGGAGCGGGATGGTCATAAATATGCTATTCAGCTGGATATGGAAAATGATTTGCTGAAAAAGCAGACACGCTTCAAGGGCCTGATTGTAACAAAAGAAGAGCCGTGTGCACACCCGCTGGCAGGGCAGAAGTGCTACAAAGGCACTGTTATGTATAAAGACAGTACCACAACCGAGATAATCTACAGTAAGGCATGGAAGCCGGATGTCCCATCTACATGGAACCGGTTTCCCGATGCGCCGTTTATCCCACTCATGTTTTCATATAAAGAGGAGAATGGCGTAAGTATGGTATTTACTGCCGAAAGGATAGAAGCAGTACCGGTACATACTTCTCTTTTTTCCATTCCGCAGGGATATAAAATGATATCTAATACAGAGTACCTGCAGCTGAAGAGATAATTGCATATGTTGGTTTTTCTAAGAGTTCCCTTCCTGTTTGTATTCTTAATGCTTTCGGCTGTTCTGTTTCCGCATGTTGTTACAGCACAGTCAGGAGAAATAACCGGCTTAAAAGTGCTGAATGAGCAGCGTAATGCAGCTGGTGACCTTGTAAGGACGGTACAATATTATCAGAACGGTAAGCGTGTGGTAGAAACACGCATCATAAGACCGGTACCCCTACTCAATATTCCGCTGGACCCTGACACGCTCAATCAGGAGTATATGATGGTGGTGATAAACAAGAGCCGTTTTGTACTGGATGTTTACTACCGGCGCACAAAGGTGAGGTCTTATAAAGTGGTTTTCGGGCCTAAGCCGGCAGAGAATAAAATGATGAAAGGAGACCGGCGCACACCGGAAGGATGGTTCAGAGTGCTGGAAAAACACCGTAGTGCCCGCTATAACAAGTTTGTACACCTTGATTACCCCAATGACTCCTCATACAGACGATTTGCCATCCTGAAAAAAAGGGGGCTGATACCGCAGGGTGCGGAGATAGGTGGTGATGTGGGCATACATGGTGTATGGAAGGGAGGAGACAATACTATAGATATGGGTGTAGGCTGGACTGATGGGTGTATAGCACTGAAGAATAAAGACATGGATGACCTTTATGATTTACTGGGAGTAGGTGCAAGGGTCCTTATACGGAAGTAACCTCCATAAAGGCTTTCTTTTTTCATTAAATTCGCAATTCAAATATCAAAAGATGAATAAAGTAGTAGCAGGTGCAGATATAGCGGTTCAGGATATACCATCGGGCGCCACGCTCATGCTGGGTGGCTTTGGCCTGTGCGGCATACCGGAAAACTGTATTTCGGCGCTGGTAAAGAAAGGAGTGAATGGTCTTACCTGTATTTCCAACAATGCCGGTGTAGATGATTTCGGTATAGGGCTTATGTTGCAGCAGAAGCAGGTAAAGAAGATGATATCGTCCTACGTGGGTGAGAATGCAGAGTTTGAGCGGCAGCTGCTGAGCGGAGAACTGGAGGTAGAGCTGATACCACAGGGTACGCTGGCTACCCGCTGCATGGCTGCCGGCTATGGTATGCCCGCCGTATATCTGCTGGCCGGTGTAGGAACCGAAGTAGCAGAAGGTAAAGAGGTGCGTGAGTTCAACGGAAAGAAGTATCTGCTGGAGTATGCGTTTGATGCAGACTTTGCAATAGTAAAAGCATGGAAAGGCGATACACAGGGCAACCTCATATTCAAGGATACTGCCCGCAACTTTAACCCCATGATGGCAATGGCCGGCAAAATAACAATTGCTGAGGTAGAAGAGCTGGTGCCTGTGGGAGAACTGGACCCTAACCAGATTCATGTACCGGGCATATACGTACACCGCATATTTCAGGGTACTGATTATGAAAAGCGTATAGAGCAGCGCACAGTAAGAAAGCGTTAATAAACGGCTACGGTACTGATAGAAAAGCACTGGCTGCATAACAAAAGACAAAAGATATAGGTGTGCAGAGCGCACCGTGTCGCATTAACCACATTTATTGCATTTTATAAAATGGCACTCAACAAAGAACAAATAGCAAAACGTATAGCACAGGAGCTTCAGGATGGTTTCTATGTGAATCTGGGCATAGGTATACCTACTCTGGTGGCTAACTATATACCGGAAGGTGTAAACGTAGTATTGCAGAGTGAGAATGGCCTTCTGGGAATGGGTCCCTTTCCCTGGGAAGGAGAGGAAGATGCCGATCTCATCAATGCAGGCAAGCAGACTATTACCACACTCCCCGGCTCTGCCTTTTTTGACAGCGCCATGAGTTTTGGTATGATACGCGCCGGAAAGGTAGACCTTACTGTACTGGGCGCTATGGAAGTAGCAGATAATGGAGACATAGCTAACTGGAAAATACCGGGCAAAATGGTTAAAGGTATGGGTGGCGCTATGGACCTCGTGGCAGCAGCAAAGAACATCATAGTTGCAATGCAGCATACTAACCCCAAAGGGCAGAGCAAGCTGTTACCATCCTGCACACTACCTCTTACCGGCGTGGGCTGTGTAAAAAAGATAGTAACAGACCTGGGAGTATTTGAGGTAACGCCCGATGGCTTTCTGTGTACAGAATATGCGCCAGGTGTTACGGTAGATGAAATAAAAGCAAAAACGGCAGGCCGTCTTGTGATAGCGGCTGATGTGAAAGAAATAGCGGTGTAGCTACACACCCCATAATAACCGGTATTCCGGAAAAGAAACGGCCCCTGCAAACAAAAGCAGGGGCCGTTTATATATGCTGTAATCTTTATCAGATATCGCGGTTGGGGTCAAATGCTTCCAGCTCTTTTGCTACCGCAGTGAGGAAGCTGGCACCCAGTGAGCCATCTACCGTACGGTGATCATAGCTCATAGACAGATACATCATGTGGCGTATTGCTATCACGTCACCATCTTCTGTTTCCAGTACCATAGGGCGTTTTTTGATGGCGCCCAGCGCCAGTATAGCTACCTGTGGCTGGTTTATGATAGGCGTACCCATAAGGCTGCCAAATGTACCCACGTTAGTAACGGTGAATGTACCGCCCTGTGTATCATCAGCTTTCAGCTTATTATTACGGGCAGCATTGGCCATAGCATTTACATCTTTGGTAAGGCCCAGCAGGTTTTTGGTTTCTGCATTTTTTATCACCGGCACTATCAGATTACCTGAAGGCAGTGCGGTAGCCATTCCTATATTGATGTCTTTCTTCACTATTACGTTATACCCGTCTACACTTGCGTTTATCATCGGGTACTTGCGTATGCAGTTTACGATGGCTTCAAAGAAGATAGGTGTAAAGGTTATTTTCTCACCATATTTCTTCTGGAAGGAGCCCTTCATCTTATCGCGCCACTTTACAATATTGGTTACATCGGCCTCTGTGAAGCTGGTAACGTGTGGCGATGTGGCCTTACTGCGCACCATATGGTCTGCTATAAGCCTGCGCATGCGGTCCATCTCTATTATTTCCACATTGCCTGATATAACTGCAGGTGCTGCTGCCGGCTGTAGTGCGGGTGCTGCCACAGGAGCTTGTGGTGCAGGTGCTGCTACTGGTTGTGGAGCTGGTTGTGCAGGCGCCGCGCTACGGTTAGCTACATATGCCAGAATATCTTTTTTGGTTACCCTACCCTCATTGCCGGTACCGGGTATACGCTCCAGCTCGGCCATTCCTATGCCTTCTTTGCTGGCTATATTCAGTACCAGAGGAGAGTAGAAGCGGCTACCGTTATCAGCAACAGCTACCGGTGCGGCAGGTTGGGCCGCCATAACGGGTGCAGCCTGTACAGGCGCAGCCGCTGGTGTGGCTACGGGAGCCGCAGGAGCTGTGGCAGCGCCACCGGCATCTATGCGTGCTATTACCGCACCTACGGGTATTACATCATTCTCATTGCACAAAAGCTCTGTTATAACGCCGGCGGCTGTAGAGGGTACCTCGCTGTCTACCTTATCAGTAGCTATGTCCAGCAGGGTCTCATCCATCTTTACAGTATCGCCTGGTTTCTTGTGCCATTTCAGCACAGTGGCTTCCATTATGCTTTCTCCCATTTTGGGCATTACAACATCAACTATGGCCATAATATTTTCTTGTATGTACGAAAAAACAGTGCAAAAATAATCAAATAGAGGGCATTCTGAATTGTTTTTTAATAGTGTTTACATGCATATAACTTCACGGCAGTATGTTAGCGTAAGAATAATATTAACCGATGGTAATACGGCGTAGATAATCAGATAAATATCATCATTCAGATATTTGATTGTTTAGATGTTTTTTACACATTTGCATAGCATTATGTTCTTTTTGTAAACAGCAGAATAGTATAATGCTTCACCTATAAGCCGGTATTATATAGTAATGACAATCAGCAGTTCAGACATACTTGCATCAGTTATGTATTGTGTGAGGGACGCTATCGTGGTTACAGATCTGCAGCATAATATAATTTACTTCAATGACCGTGCTGCCACCATCTCGCCACATCATAGCCATACCCGCATGTGTGAGGGTGATGACTACCGCAGGCACATAAGCAGTGATAATATAGCAGCCTATATGTCGGCAAGGCAAAAGGTAATGCTGGGCGGCACCATACGTGCCGAGCAGCAGCTGGCGGTAAACGGGCGCAAAGTATGGTGCCGCCTGGGTATGAGCCCGGTATATAATAGTAGGAATGGCATTATTGGTATAACGATAATAGTTACAGATATAGAAGAGCAGAAAAGCCGGCAGCACGTGCTGGAAGCATCAGAGCAGCGGTTTCGCAGTGCATTTGAACACTCCTCTATAGGTATGGCTATTGTAGCCCCCGATGGGCGATGGCTGAGAGTAAATGATACTCTTTGTAAAATAGTGGGCTATACTCATGAAGAAATGCTGGGTATGACCGCGGCCACCATCACTCACCCGGATGACCAGGCAGAAAGTGTAAGGTTAATAGCAACAATAACAGAGCAGCATGCAGACCATTACAGTATGGAACTGCGGTTACTGCACAAAACCGGCTCGCATGAGTGGATAAGTGGGGTGGTATCTGCTATACGTGACCGTAAGGGTGCGCTATCTTACTATGTATGGCAGCTGAGACATGTGGCAGAGCGCCGGCAGATGATAGACCGGTTAAGGGCCAGTGAGAATCTGCTGAACCTGTTTGTAGAGCATAGCCCGGCGGCCATTGCCATGTTCGACCGGAATATGTGCTACCTGCAGGTGAGCCGTCGCTGGATGAGCGACTTCAGGCTGGGGGATGAGCCGCTGATTGGTCGCAGCCACTATGAAGTATTTCCCGGTATGAAGCAGGAGTGGAAAGATATTCATGACCGCTGTATGACAGGAATATCTGAGCGGCGCGAAGAAGACACATTTATAAGAGAAGACGGGGAGCAGGAATGGGGCCGCTGGGAGATACACCCATGGTATAATGAAGCAGGAGAGATAGGCGGCATAATAATGATGAGTGAGTTAATAACTGACCGTAAAAGAATGGAGCTGGAGCGGGAAAGTATGCTGGAAGCGCTGGTGTCCCGAAACCGGGATCTGAGCAGCTTCGCCAGTCTGGTATCACACAACCTGCGGGGGCCACTGGCTACCATACTGGGTCTGTGCGACCTCCTGAATCAGGATATACCTGAAGTACAGAAAGATACCATTATAGCTGGTATAAATGAATGTGCCACCCGGCTGGATGCAGTAGTAAAGGAAATGAACATGCTGCTCAATGCAACGCAACGAAAATAAAAACAGATATTTCTTTTTTCAGAAAAAATACTACATTTGCACTCCATTTTTGACGATTTCGTCATAGGGCCTATAGCTCAGTTGGTTAGTAGCACCTGACTCATAATCAGGGGGTCCCAGGTTCAAGTCCTGGTGGGCCCACCCCCCAAAAGCCGTTACGGATTCCGTAACGGCTTTTTTGTTTGTAACATCACTGGTTATGCTGCATCAATAGCCCTGAAACCTATACCCATTGATCTGCGGGCAAAGGCATCGGTAAGCTCATCCAGTACTCCGGTATCTTCTATGGTAGACGGCACTATATAGGGTACGCCATCGGCTATTTTGCAGATGGTCTTACGCAGTATCTTTCCGCTGCGGGTTTTGGGTAGCCGTTTTACTACTATTACATTCTTAAAGTAGGCTACGGGCCCTATTTTTCCCCGCACCAGCGCTATCAGTTCTTCTTCCAGCACAGCCTCATCTGTCTGTACCCCATCTTTTGTAACAATCAATGCTACCGGTCGCTGCCCTCTGAGCTCATCGGCTATGCCTACCACGGCACACTCTGCCACTGCTGCATGTTTTGCTACTACCTCTTCCATTTCCCCGGTACTGAGCCGGTGTCCGCTCACGTTTATGATATCATCTATACGCCCCATTACGTAGAAGTATCCTTCCTCATCTCTGTACCCACTATCTCCCGTAAGGTAATAGCCGGGATAGCGGTCAAAGTATCCCTTCCTGAACCGCATTTCATTTTCCCACAGGGTAGTGAGGCAGCCGGGAGGCAATGGCAGCTTTACTGCAATATTGCCCTCTGTTCCGTGAGGTAGTTCTGCGCCGTCTTCGTCCAGCACACGAATGTCATACCCGCATACCGGCCTGCCGGCAGAGCCCGGTTTCAGCTCCTGCCCGCTTATAGATGCCATTACACCCAGCATAGGCCATCCGCTCTCTGTTTGCCACCAGTGGTCGGTTACGGGCTTGTTTAGCAGACTGCTTATCCACTGCCATGTGTCTGTATCGCAGCGCTCGCCGGCCAGAAACAGATGACGGAGTGATGATGTGTCGTATTTCTTCACATAATCGCCATAGGGGTCTTCTTTCTTTATAGCCCGTATAGCGGTAGGTGCGGTAAACATATGTGTTACCTTATGCTTCTGCACTATGCGCCAGAAGGTGCCGGCATCGGGCATACGTACCGGCTTACCTTCAAACAGTACGGTAGCGCAGCCATGCAGCAGCGGGCCATATACAATATAGGAGTGGCCCACCACCCAGCCTATATCGCTGGCGGCAAAGAACACCTCGCCCGGTCTTACATCGTAAAAGTGCTCCATAGAATATTTCAGCGCGGTAGCATAGCCGCCGGTATCTCTTACTATTCCTTTGGGGGTGCCTGTAGTGCCTGATGTATAAAGGATATATAATGGGTGTGTGGATGATACTTCCCGGCACCCAACAGTGCCGCACTTCATGAGGGCCATAAAGTCCAGCTCGTTTCGGCCACCCAGGTTATCAAATCCCTCTTCGCGCCTGTAGTATATCTGATAGTCGGGCTTATGCTTTGCCTCTTCCAGCGCTGCATCTACAAGCTCCTTATAGGGGATGCGCTTGCCAAACTCTATGCCATAGCTTGCCGATATAATGAGCTTAGGCCGGGCATCATCTATGCGCATAGCCAGCTCGTGCGGAGCAAAGCCCCCAAACACTACCGAGTGGATAGCTCCTATACGGGCACATGCCAGCATGGCAATGACCGCCTGGGGTATCATAGGCATATATATAATAACGGTGCTCCCCTCACCCACGCCCAGGTTTCTCATGCCGGCAGCAAATTTTGAAACGCTGTCCAGCAGTTGTTTATAAGTAATTACCTGCGACTTTCCGGTAGCGGGCGACTCGTATATAATGGCTGGTCGTAATCCGTTCCCGGCTTCTACATGCGCATCCAGGCAAAGGTTGCTCATATTAAGCCTGCCATCTGCAAACCAGTTGCTATGTCCTGACTCGTCATAGCTAAGCACTTCTGCCGGCGGGACATGCCAATTAATGTTAGCTGCCTGATCTGCCCAGAATTGCTCCTTGTTTTCAATACTCTCCCGATAAATTTCTGCATATCCCATATCCTGAATTTTTTTCGTGACATACGAAAATTAGTTCATTCATGTGGAGAAGTGACAATATGTATACCAAATAACCAGAAAAATTATTCGGCCAGCAGCTCGTTTATGTGGCGGGCAATGTCCCTTGTAGAAAAGGGCTTGCATATGTATCGGGCGGCACCCAGCTGCAGCCCTTTTTCTATATCGGTCTCCTGGGTGCGGGCGCTGATGAAGACTACAATGATATCCTTTGTTTTCTCATTTGCCTTTATATAACGGCATATGGAAAAGCCATCCACATCGGGCATCATTACATCCAGCAGCAGCAGGTGGGGGTGAAATGAATTGATAGCTTCTACCGCCTCGGCACCATTGCGCGCTATCATCACATCGTGACCTGCCTTTTTCATTACAAACTCAAGAGACATGAGTATGTACGGATCATCATCTACAACCAGGATACGTTTCATCGGCATCAAAAATAGCAGATAATATTATGCCACCACCACCAATGCCGGAATTATTATATATCAAACGGGAGGGCGAATATAAATCTTGCGCCTTCCGGCATGCGGTTTTCTACCCATATACGCCCGCCATGCATTTCCATTATGCGCTTACATATGGCCAGGCCCAGACCACTGCCTTCAGGCTTGCGCAGATTCTGGTCCTGCGCCTGAAAGAACTTTTCAAATATCCGGGTATGCAACTGTACCGGTACACCCCGGCCATTATCTTCTATCCACACAAAAATCTCTCCGTTTTCCTGACGGATGGATACATCTACCTGCCCGCCGGTAGCCGGTACATATTTCAGCGCATTGGCTATGAGGTTATATCCTACCTGCCTTATCAGGTCACGGTCGCACTGCACAATGAGCATACTGGCGGGGTTATGAAATGATATGGTAATGCCTTTTGGCTGTGCGAGGGGCGTAAGTGCGGTAATAACTTCCTGCATGAGCCGGGAAATATCTACTGCATGCAGATGCAGTTTTTGCCTGCCCGACTCATACTTTTCAAGGTTCAGCACCTGAGTTATGAGATAACTCAGGCGTTCTATCTCGGTAACAATATTCCCCAGATACTCCTGCCGTAGCGGTTCTTCCATATCGGGGTTGTCATAAACAATTTCAGACATGGCCCGTATAGATGTAAGCGGGGTTCTTAGCTCATGTGTTACCGTATAAAGGAACTCATCTTTAATAGCATCGGCCTGCCGTAGCTGGTCGTTAGCCTCCTGTAGTAAATGAGTAGCCCGGGTAAGCTCTATCGACTTTTTTCTTAGTTCCTTATTCAGCTCCAGTGCCTGCTGCGATTCTTTTACTATGTTCAGTACCTCTTCCACACTTATCTGCTCTTCCCGTGTGGCATTGCTTATCATAAACCGTGCAGATGCAGAGCCTATCACCCCCGATAGTATCTTTTCTGCAAAGACCACTATTCTGGGGTCGGCCTCGGGCTCCTGTGTACTTATCTGATTTCTGTGTGCATAGGAGGCAATGAGGTTATATGCCCGCTCGCGCCCGATAAAGCCAGATACCAGCCGACGGATATCTGCAATGTAGGCAGTACCCTTCCATACCGCCCCACGCTGAAATTCATCGTCATTCAGGTCTGTAAATATCTCTGCCTGAACCAGCTCTTCAGAGCTGAGTGTGGACAATACAGAAACGACTATGTAGCACAACAGATTAATAAGCAGACTCCAGAACAGGGAGTGTGCCAGCATACCAAAGTCAGTGAGCCCCAGCAGCGCCTGTGGTCTGAGCCAGCTGATACCCCATGGGCCGGCATCAAGTACAGATTTACCTATAAAGCCTGCACCTGCAAATGAAGGAAAAATGAGTGTATAAAACCACACAACAAACCCCGATATAATCCCGGCCACAGCCCCCTTGCGCGATGCATACTTCCAATACAACCCACCGAAAACGGCAGGAGCAAACTGAGCAACAGCAGCCATGGAAACCACACCAATAGATACCAGAGAGAAATAGGCCGCTATATACCGGTCATACAGATACGCCAGCAGGAGAATGGCAAAGATGCTGACCCGCCGAACGAGCAAGATGCGTGAGGACAACTCCATTTCAGCGCTCCGCTTGTGTAATGAGCGTAGAAATGTGGGAAATACCAGATGATTGCTGACCATTGTAGCCAATGCAATTGTCTCTACGATAATCATACCACTGGCTGCCGACAGGCCACCTATATAAACAAAAACAGCAAGCGTGTGTGCATGTGCAAAAAGAGGTACAGACAGCACATAAGTATCTGCATCTACACCGGCAGGTAGCAGATGCTTTCCTGCAATGGCGATGGGCACAACAAATATGTTTATGGCCAGCAGGTATAATGGGAATAACCAGGCCGCACGGCGCAGGTGCCTTACATCTGTATTTTCAATAACGGCCACCTGAAACTGCCGGGGTAGTAATATTACGGCCAGCATAGCCACCAGCAGCATAGCCAGCCAGTTACTGTAACCACCGGCTGGCGCCAGCCCCAGAAATTGCATAAAATGCTGCTCCCGGGCTACATCAAAAAGATTACCAAAGCCATTGTAAAGACCCCACGTAACAAATATCCCTGCTGCTATAAAAACTATCAGCTTTACTACCGACTCAAACGCAATAGCGGCGACAATACCCCGATGACGCTCTGAAGCATCTACAGACCGGGTGCCAAACAGTACAATGAAAGCGGCCATCACCACCGCTATCACAAAAGAATTGTCGGGGAATGCATGGTCACCGCCGGATACGGAGTTGCCGGTAATCATCTGAAAGCTATTGGAAATAGCTTTTAGCTGCAGTGCTATGTAGGGGATGATACCCAGCACACAGCAGAGTGTAACTATGATACCTAATGAAAAGTTCTTTCCGTACCGTGTGGATATAAAGTCGGCAATACTGCTTATGCGTTGTGTTTTACAGATGTGTATTATTTTCTGCAGTACCGGTATAAACATGGCGCACATAACAGATGGGCCCAGATATATGGTAAGAAAGTCAGCGCCACTTACAGCGGCCCTGCCCACACTGCCGTAATATGTCCATCCGGTACAATACACAGCCAGCGAAAGAGCATATATCCAGGAGCTACCCGTTTGCTTTTCTTCCTGGTTGCGACGCTCTACCAGGTAGGCAATAATAAACAGTATTGCCAGATAGCTGAGAGATATGGTAATGATAAGGAGACTACTCATCGCCTGTGTTTTTAGAGCCGGCCCCCTTTCTGCCGGAAATATAAAGCAGTACAATACTGCCTATCCATACAGAACCCAGAAACAAATACAAAGCGGGGATGCCGCCAATGCTGCCCGCATGCTCGGTTACCGACAGTAGCGGATAGTTAAGCAGCAGCAGCAGCAGTGCTGCTATGAGTAAATTGATGGTTCTTCTTCTGTGATACACTATGGTAATATTACAAAAAAAACGAGCCAACCGTAACAACGGCTGGCCCGCAGAGATAATCCCGTTATCTGTTACACATCATCATACTCACCCATGAGCGCATATGTGCCGAATGTGAGTAGTCCCCCTACTATGATGGGTGTTAATACAAACAGGATTACAATACCGAATACCAGGTCGTCCTGTCTGCCCGAGGTGAGCCTGGGGATACCAAAAGTGAAAATGCAAAACCATGCGGCAGCTAATGCAAGTATCAGCCATATTAATCCGCTTATTCTTCTTATTTTATTCATGATAAAGATGTTTAGCGTTAATCAATTGCTTTCTTTTTTCCGTTTATGTACAGCACTCCTATTGCAAAGCACACAGCACCAATAATGATGGGGTACCAGAGCCCTTCCAGATACCATTCAGACAGGCCGCTTTCTTTAGACCGGGTAACAAGGTAGGTAGCCACCGTAGGCAATAGGCCACCAAAAATTCCATTACCCACATGATAGGGCAATGACATAGATGTGTAACGTATCCTTACCGGGAACATTTCTACCAGAAATGCTGCTATTGGTCCGTACACAATAGTCACAAATATTACCTGAATGAATACCAGAAATATCATTTGCCATTTGTCAGAGCTGTTCAGTAGCACAGACTTAGATACTTTCGGCTTTGGTGTTTCTGCGGTAATGCTGGTGGATACTGTAACCGCGCTATCTACTGTGTATGTAGTACCATCGGCATAGCAGCGTACAGATGTATAGGTAATCAGAGAGTCTGTACCTGAAACCACTTTTGCTGCTCTGCTTTCCTTTCTCATGTCTACCAGTTCTGAGCGGCTGGATACGGTACACACTTCATACATCTTTTTGTATATAGGCCTGTAGGAAAGGATTGCCAGCAGCATACCTGCCATCATAACTTTCTTCCTGCCTATGCGGTCACTGAGCCCACCGAAGACCACAAATAACGGAGTAGCCATTATCAGCGCTATGGCAACAAGGCTATCTGTCTGCGCACTGTCTACATTACACACCTTTTGTATAAAGCTGAGCGCATAGAACTGTCCGGTGTACCAGATGACACCCTGCCCCATAGTGGCACCGAAAAGTGCCAGCAGCACAAACTTCATATTCAGCTTGTTGCCAAAGCTTTCTTTCAGTGGGTTGGTACTTACTTTGCCCTCTGCTTTTGCTTTTGCAAACAAAGGAGATTCGTGCATGTTTCTGCGGATGACGTACGATATTATAATCATGATAATGGATACCCAGAAAGGTACACGCCAGCCCCATGCATCAAACTGATCTTTAGACAGGATAGTTTTTGTAGTAAGTATTACCAGCAGAGATACAAACAGGCCTACTGTTGCCGTAGTCTGTATCCAGGATGTCCAGTAGCCGCGCCGGTTTGCAGGAGCATGCTCTGCCACATAAGTAGCCGCACCACCATACTCGCCACCCAGTGCCAGGCCCTGTAGCAGTCGCAGGAGGAGTACCACCAGCGGAGCGAAAAAGCCTATTGTATCATACCCGGGCACACAGCCTATCAGAAATGTTGCACCACCCATCAGCAGCAGTGTCATCATGAAGGTGTATTTACGTCCTATGAGATCGCCCAGACGTCCGAAAAACAATGCGCCAAACGGGCGTACTACAAAGCCCGCAGCAAACGTGGCCAGAGTAGAAAGAAACGCAGCTGTAGGATTGGTTTGCGGAAAGAACTTTGTAGAGATAGTAGCTGCCAGACTTCCGAATATATAGAAGTCATACCACTCAATGAGCGTGCCTACAGACGATGCTGAAATGACGCGCCATATGCTGTTAGTATTGTTTTGAGAAGACATATTGAATGTTTTTGTGCATGAATTGAATTAGTGAATTACAATGCTATCTGGAGTTGCATGATCAGTTCTCCCTTACGGTCTTTCAGCTCTTTTGTAGCAGCATCATATAGCGGGCGAGAGGAGTACTGTGCAGTAATTTTTGCATTGTGGGCATCCAGGTACAGGTTGGCCCCGGCATCCCAGTAGTTGCCGGCCGCTTTTAGAGCGTCAAAGTTTTTATATGCAATAGATGCTATGGGCTGCAGGCGGAATTTTTTACTGATAGATTTTGGCAGCAGGAGTCCGGCCTGTACGTGGGCTATAGATCCGGTACCCAACAGCACTCTGGAGTTGCCGGGACCTTCCAGTACTCTGTCTGCAGCGGGTATTGCAGTATTGGTAGTGCCTGTGTTCATTATACCTGTGGTACGCAGATAGTTGGGCCCATAATTGTAGGAATAGTAAACACCGTAGGCCGTAATAGCCATATTCTTCTCTTTATTACCCACGGGCATATCCAGAAATACATCTGCGCCAAAGAGAGAAATGTCATGACTCTGCAGCACACCTGCAGCATCTGAACTTTTTGTTCCCCGGGCCTGCTGGTAGAAACCGGCACCTATATTGAACACTTTTTTAGAGCCTATGTATGAGCCTACTCTGTATGGCAGCAGGTTGCTTTCCTGGTCCAGAAACTGATAATCGAAATAGCCACAAAAAGCAGCAGCGGCATCGCCGCTGTTATCCACGGCTATACCAGTACTATCTGCAGGTTTTATACTGGTAGCAAAGGGCTTGTTCAGCGCTATCTGATAGTGAAATTTCTTGTAAGCGCCTTTTGCATATACTCCATATTGCCTTGCAAACTGATCGGCATTTTCAATAGTGTACCAGTTATATACAGGAGCATCTATCATGAGAAAAGTGAGGGTACTTGCACAGCTGAGCCGGGATACTCCGTTCCAGTAATGAAGTCCTGCACCCATAGAAAGTGAAAATGGGTTTTTATTCCCTTCAGCATTTACGGAGGGTACTATAGCATATTCATTATAGGCGTCGTGAAAAAAGAGTTGTGGTTTCTTACCCTGTCCATAACCACCGGTGCCAGATGTGCCGGTAGCGCCACCGTTCAGGAAGGTTTGATTGTTGATGCCATAGTGCATCACAATAATGTATCGGGGAGTAATCTGTGCATAGGCAAGCATTCGTAGTCTGCGTGCTCCTATATCCATTGTATTGTCTGATGGTGTACTGTTTATGAGTGTGCCGGGATTGTTATCTGTAGACCGGGCCCATATCTGGCTCCACATCAGGAATCTGATATACTTCTTCCCTGTGGGGTCCAGACTCATCTTTAATCCACCTCCATAATGCTCAGAGTTTTGTGCAGCTGCAATACCGGGCAGGCACATTGCAGCGAATGCTGATAAAGTAATGATGGCTCTTTTCATGTCCGTTGTTTTTTGTTAAAAAATCTGTTAAAACAAATTTTCACAGAATCACCGGAGAGAAAAATTCCCATATATATCCGTGGTAAGCAGATACTTTATAAGGCTAATTACGCCTGAATCGTTCCCATTTTATCACCATGAATTTGTCACCTAATTCTGTTATTACACAGCCTGCGCCGTGAAGACTGTCTTTATCAGAGAAAAAGCTCACCAATTCAGCATGTGTAAGCACTTTATAGGTGGGGCGGTATTCGAAGTTTTCAGGTGCTTTTATGTTGTATCTGCGCACCCAGTTCATAACAGATACATGGCTCACACCCAGTATGCGCTCTATCTCACGAAAGGTAAGCCCTTCAATGTACAGCTGGAGCGCTTTTATGACATAATACGGGTCAATGCTTTTTCCCTCTTTCAGCACAGAAAAGAAGTAGCCACATTCCTTGCATTTATATCGCTGCTTTCCTTTGGCAGTGCCACTCTTCACTATGTTTTCGTGCTTGCATCGGGGACAGGATATTTCTTTCATATTCTAAATTTACATAGCCGGATATACCAACTTAGCATAACTATACCAATTTAGCAATTTTAAAATAAGCTATACGGGAATGTTTGAGTAACTATGTGGTAGAAAAAACAACAATATTTTCATTATGTCATATCCATATCAGATTAAGACAGCAGAGGCCTATGAGGCTGCGTATGAGCGAAGTGTAAAAGACCCCGAAGGGTTCTGGGCAGAGGTAGCTTCTTCCTTCCTGTGGAGAAAGCGCTGGGATTCGGTACTGGAATGGAACTTCAGTGACCCGGATGTAAAATGGTTTAAAGGCGCAAAGCTGAACATTACAGCAAACTGCATTGACCGCCATCTGGGAACACTGGGTAATAAGCCAGCCATCATATGGGAGCCTAATGACCCGGAAGAGCATCACCGGCTTATTACCTATCGTGATTTATACCAGAAGGTAAACCAGTTTGCTAATGTGCTCAAAAACAACGGCGTACAGAAGGGCGACAGAGTGTGCATCTACATGGGTATGGTGCCGGAGCTGGCTATTGCTGTGCTGGCATGCGCCCGCATTGGTGCTATTCACAGTGTGATATTTGGTGGCTTCAGTGCACAAAGCATTGCAGACAGATTGAAAGATGCACATGCACAGACAGTAATAACCTGTGATGGCGCTTTTCGCGGCAATAAAGAAATACCGCTCAAGAATGTGATTGACGATGCACTGGTACAATGCGACTTTGTAAATAAGGTAATTGTGCTAACACGCACACATACACCGGTGAGCATGATAAAAGGCAGAGACGTATGGTGGGATGACGAAATCCGCAAAATAGAAACACTGGGACTACATGACTGCCCGGCCGTGGAGATGGATGCAGAAGACCCTCTGTTTATTCTTTATACATCAGGGTCTACCGGTAAGCCCAAAGGGGTGGTACATACCTGTGGTGGGTACATGGTGTATGCTACATACTCTTTTGTAAATGTGTTTCAGTACCAGCCGGGCGATGTACACTTTTGCACGGCCGATATTGGTTGGATAACAGGGCACAGCTATATCGTATATGGACCATTGTGTGCAGGCGCTACCACACTTATGTTTGAAGGTGTACCCACATGGCCAGATGCCGGCCGCTTCTGGGATATAGTGGATGAATACAAAGTAAACATACTCTACACGGCACCTACTGCCATACGGTCATTGATGGGTTATGGGCTGGGTCCGGTACAGGCACATGATCTTTCCAGCCTCCGAGTACTGGGTTCTGTGGGTGAGCCTATTAACGAGGAGGCATGGCAATGGCTGCATGAAAATATTGGCAAGGGAAAATGCCCCATTGTAGATACCTGGTGGCAGACAGAGACCGGCGGTATCATGATATCGAATATGGCTGGAGTAACACCGGCTAAACCATCTTATGCTACACTGCCACTGCCCGGTATACAGCCGATACTGGTAGATGAGAATGGTAATGAAATAACAGGAAATGATGTAAGTGGCAACCTTTGCATCAAACACCCGTGGCCATCAATGATACGAACTACATATGGCGACCATGAAAGGTGCCGCACCAACTACTTTGCCACCTATCCTGACCTTTACTTTACCGGCGATGGCTGCTACCGGGATGAAAATGGTAATTACAGAATTACCGGCCGTGTGGATGATGTACTGAATGTGAGCGGGCATCGTATAGGAACTGCAGAAGTAGAAAACGCAATCAATATGCATGCAGGTGTTATAGAGAGTGCGGTAGTAGGTTATCCTCATGATATAAAAGGACAGGGCATCTATGCATTTGTAATATTCACCAATACTCATGGTGATGAAAACCTGAGCCGTCAGGATATAATGCAGACAGTAGCAAGGATAATAGGACCCATTGCTAAACCGGATAAAATTCAGTTTGTATCAGGGCTTCCTAAAACACGAAGCGGTAAGATTATGCGCCGCATACTGCGCAAGATAGCTGAGAACGAACCCGGGCAGATAGGAGACACATCTACCTTACTGGACCCTGCTGTTGTAGAGGAAATCATTAACAACAGGATATAGCCGAAATAGTATCGGCCATTGTGTTATTACTGGCGCACCCAATGGGTGCGCCAGTGGTTTTATAGTAAAAAGACATCTAAAAACCTCTTCGTGCGCTTCTGACACGGTATCGTATAATCGTACGGCAATCATTACAGCCATTGTAGCCAAAAGAAAAGAGGGACCGATATAAAAGCAGTACAGGCAATCCCGAGAGATTGCCTGTACATAATGCAATAGTTGCTTTGATTGATTCCTAGCGTACTATCTGTATTGGCTGGGTAATGTTACTGCCATCCTGTGTTTTTACTTTTACAAAGTAGCTACCTGCTGGAATATCATTGTTCAATGAAATAACCCCACCTGCAGGAATAATGCCGCTGGCTATGGTTTGTCCCACAATGTTGTACAGTTGATAGCTCGCATCATTACCGGCATGGTTGACAGTAATGGTAAACGTACTTCCTGTTACTGGGTTAGGATAAACAGAAATCTGCTGTTCTTTAATGTTGGTTGCAACACTTGTTGCCGGCATTGGCAATCTTTGTTTGTGAACATTTATAGAGCGTACCGTACTGTATGTATTATCTGTGTACAGTACTTTAGCCATTTCACAGAACTCTCCTGCTCTGTAAAAATTCCTGTAATTGTTCTCAGATACCTGTCCCTGCGACGTGCCGAATGCTGAAAGCAGAGTAGCCGGCGCCGGGCTTCCAGCCAGGTAAAAGCTGTCTACCACCATATGGCTTACTTCTATTTCCAGTACGTCGGCATAGGCAGTAGGTGTTCCTCCATTATTTATTCTCATTTTTCCCCAGCCTACTACATTATACGTTCGCGTAAGGCGGGATCTTCTCTCTCCGGGGGTATTGCTGAGGCCATAAGCAGCAATAGAAAGCTCAAAATGGGTAGTGTATGGTATTACCTCTGTCCAGGTAGTACCCATAGTACATGGATACTTCAGCGATTTTGGGTTGGAAGTAAAAGTTATATCCTGTTCAGGAAATGTAAGGGTGTCTGTAACGCTGCCGCTTATTGCGCCTATTGCCAGAGACTGTCTGCTCACATGCTCACCATAGTTGATAATACCGGTAGACGTGACATGAAACAAACCTGTAGCATAATATGCTAACGAGGAAAGGTAATATACTCCCGGCTGGCTGAATGTAGCGCTGGGAAATGCTGCCCCGCTGTATGGTTCATTATCTGAGAATATGGAGGTTGAGTCTGTCATCGTAGTCAGATCCCAGATTGCATTACTGGCAGGAGTAAAACTGACAATTGTACCAGTTACCTTAAGTCTTTGCATAGTATCATTCTGCTGGCAGATGGCAACAGATGGCGCGTTTGCTGCATTGAGTGTGATTTGTGCGCCGGCACAAACCGGGAGCGATAGTATCGCCGTAAGTAGTAGCGTGTTTTTCATATTTTTAAATTTTCAACAATACTACATCGTCGTATATAGCAGGATAAATAATTGGGGCAAACGACAACCTGATGTAGATAAACGACAATATGGGCACTAATGTTTCTTTTAGTTTTGCCGGAGGATATAATCAGAACACCATAGTGTAATAATGGTTACAGTCATACAAAAGCGATTTGCTACACAGATGATATTATTGCTGCTGCTTTTAGTTGCTGCACACCATTCCTATGCACAGGGCAAGGCAAAGTCAGAAGAGTATCTTCAAAGGCTGACAAAAGCAAAGAATTATAAGGACAGTGTCAGAATATATTGTCTGGTTGCAGACCGGAAACGCTATGAAGAGCAGCACAATGAAGCAAAATACTACGCAGGAATTGCAGTGTTGCTAAGTAAAAAGCATAACAATTTTCCCTTATTGGGTACCGCATATTTTCATGTGGCACAGTCATTTTTTGAGCATGAAAATTTCGATTCGGCAAGGATATACGCACAAAAGAGTATTAGCGCATATGATGCCGCAAATGTTAAGCCGGTGTATTACCCATACGTTGTTAATATGATTGGGGGATATTACCTGAATAAGGGAGATGTCACTACAGCACTGGAATATGCACATCGCCAGATGGATGTAGCAATAGAAATAAAGGACACAGTAAGCATCTCTAACTCCTATACACTACTGGCGGCGGTATACGGCATGCTGGAAAATCCAGACGACGTATTGTTATACACTAAAAAGGCACTGGAAATAAACCGATTGTCTGGTCAGGTGTTTAACCGGGCACAGGTATTGTCAAACCTTGCTGCTGTATATATTGAAATGAAGGAGGCCGACAGTGCAATGGTATTATTACGCGAGATGCTGCATGTAGCCACACATGAGCGAAAAGCACTGAGAAGCGAAGGAATGGCATATATGTACATGGGCAAGTGTCATTCGCTGAAAAATAATTTTGATTCTGCAATACATTATCTGAAGAAAGCGGGTCAGATATTGGTCCCGTTGAATGATGTGCTATGTATCGGTGAGATGTTACAATATTCCGGAGAAGCATACCGGCAAATCGGACAATATGATTCTGCCATAAAACATGTTGACAAAAGCTTTGCTTTTATGTCGCAGGGAGGTGGGGCCGGTTTTGCTGTAGAGTTATTGCGAGTGCGGGCAGAAATATTAGCAGCGGCAGGTAATTACAAAGATGCATATACTTCATACCTGCAGTATAGAAATATCAGCGATAGCATGTTTAATGCAGATATGCAACATAAAATAGCACAACTCAGAGAGCAGTACGAGTCTGAAAAAAAAGATGGTCTCATTGCAAGGCAGCAGGCACTCAACTCCATGCTGCAGGGTCAGGCAAAACTACAGGAGCAACGATTGCAAAACGAGATATTATTAAAGCAGGCACTGGAGTCGGAAAATGAACTGGCACAACAGCAAATAGTTACAGACTCTGTTATAAAAAGCACGCTGGACAAGGAGAATAGTCTGAAACAAACGCAGCTGGCACAGGCAACCCGGTTAAATACAGTTCTTGCAGAAGATAACAAGCTCAGAGAGGCAGCACTGCGCAAAGAGAAAACTATAAACTCACTGCTTATCAGTGGTTTCATCATAGTATTACTTTTTAGCGGGCTTGCGTTTGCACAATACAGAAAGCAAAAAGCGGCAAACCGTATTATCGTAGAGCAAAGCGATAAGCTAACCCTACTGATGAAAGAGTTGCATCATAGGGTAAAAAACAACTTGCAGATAATATCCAGCCTGCTGAGTTTACAGTCGTTTCGTATAAAAGATGCCGCAGCATCAAGGGCGGTACGGGAGGGACAGCAACGCATAGAAGCTATGAGCCTCATTCATCAGCGACTCTATACCCGCGATAATATAACAGAGATAAACATTAAAGAGTTTATCAGTGATCTTGTAGATAGTTTGCAGAGCGCATACGGTTATCTGGAAGACGACATTACAATATCTCTTGACATTGCAAACGAGTTGATGAATGTAGATCAGGCAATACCATTGAGCCTTATAATTAATGAGCTTGTCACCAATGTATTCAAATATGCCTGTGAAGACAATAGCCACCCTGAGCTAAGTATAAAGCTGATGCGGGCCAATGGTAGCATACACCTTTCTGTAACTGATAATGGTAAAGGGGTAAACATAGAGGATTGGAAGGAGAAAGAAGGGTCGTTTGGCAAGGAACTGATAAGAACTTTTGTAAAACAGCTGAATGGATATCTGGACCTTACAGTAAAAAACGGAACACAATTCAAACTCACAATACCTGCAGCGGCATAACAGAAAAGAATGACACAGACCTTTAAAATACAAATAGTAGAAGATGAGCTGCTGGTGGCGCTGGATATATCAGAGCGGCTGAAACATGCCGGGTATGAAATTACCGACGTCAGTGATAATATGGAAGACGCCGTAGCAGCATATAAAAAGCACATGCCCGATTTGGTGCTGCTGGACGTGACAATTAGTGGCAGGCACACAGGAATTGATACTGCTATTGCTATCACAGAAATACAACCTGTGCCATTTATTTATATTACTGCGCATGCCGATGCAGTAACAGTTCATAAGGCTAAAAACACTTCCCCGGCAGCATATCTGCTGAAGCCCTATACAACCAGTTCTCTGCTGGTGTCAATAGAGCTGGCGTTGCACAACTTTGCATACAAAACCGGTGAGGAAAATGAACAGGAAGTGGCACAGGATAAGAGCATATTTCTCAGGCAAAACCATGTGTATGTTAAGGACGGATACAAGTTTGTAAAGTTGTTCCTTAATGACATTCTTTACTTTGTGGCAGAAGATAACTATGTAAAGATTTTCACAGTAAGCAATAAGACCTTTCTGGTAAGAAATACCCTCACAAGGATAATGGACATCTTTAAGAACAGCCACATTGTGCGTATACATAAATCTTATTGCATCAATACCAATCATATAGACGTATTCAGCGAGCATGAGGTTACCATAAATAATAACACAATACCGATAGGACGCAATTATAAAAGTGAGCTGTTGCGGTTGTTCCGGTTTCGCTAGTGTTGCCATTTTCATACTGTAGTTAAGTATGTTGTTTACTGTTTTGCTTGTATATATCCCTTTGTTCCGGGCGGTATATATAAGAGTGGCATGGATATTGCAAACATTTACTGAAAATGTACCTTATGATACGATATGTCTTACTGATTTGTGCCGGTATGTGCCTGTTTTCGTGCAGCAGAAGTAGTAAGGTGCAGTGCGTAGATGCCACCTCCTTTTTGTTGGTTTTTGATAATGGTTTGTATGATCCGGTAAAGCTGGATACAAGCAATGTCACGGATACGCACATCACTTTGGAAAAATATGAAAAGGGTTCAGGGTTTAAAACTATGGTGTACTCTGATACCAATTTATGGGGAGGGAACCTTTCTGGTCGCAAAACTGTGTTTCTGGAGTATAACAATAGTGATTACACGAAGTATGATTACAGGATACTGGTATACCCTTCGCTGAAGGAGTATATAATAACGGAGCTGAATACATACAGCCGGTCTGTCAAAGTAGCGAATGAAGACAGGCAGGGATACCAGTGCTATAATAGCGTAGGCCTTAGGGTAAATGGGACACCCTACTTTGATGAAGTTAAGGGCTTGCCGGGAGGTATTACTATCCCCTATTGATAAGGTGGGCGTATTATGGAATACCGTTTCGGCAGAGCGTATGAGCAGCGCGGGCTGTCATTTTCTTTTCTGCATTGCAGTTTTTTCCGGCATCATTATGCATGCAGAATGATGTTGTTCTCATCTGCGTACTTTGTGCTTACTTTGTCTGTTGCCCGGGTTATAGTTACCTTGCTGTTGCTTTATGTATGCCGATGTGATATTGCCGCTCAACCTGCCACAGGTACTTACTTACGGTGTACCTGTGGAAATGCACGATTTGGTGCAGCCCGGTATGCGTGTAGAAGTAGCGCTGGGTAAAAACCGGCAGTATGCCGGTATTGTAGCCCGCCTGCATAATGAGAAGCCCGAAGCATATCAGGTAAAGCCCGTGAGGGGTATTATTGATGAGCAGCCGGTGGTTACAGAAATGCAGTTGCGCTTCTGGCAGTGGGTAGCAGCTTACTACATGGCTGCGCCCGGAGAGGTAATGCAGGCCGCCCTGCCTGCACACCTGAAGCTGATGGGAGAAACCCGCTTGGAGTGGGTAGGTGATGAAAGTGTTGTTTATGACTGGAGCGATGGTGCATACCGTGCAGCAGAAGCATTGCGGGTGCGCCGGGAGATAACCATCAGCGAGCTACGTACTATAGCAGGGCCGCACCAGTTTGCAGCAGCACTTAGCGAGCTGCTGGAAAAAGAGGCGGTTATCATAAACGAGTCGCTGGAGTCTGACTACAGGCCACGCAAGGAGAAAATAGTAAGACTGGCTGCCCGGTATGAGGCCGAGCCGGAAATGATAGCCCTGTTTGACCAGCTGGCACGTGCACCCAAACAGTTACAGATACTGATGGCCTATGCCGAGCTGAGCCGTAAGCAGCTGGTAGTAAAGCAGCAGGACCTGCTGGAGCGTGCATCGGCAGCACAGGTACAGCTGAAGGCACTTGCAGACAAGGGAATATTTACAATTGGTGAGCAGATAACAGACCGTCTTCCTGCCCCTGAAAAGCCGGATGCCCCACCAATAGTTTTCACCCCCGCCCAGCAGACAGCATGGGATGCACTGGGCACCAGCATGGAAGAGAAGCAGGTAACGCTGCTGCACGGAGTAACGGGCAGTGGTAAAACGTTGCTGTATGTAGAGAAAATAAAGGAATGCCTGGCACAGGGGAAGCAAGCTATATTACTACTGCCGGAGATAGCGCTCACTACACAGCTTGTGCGCCGGCTGCAGTCATACTTTGGAGCAGAGCTGGGTGTATATCATTCTCACTTCAGTAACAATGAGCGGGTAGAGATATGGGAAAAAGTGCGTAAGGGGAGCTACCGTGTAGTAGCCGGTCCCCGCTCTGCGCTATGGCTGCCATATAGTGATGTTGGCCTGATAATCATTGACGAAGAGCATGACGGCTCTTTCAAGCAGAAGGACCCTGCTCCCCGTTTTCACGCGCGCGATGCGGCTATATATCTGGCAGGAATGTCAGGCGCACGGGTTATACTGGGTTCCGCTACGCCATCAGTAGAGTCACTGTACAATGTGCGGCAGCGCAGGTACGGATATGTGTCGCTGAAGGAACGCTATATGGGATTTTCTCTGCCGCAGATACAGGTAGTGGATGCCCGCACGCTGAGTACAGTAAAGAACGAGGACATAAAAATGATAACCCCTGTACTGCAGGAGGCTATTACAGACGCATTAAAGCATAAGCGGCAGGTTATCCTGTTTCAGAACAGGCGGGGTTATGTGCCATTTACGTTGTGTACATCCTGTGGCTGGTCGCCACGCTGCCGCAACTGTGATGTGTCGCTCACCTATCATAAAAGCACAGACAAGCTGCATTGTCACTACTGTGGGTTTAAAACGGCTGTAATGCATGCATGCCCTTACTGCGGTAGCGAGCGGCTTACCGGGAAAACATTCGGAACACAGAAAATAGAGGAGGAGCTGCAATACACATTCCCCGATGCCCGCGTAGCCCGCATGGATGTGGACAGCATGCGGGGCAGACACGCCATATCAGACCTCCTTACCCGGCTGGAAAAACGCCGGGTAGATATACTGGCAGGCACTCAGATGGTGGTAAAAGGACTGGATCTGGAGGGGGTATCACTGGTGGGCATCCTTAATGCAGATAGCCTTTTGTCCTTCCCCGACTTTCGGGTCAATGAGAGAGCATTCCAGCTCATGGAGCAGGTAAGCGGCCGTGCCGGCCGTGGCGATGGTGTGGGTAAGGTGCTCATACAGGCATACAATACAGAGCATCCGGTACTGCAGTGGGTAAAGGCGCATGACATTAATGCATTTTACCGGTATGAGATTAAGTTTAGGGAGCAGTATTTCTATCCACCGTTCAGCCGCATTATCCGAATCATTTTCCGCCATACCGATGAGCAGAAAGCTGTTGCTGCGGCCCAGCTTATGGCCGATGCCCTTACATCACAGCCCGGCATAGTAGTACAGGGCCCAGGTCCGGCGGTCATTCCCCGGGTACGTAATCAGTATATAAGAGAGATATGGATAAAGTGCCCGCGCGACAACAGGCTCATTGAGTCTTTAAAGTCGCTGCTGCGTGCACAGCGGATGCACATTATAGGTATGAGAGGTAATACAGGAGTACAGATACTCTTTGATGTGGACCCGGCCTGATGCAGGACTCATATCATATGCAGGTGCTTGTTTAGTGTTCGCATTGTATGCTGAATCAGGTATTTTTGTGCACATGCCGGAAATATCATCAGATATTAGTGGCAAATGAGATAAATTTAATGGCAATGAACGGTCAGGACAGTATATTTTTTGCGAAGAGTAAGATAAAGGCGGAAGACCTTGAGCATAAGCGCAAGGTGGCGTTCAACATACAGAAGTATAATGACAGCGTAGTAAAAGGCAAGCAGCAGTACTCAGATCTGGAGCTGGCCCGACGACGCGCAAAGAATACCAAGTGGAAAGCCATAGAAAAACTGGATAGCCTTCTGGAGCAGTTTGAAAAGAACTTCACTGCCAATGGCGGCAAGGTAATATGGGCCGAGAATACGCAGGAAGCTCAGGAAGCTATACTGCAGATATGTAAGGCAAAGAATGCCCGCCAGGTAGTCAAGGCCAAATCTATGGTTACTGAGGAGATACACCTCAATGACTTTCTGGGCTGGAATGGTATAGAGTCGGTAGAGACCGACCTGGGAGAGTATATACAACAGCTGGATGGTGAGCCTCCCTACCATATTGTAACCCCCGCCATGCACAAGAGCAAGGAAGATGTGGCAAAGCTCTTTCATGACAAGCTGGGTACTGACCCGGGCCTTACACCTACAGAGATAACGATGGTGGCCCGTAAGAACCTGAGGGAGAAGTACACCACGGCCGAGATAGGCATTACCGGAGGTAATTTCCTGCTGGCCGATGTGGGAGGTGTATGTGTTACAGAGAATGAAGGAAACGGACGTCTCAGCAGCTCTTTTCCCCGCACACATATAGCTATAGTAGGTATTGAGAAGATGTTACCATCCATCAACGACCTGCCGCTTTTCTGGCCTCTGTTATCCACCTTTGGTACCGGGCAGAAGGTGACGGTGTATAACACTGTGTTCACCGGCCCGCGTAAGACTACAGAAACTGATGGCCCTGACGAAATGTATGTGATACTGCTGGATAATGGCCGTACTAATCTCATGCGCAGGGAGATAAGAGAAAGTATGTACTGTATACGCTGTGGTTCCTGCCTTAATGCATGCCCGGTATATAAAAACATAGGCGGTCATGCATATGGCGCTACCTACAGTGGGCCTATTGGTTCCGTTATCACACCGCACCTGTCTGGCATGGCAGAATATAAGCACCTGAGTTATGCATCCAGCCTGTGTGGCAATTGTACAGAGGTATGTCCGGTGAAGATAAATATCCATGAGATGCTGCTGGAAAACCGCAATATGGCTACCCGGCAGAATCTGAATGGTTTTAAAGAGAGTATAACCTGGACCCTGTGGGAGCGGGCCATGCTTAGCCGCACGCTGCTCAATGCTGCAGGTGCCGGTACCAAGAACAAGGTGGTAAATTCCCTTTTCCAGGATACATGGGTAGCACATCGTGCACCGCTGCATTTTGCCGAGAAGTCCTTTAATAAACTATGGAAAGAACGGCGCTCATGAATCACACATTATGTCTCCCATAGTCATATACAGCCCCTTCACTACACCGCGCCTCAGTTATGTGCTGGAGTGGTTGTTTCGTGAGCGGCTGCAGCTCAGTTACCAGCTGGTACACGAGCTGCCGGCTGCAGATGGCGGAGCCAATGTTATATGCTATGGTACTGTAGTGCAGGGGCTGGTATCTGTACCGGATACCGGGTTGTTGTCTGCTTCCGGTATCCCTGATGCTGCGCCGCCTCCGGCTATGTGGCAGGACATGCCTGTGTTTTTTGCCGAAGAGTCAGGGGCATATTCTGTACCGTTCGATTTGTTCTCTGCCATATTCTACCTGCTGAGCCGGGCAGAGGAATACCTGCCTTATACTCCCGATAAACATGGACGCTATCCTGCACGGGCCAGTATGCTGTACAAGGCCGGTGTGCTGCAGCGCCCTCTGGCCGATGAATGGGTACATGCCTTCCGGCAGTTACTGGAAATGGAATGGGATGTAAAACTCCCCGGCCCTGTATATCACTTCAGCCCCACATATGATATAGATATGGCCTACTCTCACCTGCATAAGGGGCTGCGCCGTGTAGCGGGCGCCTACCTGAGGGCTATGCTGCGGGTAGACGTGAAACAACTGAATGAGCGCATACAGGTGGTACGCAAAAAGCAGAAAGACCCGTACGATTCATTCCGATGGCTACACCATCTGCATCAGGAGTATGATTGCTCCCCGCTATACTTTATTCTGTCGGCACTCCGAACAACTGCTTTTGATAAAAACATTCATCCGCAGCATCCGGCTATGGCACGGGTTATCAGAAATCTGGCAAATGATGGTAAGATAGGCATACACCCGTCTTACTATGCACACGAGGCCGATACCATGCAGCGTGAAAAGCAGACACTGGAGCAGGTGGCAGGTGTAACTACGGCCATATCCCGACAGCATTACATAAAGGTTGCTGTACCGCACACATACCGTATGCTGTTACAGCATGGCATTACGGAAGATTATTCTATGGGCTACGGCTCCCACCTGGGCTTTCGCGCCGGTACCGGCAGCTCATTCCTATGGTATGACCTTGAGCAGGAAACAGTGACACCGCTGCGTGTATTCCCCTTCTGCTTTATGGATACTACCGCCCACTTTGAGCAGAAGATGACTGTAACAGAGGCTTTTGATGCGCTGGATGGTATGTGCCGCACATTGCAGGAGACGGGTAGCATGCTCATTACCGTATTTCATAACTTCTCACTGGGTACAGACGAGCAGTGGCGTGGCTGGCGGCAGGCATATGAGCACTTTATACAGCGGCAGGCACATAAGTAAGCCTTCTGTACCTGCCGCAAGATTTTCTGTTACTGTAATTGTTCTGGCAAGGTGTATTTACGACCCACATTCTGCTCCTGAAGCCAGCTTACCAGAGGCTGAAAATATGCCAGCATTGCTTTTGCATTCAGCTCCTCTCCCGTAGATTCTTTCAGCACTGTACGCCAGTCTTTCGATGCTCCGGGATAGGTTATCTGCTTCAGGAAGTCGCCTATGGCTGTCTGGCCATAGTAGTTGGTAGCACGTGGGTCTTCCTTCAGTATATTATTGGCTATATGGTTGTGCAGCTGGTACAGCAGTACATAGCTCAGTGCATAGTCATAATACTGTGCAGGGTCGTCATTGATGTGTGTTTTTGTAGCCGCATCGCAGTAGTCCTCGCTGCGGGTAGCCGGAGGTACCATACCCTGATACTTTTTAGCCAGTTCCCACCAGCGTGCATTCCACCTGTCGGCAGGCAGATTGTCCATATACAGCTCTTTTTCAAAGTTGCTCATAGTACCAGAGCAGAAGAAGATGAAGACTACAGAGTTCAGTGCTTCCTTCAGCAATGCCTGTGTTTCATCTGTCTTTGTATCGGCCGGTATGAGGCCGTGGCCCGCAAGGTAGGGCCGCTGCATAGCCGCCAGACCCATCATAGTGCCTATAGCCTCATGATATGCGCGGTTGGCACCTTTACGCAACAGTGGTGGCACATCTTTATTTGTGTAAGTGAGGTAGTAGTATATGTGTCCCAGTTCATGGTTGGCTGTTTCATACCATTCGGCATTGGGCTCTACACTCATCAGGCTGCGCACATCATGGTTCAGGTCTATGTGCCAGGCCGATGCGTGGTTGTTTTTCTTCACAGTAGAGTCGGCAGGATAGGGATACAGGCTGGATTTCTGCCAGAAGCTGGCAGGTAGTGCAGGGAAGCCAATGCTTGTGTAGAGTTTTTCGCCCTCTCTTACCACCCACTCAGCCGACTTGCTACCCAGCACACTATCCAGGTTAATGCCTTTCACCTCTACAGCGCTGCTCCAGTCCTGTCCCCAGCGGTTAGGCAGCCAGTGGGCCGGGAGGTATTCAGGTACAGGCGCATGATACTTTGCAGCCAGCTCATAACGCATCCATGTATGCAGCTCGCGGTACAGCGGGTACAGCTCCTGCATGAGGCGGTCCATGGTCTGCATCATTTCTTCTGAGCTCATACCATATTCGCTCACCTGGTAGGAGAAGAAGTCTTTATAACCCAGTGCCTGCACGGTCTGGTTACGATAAGTACGCAGGTTGGCAAGGCCATTTTTGAGGGTTTTACCTACCTCTTTGCTGGCATTCCATGCTGCAAGACGTTGTTGCACATTTGTTTCTTTCTTCAGTATGGCATCCAGGTCATTGGTACTTACCTTTTTGCTACCCAGCATGTACTGGTAGCCATATAGCTGCTGTACCTGGTCATTTTCAGCTTTGATGCGTGCCTTTACAAGGTCAGCCACCGTTTGCGGATTATTGGCTGCCGCATATAGTATCTGCTCCAGTTGCCGCACCTGTATATCGGTAAGCTGGTCTTTTACTTCCATCCATTTACGGGCGGCTTCTATATTTTCTTTACTACCAGTAAATTCTGCCATGGCCTCATCGGCCATGCGGGCAGCTACTGTGTTGGTAGTGTCGCCTGTTTTTATCTCGGTATTGGCACGCCACTGGGCCTCACTTACCGAGGTGTATAGCTGCACATATTTTCCGGTATAATTGTCTATGAACTGCTGTGCCTCTGTCTGCGCCTTACTCATGGTAGCTTCGCCACCTTTATTCCCGGCATCTCCGCAGGAGAATAGCAACACCGAAGCCAGCGCCGCCGCTGTAATAGTTTGCCTCATACTATATCTTTTTTACGAAACTAAGAACTATATAACAATATAGCGAAGTGAAAATCGGGGTGAGATATACTGTTTTCAATTTATGTCAACCTGATAGCAACAAACATTAAGTACAAGTACAAATAGGGCGACTTATGCCGGAGCGAAGTATAACTCATGACATAGGTTGATGTTCTCGACTACAGGCATCAACGTTTTTTTTCTTTTTTTCCCCTATTATGTTTGTTTGAGGGTGCGGCGGCTTTTATTTTTTGTTTTGTACCGGCGGTAATAGGTTGTTGTAGCGAATTTTTTTGTTGTACAATTTCTGAGATGCTCCATTTCATACGCGCAATATCCATTCCTATTGCATAAAGCATAAGAGGATATAGCTGAACAAACAGCCGCTCACAAGATGTATAAAGGTGCCATTTAAGATCTTTAGGGGTAAGGACATAAACCATAAAGTATGCAAACAGGCATGAGGCAAATAACAGAAACTCCAGACCAGGACGTTTTTTTCTTACCAGACAAATAGTGAGATAGATACCAAATAATAAGCCAATGTATACAAACTTTTTCCCGGCAGTAAGAATAAAGTAGTTAAATACCATTATGTAGCGATCTGAGTCCAGCAGGTATCCCCAGGTAGTTGTGCCTGATTCAGAAACAAGATCATTGCTTACGGGGCATATTATTTTAAATGTACCAATTACGGCTATCGGCGCCAGTAGTGTCAGCAAAGTATATTTGATATTGTCTTTTGCAAAGTACCTGCGGCTGTAAACAACCAACATCACTGTTGCAAGTAATAGTCCCTCATTTTTAGTCCATGCACAGCAACCCAGAAACAACACAGAGAGCATTAAATATTTTCTATTCTGCCGGCTGTAGTTCATACAGATAATTGCACAAAGGAAAAAGAACGAAAGAAGTACATCAGCATACTGGGATGTACCCTGAAAAATGTAAAACACCTGTATGGGAAACATGGCAAGTACAATAGCCGCAACAACTGCATTTTTTCGCCATAGTTCCCCATAAATGAGGGCCGGGAGAGAAATTGTAACAAGCATATGGAAAACAAATGGCAGAATCAGACTGTCAGGAGAAGAAAAAAGGCGCATAAAATATGCTAAAGTTGCAGGAAGGCACAGCGGATAGTCTGCGTGTACATCAGTATATCTGAAAATTGTTTTCCAGTGTTGTGGGTCTGCTAGTTGTCTCGCATGCAGATTCCATATTGTATAGGCGTCCCATTCTCCATACTTATTTGCTTTTTCAGGGGCAACAATTGCCATCCATATGATACCGTAAGCAAGAATTACTATTCCTACCCATTCTTTCCTGTTGCTATATGCAGGCAGGTTGTTATCCGGTGTAGCGCCAGAGGGTATTATCCACATAAACAGCAGTGCTGCCGCAACAACTATTAAAGCTGTTGTTACATACAGGGGGATAAAAAAGAGCAAAGAGAAGAAGTAAAGACTACCAATGCAACCAATAAGGATTGCCATAAAGATTATAAACCTGTTTGGTGTACTCATTTTCTGCTTGTTTCAATAAAGTAATATTGGTTATAGCGTTGTTTCATCAGCACATTTCTGTCATCCTCTATTTCATGTTTTGCGGTTGCATACAAGCGGGCGTCACATATAGTAAGCATCGTGTCATATTCAGATGCATTATTTGACACATAATTTGGAGCCAGTAGATAACGGGTATAAGTAGACATGATATATGTCTTCGTTGTGTCCCCTAAAAATCTGAATGAATAATTTGCATCACGCGAAGCATTTTTTGTTACTTCTGCCAGGCCATCTTTCACATTGTCTATAAGCCCGTAAATGGAGGAGATTTTTTCTTCAAAGTTCACGGTGGCGTATACCACCCCCAGGAAAATAAGGGTAATAAAGAGTATATTTTTCATACTATGAAGATAGGAACTATTTTCATAGTATGATTATCTACATAACAAATTTTGTAACTGTTGTTAATGTATTGTTGGCATATAGCCACAGTTCCAGGTAGTTATATGTTTTATAGGCTGTTTATAGCAGCGTTGCAGCATTTGTGAAAATGAAAGTGTTTTGCTCAGGATGAATATTCAGTGTGCCGGAAAGTGAACATTTTACAGGGTTATCATTGCTGATGTATTACCACCTGGGTAAATGGTATAGTGATATTGTTATCGGCAAATATTCTGGCTATTTCGTAACGCACATTGCTTTTTGTGGTTTCTATCCTGAACAGGTTATAACTCCAGAAAATGAGTTGGAAGTCAAGGGATGAGGAGCCAAAGTTTGTAAACCGGACAAATGGTTTATTCTCGTCGCTATGCAGTATGTCGGTATTGCTGGCCACAGACTGTAGAAGGCAGCGCTCTACCAGACGTATGTCAGAGCTGTAATCCACACCTACTTCAATGACAAACCGCGTAGGGGCAGTGTTGTAGGTCCAGTTGATAACGTTCTCTTCAGTAAACTTATGGTTGGGTACTATGAGCACATTGTCTTCCCGGGTCAGCACTTCCGATGTACGAAGCGATATTTTCTTCACCATCAGTATCTGATCATTTATCTGTACAATGTCATTCACTTTTATACTCCCCTCTACCAGTAGTATTATGCCCGACATGAAGTCTTTGAATATATTCTGCATGCCCAACCCCAGCCCTACCAGCAAGGCGGCACTACCGGCAATAAGAAAGTTCAGGTTAATGCCCAGAGTCTGTAATGCCAGCATAATGGCAACAGACCATAGTACATACTTCAGCAACTGCAGCACTGCAAATATCCGTCCAAACTCATCAGGTGTTGACTTATACTTTGACAGTACAATGCGGGAAATAATCCTGACAACGAAAAAGTTCAGAATGAGGGTAGTGAGCGCGAGAATGACACTACCTACTCTGAATGAAAAGTTGTTTACATGAAACAGCTCATAGTTGAATAGATCAGTAATGGTCATATTCAATATTAATGATTTTTACCATGAAGTCAAAGTGAATGTTTTATGGGTAATGCTGTACTATCTCTTATTATACATTGCAGCAGATGTCTTTAAACAGCAAGTACTGCCCTGTTTCTGCTGTTATTTGCTGCCAAAATATACCCATAAGTGAAAACAATTTTTCATTAAAATACCGAATGGTATATTTGTGGTGTGAAGCCATTATCAAAATCAGAGCGTACCAGGGCTTATATAATAGAGCGCACCGCAGAAATCTTCAATACGAAGGGTTATGCTGGAACCTCTCTTACTGACCTTACTGAGGCCACCCGCCTTACTAAAGGTAGCATATATGGCAACTTTGAAAACAAAGAAGAAGTAGCGCTGGCGGTGTTTGATTACAACTATGAAAAAGTATTCAGTATCATAAGCTCAGAAATGAGTAAGCAGCACACATGGAAGGGCCGGCTACTGGTATATTATCATGTGTATAGTGAACAACAGAAATACCCTTTTCCTATTGGTGGCTGCCCATTGCTGAATACAGCCACAGAAGCCGATGATACACACCCTGCACTTAGGAAAAAAGTAGCTGATGCACTTACTGTATGGCGCAGCAATCTGATGACCATTGTGCGTAAGGGAAAAGAAGCAGGGGAGTTTCATCAGGATACAGATGAGGAACAGCTGGCTGTAACAATAATGGCAGCAATAGAAGGTGCAATAATGATAGCCAATGTTACAGGAAAGATGCACTACCGTAAAGCAATAATGCGCTCAGTGAAAAAAATGATGGAAGAGATATTTGTGTGATTTTTTTTCAACAACAAAATACCGAACGGTATAAAATGGAAGATGTATTTATAATAAAATACAGGCGCACGCCGGTAGGAAAGTATGGTGGCATGCTTAGCCATATACGGCCAGATGATCTTGCCGCAATTGCTATATCGGAAGTGCAAATACAGAGTACTGTTCCTGCACAGGATATAGATGAAGTAATTCTGGGCTGTGCCAACCAGGCAGGAGAGGATAATCGTAATGTAGCACGCTTTGCCGCTTTGTTGGCCGGTCTTCCGGAAACAGTGCCTGCATATACGGTAAACAGGCTTTGTGCATCGGGTATGCAGTCGGTAATAGATGCATGGGCACTCATAAGCTCATCGGCAGCACATGTGGTTATAGCCGGAGGCGTAGAAAGTATGAGCCGGGCTCCTTATGTAGTTTCAAAGGCAGTAAAAGCTTTTGAGCGCGGAGTGGAGATGCATGATACTACACTGGGCTGGCGCTTTATAAATGACCGTTTCCGGCAGCACTACTATCCTTATACAATGGGTGAAACAGGCGAAAATATAGCAGAGCGCTGGGGTATATCCCGGGAGCTACAGGATGCATGGGCCCTGCGCTCACACCAGCGGTATATGGATGCCTGGACGTCTGGCTGTTTTGCACAGGAGCTGATAAGCATTCCTGACATTATGCAGCGCGACGAAGGGTTGCGAACAAATACATCTATGGAGAAGCTGGCATCTCTTAAGGCCGTATTCAGAAAAGATGGCTCACTTACAGCCGGCAACTCTTCAGGTATCAATGACGGGGCCTCAGCTATGCTGTTGGCTTCGGCCAGCGCTGCTAAGAGACTGGAACTACAGCCACTGGCTCGTATAGTTGCAGTGGCATCTGCCGGGGTGCATCCGGATGTTATGGGAACCGGTCCAATCCCGGCAATAAAGAAACTATTGCAGCAGACAGGACTTACCATTAATGACATAGACCTCTTTGAGATAAATGAAGCTTATGCGGTACAGGTTATATGCTGTATGCAGGAGCTGGGTATCCCGGCAGAAAGGCTGAATGTAAACGGCGGTGCAATAGCCATTGGTCATCCACTGGGTATGTCAGGAAACAGAATTACAGGTCATCTTGCACATGAGTTGCATCGTACGGGCAGCCGTTATGGTATTGCTGCTATGTGTGTGGGTGTAGGGCAGGGCACTGCAGTACTTATTGAAAACGTCACTAAACAATAATATCATGAAAGAAGTATTTATAGTAGCAGCAAAGCGTACACCGGTAGGTGGTTTGCTGGGGAGTCTCTCACATCTGTCTGCTCCGCAGCTGGGAGCTTTAGCTATCAGCGCAGCTCTTGAGTCGTCGGCTATTACACATGGCTCGGTAGATGAAGTATATATGGGCAATGTCCTTTCTGCCGGTATGGGGCAGGCGCCAGCCCGCCAGGCGGCTATGTTTGCAGGTATACCTGATACTGTCGATGCTACCACTATCAATAAGGTATGTGCATCAGGTATGAAGTCGGCTATTGTAGGAGCACAACAGATAGCGCTGGGGCTGAGTAACATTGTAGTTACCGGAGGTATGGAAAGTATGAGTAATGCGCCGCACTATGCATGGCTGCGCCATGGTTATAAAGCAAGTGATACCACCCTTACCGATGGCATGATAAAAGATGGGTTGTGGGATGTTTATAACAACTACCATATGGGTAGTGCTGCAGAGTTGTGCGCCCGCACATATAATATATCACGGGAGGCACAGGATGAGTACGCACTAAGCTCTTACAGCCGTGCAGTAATGGCTACAGAGCAGGGCCGTTTCACAGATGAAATAGTGCCTGTAGCAGCAGCGAAAGGTGATACGTATATCAATACTGATGAAGACATATACAAGCTCATACCGGAAAAGGTTAGTCGCCTGAAACCCGTATTTGAATCAGATGGTACTGTCACTGCTGCCAATGCCAGTAATCTGAATGATGGTGCAGCAGCCATTATACTGGCATCAGCCGAAGCTGTAGCGCAGTATAACCTGAAGCCACTGGCCCGCATAGCAGGCTATGCCGATGCAGCAGGAGCACCTGAGTGGTTCACAACAGCGCCATCAAAGGCTATTCCTGCTGCACTGAGCAGGGCCGGATATAGGATGAATGATATAGACTTCTTTGAAATTAATGAAGCATATGCTGCGGTAGCCATTGCCAATATGCAACTAATGAACATTGACCCCACACGGGTAAATGTTCATGGGGGTGCGGTAGCTATAGGACATCCGCTGGGTGCATCCGGTGCACGTATCATAGCTACTCTGCTTTCTGTGTTGCGTAGCAACAGTGCCCGGCTGGGAGTGGCAGGTATCTGTAATGGTGGTGGTGGTGCTACTGCTATTGTTGTGGAAAACCTATTGTAAACAGAACACAAATAATAAAACAGAATGAAAACAACAGGTAATACAGTACTTATTACCGGCGGTAGTGCCGGGATAGGTTTTGAAATGGCATTAATGTTCCTGAAGCTGGGTAATAAGGTAATAGTAACTGGTCGTGACGAGGCACGGATGCAACATGCATTGGAGTCATTGCCCGGCGTTACAGGTATTATAAGCGATATTTCTGACGATACTCAAGTGCGGCATTTGGTAACAAGGCTGGAAGCAGAATTTCCCGACCTGAACATGGTAATCAACAATGCCGGCAGGGTATTTGTTTATAAGCTGGCAGTAGCAGCAGGTGCAGCAGATTATGCATATAAAGAGATGCTGACGAATTACATTTCAGTAGTGAACATTACTGAGCAACTCCTGCCATTACTCAGCAGGCAGCCATCTGCAGCTATAGTAAATGTATCATCTGTTGTGGCGTTTGTACCGGGCCATACGGTTGCTACATATTCTGCCAGTAAGGCAGCATTACATTCTTATACACAGTCACTGCGCTATAGTCTCAGAGACACAGGTGTAAAAGTATTTGAAGTGATGCCGCCACTGGTAAATACCAGCTTGTCGCAGGAGATAGGAGGTGCTAATGGCATACCTCCGGCAATGGTGGCTGCAGAGTTGGCAGATGCCTTAACAGCAGACCGCTATGAGGTGCGCATTGGGCAAACAGAGCAGATGTATCAGCTATCACTTAAGTCTCCTGCTGATGCTTTTAAAATGATGAATACAACCAGCCGATGAAAAAACGTATAGCATTTGCCCTCATTATGGGTGTCATTACCACAGGTCTCATATCGTTTACGGTTATTGCATTTAATATCGGATTTGTATCAGGCTTTCTGGTATTATGGCTGCGCTCATGGGCCATAGCATATAGTGTTGTTATCCCGGCCATACTATTTATGGCGCCGGTCATTCAGCGCCTGGTAGATAAGATGTTCTCTCAGCCGGTATCCGGGACTGTTGTCACAGATGATGAGCGGGTATAACGAAGCCGCCCTTCATCTGTGAAACTTTTGCCAAACCTATATCAGAGGGAGTTACTACCTGTAATATAACTGCATAAAAACCGTTCAGAATGCTATAGAAACTACTGTCTGCAGATGTCGTCAACCTATAAGCAAAGGCATCGTTTTATTATCATCACATTGCTGCTGTTCATGCTGGCTAATGTGGTGGCGGCATTTCACGCATATAAGTTTACTCATTTTACAGAGAGGGGTAAGAAGACCCTTGCCCCGGAAAAACTATCAGTGGCAGGAAAGCTAAAAACGCTGATGCTGGGAATAGATAATCCCCGACCTGTAAATCGTTCGTTTCCGCAATATCCGTATTCTACGATATTTATTGATAGTGATGAGCGTCTTGCCTGCTGGTACATTCCAGCCGATACCGCCAGACTACCAGTCAGGGGAACTATTGCTATGTTTCATGGATATAGTGGCGATAAGTCTTGCATGCTGCAGCGGGCATATGAGTTCAGAACTTTGGGGTACAATACATTCCTTGTAGATTTTCCAGGCAGTGGTGGTTCTGGTGGTATGCGCACAACCATTGGTTATAATGAGTCAAAGGATGTAAGGACTGTTTTTCAGTATCTCAGCAGTCAGGACACAGGCTGCGTTTATTTGTTTGGTTCATCCATGGGTGCTGCGGCTATTCTTAAGGCCGTTGATGAGCGCAAGCTGAAACCTTCGGGTATTATCCTTGAATGCCCGTTCGGGTCTATGTACCAGACCGTTTGTGCCCGGTTTAGCAATATGCATGTACCATCTGTACCAATGGCGCCAATACTCACATTCTGGGGAGGACTCATTAATGGCTTTAATGCGTTTAATCATAACCCGGCACAATATGCAGCAGGTGTGTCTTGTCCGGCATTGCTTATATACGGTCTTTGTGATAAAAACGTGAGCAAAAAGGAAACAAATGACATATTTCAGGCGCTAAGCGGTTCTAAGAAGTTACTTATTTGCGAAAAGTCTGGTCATGATAATTTTCTGAAAAACAGCCATGACAAATGGGTAAAAGGCGTTACCTTATTTCTGTACCAAAACCGATGACGCGCTATTATTTTATGTGTGATTGAAAGGTAGTCACCTGTTTGTATATTGCTACCATACAATGACTTATGAACAGTCATGTTATATAGTTGTACATAAGTCATTGTATCGTCTTACCCATGCCATGAGGTATACTTTTTGTTTTTGTGAATATTTAGAGGCATGGAAAAATATTTACCCCAAATTTCTTTTTACACTATGATAATTCAGATTCGCGCCCTACCTTTCGTTTATTAACATTCTATAAAGAAATGAACAATATTGATAATGTTGTGAGTCGTCTTCGTAGCGGAATAAAGTTTGGCATTTTTGGCTACGAGGCACATTGTTACTTTCAGGATGGCTTTCGTGCAGGTTATAACGACTTATGGAAAGCAGTACGCATTGTAAATGGTATAGAAGGTCGCCCGTGTAAACGACTTGCTGAAGAGTTCCCCTCGGCATATGTTGGGTCTTTTGCACATAAGTATACGCGCCATGTGTGGAAGTAGCGCTTGTATATAATTACCTGTTTGGGACTGATGGTTGTTGTCTTACTAAAAACAAGGCACAGCATTCACTAAACGCATATACCTCCAGTTTTACTCCATTAAGTTATAAACCGAAACAAATATCACAATATTGAAACCGGGTTGCTCACTTCTATTACTCATAGAAGTGATAAAAAGCCCTTGTGATACGGGTTGGCGTATCTGCGTCATATTACATGAAAGAAGTGGGCGCTTGTTACAAGGAAATGGCTGGCTGGGTTGAGCGTTAATAAACAGGTTACTGTGCTGGTATGGTATACTGCTGCACTGGCAGGAGCATTGTATTACCTTTACCCTGCTGTAATACCATGACAGAACTATTAATACTGGCACTGGCCGGCTTTGCCGTAGGTACATTGGGTACGCTTATAGGAGCCGGTGGAGGTTTCATAATGGTACCTGTGCTATTAATGGCATATCCCTCACTGCCACCGGCAGTAATTACTGCTATTTCAATGGCGGTAGTAGCGCTGAATGCCATATCCGGCTCGGTAGCTTATGCCCGTGCCCGTCGTATTGATTATAAAGCAGGTGTTCTGTTTGCATTGTATACAATACCGGGTTCTGTTTTGGGAGTGTTCACCGTACAGCATGTATCCGTAGCGTTGTTTCATGTTCTTTTTGGCATATTGCTGCTGCTGCTGGCAGTATATCTTTTTATGAAAAAAAGTGGCCCTGCGAAGTCCTTAACACAGGTAGCAGGAAAGCACACTACGACTATTACAGACAGGCATGGAGTATCTTATACCTACAGTTACGACCGTCGCAAAGGCATCGTTATCAGTGTTCTGGTGGGGTTTTTCTCTCCGGTACTGGGTATAGGTGGTGGAATCATTCATGTGCCGGCCATGGTACAGCTGCTACATTTTCCCATGCATATTGCTACTGCCACCTCCCACTTTATACTCGCTGTTATGGCTACAGTAACAGTTGTAACACATGCAGTAAACGGCAGCTATGCCGACCATCATGTACAGATGATGATACTGGGCTTATGCCTGGGGGTTATACCGGGTGCACAGCTGGGTGCATACTTGTCGCACAGGTTGCAGTCCGGACTCATTATTCGGCTGCTGGCAGTAAGCCTGGCGCTTGTAGGCCTGCGTATGTTATTGCTTTAGTGAATACTGCTAATTCGCCAATCCTTACTTTTCGTAAAAACAGCTTCTGCATCTGGGCTCGTAAGCGTCTTTTTCTCCCAGGAGCACAAGGTCGGCTGTTTTGGTTTTGCGGTAGGAGTATATGGCAAGGTCGCCACACTTTACACAAATGGCATGCAGCTTTGTGATATACTCAGCCCGGGCCAGCAGAGAAGGGATAGCCCCGAAAGGCCGGCCGGAGAAGTCCATATCCAGTCCGGCTACTATAACACGGGTACCATTCAGCATCAGTTTTTCCACCACTTCGGTAATACCATCGTCAAAGAACTGTGCTTCGTCAATGCCCACTACATCTACTCCCGATGCCAGTATCAGAATGTTTCCGGCACTATCTACAGGAGTACAGCGTATGCGCGACTCATTGTGCGATATAATGTGCTCTGCATCATACCGGGTATCTATAGATGGCTTGAATATTTCTGCTGTCTTGCCTGCTATCTGCACCCGGCGCAGCCTGCGTATCAGTTCCTCGCTTTTGCCGGAGAACATTCCTCCGCATATTACTTCCATCCACCCCTTACGGCGTCCGTGCTGATATGGCTCTAAAAACATATGCTTGGTTGTCGTGCTAAAATAAGAGGTATTCAGCAGAATTTCTATCGCATATTCATATGGTTATTCTATCCTTTTGTATTCTGGTAAATACAAGCAGCTTGTTATTGCTGCCTGTACTTCAGTCCCAGTTGTTTCAGTACATCATGGCCTGACAGCGCAAAGCCAAGCCCTTCTACGCCATGCTGTACAATTTTGAAGGAAACAATACCTACCGCAGCGCCTTTATCATCTATCAAAGGCGAGCCTGTGTTTCCATAATTCAGGGATACATCTGTTTGCAGCATGATAAGACTGTTATTTCTGCGCACACCTGATATGATACCGCGCGAAAGGTTAAAGCCGGAGCCGGCAGCAGTATTAGCACCCACAGCCCATACATCCATTCCTATTTCCGGGTCGGTATTATCGCTCAGCAGCAGTGGTGTAAGCCCGCTCTTCTCTGTTTTCAGTAGTGCCATGTCACAGTTTTCACTTCTACGTACTATGGTTGCTTCGGCAGAGGTGCTGTCATCAAAGGTCACTTTTACAGCTTTATTACCAGCCACCAGATGATAGCTGGTCACTATATAGCCGTCTGCCGATATGATTGCTCCGGTACCTGTATTGTCGCCAATGGTAATTTTTACACAAGACTTACTGAATTCGTTTTTCTGACGAATATCTGCTGATGGGACTGGTATTTCTATTGTTTCCACCACTTCTTGCTTGTCGGTTATTTTCAGCAGTCCACGGTTGGTAAGCTTACGGCGCACACTCATAATAGACAGGTCCATATTATCCCGCAGGGCATTATATAGCTCATATACCAGATCGTCCTTATTGGCATTATATGATATTGTAAACAGGTCAGATTTCTCTACAGTACGCAGTGTAGTAAGCTTTTGCTTATAAAAGTCCATTACGTCCCAGTCTATTGCCAGCTCTATAGCAAAAAGATGATTAGGCATATGTTCCGGGCCGCCACCGGTAAGGTTTGAGGAGTTTCCATAAGGGCTTTTTATCTCATGAAATTTTATTTTACGTACAGTGGCATTCAGATACAGTGTATTATTAAAATTGGGAAATACATTGTTCACTGTATCTATGAATCGCATTTTATGCAGGGTATAGTTCAGTGAGCGGTCAAAGATGGTATTGTTTACCGTGAGCCTGCTGTTCGTATATGACTTTGCCTTTTTGGTAGTGGGTCTTTCATCTTCATACTTGCTAAAGCGGGAGTAGATAGCTTCTGTCTGGTCTCTTGCAGCAACGTCTATATTGGTACTGTCTACCAGTAGATATTTCTCATCGCTTTTCCGAAGATCATAGGGTATAAGCGCGGGTATTATCGGGTTTTTCTCATACCTGTGTGTTTTCACATGTCTGAGGTCCGTAGATATGACAGATGCCAGTATTACTCCTGGTATTATTAGCAGGTCATCACCCAGTTCTACCGACGGATCAAGCATGTCATTACGCTTTATCATAAACGTAGGTACTACTATTGCCAGTGCATCTACCATTATAAACGCAATTGTTGGGGCATACCGGTCCAGAGTCACACAATAGTTTCGGGACTTGTACCCTTCCTTTTCGGCCGTTACGATATTATAAACATGGTATTTATTGAACTTTATCCGGGCCTTATCGGTACCTACAGAGTCGCCGTCAAAATGCAATGTTGCTCCAGGGGTAGCGCAGGAAACATTTACAGATTCACGGGATGGGGAAAATATCAAAGCACAGCCTGGGAGCAGCATGGATATAAGCACCACAGCTATCAGACTACTAATGAGGTTGTGTTTCATAAAATGTATTTAACCGTATTATTTGTATCTGATATTCAGCTTCTCCAGCACTTCATATGCAGGTATCGCAAAGCTTACACCTTCAGTACCTTGTCCTATCAGCTTTGAGGCAACAATACCCAATACTTCACCACGCCTGTTTATTAACGCTCCTCCGCTGTTGCCCGGGCTTACTTTCACGTCGGTTTGTATATAGGAAAGTTCGTTGGTGGTTCTGAAACCCGAAATAATACCCTTTGATATACTCTGTCCCAGTTCCAGACTGTTGGGCGTACCCATTGCCCACACATCTATGCCAATGTCAGGTGTCTTATTATTGGTAAGTGGTAATGCTTTCAGACTATCCTTATCTACTTTCAGCAGTGCGAGGTCATATCCGGTGCTGGCTTTTATTACACGGGCTATTGCATGGCTGTCATCGTTGAATATTACCTCTATCTTGTCTGTACCTGTAACAACGTGGTAATTGGTAACAATGTACCCGTCGTCTGATATTACTACCCCACTTCCGTGACCTTTATCTACCTTAATGGACACACATGCTTTAAGCATCTCATTCAGCCGGGCACCTTCACCGGGAGCTTGCGGACGTGAAATAACAATCTCATCTGTTTTTTCCTGTTCTCCTGTGCCTTTTTTCAGTAATCCTTTCCGCGATATCTCTTCCCGCACATCCACAAGGGCCAGCTGAAAATTCTGAGCTACTGCTTGCTTTATAGGGTTTGACAACCGTATTTGAAATGAATTACTACGACTCCCGATATATTCACTGCCGTTGGAAATAAGAAACAGGTCAGAGACTTTATTGGTTGTAGTGGTGTAAATGGATTGTTTGTAATAGTCCATTACTTTCCATTCAATGGCCAGTTCTACACCTACCAGTTCATTGCCATATTCTGCCTGCAGTGATTTGTGTCGTCGCTTCAGGCGGTGTATGGTTACACTGGTAATGTTGGCATCCAGGTACAAAGAGTTATCGGCGCTGGTAAATATACTGTGGGAGGTGTCCACAAATCCCATGCCCAGTAATGTGGCATTAAGTTCATCTGTAAATACGGTATTGTCAATATTGGCACCCCCTTTACCAAACTGTTCATCGCTCAGATACCCGCTGCGATTTGCATATTCCTTTAGCTTTTTGTAGGTCACCATTTGCAGGTCTTTAGACTGTGCATTGAGTGAAGTTTTATTAACCAGCATATATTTTTCATCCTCCTTTTTAGGGGTAAGAGGAATAAGTGGTGGTACGGTATGCTCTTTGTCAAACCGGTGTGCTTTAGGGCAGCCGAGGTCTATTGGAATAATAATCAATGCAAGGAAAGCAGTTGCAAAGTCCAATACTGAAAATAAAGCGCCTGCACTCAGTTTTCCTTTTAGCTCTATGGGGTAACTACTGGTTACATATCCTTTTTTGTCTGTAGTAACAGTGTGGAAGATATCACCTCTTTTTAGTTTCTTTTTTACGGCACCTACACCTATTGAGTCCTCTTTGTATTTGATTGTAGCTCCGGGAGTTGATGTGGCAATGGTTACTTTCTGCGTCCTGGGCGCAAAGACGAAAACACATCCGCTCCATTGTATAGACAGTAGCGCCAGCATTACTGAGATTCCGGTTCGGGATACACGATTACGAGTATATTTAATCATGTCGAAATATATATAACAAATAACATTGCCTGGGAATTATATCCTGAAAAACATCAGACAGAATAATTACCCATGGTTAGTTAAAAATGCAGATACTGTATATTATTTTCGTTCAGAATAACACCCATATGAGAAAAAGATACCTTCTGGCAGCTATGTTCATGCTTGCCATTTCTCCGGCCTCATGGGCCATACCATACATTTCAGGAGAAGACAACACAGCGGCGGCAGCAAGTGAATTACCAGAGGCACATCAGGGAGCCATCCTGCAGATGCCGGCATACTATGGTGGCGGAGGTAGCCGGGTACACTTTTTATGGGGTATGACATTTGCCTACTCCCATGGGCAAACAAAAACTGCTGAAAAAGTGACTAAAGACGGCGGCTTCAGCTTTATTTATGAAATGGGTGCCAAAATAGACATTGCCCTGCGCAATCAGAGGCACAGTGGTACACTGGGAATCTCTGCTGCTTATTACGGCTATAAGGTGGGCAGTGGCGCTATGTCGTTACTGGCATTCCCGGTATCCTTTACCTGTTTCGGGCAGGAGCGTGGCAATAAAGGCAGGAGACTGTACTGGGATGCAGGACTAATTCCCGGCTACCTTATTGTAGCAAATGACATAAAAGACTTAGCAGGCACTACGTTTAACAGGTATTATGTAGACCCCAGCGTAGGGGTGGGGTTTGACGTCCCATTTGTTCTGGTAGACCGCAGGAGTCATTCAGAGCTTGCATCTGGCCGTATCAGGGTTGGCATCAGCGTCACATGTACTTTCCCCGATGCTTTGAAAGGACCAGACACACAGCGTGGATTGATTTATGGTTTAAAATATCAGTACGTATTCGGGCAGTAAGCTAGTGGCTATTGTTACGTACATACTCCAGCGCCCGCTCCAGTATTATATCTTTCCCGGTTGCAATAGCAGCTATTGTGGCAGGTACTTCAATATCTGGCTGAATACCGGAGAATTGTGTACACTTTCCATCAGGATAATAGACCCCTAACCCAGTCATCCATGTTCTGAACCCACCGGGGAGTACTATTTCCCATACATTACCGTCGGTTCCGGCTGTTGCCCTGCCTATGGTTATTGATTTTGGTGCTTTTTGCAGTGCCATAACGGTAAACTCTGCTCTGCTTTGTGTGTATTCATCCGTAAGTATCACAACCTGCCCCCTGTAGTAATTATGTCTTCTTTTTCCGCATCTCATTGTTGCGTACGTTTTCATACAGCCGGGATGTTTTTTGTCTGCTATAGTAAACCTGCAGAATGTAGTATGACGAGGCACAAGGTATTTTGCCAGTTTATAAACTGTCCAGTTGGGATACCGGCGCAGGTCAAAGATAATGGCCGAGGTATGCTTCATCCTGCGCAGCGTGGGCTTTACCTTTCTGCTTTGCAGCTGTGACAGGTCTATGTACCCGATACTGTCGTTATAGCGCCTGTAAGGTTCTTTATGTTTGTCTTGTATAGCTATGCTGCTATAGGGCACCCTGGCTATTACCGCAGGAAATGTACTATCTCCCCGGTGTACAGTCATTGACAAAAGCGTGTCCTTGCTGTTTAGCAGCATATAGCTGTTTCGTCTCAGTGTAGCCGGAGAGCTGCCGGTAATATAGGGTATACGCGACTGCATTCGTTCGTTAATGCTTTGTCCGTCGGCTTCAGTAATAATGTCGCCTGCTTTGAGTATTCCATAGTCTGTGCTGTCCTTTTGCCGCCACCCCGCTACAACCATGGTGTCATTTACAAACCGGAATTGAAACGGAGGAAACAACTTCCCGAAATGGGATATGGTGACAGCTGTATTAAAGTAACTATGATTGTCATGCAGGGAGGCTATCAGCTCATTAATGGCAAGATGATAACTAAGCGTATCGTTAGCACCGGCAAAGATGGGTATCATGCTTTTCAATACACTGTCCCACCGCACGCCCATCATATGCCGGTATGGATACAGGTACTCTATTGTGTTCCAGTAGCGGGCCAGGGTAAGCATACGCATAGGTGGCGATGGAAAAACAGAGTCGGTATATACATGCTCGTGGTCAAAGCATGGGGTATATGCCGGTGTCGTCTTTTTGCTGCGGGCAGTATGTGCATACCAGCTATCTGCAGGCACGCCATCAGTTATTATTTTACTCAGCTGTCTTGCCAGTGCCGGGTGGAAGTGGTTTGTATCTGAAAACTGGCGTACAATTATTTCTGCTTCGGTACATATATCTTCAGGATTGCCGTTACGGATAGCTTTACTGCTGTCGCCAAGCCAGCTATGATAAACACTATCGGTGTTCTGTCCTTTTTCCTGCATTATCCAGGCATAATGTGTCAGAAATACATTATCCCAGTCAGTATCGCCTTTTGCTATATCCGGGTGGCAGTATTTTACAGCACCCCATACTCTTATGAGAGATTCTATATCTGCCGTGTTATTTTGGCCTATACCCGTGTAGGGGCAGAACAACAGCATGGATAAAAGGAAGGACCGCATATACAGTAAATATCGTAAATGCAGAGAATTGGGAGCATTGCAGATAATGCAGGATGAAAATTATATATCAGATTATTGCCCGCCCAGTGCAGCAGTAATGGTGCTTACCGGCAGGTGATCTCCCACATAGTTGTCATAGTGTGCTATCAGTACCCTTCCGTGCTCATCTATCAGAAAGTCGGCGCCAATGCGGTCCATGTTTCCGTCCTGTTTCATCTTTTGGGTAAATAGTTTATTGCCTGCTTTCATTTTACCCATAGCCCCGTGAAGCATCCCCTTCATTATTTTGCCTTTGCTGCGCTCTACATGGTATAGCTCATATAGTGCCTGTGTGGTGTCTGGTATCATTACTGCATGTACCTGCTGCCCGTCCAGATACTTTTTCATGTTGGCAGCGCTGCTTTCATATATCGCCAGCATGGTCAGTTCAGGATGTTTTGTCCCCAGCTTTTCCAGTTCATGAAACCGCAGGTTACATATGGGGCATCCTACATTCCGGTGAAAGGATAGCAGTACTTTCCGGCCTCTGTACTGTTTTAGTTCTGTCAGTGTGCCATTTACATCTGTGATGGTGAATAGTGGGGCTTCCTGCTGTGCAGTTATGCGCTTGTTTTGTGCCATGGTTGTAACGCTTTTGCTAAAGAATAATGAAATGAATGAAAGGCCGTATATGGCTACTCTTTTACTTAGCATAAATGATATTTGCTGATTGTGGTAGTATATACCACATCCCGTACTATTATCACCTGCGCTGTTGTAAACTTTATGCTTCCTCTATTGTGCCGGCATACTTCTTCACCTGCTCCAGACACTTATATTTCTGGTTGGCAGCGGTATGTTTATTTTTCCAGCCCATGCGTTTCATAAACCTGTCCATGGGCTCATTGTTCAGAAACAGGTTCACCAGTATATGCCGGCAGTGGTTGGTTATTTTATTCAGTATTTTTTCCAGTATGCCGGTATTGTGTTGTGTTTGTCCTGTTCCTGTCTGCTCATGCAGGAGGTCGCCGTGTAGCTCCTCATCATAATGTGCTGTGGCCGGCTTTCTGTCCCGTAGTCTTTTCAGCCACAGGTTGCGTGCTACAGAGTACATATAGGTTTTCACTGACGATGAGAGTACAAAGTCTGGTTTCCTCAGGTTTTGCAGTACTACTATCATCGTCTCCTGAAACACATCTTCGGCATCCTGCTCATTACCACTGTTCTGCTGCACATATCCCGCTATTGCCGGATAGCACTCGTCATATAGCTGCTCAAAAGCAGTAGCATCATTCTGTCTTAGTCGTTCAGACAATGTTATTTCCAACAGTTCCGGCATGTTTGTTCAAAGTTAGTAATGCTTTATACCGAAAATGCACCATTATCACCCATGAGGCAGGAAAATATTATTCATTTTATACGAGGCATAAAAAAACCGGATGCTTAGCAAGAGCATCCGGCCATAAAGTATTTGCAGAGGACTATGTACTGATTAGAAGTTGTATTGAATGCCTATATACATTGCAGGCTTTGCTTCCAGCTCAAACTTCATGTCATTTTTCAGCGCTGCTTCACCAGCCACAGCATCACCTACACTTAACGATTGCGGACGGTTCTGCCATGCCCACAATGGTCCTCCCGTTACACAAAGGCTTTTTAAGCCGTCTATTTTAAAGCCCACTCCTGCAAGCATGGATGGTCTATCCTTTCCGGTGCCTACGCCTATCTGCACCAGAGGGTGCACTACACTCACATGGAGCGAATTGAATATCAGGTTCAGCCCGGCAGCAGCTACAGTGGGCGACTTGAGCGACTTTGCTTTCGTCACTACATTCTGGTCAGCATTATACTGTTCATAAGCTACATTAGAGTAAAATACACCTCCGGATACTTCTACCACAATAGGAGAGTAGCGGCGTACCCTTACCTGAAACGTTGTTGACTTACTGTCATCCGGAGTTGTCTTCAGCACGTTATCCTTAACGTCAATGTCACGATAATTTATCTTAATAGTAGATACATGTATTTTGTCTGTCTCTCCTTTGGTATAGCCTATCTGCATCATATTGCTGTTGGCTGTAGCGCCGTTTTTAGGTGGTAGTATTGCCGACAGGTTAGTTGCCAGTTCTCCTAATGATTTAGTCAGGCTTTCCCGGCTTTTTAGCAGCTCGCGTAGTGTAGCAGAGTATTGATATAATATCTGATGACTATAGGTAAGAAGCGCTACATAGGCAGCATCATCTTTTTCTCCAGGAGTTAGCTCTTCTATACCTTTTTCCAGTTCATCAATAGTAGCAGATGCTTTTTTGTTCATTTCTGCCAGTTGTTTATTGCACTTTTTCAGGTGTTCATATGCCGTGTAAAAGTCAGTCATATTGTCTGCACTTTTTAATTGGGATACAGCACTGGTAACTATTTTAGTAAATGCAGGTATTTTGGTTCCCGTGTCACCGGAAAAAATATCAGATGTTATTTTTATCCGGTCAGCCATTTGCAGAATCTGTAAATAAGAGCTCTTTCTATCTACTTTCATGGTCATTGCTAAATGATATTTCCATTCAACGAGTCCGGGGGCGTATATCTCTTCAAGTTTATCATTTAAACTTTTTCTCAGCAATAACTCGTTATTACTTATCGGGGGCCTTCTTTTTGACTTAGTATACTGAGGAAAGTTCTGGTTCATTGCTTTATTAAATGCCTCTCTAAACCCTAAATCCTTTGATGCGTCTACTCCCATATTTTTCGACATACCGGCTATTGCCTCCATAAAGGTGGAAATGTTCTTAATTGCAGGATCTGCAATAGAGGAGTCTTCAAATGATATATCATATCGTAGTGGATTCAGGAACTTACACAGTAGCGTAACGCCCTTTTTCCTGCCTATAACCAGTACACTTAGTTTACCATCTTCCATAAGGTCCTCATGTCTGTCATCATCATCATCTATATTATACCATACCTCTTTTTTCCCGGCATTATCCCGCACATCGAAAACGACATATTTGCCTACTGTTTGCGCTGTCAGTAACTCCTTTACTTCATTTTGTGCATTTGATGTGGCGGGTGTGAGTGCCATGCATAATAATGCAAGCCCTATTGGGGCCAGTAGCCTGTTGAAATGTTGCATATTGGTGTGTATTTGTGTGCAACAAACGTATAATTGACCAGGCTCCTTACGTAGGGTTATAACACGCTATTTTTGTTGTGCTTTTGTATGTAATTTATGTGGGTCATAGTGAACAGCACCCTGTTTTTATTTCAGTTTATTTCTGTTACGGTTCAGATATACATACATCAGATGATTCAGGTGGGGCTTGCTGAGGCCCAGTCGTTTTAGTGACACTGTATGTTCAAACCCGGCACCATAGTAGCGCATATTGGGATTTTTTCCACTGGTTATCGTATAGTCGGTAATGTCTTCCCATCGGGTTATGCTACCAGCGGCATCAATGTGCTCATTGGAGAACACTATCTTCGGAGTTCTATCGGAGTGAATGATAAAGTTATAGCCGGAAACAATAATAAGCGGGACAAATAATATCATCATTTCCGGCACAAAAGGTTTATCTGCAATAGTTGTAAATATCAGCCCCATCATGACTATGGGACCAATAACAGAAATTGCCCGCAATGGTGGTTTGTTGCGTACCTCACAGAAGCCGGTTACATCAGGGTCGTCGCAGAACTGGTAGGTGCGGAATCTTTCCGCTATTATCTGCTGTTTATCTCCTTCGTTCATGCTATGTGGAGAATATGCGCCGAAACCCGACACATGACTCAGATACTCCAGCTCCTTTACATCCGGCACCCTCAGGTACGCCCACCGCATCCACCATTGAGCCACCGGGCCGAAAGAGAAAGCCAAAAAGCTTATAGGCACTACAAAGGCAAGAATGATATGTAGCCACACAGGCCAGTCATAATACGCTCCTGTAACAATGATACCCAGCATTAACCCAAACGAAACAGCAGCTATGAGGCCGATAGCTGTCCATGCAACAATGCAGGCTTTATGTGGCGATATAGGTGGGTACATACTGTGCATTGAAGGTATGGAAATTGCAGCCGATTTTCATTTTGGTACGGTTTATGTATATAATACTTCTGCAACAATTGCACCCTTTGTACTATGACCTGTAAACCCCTCTCTGTGAGGTACACACTTTACGTGTACCTCTGCGGACTACTATTCTTCACCTTATTCCGGCTACTGTTTATAGCATTGCATGCCGAAGAAACAGAACACATACCCGGCTTGCCTGAAAAGCTCATTTATACATTGTTTACAGGCCTCCGGTTCGATACCGTAGTAAGCGGGTATATTTTATTGTTGCCATACTTCTGTCTTTCCGTTGCTACTACTATGGGCACTTTACGTAAATGGCAGTTCCGTACTATACATTCAGGGTTATGTATCGTATATCTGTTGTCATTTCTTTTATGTGCGGCAGACATACCATTTTTTGGTTATTATGGTTCCCGGCTTAATGTTACAGTACTCAACTGGACCGGCTCTCCCTCGTTTGTTGTCAAAATGATTTTGCAGGACTATAGCTATCGTTTATTTCTATTATTATTCATATCGGTAGCGTTGATTTTTCTACATGTTATGCGAAACATATATCGCAGCTTTCTGCAGGCTCTTACAAAGGGTGAGCGCACCATACCTGCAGTTGCGTCCTGTACCGTATTTGCAGGTGTAATGCTGCTGGGTATCAGAGGACGTACAGATGAGAAGTCTCCTATACTGCCGGGGACAGCTGGTTTTTGTGAAAGTGCATTTCTCAATGAGGCAGGACTCAACCCTATGTTCACATTTTTCTGGTCTTTGGCAGATGCAGCAAAGCCAGAGAATCAGGAACTATTATTAGTAGCAAACGACAGTGCTCTTTTCAACACAAGGCGATTGCTGGGTATTGATACCTGTGAAGATGGTATTACCCGAACTGTAAATACAAATAGCAGGCAGCATAACTATAATGTAGTGCTGGTAATTATGGAAAGCATGAGTGCATATTATATGCAGCATATGGGTAACAAGCTGAACCTTACTCCCACCCTCGACACTCTTGCTAATGGTGGTATATATTTCAGCAACTTCTATTCTGCCGGCATTCACACATACAATGGCATTTTCTCTACACTGTATGGTCACCCCGCAGTTATGGGAAAGCATACAATGGAAGGTGCTGTAATACCGTCATACCTGGGTCTGCCTGCAACGCTGAAAGCCCGTGGGTATGATAACATTTACTTTACCACGCACGATGATCAGTTCGACAATGTATCTGGCTTTCTTCTTCATAATCATTTCCATAAAATTATCAGTAAAGATGATTATGACGCAGACAAGATACGAAGCACACTCGGTGTTTCTGATCATGACATGTTCAGTTATGCGGTACCATATATCACACGTAGTAGTGAGCATGGCCGCCCATTCTTTGCCACGCTTATGACTGCATCAAATCATCCCCCATATATAGTGCCGGCAGAGGTGCCATTTCACCCCAGGCATACTGAGATTTCCGAGGGTTGTGTGGAGTATGCCGATTGGGCTATCGGATATTTTATGCGACTTGCAAGTGGCACATCGTGGTATCGCAACACTATTTTTGTTTTTACCGGTGACCACGGTACCCTTGATGGCCCTGTTTATGGTCCGGTACATCTGGCTTTTAATCGTGTACCATGTATCATATATGCGCCCGGCATTGGGCTGCAGCCCGGGGTCATAAGTACGCCCGGTGGTCAGATAGATATATCGGCTACTGTTGCCGGGCTATTGGGGGGTACATACACGGATGGTACAATGGGTCTGGACCTGCTCAGGCACCAGAGACGATGGGCTGCATTTAGTCAGGACGATAAAATAGTGGTTGCAGACACTGATAAGATATACATATGGCAACATCATGGACAGCAATATCTGTATGATATGATTAGTGGAGAGGATATTCTGCAGCAGCAATCGGAGTGTATGGATAGCATGAAGCTATTTGGTTTCAGTATGGTTCAGACGGCACAGGTGCTCCGGCAGCATTATCTTATACCGGATAAGCATGTACATCGCTCGGCTGCTTTACCCTAACTTTGATATGCGTTGCAATATATCCACAATGCATCCCGTATCATGCAGTTTTCTACTGACAGAACCATAGAAGTAATAGAACGTACACCTGCAGTGCTTACACATTTGCTGGCAGGCCTCAGTAGTGACTGGGTAAGGAATAATGAAGGACCTGATACCTGGAGCCCTTTCGATATTGTAGGTCACCTTGTTCATGCCGAGCGTACTAACTGGATGGAACGGCTTCTGGTATTCTTTTCCGATGCCGGTGAGCGCACATTTGCACCTTTCGATCGTTTTGCGCAGCTTTCAGCAAATACAGACCGCACACCAGAATCATTACTGGAGGAGTTTGCTGTGTTAAGGGCTCATAATGTGGCACAACTGCATGCCATGAATATAACAGAGGCCGACTTCGCACGCACAGCTACGCACCCAGACTTAGGGGAGGTGCAGTTACAGCAGCTGCTGGCTACATGGGCAGCGCACGACCTTGCACATACAGCACAGATAGTAAGAGTAATGGCAAAGCAATATGCAGATGCAGTAGGCCCGTGGCGTCGCAATCTATCCATACTCAACAGATAATAAACTACCTCTGTAATGATAACAGACATACATTCATTTCTGAGCTATTACAGCAAGGTGAAAGCCCGCACCGCCCGGCTCATAGCTGTAGTACAGCCACAGCATATGAGCTACTCTTATGCTGTGGATAAGTTTACTGTTGCAGACCTCATACGCCATATAGCGGCAGTAGAGCGTTATATGTTTGCAGAGACGGTGATGGGCCGTACAAACAAATATTCCGGTTGTGGCCCGGAGCTGGCCAATGGTTATGATGCGGTGCTGGCATACTTCCATGCCATGCATCAGGAAACACATAACATATTGAGTGAGCTTAGTGACAATGACCTGAACCGGAAATGTATTACGCCTGCTGGCACGCCTGTATCGCTATGGCGATGGCTCATGGCTATGACAGAGCATGAAATACATCACCGGGGGCAGCTTTATTTATACCTTAATATGCTGCAGGTAATAACCCCTCCTATGTTCGGCCTCACATCAGAGGAGCTGGCGGCAGCGCGCTGAGGTGTTACATCTTCCATAGGGTGACTTTAGTCACCGTTTCCCCCACCAGCTATGCTTACCTTTGAAGGAACAAACAACACTATAGTTATGGGAAACAATAATCAGATAGGTATCAGCAGTAAGAAAGCGCAACAACTTGCTGCTAAACTTAATGAGCTGCTGGCAGCATATCAGGTGTTCTATATGAATGTCAGAGGATTGCACTGGAACATAAACGGGAATAATTTTTTTGAGCTGCACCTTAAGTATGAAGAACTATATAACAATCTGCAGCTGAAGGTAGATGAAGTAGCTGAGCGCATACTTACATTAGGCGCTGTGCCATTGCATACTTTCACTGACTACATGAAGATAAGCGCGCTTAAAGAAGCAAAGGGGATACATAACGGTGCAGAGGGCGTAACATTGATACTGGAGTCTCTGGGTAAGATGATTGTGATGCAGCGCGAGATACTGAAGTTATCCGGCGATGCGGAAGATGAGGGTACCAATGCTCTTATGAGTGACTATATAAGGGAGCAGGAGAAGATGGTATGGATGTATGCTGCATGGCTGAAGAAGGGTTAAGGTCAGTATATGTATAGGGTGGGTGCAAAACAAGTACACCCACCCTGTTTTATTTATGCTTCCTGAGGTATCGGTTTCAGATACAGCATCTGTCCCAGATGTTCGTTAAGGTGGTTTGTTCGGCTGATGATAACATTAAGCCGGTTGCGGTGCGGCTCGGCCGCAAAGCTTTCTTCCGATACTGCTGTATGGCGTGCAAACCAGTCTGCAGCAGTCAGGTTATTGAAGTGGGTGGCCAGGCGCTCATTGGTATCTGTCCAGTAACTGCGTAGCGCTGCTACAGAAGGCATTTCCCGCCCCGACTTGTCAGGTGTTCCCAGAAATGCTTCATTCAGTTGTGGATATACCTGCTCTCCCATTCCCAGCAGTGGCAGCATTCTGTCGTGTACTGCTACAAGGTGCCCCAGCAGGTATTTACCACTGTTGCGACCAGGTGCGGCATCTGCGGCTATCTGTTCATCTGTAAGTTCATTCAGTAGCTTGCCGGTTCTGGCTATAGCACTGTTCCAGCTATCCAGCACCATTTTCACTATTAGTTTCTGTTCCATGTTTTTGTGTTTGCAGGATATGAATGTACGCGGGTTATCTGCAACACTTTTTATAGTACTATAGTTCCGGGCTATAGTTTACAGTCTGGTTACCGGAACTTAACATGGCTGAATTTCGACGTTATATTCAGAACGTCTTTTCCGGTGCCACTCTTGCCGGCATAAAACGATTTGCTGGGGCCATCACTGCCCGTTTTGTGTATCTCCAGTGGATTGTTGCTATCACTCTTCAGGCTGCCATACTCTACTACGGCATCCATAGTAAGGTTTGGGTGCAGCCCGGCGCTTATGGTAACCTTGCTGTAGCTGGCATCAATTTGTGTATGCCCGCCTTCTGTCAGATGAATGCTGCTGCCCTGGCTGAATTTCATTTCCAGTATCGTAGTCCCTGATAGTTTTTCTATCTGTACAGGAGCATGCTCTATGGTTCCGTTCAGCTCATGCACATCGCCCATCTTCAGCGAGCCGAACTTGTGTATAAGTGTTAGCATATCGCCGCTTCCTATGCGCACTTTCCCAAATGAGAAGGATGCATTTACACGATGCAGGCGACCGGTATTTATATTAAAATGCTGCACATCCAGCTTTCCACCATTCATATCACCTATCGTACCATCACCAAATTTGAGGATAATATCATTGCCTGTATTTGTTAGGTTTCCTGCTTTTAGATTGCCAAAAGACAGTCTTATGCGCTGCTGCCCGGTAAGGTCGGGGAGGTCTATGTCTCCGAATTTATTTTCCAGCTTCATGGCACAGTTTGCCGGGACATTGATTACATAATATATACGCAGCTCATTACCTCCCGATATGTTATAGTTTTCTTCAGGGCCAGACCTGAAAGAAACTATGCCATGCTTGCTTGTCTCATCCATGATGGCATGCTTCAGTATTTCTGCCGCCTTACTTTCACTATGCGCTTTAGATCTTATTGTAATCGATATGGACACCTCTGCTTTACTCCATGTATGTACGGTAATACCGCCGAATGAATTGTCAATGTCCAGTTCCTTCACTGCACTTTCGGGATATGTACGCAGTAGCTGCTTTTCCTTGTTTACAAATGATGCCAGACATATCGCGGGAGCCAGGCATAGCATTAGCACATATAAAACGATCTTCTTCATGTTGCTTCGGTTTTGTGTTATAGTATGTTCTCTGCAGGTTGTTGTTCTTTGCGTGTGTCTCTTATCACCTGTAATTGTAGCGTCAGCAGGTCGGCCTGTTCTTTCAGGTTGCCTATCATGGCATTGAGTACGGCCTCGTTGCTGTCGGTTTCTTTGTATGCAGCTTTCAGGGTTTGATACATGTTGTTGAGCGTGTCTATTTCTTTGCTGAAGTCGTTGCACAGTTCATGATAGTCGCCACAGTATTTATTTACCTGTAGCCGCTTTGTTGCTACCAGAGATGTATAGTACACTTCCATCTGCTGTAGCCTGGCTGCTGCAGGTTGTGGCCTGTAGTCTGGCGTTTTATCAGGTAAAAGCCACAGCAGCGCAGCCATCGCTGCAGCTATGCCAGCTGCCAAGCTCCACTTCATGGTGCGCCTGCGCTGTTTTCGCTGTAGCGCCTCTGCAATGCCTGCCCATACCCGGTCGGGTGGCTCCTGCACATCCATCTGCTTTCGTTGCGCACGTATCAGCTGCTCAATATTGTTTTTCATGTTCCTGCTTTTTCAGTATTTCTGCCAGTTTCTTTTTTGCTCTGCTGTATTGCGACTTTGAGGTAGATACTGTTATCCCCATTATCTGCCCTATCTCTTCGTGGTCATAGCCTTCCAGCAGGTATAGGTTTAGCACTATTCTGTAGCCATCGGGGAGTAGTGCCATTGCATCACATATCTGTTGTACCCCGGCATCTGTATCATATGCGTCATCTTCAGTAGTTTCCTGCTCGTCGGGCAATTGCCCGGGCAGTAGTAGTTTTCGCTTTTTCAGATGGTTCACAGCCCGGTTTACTACTATGCGCCTGAGCCAGGCCCCGAAGGAGGCTTCGTGGCGGTATGTATGCAGGTGTGTAAATGCTTCTATAAATGCCTCCTGTAACACATCTTCGGCATCTGTAGTATTGCCGGTTATTCGCAGGCAGCTGTTATACATGGCTTTGGCATATGCCCGGTACAGCTCATACTGAGCGCGGTTATCACCACGCCTGCACCTGTCTATCAGGGCGCTTGTTTGTTCTGTATTCGTGTTTGCCAAAGTGTGTTGCTGAATAAAAGACAACCTGCATACCTAAAAGGTTGCATCACTAAACGAAGAAAGTAAATAAACCTTTAGAGGTATGTATCAGATTAGAGTATCTTAATATGTCATGTGTCTGCTGCATCTTCGTCTTCCCTGCGTTTAGTTGTACCTTACATATTCATTCTGAATGTCGCACTCTTATTAAAACATAAAACCGTGTAGTTATGGAGCTTGTTTCAAAAATACTCACAGGTCTGGTGGCAGTAGAGCATCTTTATATTCTTTACATAGAGATGTTTGCCTGGGAAACTATTGGTAAAAAAACATTCAAAAGCCTTCCGGCCCATCTGTTTACACCCACTAAAGCCCTTGCTGCAAATCAGGGTTTATATAATGGTTTTCTTTCGGCCGGGCTTATCTGGGCACTTCTGATTTCAGACAATGTTTGGTCGGCCAATGTTGCAACCTTTTTTCTGAGTTGTGTCATTGTTGCAGGAATATATGGTGCGTTAACAGCCTCCCGACGCATATTTGTTGTTCAGGCAGTACCGGCAATTATTGCATTGGTAGTATTGTTGATGAAGTGGTAAGGTCTATTTTGCATTACGCTGTTATCTGTCATAGCACATTATCAGTTTCATAGTTGCAGTATCTCATATTGCTTCGCTTGTTTCTCCCCCTGCATATCGGAGAATTTGCGTTGCATATCCTCACCACAATACTTTTATTGCAGTAATTGCCGTTACATAATGTCGTAGCGGAAGGATGGATTTTGGATAAAGTGTATGCCTTGACTCTGCTGAACTTTATGATATTCTGAACAGCAACATCCGTATCGTTTTCGTAACTTTTGAAGTTAAAATACATCCTTGCAGCACAGAGCCCTCATCATATTATTGCTGTTTTGTTTCACTCCCGTTTTACTGAGGGCACAGCCGGTTATTGACACAACGCGCAAACCGGGTACAGCATCGGGCAAACTCATTCAGAACCTGGCTACACAGGCATATAACTCAGTTTATAAACCGGAAGAAGAGAAGAGTATTATTCCACCCAGAAGTGAAGCCGCATACATGCGCTATAAGGGTAAGATTATCAGAAATATCAGTGTTGTTAGTGTCAATTTTGACCGTTCCCTGCATGATACATCCGTACGGAATAATAGCCTGCCTGCACGTATTGGCAACCATCTGCACCTCAGTACCCGCAGGTTTGTAATCAGGAATAATCTCTTTATCAGGGAAAATACTCCTGTTAACCCTTATATGGTGGCAGATAATGAGCGGTTTATCCGCGCGCTGGAGTACATAAATGACGTACGCATCATAATAGACCCTATACCGGACAATCCTGACTCAGTGGATATCAGAGTACTTACCAAAGACCTGTTCAGTATTGGTGGCGGTGTTGCTGCTAATGGGCTAAGGCGTATCAATGCCGAGTTGTATGATGCAAACCTTGCCGGTATGGGGCAACGACTCAGCATTACCGGACTTTACGATCAGGGGCGCTCGCCGCAATGGGGTTATGGTGGGTATTACCGGAAGAATAATGTGGGGCATAGCTATATAGACGCAACCATTGGTCATAGCGTTATGAGCGTTAATCCCTATACCAGACTGGAGGAGAGCACCGACTATATCACGTTAGAGAGAAGGCTGGTATCCCCATACTCACGCTTTGCCGGAGGGCTAACACTTAGCACCAATCATAATTATAATGTTTACAACATGCCTGACTCGATATACTATGGATACAGATACCGGCAGGTAGATGGCTGGGCTGGTTATTCCATTGGTATTCGTAGGCTTACCCGTACCAATAATGATGTCCGGGATCGTCGCTTTCTTGCCGTAAGGCTATATGACCGCACTTTTACGCAGGTGCCGCAGCAGCGTAGCATTGGTTATGACCCTGTGTTTAACAGTTCACGCGCAGCGCTGGCTCAACTTACCTTTTACCGGCAGGACTATTACAAAACCCGTTACATATACGGATTCGGTACTACTGAGGACCTGCCTCATGGTTATAACATATCTGTTACTGGGGGGCTGCATGATCAGTTAGACCTCCGGAGACCATATGCCGGTCTCAGTGCCACCCATTATACCTCAGTGTTTCCGGGAGACTTTGTAAAGCTATATCTGAAAACAGGAGGATTTCTGCACAGGAGTAGTATACAGGATGGCAGCCTGCTGGCAGGTGTTTCAGCGTTTAGCCCTTTGTTCAGATTGCGTAGCACATACATCCGGCAGTATCTCAATGTCAGCTATACCCAGCTGTTCAATAGGGTTACATATGCCCCGCTATACCTGAATAACTATTATGGTTTGCGGGGTTTTATATCAGACTCAGCCTATGGTAGCCAGCGGCTCAGCCTGCAGTTAGAGACGGCATTTTTTCTGAAGTTCAGGCTATTGGGGTTTCGTTTCGCACCATTTCCCTGGGGAGACATTGCAATCATCAGGCCGGAAGGCAGCAGTATAGACCACGCAAAACTATACAGCAGTCTTGGAGCTGGTATTCGTACACGTAACGAAAACCTTGCCTTTGAAACTATTGAGGTCAGAGCATACTTCTTTCCGGTAGCACCTGATAACATGAGAGGGTTTAAGGTCATGGCCAATGCGCATGTAAGATTCCGTTACAGGACAAACTATATTACCGCACCGGATTTTGTACAGCTTAATCAGGAGTAGCCACCATTTTTATCAATAGCGGTATAGTTATTAACACCGGTACTTTCTCTGTATCGTGGGGTTTATTCAGTAATTTTGCCCCCAGAAATCCATTTTTTGATGCAGGAGTTGAATAGTTTGTATGAGCGGGCGCTGCGTTTTGAGTTTCTCAGTGCAGAAGAAGGTATGTTTCTTTTTGAGCATGCGCCGCTTGCCGATCTCATGTTTGTAGCCAATGAGCTGCGTAAGGTACAGGTGCCTCATGGTAAGGTCACATGGATTATTGACCGAAATGTGAACACGACAAACGTTTGTGTTGCCAACTGTAAGTTTTGCAACTTCTATCGTATACCCGGCCATCCGGAGTCCTATATAACAGACATAGAGACATACAAACGAAAGATAGATGAGACCTTCAAATATGGTGGAGAGCAACTGCTCCTGCAGGGAGGACATCACCCTGAGCTGGGCCTTGACTACTATGTAGACTTGTTCAGCACCCTCAAGAACCTCTATCCGTCACTGAAGTTACATGCACTTGGCCCACCCGAGATAGCACACATCACTAAGCTGGAGAAAAGCACGCACAAAGAAGTATTACAGGCCCTCATGAATGCGGGTCTGGATAGTCTGCCTGGTGCTGGTGCTGAGATTCTGGATGATCGTGTACGTCGTCTGGTATCAAACGGCAAATGCGGCGCACAGGAGTGGCTTGATATTATGCATGAAGCACACAAACTGGGCCTTACTACCAGTGCCACAATGATGTTTGGCCATGTAGAGACATTGCAGGAACGTTTTGAGCATCTGGTAAAACTGCGGGAAGTACAGTCGCGCAAGCCAGAGGGAGCAAAAGGATTTCTTGCGTTCATACCATGGACATTCCAGGATGTAGATACATTATTGCTGCGTATTCGTGGCACTAAGAACCTCACCACTGCCGAAGAGTATATCAGAATGATAGCAATGAGTCGTATCATGCTGCCTAATGTTATCAACATTCAGGCATCATGGCTCACTGTAGGTCGTAAGGTAGCACAGATTTGTCTGCATGCCGGCGCCAATGACTTCGGTTCTATTATGATAGAAGAGAATGTAGTGAGTGCAGCCGGTGCGCCACACCGTTTTACTTCCCGCAGCATTCAGGATAGCATACGCGAAGCCGGATTTGAACCACAATTGCGCAACCAGCAGTATGATTTTCGTGAAATCCCTCAGGGCATAGAAGAGCAGGTTATAACATACTAACCTGCTCCTCTATGTGAGTATTATATAACAGCCAACTCATAGAAGTCTGTAGGCTGTAGATATTTCTGCGCCAGTAGTTGAAGCTCAGCGGGTGTTATGGCCTTGTAGATGCGCACATTGTTATAAAACTGCGTAGCATCAAATCCGTTTAGTATCAGTGAGCGCCAGCGTCTCATTATAGAAAATGGTCCGTCTAGGTCTCCCAGCAACCCTCCCAGCAGGTAGTTCTTTACCAGCAGCAGTTCTTCATCATCTACAGGATTGGCACAGAGTTGCTCCATCTCGTGGTATATCTCTTTCACAGCAGCTTCCAGTACTCCGGTTCCCACCTCAGTATGTATGGTAAGTGAGCCACCATTCAGCTCTGGCGCCAGAGAGCTGTATATACCATATGTATATCCTTTGTCTTCTCTGATATTACTCATCAGCCGTGACCCAAAGTAGCCGCCGAAAAGGGCATTGAGTACCACCATCGGAGTATAGTCAGGATGGTGTCTGTTAGGGAAAAGCCTGCCGATACGTATTGCCCCCTGTACCCCATTGGGGTCATTGTTGATACGGTATATACGCTCCTGAGCACTTTGCAGAGGAAACTCTTTTCGTTCGTTTCCTGAAGCTTTTACATTTGTAACACTGCCAAAAATATTGTCCAGCAGTTTTACTTCTTTTTCACTCACATTCCCTGCCATGAACATACGTACATTGGCCAGGTTATAATAAGCATTAAAGTGAGACAACAGGTCTTCCCGGGTCAGTGCCTCTATACCCTCCCTGCGCGAATACCTCCCATAAGGGTGTTGCTCTCCATACAGGTAAGCATCTATTTTCTGGTTAGCTACAAATTCACATTGCCTCAGGCTCACAAGAAGTTTCTGCACGGCATTGCGTTTGTATATCTCCACCTCTTTTTCAGGGAAATGTGCTCCGGAAAGAATGTCGGCAACTACAGGCAGCAGTGCCGGCAGGTGCCTGGTAAGCGCATATAGTGAAAGCGTAGCATAATCGCTACCGGCCGACACTTTCAATTGTGCCCCGTAAAACTCCAGTGCTTCACTTATTGCTGCAGCAGTACGGCTTTCAGTGCCACTTTTCAGTAGCCCTGCAGTAGCCTGTGCTACAGATGCCTTATGCTCATACCATATGCCAGCAGGAAAAATCCAGTCTATCTGTACCACATCCTGCACTCCTGCATTCAGCCAGTGCAGCGGTATGCCATTGGTAAGCTGTACATTGTTAATGGCAGGCAGGTTGAAGTCAAAGTCAACTGCATCATGAATTACAGGAGGCGTAGTACGGTCTGTCAGCATCTGGTTGGGTGTTTTTTGAATTTCCTGTAAAACTAAGGTTTTACAAATAGTGCCCGCAATTCACCGGCATCTTCTACTTTCATTTTGCCCCCCAGCACCAGTCGCAGCTGCCTGCGGCGCAGTGCTCCATCAAACATTTGCTGTTCTTCTTCAGTTTCTGGAAACAGTTCTGGTACCCTGCGTGGTTTTCCGTGTGGGTCCAGTGCTACAAATGTCAGATATGCTTCGTTGGATTTGTATTTGTATTGTGTAGTCAGGTCCTCACCCCATACCCGGAGAAAAACCTCCATAGAGGTGTTGAATGAGCGTGTCAGTTTTGCCTCTATGGTTAATAGATTTCCCAGTTTTATGGGGTTGGCAAATGATACATTATCTACAGAGGCAGTTACCACTGGACAGTTGCAATGCTTTTGTGCAGCAATTGCTGCCGCAATATCCATCCAGTGCATCAGTCGGCCACCCATCAGGTTACCCAGTACGTTAGTGTCATTTGGTAATATCAGTTCAGACATTACCACGAATGTATCTTTAGGATGTTTCGCTTTCATTATTCTCTTGTTTGCGGTCGCGAAGGTATCTATTAATGCGTTATTGAAATGTTGTTATTCTTTGGCATTGGCATTACTGCCCTGTTACCGATACGTTATAATGCTGAGGCAAGCCAGAATCAGTTATAAGGGAGATAAGGTAGTTGCCAGATACAATATCTTCGGGGAGAATAATGCTCATAATATTATCCGTTGTCACCTTGGTACCTGAAGCTACAACTTTCCCCTTGGCGTTAGTAATTGACCAGTATGTAGTCCCTGAGAACTGACCTTCTATTTTTATTGTGCCGTTGTTACACACCGGATTGGGAAATATTACTCCGGCAGAGATAATGGGAGCTTTAATTGCAAGGGATGCCTGTGGTAGCCGTTGTCTGTGCACAATTGCTTTATAAGGTTGTGTATAACCTGCATCCTTATAATATACCGATGCCAACGGCCGCACTTCAGCTTTTCTATAGTAGTGTTGGAGATATGTTGTGTCTGATTTTCCTTGTGTAATACCAAGGATTACTTGTAGAGGAGTAGATAATGGCAATCCGGAAAGAAAAAAGCTATCGGTATTTACTTCTACCTCATGTATCTGTAGCACATCTATCCATTCAGATGGCATGCCCGTCTGTTCTCTCAATCTCATCTTACCCCAGCCCCTTACGGTATCTCTGCGGGAAGAATATGTTCTTTTCACTCCCGGCTCATGTGCATATCCCATTGCTCCATATGATAGTTCATAGTTAATATTTACTCGTGAATCTGTTGACCAAACCACGCCTATAGATGTTGGAAATAATATTTTCCTGAGCGGAAAATCATACATCTGGCTTTGCTCTGGAATGAATAACGTATCGGTTGGGCCTGCTGTAACCGATATTAAGCTATAACTAATGGGGTTGCAATTTATAGTATGCTTTACAATGCCAGACATATCAATGGTACTTGACCATGTTGCAGGAGCTGTATATGAGCCAACTGTAATGAAGCTGCTGTCGCCATATACAGCTCCTGATGTTGGCACCCTGAATTCCAGAAAGTCCGACACAGAGTCTGTAACCAAAGTCATATCCCACATACCCCCGGAAACAGGGGTGAGTGTAGGATATGAAGAATTATATGTTGTTACTTTCAGTGAGTCAACACCAGTTAGTACAGAAGGGTAATCTGTACTAATAAGAGTTATCTGCGCCGCAAGCAGCATAGGAAATCCTATGAAAGAACAAAGCAGTAAAATTGCACTTTTCAAAATGAGTAGGCTTTGTTGTAAATATATATTACAACAAAGAAAAATGCAAACTATTTGCTCAGGTGCATACTACGCTCTTTATACAGCTGGCGGAACCATGGATCTCTCAGATCTTTAATAAATCGTATCGCCTCTCCGGTACTTTTCATTTCCGGCCCCAACTCCTTATTTACATTAGGAAATTTATTAAAGCTGAATACAGGCTCTTTTACAGCAAAGCCTTTCAGACTCTTTTCCATAACAAAATCCTTCAGCTTTTTTTCTCCCATCATCACCTTGGTTGCTATATTCAGATATGGGATATTATATGCCTTTGCTATAAATGGAGTGGTTCTGCTGGCTCTTGGATTGGCCTCTATAACATAAACTTTACCATCCTTGATAGCATATTGTATGTTTATAAGCCCCCGTACATTCAGCTTCAATGCAATTTTTTTGGCTATTTCGGCCATTTCATCTACTACCAGCTGGCCCAGATTGAAAACAGGTAAAAGGGCATGGCTGTCTCCGCTGTGAATGCCGGCCGGCTCTATATGCTCCATAATGCCCATTATATGCACCTCTTCACCATCACATATTGCGTCCACCTCCGCTTCCTGGCACCTGTCCAGAAAGTGGTCTATGAGTATTTTATTGCCAGGCAGGTGCTTTAGCAGGCTTACAACGCTTTTTTCCAGCTCTTCGTCATTTATCACAATGCGCATACGCTGTCCCCCCAGTACATAGGATGGTCTTACCAACACGGGATAGCCTACTTCATTAGCTACATCTATTGCCTCATCTGTTGTATATGCAGTTCCATAACGGGGGTATGGAATATTCAGCTCCTTTAGTGTATCACTGAAGCGGCCTCTGTCTTCTGCAATGTCCATATCGTCAAAAGAAGTGCCTATCAGGCGTATACCTTTTTCATGCAGTTTGCGGGCTAGCTTCAGTGCTGTCTGCCCTCCCAGTTGCACTATTACACCATGTGGCTGTTCATGCTCTATTATTTCCCACAGATGCTCCCAGTATACAGGCTCAAAATATAGTTTGTCTGCTATGTCAAAGTCTGTAGATACGGTTTCCGGGTTACAGTTCACCATTATTGCCTCATATCCGCACTCTCTTATGGCTATTAACCCATGGGTACAGCAATAGTCAAATTCAATTCCCTGGCCTATTCTGTTCGGGCCTGATCCCAGTACAATAATTTTCTTTTTGTCACTGGTGCTTATGCTCTCGTTACCCGCTACACCGTTCGGTGTAGTGGCACTGTTTTCAAATGTGCTATAGTAATAAGGGGTTTTTGCTTCAAATTCAGCGCTGCAGGTATCCACCATTTTGTATACCCTTTTTATACCCATTTTTTTGCGATACTCATATACTTCATCAGCGGTACAGTCTATAAGCAATTCAGCAATTTGTTCATCACTGAATCCCATTTTCTTTGCCTGCATCATCTGTGCTTCAGGCACTGACACCAGATGGCGGAACTTTTTCAGTTCCACTTCCATGTTCACAATGTCTTGTATCTGATACAGGAACCATCTGTCTATTTGAGTCAGTTCTCGAATTGTTTTAATAGACACTCCGGCAGCCATTGCTTCTTTTATCCGGAAAATTCTGTCCCAGGTGGGTCTTTTCAGCGTATCTATCAGCTCTTCTGGTCTTAGGCGGCTTGTGCTGATGAAAGACAGGCCGGTAGCATTATTTTCAAGGCTCTGACAGGCTTTTTGCAGTGCTTCGGTAAATGTGCGGCCTATCGCCATTACTTCCCCTACCGACTTCATTTGAAACCCAAGAGTATCATCTGCCCCCTTGAACTTGTCAAAGTTCCAACGTGGCATTTTTACTATTACATAATCCAGTGCCGGCTCAAAGTAGGCCGATGTGGTCTGTGTTATTTGATTGCTTAATTCGTCCAGAGCATATCCTATTGCAAGCTTAGCTGCTATTTTAGCTATGGGATATCCCGTTGCCTTGGATGCAAGAGCTGACGAGCGGCTCACTCTCGGGTTTATTTCGATAGCTATTATTTCTTCCGTTTCAGGATTTAAAGCAAACTGCACATTGCAGCCTCCGGCAAAATTGCCCAGATCCCGCATCATTTTTATAGCTGTGTTCCGCATTAGTTGGAATGCGGTATCGCTCAGCGTCATAGCCGGAGCTACAGTTATACTGTCGCCGGTATGTATGCCCATAGGGTCAAAGTTCTCTACAGTACATATAATAGCTACATTATCGTTCATATCCCGCAGCAGCTCCAGCTCAAACTCTTTCCAGCCCATTACTGCCTTCTCTACCAGCACCTCGTGTATTGGAGATGCGGTCAGTCCCCTGTCCAGTGCAGCATCCAGGTCTTCTTTGTGAAATACTAAACCACCACCCGATCCGCCAAGTGTAAACGATGGGCGTATCACCAGCGGTATGCCTATTTCCTGCGCAAATTCCTTTCCCTCAAGTAGTGAATTTGCTGTGCGCGCAGTTGCCACGGGCACCCCTAGTTCTATCATCCATTTACGGAATAGTTCTCTGTCTTCTGCTTTATCTATTGCTTTTATATCTACCCCTATGAGGCGCACTCCATGCTCCTGCCAAATACCCAGTTCATCTACTTCTTTTGCCAGGTTCAGCGCTGTTTGCCCACCCATAGTAGGAAGCACGGCATCTATCTCATTTTCCTCAAGTATCTGCTCAATACTTTCTACCGTAAGAGGTAGTAAGTACACCTTGTCGGCCATGATAGGGTCCGTCATTATCGTAGCCGGATTAGAGTTAATCAGTATTACTTTAATGCCCTCTTCGCGTAGACTCCGTGCTGCTTGCGATCCGGAATAGTCAAACTCACAGGCCTGGCCAATAACTATTGGCCCGGAGCCAATTATCAGAACACTTTTGATGGAAATATCTCGAGGCATCTCAAAAAGAATAATGTATGATTGAAAAATCTGGAATGGTAGATTTTTGATGTCTACCCTCATTGGGGCGCAAAATTATGAAAAAACACCCGAAAGTTACTTTTTCCATCTTGAGCACATGCGCATGAATTGCTAAAATTTAAATTTTTTACTTTTAACATGTGAGTGATAAATAAATATCGTTTTGGCGGTGCTGAATTCTCACCGCCATTATGTATTTACATAATTTTGCACGGGGCTGATATTTCCCGGTTTGCCCATCTTTTTTTGCACTTTTGTGCTTGATACTTTTTAAAACTAATGCCATAATGAGTTTTTTAGGCCTTTTTAAATTTCTTACTCAGGAAATTGCAATAGATCTTGGCACGGCCAATACTTTGATAATACACGGAGATCAGGTAGTTGTGGATGAACCTTCCATTGTTGCTATCGACCGCACTACAAACAAGATTGTAGCTGTAGGTAAGAAAGCGATGATGATGCATGAAAAAACGCATGAAAATCTTAAAACTATCCGGCCATTAAAAGATGGTGTGATTGCCGACTTTGACGCAGCAGAGAATATGCTGCGCGAGATGATAAAACTTGTTTACCCCAAAAAACCAATGTTTCCACCCAGTTGGCGCATGGTAATTTGTATTCCCTCCAGTATTACAGAGGTAGAAAAGCGTGCAGTACGCGACTCTGCAGAGCGTGCAGGAGCAAAGGAGGTCTACATGATCCATGAGCCTATGGCTGCTGCATTAGGTATTGGTATTGATGTGGAAGAGCCAACAGGCAATATGATTATTGATATCGGTGGAGGAACTACTGGGATATCCGTGATTGCACTGGCAGGTATTGTTTGTGACCAGTCAATTCGCATAGCTGGCGATGAGTTTACTGGTGACATTATGGAGGCTATGCGTCGTTATCACAGTCTTATGATAGGTGAGCGTACTGCCGAGCAGATTAAGATACATGTAGGCTCTGCATTAAAAGAGCTCGATAATCCTCCTGATGATATTGCCGTTAATGGACGTGACCTTGTTACCGGTATTCCTAAACAGATAATGGTTTCTTATCAGGAAGTTGCAGAGGCGCTTGATAAATCAATCTTTAAGATAGAAGAAGCTATCCTTAAAGCTTTGGAAAGTACTCCGCCGGAGCTCGCTGCGGATATTTATCGTCGCGGACTTTATCTTACAGGAGGGGGAGCATTACTCAGAGGCCTTGACAAACGCATATCTCATAAAATAAAATTACCGGTTCACGTTGCTGACGATCCGCTGCGTGCCGTAGTAAGGGGTACTGGTATGGCCCTGAAAAATATTGCAAGAATGCCTTTCCTCATGAAAGGAAATCTATAGTATGCCGGTATTGGCATAACAGAACCGCCATTCTTAGAGGAAGGCGGTTCTGTTACTGAAACAAGTGTTGAATCAAGGTGCGTAATTTCATTTTTTTTATACGCCGTTTTTTCAATCTGATTCTCTTTTTAGGATTGGAGATAACCTGTATTGTGCTTATTCAGCGTACGGGCACTATGCAGGGCAATGATATTATCAGCTCAGCCAATGCTGTCTCGGGATTGGTTTATAAGAAACAGAGTGATGTAGTATATTATTTTGGGCTGCGAAGAATGAATGACAGCCTGCTCCGTGAAAATGCTAATCTGCGTAAGATGATATCGGGCTACAGCAGTATTGATACTCTGGCCGACTCAGTAGGAATAGTTGATATCCCGGCTACAGATAGTACCCGTCACATAGTACGCTTTTCTGATTACATATACCGTACTGCCCGGGTCATTAATAATTCTACTAATGCTACCGATAATTACATTACGCTAAACAGGGGTTCTGATGATGGAATAGGTCGCAACATGGCTGTCATTTCCGGCACTGGCGTTGTCGGACGAGTAGAACATGTGTCTCGTCATTTTTCCAGTGTTTTGTCCGTGTTAAGTGGTAAGCAGAAAGTAAGCGCCCGGCTAAAAGACGGAACTAACGGTCTTGTTATCTGGGAGGGAGGAAATGCCAGCACACTGGTTATGGTCGATGTTCCACAGCAGGTAGTAGTAAAGAAAGGAGATTCTGTCGTTACCAGCAGTTATTCGCTTTATTTTCCTCCTGGTGTATTGATTGGTACAGTTATCAAGGCGGAGCAGGTAAAGAAAAATACATTGCAGAGAATATATATAAAGTCCTCTACAGACTTCAGCAGGTTACAATATGTATATGTAGTGGAAAATAAAATGTCTAAAGAGAAAAACACACTGGAGTCCCAAAACACAGAAGGTAAAAAATGAATGTATATATCAGGAACATACTACGCTTTTGTGTATTAGTACTTTTGCAGGTACTGATACTCAACAAGATTGTATTGCGGTGGTGGGCTGAGCCTACCGGGTTCCCTGTGTTTGTTCCTTATATATACCCATTATTCCTGTTTTTACTACCGTTTGAAACACCGGTTTGGGCAATGCTGTTTTGTGGTTTTGCACTTGGCATTTCTGTTGATACTTTCACCAATACTGCAGGAATGCATGCTTTTGCTACAGTGCTTATTGCATACCTGCGCACAAATGTGCTTACTGCCCTGCTCCCGCGCAACTTGTCAGAGTATAGTGGTCTGCAGCCGTCTACACGCAATATGGGCTGGTCTCCGTTCCTTGTATATACAGGATTTCTGTTACTATTGCACCATCTTGTTTTTTTCAGTATAGAGTTATGGAACCTAACAAATCTGGGCCATCTGTTACTTAAGACTTTTGCATCAACAGTTACATCATTGTTATTCGTTGTTGCATATCTTTTGCTGTTTACCAGACAGGACAATGCAAGAGTTTAGTCCAGCGGGATAATTGTGTTGAAGTTAACGCCATATGCAGGAACCCCAACCTCTGGTTTAATCCAGTTCGAAAAGAATTGGCCAGTTCCATTTAGCCCACAGTTTATATTTCTCACCCACCCAACACCCAGGCTATCCTGTATGGAGGAGGCAATAAAATAGTTAGCAGTAAAATAGACAGTGTTTGCTGGTGCATGTGTTGTTGGGAGTGTTCCCATTAGATAGAAAAGAGACCCCGGAGAAGCCGCAAAATTCTGAGCATTATTAGCTGTCAGTGTCCCCCTTATATGCAGCGTATTTGCAGTATAGTCCTTTTTATAAAACACTGTACCGGTCACGCCGCCATCGGCAGCAGGTGTACTCACAGTCAAAACACTCCATACAACATCACGGTTAGTAGCACCTAGCCCTGTGCCAAACTTGCGCAATACTGCCAGTGGGAACCGTACTGCATCTCCCAGTGTTCCGGTCGGCAGCACCTGCAATGAGCATGAAACATCCATGATTACGTTAGGTGTAGACCCGTCATTGAATGTAAGTGATGTTGCAGAGGGTGTAATAACCACATATGGTGCAGATGGGCCGCTTGCTCCTGTTACCGACGAAGCATTGAATTTTATCAGCTCGTTATTATACATAAGCCAGCCCGATGTTGCAGAGTAGGTGCCGGCTGTTGGATTGCTTATTTCCATCCCACTTACAATAAATGGTGTTGAGCTATTCCCGCCTATAGCTGCAAGTGCTGTTAATACTTCCTGATAGGCAGTTTGCATGTAGCCTAGCTGGTTTTGTGTTAATGGGAAGCCTCCGGGCTTTGTGAAGTCTATTTGTTTCATGGTTATGTGTTCTTGGTTTTATGTGCTACACAGTTTCTATCTCATAGATGTTTTGCCCGGCAATGCGGTACTGATTTATTATCGCCCTCATTCGGATAACATCAAACGGAAGAGTAACAGGTACCTGAACAATAAAACCATTACCCAGAAGCGTTGTTTCTGCATCTGAATAGAGAACCTGTGGTACGCTGAATGAACTGCTTCCGGCTTCTGATACCAGCCCTGTCCATATTTCTTTTGCCTCTGCGTCATGGTACAGAAACAAGGGGTCTTTATACGGGCCATCTACTATTACAATCTGCCGCGCACCAGGGTCAAAAGCATCATTGAGTACAGCTTCCATATGCGTCATCTGCGATCCATGAGATATATAATATAGGTTTCTGTTCCTGTTTGCCTTAAATTGATTATGCAAAGCAACTACCGGACACAGGCAGCTTTTCAGCCACGCTATCATTCTGGATTTTCTTTGCCCTACCGGTAAAAGTTGTGAAATGAGCGTCTCAAAATCTGTATCAAAAAATGCCATACTATAAGTTTCATGGTTTATGCTGCTGTATAAGTAACAGCAGTATTAAAATAGGTAACATCAAGCTTCATATATCCGGCATCAGGTGTATACTTTACAGTAATAGGCACAAAGGGTGTCAGTGCATAGTTTGCTTGTGCGCTTATCACATGACCAATCTTTACTCCGTCTATTGCCTGGATGGCGGCAATAAGCTCGTTAAGTATGAATACACCATCAAAAGGAAGACTGGCAAGAAATGTATTAATACCGTCAAGTACAGGAGTTGGTGATGTGCCATCTACCCGGGCTCCACTCGCAGCAAGTACCAGTGGGTCATAGTATATGGCTACTGCCAGCTGCAGTGTGTCCGGGTCATCACTTGTCAGCTGTAGTCTTATGCCGGCATCTTTTATTCGCTTCATATATGCCGTGAAGGCATCCAGCTCTCCTGTCGTCAGTTTTGCAAGTGTGCCGCTGCTCTCTTTGGCTACCTTCACACGTATCAGGTTAGACAGTTCAGTAGCTGCAGCATATTGCACAATTCGTATTGTAGGGTCCTCAGTAATCACAGCATATACGTCGCTTCCGTCAGGGAGTAGTTGGCCGTTCTGAAACCTTTTCGCCATATTGGTATACCATTGCAGCGTATGTGGTTTTGATGCGGCCAATAGTGCAGTCACCTCTGCTTTATGATAGTCAAATAACTGTTCCAGGCTCCAGATACAAACAGCAGTGATATAAGTCCATAAGCGCCAGATTGCTACTTTACTTGTACTCCAGGAGTGAGCCGACAGTACAGGATCTGCATCCTTTGCTGCAATGATTTGTTGTTGAATTTCAGTGATAGTTCTCGCCATTTTATTCGTTATTTTATATGTATTACCATACTTGATGCAGATGAGGGAAAAGCGTGATTAGGAGTAACCAGAGTAAAGTAATAAGTTGTAATTATGCCTAGTGTATACGTTCCCGGGCCCAGTTCCAGTATTGTTTTGTTTGCATTTGTTGGGTCATCCGGGTCGGGTGTGCCTCTTAGTGCATCATACAGCCATCTCATTCTGCGTGTCGCAAAATCACCAAGTACTATTGCAGCATGTGTACGTGTCAATCGTAATCTTATTGACGATACCCCGGATGAAACAACTTCTACAGAAATATCCCCCTGAAGCTTCTCTATAACATCCTGCGTTACATTGTCAAGAATATTAACTGGAGCACAGAATGCTTCATTTCCGGCTGTGTCTTTTACTGTTATACTCCTGTTCACTTGCGACAGGTCACTGTATACTATCATATAGCCCAGCCCGGCTGTCCATGGCAGCACGTATGGAACTGATAGTGCGGGTAATAGTGTTGCAGATATTGGTACAGCCCATTCACTTCCATGTCCGGCTACATGTCGTTCTTCCGATATATAGTAGAGACCATTGTCTCCTGCATATGTGGTGGCCAGAGGGTTGGTATGTATAAAGCTGCCATCAGCTACCATGTCAAACGAGTAATAGCCCATAGTATGTGGATTGCCGATAGCGTTTGGTACTAAATTCCACCCGGGCTTAAGAACCACTTCCATTTCCAGTGCACCACGGGCCAGCGTGCCTATTTCAATATTGTTTCGTTGCAGATATGCCACTTCATCAGGCGCTGTCTGGTCCGAATCCGGCATGTTTAGCACATCACCGGTGTTAGGTATATGGCTTATGGGTACATCATTCTCATATGCAGCCGCCATTACGGCTTCCAGGGTCCCATATTCACTCAGTGTCATGTCAGCCAGGCTTTGGTTGGGTTTTGCAGTCATGGGTTTATTCATTGCTAGTCGCTTTATTGTTCATATCCTGCATCTGTTTTAATGATGCCATCGCTTTCAATGTTTACTCGTTTCACATTCATGCCATCCCTGCTGAACTCTACATGTATTTCTCTCATCAGTCTGTAGTGTTGCTCGTCATCTACAAAACGGAAAGCGCCTACACATATCGTAGGGTTTTCTTTAAAATCACCCTTCGTGTTTAGCAGCAGTTGTCTTTGATGCTCATCTGTGCTCTCAGCAATCATGAAATCATCATTTGCTATCCGGAGATCTCCGTTGTCATCCAGTCTTATGTCCATCATTTCCTGTGCCATACTCATTTGTTTTAGCTGCTCAGAAGGTTAGTGATACGCGCATTGATTGCCTCAAATGCAGATACATTTAACGGCACCCCACTCGTGCCGGACGGCGTTGCTACAGTTATCAGCTTTATTGCAGCTATCAGGTCACCTAGTAGAGACGCCAGGTTTTCTGTAGCAGTACTCACCTTTATGGTGCTGCCGGTTTCCAGTACTGTACTTCCTTTCGATATGCGGCATATATCCGCACTTATTTCACAGATCACATTGCCCAGCTCTATACGTGCTTCTTCCAGTTCACCATATTTCAGCACGGTCCATACTCCGGCTCCATCCACACACCCTATTACTACATCACTGCCCCCTTTAGGCACAAGCACTATACCTGTATCTTCATTGCATATGCCACTTAACAGCACATGCTGTATGGCCTCTGTTTTTCCGGCAGGTATTACAGATACGGTACGCTCTGTGTCATCATACGATCCTGCTACCACTATCCCGCTTTTTATGCTTTCTTCTGCTTGAGCAAGCATCCTTAGCCCCGTTCTTATCAATGCTAGGTTCTTTGACATATCAGTGTTCTTATTTGTTAATAGGCCCCAGCTCCACATTCCTGCGCGCGCCAGGCTGACCAAAGCTTACCTCTGTGCTCATTATCCGGTATGTTCCATTCATTTCCGGATATCGGTTGTTTACGTATCGGGCAGTATCTCCAGGCTGCGCATAAGGCTGTAGAAATGTATTTATGCTTCCTTCAAAACCTTCATAAGCCGCTTTTGCTACTTTTTCTGCAGCTAGCTGCTTTAGTGAAGATGCGGTAGGCACATGTGTAAGGGGTATTGTTATTTCACTCCCTCCTTTTACGCCGGTTGCATATCCCATGTCCCGTGCCTCTCCTTTTCTTCGTTGCCCCAGATATGTAACCTTTGCCAGTCTGCCATCAGTACTATGCGGTGTCAGCATATTGTTGTCTGGTATATTGTATCCGTTTCGGTACTGTACCTGTTTGTCACTGTTTCCCGGTTGTGAGTACATCAGTCCACACCAAAGCGTATCAGGAGCTGTAAAAAAGCATGTAAGATTATTGTCCGTAGCATTCTGTATCAATGTCACAATGTCAAAACCACTCATACCCTCAGTAGGCAGGTTCTCAAAAGTTATATCGGCATCACATGTTACTGCTATCGTATGTCCACCCACCAGCCCCGACACCGCAGCATTAAGTGCCTGCTGTAGTGTTACCTGGCCTGTTGGCAATGACGGCTTGTTGCGTCTTAGCAGCCAGCTATACCCTTCACATATTATCTCCAGCGGCAGGCTCAGACGTTTCTCTTTCACAAATCCTCTGAACTCTGTTTTCAATACACCGTTATATCCCAGCTTTATCGTTACAGTATCGCCTTCGTTTATCTTTGTAGCCGTTACTACACGCGCGGCACCAGACTTGCCGGGTTTTGACACAGCTGCATATGCTGGTATCTTTAGTACTGCAGTATCTGTCAGGTCATGAACACTGCGCTTTATGTGCACATCATGTACGCCGGTAAACCGGAATGTGCCAATACTTATTTCACTACACAACACCATCATATCGATACAAGGTTAAAGGGGGCTGCACTCACCATTTTCATTTCATAAGGCCTCACATTTTTAATACCGCTTACTTCAGGGAATCTTAGCTCTGTTATTACCACCTGGTCGCTGCCTTTCCTATCTGGCCTTATCAGGAAAATATCAGTAAGGGAGCACCGTATAGATAATGGCTCATTCAGTTCGTAAATCGTCCTCAGCATCTCCATGTCATCTGCAGGAAACTCACCGTCATCAGATATCACAAAACCCTTTACAGAGATAACATAGTCGCTTGTAGAAACCAGCTCTTTTACTGTGCCATTTCTTTCACTCATAGCAGTTTCCACAATTGTCTTTTTACTCTCTATGGAAATTACCGGATGCGGCAGATACCATCCCTTTTCCGATTCAGCAGTGCCTGAAAATGCTCTGCTATCCTGCTGTCTGGGGTCCGCAATGAACACCGGTAGGTGATATTGTATGCCCAGGGTTCCTGTCCGGTAATCTGGTGCCGTTCGTCCATTTCGCGGATTAGGTACAGCATCAAAGTCCGGCTCAAAATCCTTTGTCTTGTATCCATACCTTTTCTGGTATAATTCAGGTAAACTAAGTACTACTTCTGCCATGATCTGTTAAATTACGTTTGCACTGTAAAGCACGTCAAGCAATACTTTCTCCACCACTGCCCGCACATCTCCCATTGCTTTGTCTGTTGTTTGTGTATGTACTGAAAAACTGCCTATCATTGGTCCGTGAAGGTGTAGAGTCACACCTCCTCCTCTTGCCGCTTGTCCCCTGTTATTGGATTGCTGCTTTGCTGCTGGGTAGTATAGTTCCTTTATGTCCCCTTTGCCGTTATTTGCAGGTACAAGCAGGCTGGGTAGCATCAGGTATGCGGTTTGCAATACTTCCTGAGACGTATTTGTTTTATGAATTCCATCATAGTGTTTCGCCTCTGCGAGCTCCTTCGTGTATTGGAGTTTGAGTTCGTCTTTGCCTCCTCTTATACCGGCCAGATATAGTCTCGTTTGCACGTCTGCATTCCTTTGTGCAAATGTTGTAGGCTGTTTTAGCAACTCTTTTTCTGCTACCTGCTTCAATGGGGAAAAAGGCATCTGCACTTCTGTTGCATCTGTTGCTGGTCTCGGTGCCTCAAACTGGAGCGTCATCGCTCCCACTCCTTGCTCTTGGGTTATCTGGTGGTAGGTGTCAAAGCGCTTTTTCTCTCCGGTATATGGTTTAGATACGCGCACCTTTGTTTCTGTAGCAAGCTTGGTTAGCTCATTAGAGAACTGTTCTCCTTCCCACTCCGGCATTCTGAAGTCATCCGAAGGCATAGGTCCTCTCATTGCCTCTTCCCGCTGTTTTCTTTTTCGCTCGTCTATATCATCGCCCATCATAGCACCCACTATCATGCTGCCTCCTGCCAGCAGTAGTCCGTAGGGTCCTGTAAGTATCTCTGCAATGCCAGCCACACCCGATGCCATTTCTCCCATTGCCAGCAGGCCTTCTGCCAGGCCGGTTGCTCCTTCGGCAAACTGCCATATCTTGCTTGCTGCCGATACGGTTTTTAATGCTCCGTTAGCTGCCGATACTGCAGGCTTTATTTTGCTTAGTGCTGGGTTTACTTTTGCCACCTCTTCCAGTAAGCTCCCGGTGCTGCTGGCTACACTCAGCACCTGCTCTGCCACACTTGCATCATCTTTGGCAGCCTCATTGTTTGTGTAAGCCATTCTGCGGGTTCGTTCTGGCAGCACTATTGGAATGTCCTGCATTGTCTGCACCATCATATTCCCCATTGGAAGTTCACTTGCTGCAGTTTGTTTCTCCCTGTTGCTGGTTTTCCCCTCAGGTAAGCTCATCGGTAGTAGCATTAATCGTTCCGCATTCAGGGTCATTTCCAGCAGCGTGTGGTTCAGCATCAGCATTGCTTCTATCATCTGTGCATACAGGTCACAGCAATCTTTGTTGCCTGTCTTTTCTATCGGTATTTGCTTTTCCTGTTCCATATTGCTGCTTTCTGTTGTTCTTAGTGCTGCTTATCTGCCGTCTCCTGCTTCTGTGTGTTCGTCCAGTATATATCTCAGATGGGCCAGTTTCTGTGCAAATGCTGCATCACTCATTTCGTGGTGGTTTACGCCCGGCAGGTGGTATTCAATGAGGGTTTCCATATATCCCATGGCATCGTGTGCTGGCCCTCCGCGCGATGCCGTTATAAGTTTACCAGTTGTGCCTTTTTGCCATCCAGTTTCACTTTTATCTCCTGGCACACACCTATGAATATCTGGTCGTCACTCAGTATCTCTTCACTGCCGCCTATAAAGGTCAGCCGTCCCAGTTCTTCATAAATGTCCAGTGGTTTCTCCCTGTCTGCTCTGCTCATAGCGCAGTTCAGTTCTGCTCTTCCAGGATTCTTAAAGTAGGCTACATACCCTTCTGCCTCTATTGCGTATATGCCATACTTATGCTTCTTTTTCCATTCGGCTATCTGCTGTTCAGTAGCCTGTCCCTGTAGTGTGTTCATAATTTGTTTGTTGTTTTGTTTACTCACTCACCAGCCGCATGAATACTATCGGCAGCGTTATGTCCATACTGGTAGCGCCCTGTTCCCAGCCCTTTTCAAAGTCTTTCACCTCTACGCCTACCAGTACATCTGTTTGCAGTATCCTTGCTCCTTTTGGCTTGTAGGTTATCACTATGTCAAATTGCAGATCAAGGATGTCATCTCCACCTGCAGCCAGAGAGGCCCTGTTCATATCATCCAGTGCCCCTTTCAGCACTTTTATCTGGCCTTCATAGGTTCTGTTGCCCGACTGTATGCTTATCGGCTCATCACCGGCAGCGTGCAGCAGCTTTTTTTCTTTTGAGGCTTTATACTTCAGGCCTCTTATTTTGGTCAGGGTGGCTCCTGCCACCATCACTGTCATGTCCGACCATTCACAGTCTTTACTGTCAAAAAACGGTATTGTTGGCATATTGCTTATTGGGTTTTATGCGTCATGAAATGTTATTATGCTGCCAGTGCCGGATTGCTGAATCCCAGCTGTATGTATATGTTCGTTGCATACCCCACAGGCACTATACTCAGCACTACATGAAGCTGATTGGTGCTTAGTATGTTTTGCTCTGGGTCTATATAGCAGCCGATGCTGCTTATTTCTTTATTGGCAGTCATGTCACTGTTTACAAGGTTCACTATCTGTTGGCTCAGCCATTTGCAGAAACCCGCATCCAGTGTGCCGTCAGCATTCACTGGCACCTCATCATCTACTACCTGTACAAATGTTTTATAGGCCAGTATATGTGCTTTGTCTATTACCCTGCCCCTTGCCAGCATAGAGTAGTCATCGGTAGTCGCAGTACACATTGCATCACCCGAAAAGAAGTACCCGCTTGTGTTGGCATACGTAATGAAGGTGATAAATCCACGCTCGGCAATTATTGGCATAGCGCCCGGCACTGTTTCTATTTTTGTGATACCCACATACGCAGCCTGGTTGGTTAGCGGTCCTGTTCTTACTCTGCTTATTTTTCGCTGCACCGGTACCGATGCTACCACTCCCAGCATCAGCCCTATGCAGGCTGCTCTTCCGGCCTGTGTGTCGCCTAGTAGTATTGCCGTCCTGTTGTTGGTTGTGCCGTCCGTCATGTCGCGCAGGTTACCGGGTACACCACTGTAGCTGCTGCCGCCTATTACTGCTCTGAATGGCTTGTGTGCAGCAAAGTATGTTGCAGCCATCACCGCCATCCGTCCGGCTGCAGTATATACATCCTCATTCAGTCCGTCGGTAATGGTTATAGCCACACCAGCCTCAGCCTCTACTTCTGTGTCGTCAGCCAGTAGTCCCAGTACCTTAATGCGTCCGTCTGCATAGTCTAGTAGTTTCCGTGCGCCGCTGGCATTGTCCGGGTCTGCTATGTCTGCTATAGTCATCGTTGGGGGTACCAGCATTATGTATAGTTGCGACCCCGTACCAGCCTGGTTATAATATTCCCTTATCTGCCGTGTGGCAAATGCGTTGCCCGACTCCGTTATGCCTGCGGTCTGTGCATCTGCTGTACTCGTTATTAGTATTGGGGTTCCGGCAGTATAGCTGCCTTCCGTTACGCCAGTCAGCACCATGCCGGTTATTCCGTCCCCTGTTTGTAGCGTGCCGCCTAGCTGGCCATTGGCCAGGGTTATGTTTACACTTCCCATGCTTGTTTATGTTTGTTGTTTTTGTATCGGTTACTTTGTTGCAGCTTGTTTTGTCACGTCAGCATATTCGCTGCATGCCTGCTCTCATATTTCAGACTGCAGCTTAGCTGTATCTGATGATGCCTCGTACTGCAGCTTCACTCATCCTGCGTGTTCGTCTCACTACAGCATACCCTTCTCTGCTGCCATTTGCATTACTGTTGCCCTCTATCGTTTGCAGCAGCCACGGGTCGTTTATGTTTCCGGTAGGTGTTGCAGATTCTATTATTGCAGTATGTCCTTTGCCTCTGCCGTACAGCAGTATTAGTTGGTCTCCGGGTATTGGAACGGTCTCATTGCTTATCATCTCCGTCTTTTCTATTCGTACAGCTGTAGCATTTTTTGCTTTCCCTGTTCTGCTCCAGCAGTCATACACACCGGCGGTACGTATCATAGGCTGTTCTTCGTGTAGTTCTTTTGCGGCAGTTTCATAGCACCAGTACACAAATGCCTGACACCATGCATAGCCGGGCCCCAGCCCCACAGCATGCAGATATTCATTTACCATCGGCCCTTTATTACTGCCTCTCGGTTGTTCCTCCTGTCCCACCTGGGCCTGTGCCGCACGCACGGCGCCTGCTGCTATTGTGCTGGGTTCCCGGCTATAATTATTCATGGTTGTCAGTTTTTATTGTTGTTGTTTATTCAGCACATATTTTGCCTGTACATACAGGTCATAAAGGTTTTGTTTCAGCCGGCGGCCGTCCATACTGTAGGTCATCAGGCTTGCCAGCTTCTGTAGCAGTGCATCTTTTTTATCTTCAGGCAGTTGCTTCAGTTGTTCCACCATACATTGCAGCTTGCTGCTCACATCTTCGCAGGTGGCACAGTTATCCCTCGCCTGCAGTGCCGTTATTGCATAGTCCAGTGCCATTATCAGGCGTTTGCGTAGCAGGTCATCTGCTTCCCCCGGTATTACCGCAGTTAGTATGTCCGTCACCGGCGATTCCAGTATACGCTTAATCACAGTGGTCACTTTCAGTGCTGCCTCTGCATTGCTGTCTATATATTCATCCCATTGTTGCAGCACACTTTTTATGCGGCTTCTCATTTTGTTGCAGAACATTGTTTTTTCAGGTTTATTGGGTTATTCACTTCGGTATTGTTCCAGTTGTCGCAGTCTGTCAGCATGTTCATCCAGTTGTCGTAGTATTAGCCGGTCCTGGTCTTTCAGCGCCTGTATCTGTTGCCCCTGTATTGTTGTGGCATGGGTCAGTTGTTTCAGTTCTATCACTATGTCATCCAGTCGCTTTATTACCTGGTCGGTTATCATTTTCACTACAAATCCCAGTATCGTTGCCATCAGGCCTGCAATACTTACCAGTATCCACACCTTTATCTCACTTTCCATCTGTTCACATTTATAGGGTTTATGGGGCTGGTCATTATGCTGCCGCCTGCACTATGGCTACAATGCCTTTTGCATCACTTCTACGTATGCGGCCACCCATGCGCACACCGGCACTGTACACATCTCCATAATAGGTGGGGTCTCCAGTGCGTTCATAAAAATTTATCTGTCCCACAGCACGCTCCACCGCGCTTATCTGCCAGCACAGCACTGCGTCGTTATCTGTCGCTGCTGTTGGTGCGCTGTATGCATTTACTGTTGGTGCAATGTCTTCTACATAGGTCACTACACTGCCGCGCATCATTATGTTGAAGCCGAATAGTCTGCCCAGCACACCCTCTTTTACATCATATGCTGCACTGAAGTCTCTGTACTGCGTGGCCGACATGTCATCTGTCAGTTGCTGAAACATATCTGCACTTATCAGTGCATATCTTCCTTCCATCGGCACATTCTGTTTGTTCAGTTGTAGCTGTGCATATTTCAGATCGCTCACTGTCAGCTTCTTCCTGTTACCGGTTGTGCCCTGGAGGTGAGTAGCCACATCAGCCCCTGTTGTTCTTATGATGGTGCCGGCAGCTCCGCTTGGGCTCCATGTTACCAGCAGGTTGTCTGCTATGGTCTCCCGTAGCGACGATTCATATTCAGCCAGCACACTCTCCCGCTTGTTGTAGCTCAGTTCATAGCTCTCTGCATTGGGTATCAGTATTGGGTCTGTTGTGTACTCATCCAGCGTATAGGTTATATCACTGTCTGTTCGCTGCACCACCGTTGCGGGTATAGATGTGCGGTTCTTAACCACCGTTGCAGTTACACCTGCTTGTGGTATATGCACCACTTTTCCCTGCAGCACATGTTGTCCCACATCTGTCGATGCCAGCAGAAACTCATTGTTCTTGAATAGATTTCCCTCTATATGGTCCTGCCATATCTCTTTCTGAATTGCCATATTCTGTTATTGATTTGGTGATAGTGTATTGTTCATTTCCGGGCATAACCACTTTAGCGGCAGCATGCCCCTTCGCACAGGATGTACGTCATTAATCTCTGGTATAGATCAGGTTACTTCTGTTGTGCCGGCACAGCAAATTTTTTGTTGAAGAGTTCCCGGTAGCGCTCAGGTTCGCTGGCACGCAGTGCTTTCAGCTTGTTGCCCGTAGGGTCGTTTTTTTCATAGTCATCCCATGTCCACTGTGCCTCCGGTCCTTCTTTACTACCGCTGCTCAGTCGCTATGCTATGGTTCGGTAGGCGGGCATGGCAGCTATCAGTGTACGCAGGCCTTCTGCATTGTCAGCATAGTCATGTGCCAGTTGCTCACGTAACTGCGTTGTTATTTTATGGTCTTCCAGTGCTCTGTCCAGCAGTGCATGCACGGTTGCTTTCTTGCCTGCATTTTGTAGTGCCGTAAGCTGCTCCTGTAGTGCCAGCTTTTCACTGGCTAGTTTGGTGGCGTCTGCTTCCAGCTGTGTGGCTCGCTGCATTAGCTCCTGCACGGCAGTTGTCAATGTCTCAGCGCTGCTGCCTTCTGGCAGGTGCAGTGCCGCACATAGCCCGGCATCTGGTATCCGCAGCATGCTGTGTCCGGTTTTCATACCGGCCAGGTTCAGCTCCTGCTCCTGTGCATCATATAGTTTGGTAAGCGCATTGCTGTTGCCGGGTATGTCCACCAGGCTGCACTCTTTGTTATACCACCGGGTTATAGTTGGGCCGGTCTGGCCGGGTAGCATCATAGCTTCGTCCGTACTGTATTCCAGTACCACTATATGCCCTACCGATGCCGCATTCAGAAACCCGTTTTCCACTTCATCATATATCTGTTCTCCGCGGGCATTGCACAGGTTTATTACTGGTGTACCCAGCAGCATGTCTCCTTCTATACGCAGGTCGTCCCATTTCAGGGCTATACCTTCTTCGCGTCGGTGCATATAATAGCCTATCGGATTCTTGCGAAATGATTCCAGTTCATATCCCGATGTCAGCAGTCTGAATCCATATTCATTCACCGAGCTGTCAGAGAGTACATATTCCCGGCCTGTCTTTTTGAGCTTTTCTGTCATGATAGGGTGTTTTTCGTTGTTTTGCAGCACAAAGGTCATACGGCTTCAGCCCTCCTGCAAATCCTCCCTGCATTACACTACTTATACAGTAGTATCATATGCCCATATCTGCATATCATATTTTTTAAAACCCCTATAGTCGACTGTAAATTAGCCACTTATACATATATCTCTTAGCGTCTTTTCTGATGTCAGAAGCAGGCAGAACATATCCACAATTACCACCTCACTACATACCTCTTCGTAACTTGCACTTATAAACCCTGCGTACCTATGTGTTACATCTCATTGTTCTATATCCATGTTGTCACACAACACGTCTCACCATGTACACATTGCAAAAAATGCGCGAGTAATTTCTGATAACTTTTTGAGAAGTTCTCAGACTGCGTTCGGTGTGTAATGCATTAATTTACAATTGTTTACAGAAATTTGCCTGTGCGAAAAAATAAAACTGCTCACTGCGCACTTTTGCGTTTTTCACGTATCCACCTGTGATTTATGTAAGTATTTCAGTTCGGTGTGTAACATTCACGGTTTATCGCCAGGCTACCTTTGTATTACAGCATCGGCTCACAATATGCCGATACTCAGACACACATTGTTTAACGCTTTTAAAACCTGAAAACCATGAAACAGATAAAGTTCATTTCCGCTGCTTTGCTGCTGCTTTCTGCGGTAGCGTTTACATCATGTCGTAAAAACTATAATTGTACCTGTACTACCGTTATCGGTTCTGTATCATCCACTCAGGTGCATACTATTGATAAAGCTGGCTATGTCGATGCCCGCCGCGAATGTGCTTCTTATGAAGAGGAGGGAAATGCCAGCCTTCCGGGTACTACAACCTGTAGGCTGTAATGTATGACCTCGCCCGGTCGTAACTTAGCAATATGTCAGCTGAACTATCACCCGTGCGAAAAATCATCCATGTAGATATGGATGCGTTTTTTGCCAGCGTAGAGCAGCGCGACAATCCTGAATATCGGGACCGCCCCCTCGTAGTTGGGGGCTCCCCCGATGGTAGGGGTGGGGTAGTAGCAGCGGCCAGTTATGAAGCCCGTAAGTTTGGTATTCGCTCGGCCATGCCTTCTGCACGCGCCAGGCAGCTATGCCCCACAGTATTGTTTGTAAAGCCTCGTTTTGCAGTATATAAAGAGGTGTCAGGTCGCATCCGCGAAATTTTCCGTCGTTATACCGATCTCATAGAGCCACTTTCGCTTGACGAGGCATATCTCGATGTCTCTGCCGATAAGCAGGGTATCGGTTCTGCTATCGCCATAGCGCAGCAGATACGGGAAGCTATCCGGTCAGAGTTGCAGCTTACGGCATCCGCTGGTGTTTCTGTCAATAAGTTTGTAGCTAAGGTCGCTTCCGATATGAATAAGCCGGATGGACTTACATTCATTGCGCCACATCAGGTGCCGCAGTTTATGGAGCAGTTACCGGTAGAGAAGTTTTTTGGAGTAGGTAAGGTTACCGCGGCCCGTATGAAAGAGATGGGACTGCATACCGGTGCACATCTCAAGGCGTTGAGTGAAGATGAGCTCGTATTGCGTTTTGGTAAATCCGGTCGCTTCTTTTACAATATCGTCCGGGGTATAGATAATCGTCCTATACAGCCCAATCGTATCAGTAAGTCCGTAGGTGCAGAAGATACTTTCGCGCACGACCTTACCGATGTGGAGGAGATGAACAAGGAACTCAGTAAAATAGCGGCCATCGTTGCAGAACGTTTACAGCGCTATTCATTACAGGGTCGCACCATTACGCTCAAGATAAAGTACAGCGACTTCCGCCAGATCACCCGTCGCCATACTTACGATGATGCTACTGCCGATGCGCATACAATAGCTGATGCCGCCCGCACCCTGCTATCTATTACCGATTTAAGTGCTGTACGTATCCGGTTGCTGGGTATCACAGTTTCCGGGTTTTATGAGCGGGAGCATAAGGCGGTAAAAGAAGATATACAGATACGCCTTTTCTGATGCAGGGGTTATTTTTGTTGTTCAGCCAGCTGCTTCACAGCCATATTCATCTTTACGAAGTTCTCGCGGGTAGTAGCACCTATCTGTTTCAGCAGCATACCGCTCAGTATACCCGAGAAGTTTTCTCCTTGACTCAGTTTTACCTGCCCGTCATTGATTACTTCTATTTCAAAGTAGTGGTGTCCGTCAAAGAGCCCCGGTATTATAAGGCTGCCTTTCCAGTCAAAATAGCGCTCTGGTTCCACACGCAGCACTTTGGGTGAGAATACATATTTCTTCCCGTTGTTTATCATGGTATTCCGCAGGCACCCACCGGTCTTCAGTGTGCCGGATATTTCTGTGATGAAAGGATTCCATGCTGCATATTGGTCAAAGTTTGTCAGTATGTTCCATACCGTTGCAGCAGTAGCATTGATTACTATTTCGGTCCTTATCTTTTGCATGGCATTGTCTTTATTTTGATGAGTCAAAGGTAGTAGCACATGTTGGTCCCGGCCATTAACAATTGTAAAGAAATGGTAGCCGCACATCAGCCCTGCATACGCTTGCGTATGCGGCTCATAGATACAGGAGTCATCCCCAGAAAGGAGGCTATTATGTGGTGTGGCACACGTAGCAGCAGGTCTCCGTGTTGCTCTTCAAATTTCCGGTACCGCTCTTCCGGGCTGTCCAGTATAAAAGAGGAGAGTATCATCTGAGCGTTTATAAATCGTTGCTCTGCTACTTTACGGGTCAGTATATGCATTGAGGGCATCTCTTCGTAGAGCTTTTCCATTGCACTGTGGTTTATTACCAGCAGGTCACAGTCTTCCAGCGTCTCCAGCGTTTGTATGCTTGGAGCCTGTCTTAGAAAGCTGTCATAGCTCGCGGCAAAAAGGTGTTCTCTGAAAATGTAACCGGTTATTTCTGCCCCGTCTTTGGTATAGTACAGCCGCACCAGGCCCTTGTTAATGAAAAAGAGTTCGCGTGCTATCTTGCCTTCCTCCGCCAGCTTAAATCTGCGGGGCACCTGCCGCACAGTAAATGCACTCTCCAGCAGCGCTTTCTCTCCTGGCGTTAGTTTTATGATTTGTTCGGTGTAGCGGTACAGGTTGTCAAACATATGTTGCAGCGTATGCCACCATAAAGGTAATAGCATTACACACATCGGGCATACCTGCATTACTAAGGGAGGCTCATATCATCATTGCCCGTTTTGCAGCAGTCTGTGGCGTAGCTCCTCCTTTTCTGCCTTTGTTACCGCGGTAAGATTGCTGATGAGCCAGCCGGAATTTGTATGATTCCTTTTGGCCCTGCTTACGGTAAATGCCCACCCATCTATACCGTAATAATGAAACATCATATTGCCCGCATGAAGAAAGTGGGTACGCCCGCTGTTTATCAGAGTTATAAGTCGTTGCACCTGAGCATCGCCCAGAGCCTGAGGCGTAAATAGCCCGGGTGTATACATCTCTGGTGATAGCAGGCTGCGTAGCGTAGCAAATCCAGAGCCATGGGCTGTCGTAGGTATGAAGTTGTCTCTGGCCCTTGTGTCCTGCTGTTTGCCGGCACGTAGTTGTACTGTGTCCGTTGCTGCACTCTGCCCCACTCCGGCTATCATCCAGCAGTGCGCATCTTGTACCGCCCTCATCTGCAGCACTATGGGCAGCTTATACTTTATCCGGTTTGTCTCAAAAGTACACATGACAGATACATAAAAGTTGCTGTCAGTAAGTGATACAAAAGCCGGATGTTCTTTATTCAGCACATCGGTAATAAACCTGCCGGTATCCGCACCCCACTGTTGTTGCCCGTCAAACAGGGATCGTATCAGCCGGTGCCGGGTAATGAATGAATCGGTACCTACCAGTCGTTTACTTTGCCGGCGCAGGTAAGAGTCCGCCTCATCATTAAAGCGCTCCGCAAATTCGTCTATCAGTTTTACCTCATACAGAAACAGGCTTTGCTCAGTCCGCTCTATATCAGGTAGTGTACTAACCACCTGTGCCTGTGCCGCATACACGGCACAGGCGCAAACCATTATCACAATACCAATAACTTTAAGCATGCATCATATCACTAATACTGTTCCTCCACACCTATATTACCCAGAAACACCTCTACATAGCCCTTCTTCATATTACCACTACCGGTCTCCTTTATCTTCACGGTCACCTCCACATGTTTCTGCGTCACATCGCGGTACGTATAGTTTGTTTCTCCGTTCTTCACACCAGTAAACTCCTGTTCAAAGGCTACCAGACCCATATAGTTGCCGTTCGGCTGTTTGGTAAAGTTACTTACATACTGTGCATTGTGCCATGTTATACGCACCTTGTCATATTTCAGACGGTTCAGCCTTTTCAGGTAAGTGCGCACAGGCACAGTTTCCGGCTCTGCCTGGCTTCTGCGGGTTACACTCACTGTGGCATACTCATTGTTGTTAAAGAGCTTCATTGCCTCATCCACCAGCTTCATGTCAGTCTCTTTCTTTTCAGCCAGTGCTTTTATATACTTTGTGAGTGTCTCCGTTTTCTGCTCTACCCGCTCATTCAGCTCATTCTTGCTCAGCTTTATGTTGTCAGGAAAGTTAAACATTTCACCCGCCCTTTTTTGTTGGGTGTGTTTGTCAGCCTTTACGGTTTCGTTTTGCTGTGCCATTGTAAAGAATGGCATTGCTGATATTGCCAGAAGGATTGCTGTCTTTTTCATTTTCTTTGGGTGGTTATATTGTTGCAAAAGTACCATACCGCTATACCATGCTTTATGACGCCGCTCAAGCCCATGCATGATATTTGTCAGTATCTGTCCGCTTGGGTAGTTACAAGCTTTCTTAGCATTTCCAGCGCTACATTCCAGTAAAATGCCAGATGGTTATAAATGCCCTCATTGGCACATTGTGTTATGTTTATGGTCAGTTGGGTGGCACTTTTTTCCTGCACCAGACGGAAGGATATGATTGCATGATTTTCCGGCACATCATCCAGGCGGGATAAGGAGCTCAGGTGAGTATATATAAGTAGTTGCTCCGGCTCACAGGCCAGTATAGTGCCCGTATTTATAAAGCGGGTCTTGTACCATGGTCCCGATATGCTGATGGCACTACCCGGCTTCCAGTCCGTTATTATTTCCAGCGGCGTTTCGCTCATCCACAGCTGCATGTGTTCAGGTTTGGTCAGTGCATCCCATACAGCTCTTGGTGCCACGTCAATTAGCAACGTTTTAGAAAAATCCGGTTGTCGGGTCGAGGCAGTCACGTTATACCCAAAAGTAGTTATAAGGGGAGTCTTAATAGATATTGTCCGGCAGAATTATTGTTTTCCTCCATCCAGCTTTCTTGAGGCATATTCATAGCCATAGTCATATAGCTTGCGTGCACTGCTTCTGTCAAACATGCTGAACCGGATAAGCTCCGGAGGGTCAAAGAACAGATGACACCTGTGTGCTTTCATATACACCACACTGCTCATCAGCAGATGAAAAGAGCGCGATAATATCTGTGCTCTGCCCGGCATACGTTTGTGCAGTTTCCCTGCAGAGTTTACATGACAGCCTATCAGCAGGTCGCAAGAGTTTTCTATCGGCTCTATTGGCAGGTTGTTCAGTATACCGCCATCCATATAGTGAGCGCCATCTATGTTCATCGGCGGAAATATAAGGGGCAGGCTTGCCGATGCCATCAGTGCCGTATGCAGTTGCCCCGAGTTAAAGTAATGAGTGGTCCCGTTACCAAAGTCAGTAGCAGCTACATGTAGTGGCTTTATCAGTGCCTCAAAACGGTTGTCGGGCAGGTAGCGCTCAAACAGCTGCATAAAGATATCCGTGCTGAACCAGCCACCACCTCTGAAGTTGATAAGTGCGAAGAAGTTGGTTTCCCCGGCTATCTCCAGCATTTCTTCCGGTGAGTATCCTGCTGCATAGAATGCGCCCACTATTGCTCCGGCACTTGTACCTGATATCATAGCCGGGGCTAGTCCATGCTCTTCCAGTGCCTTTATTACGCCCAGGTGTGCTATCCCCCTCAGCCCTCCGCCCGAAAGGCAAAGTCCTGTCTTGTTGCTGTGAAGAGATGTATTGCCTGCTGGCATTGTGCTTTGTATTCATGCCGCAGCCCTGTGGGGCAGCCGCTTTGTGTCAATGGCTAAATTATTCTGTTTTTACGATGCAACAAGTTAAATCTGAATGATGATAGTATCTGTTCCATTACTTTTGTCACATACCATGTCTTACTTATTTACATCCTCCCGCCTGGGTTTCCGGCAGTGGCAGCATACAGATATTGTACCTATGTCCACACTCAATGCCGATGCAGAGGTGATGAAATATTTCCCCTCTCTGCAGTCATTGGAGGAGACCTCCGGTTTTATAGTACGTATGCAGCAGGAGTATGCAGAGCGGGGTTACTGTTATTATGCGGTAGATACCCTGCACAACCATGATTTTATCGGCTTCATTGGTCTGTCATGGAAAACATTTCAGTCACCCTTTACCCCATGTGTGGATATCGGCTGGCGGCTCGCACGCAGTGCATGGGGGCAGGGTTATGCTACAGAGGGTGCTAAGGCATGTTTGTCGCATGCATCGGTGCTGGGTATTCATCAGGTTGTTGCAATGGCGCCTGCAGTTAATGAGCCGTCTGTAGCTGTTATGCGCAAGGCCGGTATGCAGTACAGGGAGCGGTTCATACATCCCCTGTTGCTCAATGATGAGCGGCTGCGTGAGTGTGTGCTGTATGAGTGGAATGCATAAAAGCGCCATAAGGCGCCTCTATGCATTGTGTATAAGAGTATGCGGGATTGTGCCCTCCCGGCTTAGTTTCTTGTCATGGTAAAGCTGCGCAGGCTTGTTGAGATATCGCAGTCATGACCGCTTCCTTCTCCGGCCTCATGAAGGCCAAAGAATACTTCATTGATGTTAGGGTTTGTAGTGGATTTAGGCCACTGAAACATAAAGTGTCCGTCAGCAGCTTCTGCCCAGTTGCCGCTTGCAGTGCTGCCACCGTTAAATGTTATGTTTGCTGCGCCCGATGCTGCAAATGCTACTGTCATTACGCCGCCATTAGTATAGTTGACGGTCCATGTTGTGTTGGCTAATGTGCTCATGGTATTGTATGTTTTGTTGTTTATTACCTACTCTGTTTGGGGCTTTTCGGTTTCCGCCCTTCATTGCCGATGTAGCTACTATCAACATCACAAAGGAACGACGGTACACACCCCGTTTTAAGAGCAGAAATACCCGATTTCAAAAACAGGTGTTTTTACCTGCTTCAGGAAGTATGAAGGAAAGGAGTTCGTTATGGTAAGCACATAACAGGCTCAGAACGATTGTGGGTCAAAGAACCCATTATTCACGGCAAAGAGTACCAGCCCTGCCGTATTGCGGCACCCTGCTTTTGCCAGCAGGTTATTTCGGTGTCCGTCCACGGTTCGGGGGCTTATGTGCAGCCTGTCGGCTATCTCTACATTGGTCAGCTCCCGGCATATCAGCTGCAGCACCTCGGTCTCTCTTTCTGACAGTTCTATGGGTATATTGGAAAATGAGCGCACATCGCTTCTTTTCGTCCTGTACCCGTTGCGCATAGCCAGCATTGTCCGCTCGTCAAAGTAGAAGCCCGATTTATGAGCAGTGCGTATTGCCTGCCGCACCTCCTCTATGTCGCAGTTTTTGATAAGGTAGCCTGCTACACCTGCCTCTATCATCTTTACTATGAAGCGCTCCTGGTTATGAACCGTCAGTACCAGCACCCTGATGTCGGGATACTGTTTCAGCAGTACATCTGTCAGTTCCAGCCCGTTCATTTCAGGCATGTTCAGGTCCACAAGTGCCACGTTTGGTAGTTCGGCTGCCTCCTGTAGTTGCTCCAGAAAGTCGCGCCCGTTATCAGCCACCATAGTCACATCTATATCGCCGCTCTCACGCAGCAGGGCCTGCATCCCGTCACGAAACAGGCGCTGGTCTTCCACTATAGCTACTCTTATATGCTCTGTCATGTTGTTTCTATTGCAGTTGCGGGTATATTTATTCGCAGTGCATAGCCACCACCCTGCGGCGACTCCACAAGATACCGGGCGTCCAGCGTACTCAGTCTGCTCTCTATGTTATACATGCCTATACCGGCTTTGTGGGTAGCATCTCCCAGCCCTTTCCCGTTATCGGTATAGTGTAGCGAAAAGCTGTTTTCTTCCTGTGCAAGGGCTATCGTTATTGCCGATGCTCCCGCATGCTTCACCGTATTATTCACCAGCTCCTGCACCACCCGCAGCAGCGATAGTGCGTGGTCAAAGGACAACTTATCCAGTGCATGGTTGGTATCGTCGGTTATGGTTATCGCAAGTCCGGTAGCCTTGGCAGTAGCTGCGCAGTAGGCCTCCAGTGCCTCATGAAAACCCCACAGCTCCAGCCCGGCTGGCGACAGCCGGTGCGATATATGCCGCACATCTTCCAGTACCCGGTCTATACCGGCCCGGGCATCGGCCACAGCAGTATTGCCCTCTGTGGGTGCCTTGGCCAGCCATAGCCGCACTGCAGCCAGTGAGCTGCCTACATGGTCGTGCAGCTCCCGGCTTATGCGCAGGCGTTCCTCCTCCTGCGATTGTATCACGGCATTCAGCAGCGTTTGTTTATGCTCCAGTGCCGCCTGCTGCATAGCTGCCTGCTGCCCTATAAACCTCCGCTGATACCGCACATAAAACAGTATAAGCGACAAGGCCAGCAGCAGCCCCCCCGATGTGCCTATGAGCACTATGTAGTAGAGGTTGTCTCCGGCCGTTTGTACTTCCATACTGCGATAGCTATTAGTATGTACATTGTTAGCAGTAATGTTGCGTGTACTGTCCACATAATAAGGCCCAGTTTTTCGTCCCTCCATGTAAGGTTATATATCGTAAACCAGATAAAGGAGCCGGAGAAATATATAAGCAGGCCAGCATTTATATATGTCAGTGCGGCATTTCGTTTGTTTCCGGCTGCAACACTATCCAGTTCTCTTTTAAAGCAAACAATGCCCATAACAATGACAAAAAGTGCCTCAATAGATTTTGTGTGTGTGTTATACGTAAAAATGTTCTGAAAGAACAAAGCATTGATTACACATAGTACAGCAAAAAAAACAATAGCAGGGTGCACAAAGCGTTGTATCCATGAGCCGTGTAATACACTCTTGTAAAACATGGAAAGAAATACAAACTCAAGTAAAGTATACACATGCATGATTGGCATATTGTTGATGTAACTCATTGCCAATACGTGGGTGATAATACTTGTGAGTACACTTAAAACTAAATACCAAACAAGTATTTTCAACGAGTGAGTGAGTTTCTTGAATTTACGGACGCCAAAGAAAAGTGGCCCAACTATTGTTAGTGGGACAATAGAGCCAAAATATATGTGTAGAGCATTTTGAAATGCAGTCATTGAGATTAGGAAGCACCTCCATTGAGTTGGTTCGCTATGCCACACATGTTCGGGCAGGGATGTGTGGTATCATATATCACACTGTTGCCTTCTACATCCAGTATATCATTGCCATTCATATCCACGGGCACCATGTACAGATGTAGCATTTCCTGGGCGTTAGGTCCGTTTTCTCCCGGAGGGCGCAGTGCAAAGTAGGCTCTCAGTCCGCTGATAACCTGCATATCTATCTGCTCTACCTGTGGCATTTTATCTGAGCCATAAATGCCTATGTTTATGAGGTTAAATACATCGGCAATGGGAATAAAGTAGGAATACACCCGGTCCTGATGACCTGCGCCTTCCAGTTTGTCCATAAAGCTGCGCCATGCTGCAGTTTCGCCGGCTGCTTTGTTCAGGTCCACACCCATGGGGTTCAGTGGTTGCGGTTCGTTCTGTTCGGGGGATTGTTGATTCATTGTAGTTGGTTTTAGTCTTTGGAGTAAAGAATGCAATTTGTTATTGCTGCTTATAAAAGTAAAAAAGTTCCTATGAAAATATAGTATTCACAATATGGTAATGGTGCATTACCCCGATGTTTAACCCTATTGAGGGGAATAATGGTTATCCGGGATGGGGTAGATTACATAAGATTATCAATCCGCTGATTTATGAAGTATCTGTTATGTTCATTGATATTGTTTTTAGGGGGTTTCCGGGCAGTGGCGCAGGCACCCTCCGGCAGGCCATTTGTGCTGGGAGTTACAGATAAGGTGCACTCTGCCGCATTGGGCGAAGACCGCATACTGAACATTTATCTCCCCGATGGTTATAAAGAAAACGCAGGGCGCGCTTATCCGGTTATTTATCTGTTGGATGGCTCAGCCAATGAAGACTTCATACATGTATGCGGTTTGGTTCAGTTCCTGAATATGATAGGGTATATGCCATCTACAGTAGTGGTAGGCATTGCCAATGTAGACCGTAAGCGGGATTTTACCTTCCCCTCTGCTCTTGCCGGAGACCTGCAGAAAATACCCAATGCAGGAGGTGCGGCAAAGTTTATTCAGTTTATGCATGCCGAGCTGAAGCCTTACATCAGCAGTCATTACAGGGTTAATGACTCTACCACACTCATAGGCCAGTCGCTGGGAGGTTTGCTGGCTACTCAGTTGCTGCTGGAGCAGCCGGGGCTGTTCCGGAATTACATTATTGTAAGCCCCAGCCTGTGGTGGAACAAAGAGTCGTTGCTCACACGGGCTGTCGCATTAATGCCGCAGGCAGTGGCAGCTACCACTGTTTATATCTCTGCCGGAGGCAGGGAGCCCGGTTTTATGAAAAAGGATGCAAAACGTTTATCCCGTCTGCTGAAAAAAGGCACAGCCATGAATATCCATTGGCAGCCGGAGCCTCATGAGAGCCACCTCACCATACTGCACAACTGTCTGTATCATGCACTGGTGCGGCTGAATGGTCACTAAAAACAGATAATGATTGTATTTTATTGCTGACCCCAACCAGATATGGAATTATAACCGTCTGTTTATCAGAAATACCCCTTATGAAGTCAATACACAATACTGCACTGATAGTTGGGGTGGCAATGGTTGCCATATTCTGGACAGCCTGTAAGAAAGAGTCGGCCAATAAGAAAACCTGTAGCACATCGCTGCATGCATTTACAGCACCACTCCCTTTGAGCAGTATATCATACACCTGCAAAGCAGGGTTGATAAATACATCCACCGGTGCTATAACTTATGTTGGCTCTTTTTCGGGACGCTTGCCACTTACCCAGCGGGCCACATTCAATACTACCGATAATTGTTATTATGTCTTTGGCGACACCGCCACAGTAGTAGGCGCTACTCCTGCTGTTCTTTTTCGTGTCAGCGCTTCCGGTACTTCTGCCTTCTTTCCGGCCACGGGCAGCGCTGCACTACATTATGGCATTGTGTACAACAGTTACAACAACCGTCTTTATACTATCAGAGACTATATGCTGGCAGAGCTTTCTATATCAGGTGGTTCTTATACTTCATCTGCTGTGGGCATTGGTGACACTCTTGATTATTATGCTAACATGACGGTGAACACCACTACAGGGGAAATCTATTACGTAGCCGGTAGCGCAGTTAGTGGTCGTGTCCTTAAGCGGTTTAATCCTGTTACCGGAGCAGTAGTACCCATATCTGTTCCTATGGGAGGCAGTGTTGTTTCTGAGATCAGGTATAATAACAATGATGGCAATCTGTACTGTGTAGCCATTGATACAGGCACATACGTGAAAAAGATGTCCAGGATAAATCCATCTGCAGGTACGCTTACCTCTCTGGCTGTGATTGATTCTTTGAACGTTGACTTCTATTCAGCTACCATGGACGAGTGCAATAACCGATATGTCATTTCCACAGGCTATATGTCAGTGCATCTGCTGCAGTATAGCATAACGGGAGCCCTGCTCCAGGACGATATAACATCTTCCTTCTATCAGGGTATGGACGCCACACACTGATAACGCTTACTGCCCTATCAATTCACTTTATAAAACGGTACATGCCATTTGTGTTAACTTTGTATGTATGTTACCCTCATGGCAGCAAGGCATAGTAAAGCAGATAGAGCAGGTTACGCACAATACCCGTAGGTTTTGGGTAGAGTTGCCTGAGGTAGAAGCGTTTCATTTCCGTCCCGGGCAGTTCGTAACGCTGGACCTCCCCATACATGAGCAGCGTAATAAACGCTGGCGCAGTTACAGCATAGCATCCATGCCCGATGGTACTAACCTTATAGAACTGCTTATAGTAAATGTAGAAGGTGGTGCAGGCTCTGGTTATCTGTTCGATGAAATAAAGGAAGGGAGCGCACTTACACTGCGTGGCCCACAAGGGGTATTTGTATTGCCTGAGCCATCAGAAAAAGAATTGTTCCTCATTTGTACCGGTACCGGTGTCGCCCCGTTCCGTAGCATGGTGGCATATCTGCACCGGCATAAGCTGGAGGGGTATAAGATAAATCTGATATTCGGCACCCGTACTCAGGCCGATCTCCTCTATCATGATGAGCTCACACAGTTACAGGAGCACATACCAGGATTCAGATATCTGCCCACCCTGTCCCGCGAGCAGTGGGATGGCGCATCGGGTTATGTGCATGATATATACGAGCAGCTATGTGCAGAGCGCCAGCAGGCTACTTTTATGTTATGTGGCTGGAAGCAGATGATAGATGAGGCCCGTGAGCGTATCCTGAATATGGGATATGATAAAAAAGATGTGCAGATAGAAATCTACGGCTGATGTGCGGGAGCTGCAGCTCGGTTTATAAACGGAATCATTCCACTCAGCTTTTGCCACCCCTTCGCAGGTATCAGCGGGAATATTATTACCAGCAATTCTGCAAAAAATACATCTGAGAAAAGATAGATGCTGATGAAAATAAAGAAAGCCATCACTATCAGCAGCGTATCATATTTGCGTGTAAAAAATCCTATGAGGAATGCACCCTCTGCCAGATACACCACTTTGTGTCCCACATTCAGCAGCCATTGGTGCTGCAGAAAGAAATAGTAAATGTGTGCCAGAGTATTGTTCGGGTTATGCAGCAGGTATTCTGCCAGATTAGCTTTGAAGGTAAGCGTACCGGCTTCCCACTGAAACATAGAGCCTATTGCTACTTTCCATAGAAATGCCGTACCATACACCCAGCAGGCATAGTAGCGCATGCCATCCCACAGTAGTTCAAAATGTTCATCGCGCCGTGGCCAGAAAGCTACCGACAATACTACCATACCGCCCAGGTAATGAGCGCTGTGGCACAGGTACATGTTATACACCACCGCCAGCAGAAAGAACCCCATGCTGAAGGGTATAATATAGCCCCTGCGGCGAATGAATATCATAGACAGTACACAGAGTGTTATCAGTATCCACCCAAACAGCGACCCAGCCCATGTATGCTGCACCAGCCAGCCGTCAATACCACTCATCCGCACGGCCCAGAATGAAAGGTCGTAGTGCAGCTTGCTCAGTACCGGTTGTTGCAGTTGCCCCGGCAGCAGGTGGCTGTAGCCCCTCCACAGTAACGACAACAGATAGAATGCCAGTACACTGCGGGTTATTGCAGTACGGTAGGGGGCCATATTTCTAATTGTTGCTATCATGTGCTAGCCCCTGAACAACAGTTCATTTCTGTGAACGTTTACCTTGCCGTCATTGCCAAACTGTACCCACTTACGGTACACTTTTATTGAGTCAATATGCTCTCCCATGTTTGCCTGCATATAGCGCTTCAGCCATGCAGGATAGGCCTGCATATCTGTGGCGGACGGATACAGGGATGGTAAAAACGTTGGGTTGTTTATATGCAGGCGTGCCAGTATGTGGCTTGCATGTTCCTCGTCGGGGTCTTTGTTACCATTATCCTTCAGCACACAATACTGGTCTATGGTGTAGAAAAACATCATGCGTTTATGGTCTTTCCATGTATGTGGCGCCAGAAATGTCTTACCGTCATTATACTCCAGTACATATACCGGAAATGTATCAGTGACCCGTGCAGGGCTGGCATACATAGACCATACAAAGAAGGGCGTTATCTCGTTACGGCTTGCATTTACAAGCAGTGTAAGTACGGCAAACACCACTACGGCATAGTACAGGCGCTTACTCCTGCCTTTCAGTATTCCCAGGTATGTTTTGCCTTCCTGTATATGCATGCCTTATATCAGGGGTGTTTGCTGTTGGCTACAGAGCCGCATCATCAGCGCTTTCCCATAGTTCTATCTTGTTCCCGTCAGGGTCCATGATATGGGCAAATTTCCCATACTCATATACCTGCATCTCTCCTATCTGTTCTATACCTTCTTTCTTCAGCTCTCCCAGCAGCCATTCCAGGTCTTCCACGCGTAGGTTCAGCATGAACTCCTTTTCCGATGGTGCAAAGTAGGTAGTGTCTGCTTTGAATGCATTCCATACCGTTTGCCCCATCTTCCCCGAGTCATCGGCATACTGCCAGTCAAATACGGTTCCGTATTGGCTCTCATCAAAGCCCAGGTGCCTGCTGTACCAGCTTCTTGCGGCGGCAGGGTCCTGACTTTTGAAAAAAATACCACCTATTCCGGTTACTCTCTTTTTTTCCGACATATAGATTGTTTTGTGCCGTAAAATAACAAAGCTCCGGCATTGTCCGGAGCTTTGCAATGATATTTATCATCAGATAGTTACTCTATTGTTTCGCCAAATGCATTCAGCTTATCTATCATCTGGGCTCTGTTTGCTGCCATGTAACCATGTTTCAGGTTCATTACATCAGAAAACAGGCCACGCTGCTGCTTTACTACTGCCCTGTATTTTGCTCTTACATCTTCATTGGCTGCATCACGCACTTTATAGCGTATTACTTTCATTTCAGCATTCACCAGAGTATTTACTTCACCGAACAGTTTATCGGCAGCCTCTGTATTACCATCGGTAATAGCATTATCCAGATCTTTTACTTTGGCGGCATATTCAGCTTTTGATACCGGCTGGGCCACATCCAAAGGAGCAGACTGGGCAAAACCCGGTACAGATAGCGTAAAGCATACCGCAGCAGTGAGCAGTAGGTGTTTCATATGGTAGATATTGTTTGTGCCGGAAGCTTGTCCGGATATCAGATTAATAAATGGTAGCTGAAAACTCTCCCAGTTTGCTGTGTAGTGCTACGCGGTTTCCTGCCAGGTCAGGCTTCAGACCCCATATGGTCTGATAAATTGCCGTCTGATTGTTCAGGATAGTGCGGAAAGAGGCTTCAGCTGTAGGAGTAGTTGCTGTACGTATGCTGTTTTTTGTAACACCCAGTACGTTGAGCATCATGTCATGTATCTCTTCCCATGTAGCCCGTGCTGCGGTAATATTACCAGCGCCTATCTGTGAGTCCATCAGGTCCACTTTGGCATTAAAAACTGCTGTGGTTACTGCTGCCGGTGCAGGGGTATATGCCGAAACGGGCTCTACAGAAGTAATGCCTACTGTAGCCGTGAGCATGAAAAGGGCAAATAAAACGCGTTTCATTGCTTTTGAATTTTTATAAAGGTAAAAAAAATCTGATAAATAGCTTGTTACGCTCTATCAGTATCTAAGACAGCAGCACCCCCCCCGTATAGTTGGGTTTTGTACCGTAAAGACGGAGATTTTAACATCTCTCCCAGTCCCAGGGAGGCCCATTTGTCATCAACCTTACTTATAGTGACGTCATCCGCTACAATAATGTTAGGCCAGTCACGGTCAAAACCATCGTATTTTTTAGTTTTCCTGGTGCCATCCAGTCCCAGTATGTTGTTGTCCTGGCCCCCGTACAGGTGGTCTCGGCGCGGGTCCAGATTGTTACAGAAGCGCCATAGCACATCTGCTATATCATGGGCATCTACTGTATGCTCTACATATATGATCATTTTTAGCCCCACAGCTTCCGCTTCCATGCATATTTTTTTATGCAGGTCGGCTATATGGCCAGCTCTGTCTTTTTGTGTAGCTATAAACAGTACCGGAATATTATGCCTTATCATAAGCTGTGCATTGATACTCGTTATTTCCGGGTATCCTTGCTGCAGTGCATCTGCCGAAAAGCCGGCTGGCAGGGTGTATGGCTTCCGGGGTTTTATAATTTCTTCTTCTGTTTTCCGGGTGCCATCTATACACATCTTTCCGCCAAATCCCATTTTAGAGCAGCTATGGTCCAGTACGTCCATAGGGCCCTGGCTGAAGTATACATCAGTTACAGGGTCCAGATTGTCAAATACTTCCTTTGTCAGTGCCAGGTAATTATCAATAGCAATACCGGTTGCAGCATGTCCGTCTGCAAGTACCAGTATTTTGTTGAACATCATCTGCCCGGCACCCCACATGGCATTCATTACTTTCTGGCCCTGTCCCGGGTATTCTTTATTGATAGTTGCAATTACCAGATTGTGAAACACACCCTCTACCGGCATATTCATGTCTGCTATCTCAGGTACCATGGTCATTTTAATAGGTGTAAGAAAAATGCGCTCGGTAGCTTTCCCTATCCATGCATCTTCCTGCGGTGGTATTCCTACTATGGTGGCCGGGTACACAGCATCGCGTTTGTGCGTGATGGCCGTTACATGAAAGCGGGGGTACCAGTCTGGTAGTGAATAGTAACCCGTATGGTCACCAAACGGACCTTCCCATATCATTTCCTCATTAGGGTCTACATATCCTTCTATGATAATATCGGCATCTGCAGGTACTTCTATTTCGGGCTGGGTAATGCACTGCACCAGTTCTACTTTTTTCTTACGCAGAAATCCGGCCAGCATATACTCGTCCACGTTTTCAGGCAGTGGGGCGGTAGCTGCATAGGTATATACAGGGTCGCCACCCAGTGCCACAGCTACCGGCATCAGTTTTCCCAGTTTCTTATACTCATTATAGTGCCTTGCCGATACTTTGTGCCTGTGCCAGTGCATCCCTGTAAGTTCCGGACCAAAAACCTGCATCCGGTACATTCCTATGTTGCGCATACCGGTATTAGGGTCCTTGGTGTGTATAGCGGGCAGGGTTATAAATGGTCCACCATCCTGAGGCCAGCATTTCAGTACGGGTAGTTTACTCAGGTCTGGCTTATCCATTACTACCTCCTGGCAGGCGCCACGTCCACTCACCACTTTAGGCATCCAGGAGGCAAATTTGCCCAGTTGCGGCAGCATTGCCAGCTTTTCCAGCAGTCCGTTTTTGGGTGTGGACATTTTTTTTAGCAGCGCATCCACATCATTCATCGCATCATCCAGATGATTTATGTTCAGGGCCATGCACATACGTTTGTCACTACCCATTGAGTTTATCAGCAGCGGAAACCCTGTTCCTGTATTCTCAAAGAGCAGAGCTTTGTTACGGTCTCCCGCCTTTGATATCCTGTCTGTAATTTCTGCTATTTCCAGCACGGGGTCCACAAACTCTTTTATCCGTATCAGTTCTCCCGCCTTATCCAGCGCATCTATGAATGCGCTGAGTGATTTATATGCCATATGGCAAAGTTAGTGCCCCATCCGCCAAAAAAGACAGCATCTGATATGGCTGTATTTATAGGTCTATAACCGGATTCACTACCATGCTCACAGGTGCCATTTGTTGTTCTGTTCGGGTGCTGTTATCCTCATAGGACAGAGTATAGCGCAGCTCCCGTACATGGTATCCGTCTGTACGGGATTGTGTACGCACACTTGTGCGCATCATTGCTCCCATATAATCACCCGGCAGGCTCCATGCATGAAGTGCCATGTGCAGCTGTGCTTCCAGGTTATAGCACGATAGTGCTTTAGTGCGGTATGCTTCCGGTGTATTTTGCCCGGTTCCGCTCAGCGGCGCTGTTCCCAGGCGCAGCGCTATTGTGCCTGTGGCCATTTGTACATGAGCGCCCAGGTCACTGAAAGAAAAATGCTCAAAGTCAATGAGCAGACATGGCCATGATAGCTGAGGTCTGTTGCGGGTATTCAGCTGGCCCATATCCAGTGCTATGTGGGCTATTTCAGGTACCTGATGGATAATTCTGTTCTGAATAGCTGAAAATATAACTATAAAAGGTGCTGGCATTGGTGTTTCAGTTTTTCAAATGATTGGGTTTAATAATGATGCTTTATGCTCTCGTAGGTATTCCATACATCTGGTGCCAGTAGGCGTCTGGTATTTCCGTCATGCCGGCTATTTCTTTATCAATGGCTATACGCTTATACAGATACTCTACATCCATATCATTACGGAATACAAAACGCCCCTCATTTACAGGATATCCATATGAGCGTAGTATGTTCAGGAACTTTTTACTGTTAAGCATTGCAGCCGTCCATGCTATGTCAGCTTTCAGTATTTCTGCCTGTTGTTCCTGATGTATCCGGCTTTGTGCATATCCTGCACTGCGGCTGCTGTTCGTAGTCTCTGTATTGCCCAGCACCGCTACAGATATTTCTTCATTCAGCGCTTTTATAAAAGAAAGCTGCAGGTCTCCGTCACTGTTAGACTGTTTGCCATCTACTATCTCGAAGTCGGCCTGCCGGGGTATCATCAGGGATAGTGAGCTACCGCTTTCATCCAGTATTCTGCGTAGCTCTGCCCGTGTCTGGTCGTCATAGGAGTCATACCTTATTACACGTACCGGCTGGCCAAACAGCTCTATATACTGTGCCCAGTCTGCCAGTCCGCCACGTTTATACAGGCAGTAAGGGGCACATCGCAGCAGCAGTCCCAGGTCATTGGGGTCACCGGTTACCCACACATTTTCCATTTCAGTATAGGGTATGCCATCCTGCCCGTTTTGTTCCCAGGTTATGATGCCGGTATCAGGTTTTATGTGCTTTCTGGGTATCAGATTAAATGCCAGCTCACAGCCCGGTATGAATTCCATCGCTGATATACCCCATAATAATGTTTCTACCAGTGTGCGCACCACCTTGCGAAACGGTAATGATTGTATGACACTGTCCATTTCTTCCACATGTTTCCCTCCGGTTTCAAAGAATAGCTCTTTGTTAAGTACCGCATTTATTTTCTTTGCCACTACACCAGAGAGGTGTCCATCAAGCATTATGTCCTCATACAGGTCATATAATCTGCTTCTGTTAGGGTTGTATACAGACTCTGCTGTGGTGAGCGCGGCTCTCCATGTGGCTATGTCCTTATAACCTCTGTCGGCGGAGCGTACATTAATTTCATTGATGATAAGAGGTTGTTGTTCTTTTGCTATATTCATGGCGGTTTTATTATGTTTTTTATTTGGTAATGTTGAAAAAAACTTATAATTGAATAACTTTACCGTACTGTTTTCACCCCCCCCCCCTTTATCTGACACGAAATGAGATCTATATTGTCGGCTAGTTATGCTGTATTCTTTCGGTTCAGCCGTTCTAAGGCCATTTCATATTGGTTAGGCATTGCTTATGTTTCGCTGCTTATTCTTTATGCAGCAGATGGGTTTACCATGCTCACTACAGGCTGGTTGTCTTTTATGTCTTCCCTGCGCATACTGTTTCGCTTCCCTGTTTCTATAGGAACATTTGCCCTTATCGGGTTTCTTTTGTTTCGCTTCGGCCCCAATATGCGCACAGTAGGTAAAGAAGCAAAAACAAATAAAAACTATCTGAACCTCTTGGTGATTACCGCTTTGGCCATACTCATGTTTGTGTATCTGAAGTATGGAGACAAAATCTTTATGTAAGGTTGTCTTACTATCAGTAAAAATTACTTCTTCGTTTATTGCTGTTCCAGCTTATGTTGTTTCCGGGAGGGATGTCTGTTATATCTGTTGTTGTAAGTGGCCATCCGTCAGGTTGTGCCTGTCCGGTCATGATTAACCGTAGCGTTTCCAGCGTGTCTTTGTAAGCCGTACGAAATCTGGTATAGTCGCCGGCTATGCCGGATAGGTGTATGAGATGCCAGCAGGCTATGTGCATTATCATGCGTTTCAGGTGCTCGTCATCTATTGCAGGGCTGCTGTGCCCATCGCCAAAGAGCTGTTCCAGATCATACCTGCCCAGGTACATTTTAGCTTCACGTTCTGCAGCGGCTATTGCATGTTGTATTGTTGTATCATCACCCCGGGTCAACTCATCTAGTATTTCGGGGTACAGAATACCTGTCAGGTCTTCGGTCGATATCAGTGGCATAGGTAAGGGTTTAAGGGTTTTAGTTTGTAATTTCTATTAATTAGTCGTCTTCTTCATCCGCATCTTTCTTTTTACTGCGAGTGGGCTGTTCTTCCTGCTCGTCATCTTCCTCTTCATCGTCATCATCACTTTTCTTTTTGGGAGTAGTTGCTTTCTTGCCACTACGCTCCTGCTTATCTGACAGTGCTGGCTTTTCTATTTCCAGTGTATCTCCCGTGGGCTTAATTTTCACTATCTTTTTTTGTTTTCGGTCAAAAGTCAGCTCATAAACATTTACAGCATCGTCTCCCAGTGTAAGGGTAATATAGCCCATCAGCATATTAGGGTCCGGGTGCTCACTCATGGAGTCTGCAACAGCATATATCTTCGGTATTGCTTTGGTTTGTTTTCTTATCTCAATCAGCTTTCTCCTTTCCTCGGCAAACTCCGGCAGGGTCAGTATCTGTCTGCGAAATACAGTTAGGTCTACTTTCTCACTATTTGCCGCTCTGCGCTCTGCCTGCTCTTCCTTTCTGTCTTCTTTATCACGCTGGGCAAGAACTGTCTGCGCCATAAGGCATAGGCTTATTATTATCGATAATCTGTATAACATGTTCTTATTCAGTTATAAAGCAAATGTCAGAAAAAATACTATCCATTTATCACCAGCCATTATTTCTCCCCGTTCGTATAGGGTTTGAAGTGTATATTCGGGTATCTGCCTGCTTATGCTGCCCTTTTAGTATCCATATAGCCCCCTCTACAGCATCCGGGCCATCATCATGGGCATTGCTGCCGGCTGCAAATGCGCGAAACTGCTCCACCAGGCGTAGCATATGTGGGTTGTGTCGTTCTTCCTCACTCAGGTACAGCTCACAGTTGCGTACCATAGGCTCCAGTAACCCTTCTATCCTCACATACTTATTAGGCTTTTTTCTGCTGTCTCCTTTTACCCACATTTTTATGCCTGCCCGTTTGCTGGCTTCATTCACTTCATTTATAATAACATCCTGCATAAATACCTCTTCCATATAAAAAGTACAAGCCATACCATTTACATATTCTGCTATGCGGTGTAGCCATGCTATCATTCTGGCTGTGGTGGTTTGCTCCAGATAGCATTTCAGCACATGATACGCTGTCCCTGCTCTGCCTATTAGCACCGTTGCCTTATAGTCACAGGTGTCTTTATATGAGGGGTCGGTATAGCATATCAGCGCATCATATTCATTCAGTGGCTTTGCTGGTTTCCAGGCCAGCTCGCTGAACACGCTGCCTTCCGTTAGCGGATTGTTGAAGTATTCCTTTTGTTGTGCAGCATAGCTTTTCTGGCTCAGCACCCGGTCTATATCAGTTTCACTGTTCTTCTCCGGCCATACCGATATCCCATTGCTGTCCCTTATGTTCACGGTTTCGGCATAGTCTGCTATATCTGCCGCTCTGGTTATGCAGCAGTCCTGAGCTATACGATTGCCACAGAAAATGATGGTGGTGGGCATAGATACAGAGCGTGTGCCTATTGCAGCTTCCTCTATCCAGTGCCACTTTGGGGCCACTATTTGTGTATTCAGGCATTCCGCATCTGTATCTACGTCATCAAACAGTAGTATATCGGGTCTTGCCTCCTCATTTCTGGTTCCCCGGGGACTTTGTCCCGCCCCTACAGCTCTGAATGATGCCCCTCCTGTTGTTATAAATTCCTGGCTGGTCCATGTTCCCGTTCCAGCCTGCTGTCCATAGTCCTGTATCAGCCGCTTGTTATATTGCAGGTTTGCACGGTAGGGCATCAGTAGCCGTGCAGCATTATCCACACTATTGCTTATCATGAGCACGCACCGCTTGCGCATACGGTTATGGGTATTGGTTCCTCCTCCGGCCCGGGTTATCACCCGGTGGCGCAGTGCATCAGTAACTATTGCAGGCGCCTCTCCCTGCTCTTTGTCTGGTAGCCTGTGCCCTGCGAAAACAAGGTAAAACACCTCCATCATAGTGCGGGTACTCTTAGCCAGCTCCCTGCTCCACATCCGCACCTCACACCACTCGGCATTGTCCAGTACTCGCTGGCTTGCCGCTATATGAAAGGCCGAGGGCGCAGCATATGCAAACTTTGGGAAGTAATAGCAAAACCATGCTTCGGGGTCATTTTCCAGCGCTGCTCTCCGTCGGGCTATATCGTCCTTATGTTCCTCGTTTATTATCATGGTGCCGCTCTGTATCATACGTATCAGCTCGCGCCACCTGTTTTTCATTGTGCTGTCTGTCATTTGTGTAGGGTCTGTAGGTTGGTGTTATTATATTAAGCAGCATTACGCTCGGTAATAAACCGGTCAAACTCTCTGGAGAATAATTGCGCCATCTCCATATCCCTGTGGTACAGCCATGTAAGAAACAGCTCTGCCATTTCTATAATACCATATACACAGGTATCAGTTGCCAGATTCCTGATGGCAGTAGTGTATTTCAGCAGTCTGTCCAGGTCTTTTGTGTCTGCATTTTCTTCACTCAGATTCCGGTTTAGTTGTTCTATAGCAGCATATAATATTTCCAGTTGTTTGTCGCGCGACAGGGAAAGAGATGTTCGTATTAAATCCCATGAGCCTTCTGTGGCCCACTGTCTCAGCATGTTTTCATCAATATGCAGCAGCCCGGTTATTTCAGCAGCTGTGCTTCCGTATCGGGTATATAGTCTTCTCGCTATGCTGCGTAGCAGGTCGGGTTCAGGGTTATTCATGGCACAAAGTTCCGGTGTATCCTGCTACCGCCCAATCGTCTGCAACACGTTATGCACTCTGGTGCATATCATGTGTTGTAAAGTGCTGTGTCATGTAAAATAAAATAACACACAATGGTGCTATAACTGTTTGACAACAAGAATGAAATGAATGGAGATAATTGTTTTTTATTGTCATGCTCCACACACCGGAACTGGTTTATTCCTAAGTGGGCGGCTTCTGTTCTTCAGCTACCTGTTTCTGTTCTCTATGCGGTTTATACCAGACTTTGCCTGTTGGTCTATCGAGTTTTGAAAGTCGTGGTCTGGCATGTTCAGGCAGTCATTATATGCTTTAAGCGCTTCACTGTGCATATTCAGCGTTTCATATATAATGCCCGTATGTAGTGCTGCCCGTGCTGCATATTGCTCTCTTCTGCCCATACCGGCGGTTATTGCTTCCCTGTATTGTGCCAGTGCATCTTTGAAGTAGTGTCCTTTACCGGGCATGCGCGCCATTTCTTCATATACATTAGCATAGCGATAATGGTACTCCGCCAGGTCTGCAGCATTTTGCAGTTGCGTTTTTTGAATGCCCTGCAGTATTGCCAGTGCCCGCTCATAATAGCCTCCTTCGGTAAGCAGGCGCGCGCGTAGCACTGTTCTGTCAGGCCATGAGCCAGAATTGGCAAACCTTGCTGCCTGCTTATCTGCGTCTATACGTGCGGTCCCTTCTGTTGCCGCCATTTTACGGCAGTATGTGGCCTTTTCATTCATTCCGGCTGCATACCACGAAAAGGCGCTTTTTTGCCACGCATCTTTAATATATACATCACTCTGGTTTGCACGAAGATATCTGCCAAAGTGTGTTGCAGCAGCAGTATCCAGCTGTGTGAGCTGTGCATACCCCAGCTGGTACTCAAATATCGGGTAGTTATTAAATCCAGGTTCACCTGCAGCCTCTTTCAGTACTACCTCTGCCTCATGGCTGTGGCGGTTGTCCAGTGCTATATTGGCTTTCACAAAAGTGTTCAGCAGGTTTCCTTTGGTTACGTAAGCATCACTATTCAGTATCTGCCATACCTGGTCTTTCTCGGCCAGCAGATAAAACCGTGTGTACAGATAATAGAGAAAAGTTTCTGTATATAAAGGGTCATTGGCATTGTGGGAGTGTACAAATGCTGCCAGCTTGTCTGTTCCTTTCTTTACACTACCCTTCATCCCAAATACAGCTGCCAGCCATTTATAGCTGCCCGGGAGTGATCCTACTACAGCTTCCTGCAGACCAGATATGATATTGTTATGCGCAAAAGATGGGAAAAGTCGCTGATTTTCTCTTAATAACGCAAATGATTTTCTGAAATTAAATGCTGCTTTGTATTGTTCTCCGAAGCGGATATTAATGATAGCACGGTGCAGATGCATACCCGCATAGCAAAACCGGTACCAGGGCGATGATGATGTTCCGTTTGCCAGTATGCGCAGTCTTTCGTCCATTTTGCCAGCCCGTGCTTTGTATTCGGTAGCATCGCAGTTTATAAGTAGTAGTATACAGTCCTCATAGTCTGCCAGATACACAGCCATCAGGTTGTCAGGGTTTGCTTGCCGTTCCTGTGCTATTGCCAGCCGCCCTTCTGCCATATGCAGTGACATAAAGTAATTATAAGCCCGTGCACAGTTTTCTGTATAGGTATAACTACCCTGCGCTGCACATGCCCACAGTGGTAATGTGAATAGAACTATAGTATGTAAAAGCGTTTTAAAGGGCATGGTTTAGTAAAGATAGCATCATATGCCTGGCGGGAAAAATGAAGCACATCACTATTATAGAATTATATTATAGAATTAATAAAAAAAAATTGTTTGTGATGCCGTTTGACGGTTAAACAAGTAAAAATTGTACATTTGCACGACAAATTCATCGACTTAAAAACACAAAGATTATGAAATCATTCAGGCAGATCGCGCTCAGCGCAGCACTCACTTTCAGCGCATTCGGCGCGGTATTGTACACATCTTGTAACAAGGATGAATGTAAAGATGTCGTTTGTGATAACGGTGGTACCTGCGACGCTGGTAAATGTACCTGCCCTACAGGTGTAGGCGGTTCTAACTGCGAAACAGTTTATCGCACAACATTTGCTAACACTTATGTAGGTAATGGTGTTGACAACGGCACTCCGGCAAATACTTACACTGGTTTCAGAGCAGAACTTAAAACTGTAGGAACAGACCTTACTGCTATGGAAATGGCGTTCAAAGACAACGTTGGTAACGCTATTTTCACTGCACCCATTACTCTTTCTTCTTTCACTACCAGTGGTGCTGTAATTACTATTACATCTACTTCTGCTAATGGCTTTACATATACAGGCACTGGCAATATCACAGCAACTAACATTTCTACACTTACTATCAATGAAAAAGATAACTCTGATGGTTCTGTAGTTGTATACACATTCACTAACATGGCTAAGCAGTAATTAATACTGACCATATTATTATCGGGAGGCGACCTGTTCGGGTCGCCTCCCGTTTTTTATTCAGGTCTTATTATAAAGACTAATACATGATGTTTTATGGCATAAAAAAGGGGCAACCGTATGGCTACCCCTCTATAATCTGTTTTACAGAAAGTTCTTAGTTACCCTGACTCTGGTCAGATCTGCCGCGCATACCGCCACCCTTGGCTGGTGCAGTAGATTTATCCTGAGTACCTATTTTTCCGTCCTGGCTCTGGTCAGACCTGCCGCGCATACCGCCTGATTTAGGAGGAGCTGGTGGAGGAGGAGCCGGAGTTACCGGTGGCTCAGACTTTGGAGTTTTTGTTGTTTTCTTTGTACTCTTTTTAGCAGCTTCAGCAGCAGCTATAGAGTCCTGCATAGCTTTTTCCGCTTCCATAGCTCTCAGCATAGAGTCGTTTTTACGAGCCATTTCTGCCTCACGCTCAGCTACCTGTGCATTTACAGCAGAGTCTATCTGTGCCTGGGATTGCCCCTGGTCTTCGTGGTTCTCGCCGCCGCATGATGCCAGCATCAGTGCTGCACCTGCTATCAGAAGGAATTGCTTTTTCATTTGTTGGTACAATTTTATTGGTTTGAGGGCAAAATTATTGCTAATATTTCACACAAGAAAAAGTTTATTTTAAAACAATTGTGAAACCGTGAGGTGTCATAATGTGAATATAATAAAATTTGTGCCAGGCAGGCAACGTTTTGCTTGTGCTGTGCATATAATAATCGTTAGCAGGCAGCGATAGCAAATAATGACAGGACAAAAAGCTATAGAAGGGTGCAGGAAGCAGGACAGAATATGTCAGAAGTACATATTCGACCGCTGGTCAGAACCCATGCTTATGCTCTGTCTGCGATATGTGAAAGCACTCCCCGATGCAGAAGAACTGATGCTCAACGGCTTTTATCAGTTTTTTCGCTCAGTAGAGCGTTTCGTATATACTGCCGATGCAGGTATTACGGCATGGCTTACAAAAATCATGGTCAATGAGTGCCTTATGTTCCTGCGAAGGAAAGGCACACTTAAGATAGTAGAGGAAAAGTATGCCGCAGGTACTTATGTAGAAGAGACTCCTATTGGTAAAATGACCGCTGATGAGTTGTACCGCTTAATACTGGATTTGCCGGTAGGGTATAGTACCGTGTTCAACCTCTATGTTGTAGAAGGTTATTCCCATCAGGAGATAGCAGCAATGCTGGGCATAAGTGAGGGGGCATCCCGCTCACAGCTTAGTAAAGCGCGCGAAGCGCTCAGGAAAACAATATCAGTGAAACAGGATAAATGAAAATGTGATGAAAGACGGGCAGATAAAAGAAAAACTGGAATCCCTCACACCCCTCTCAGGCGGTATCGTCTTTGGGAAAGAGGAGGCATGGGATAGGCTGCAGGCCCGGCTCGATGCCCGCCCTCCCCGTACCATACCTGTATGGTGGCGGTTGTCGGCAGCAGCTGCATTACTTGCCGGCCTGTTTCTTGTTGTACGTTACTACTACACTTTTCCCGATAGTCCGCAGTTGGCAGTACAGCATACTGCACCGGTACCGCCTGTACCCCCTCCTTCTGTTGTACCCGTAATGCAGGACACTGTAATAGAGGAAGCGCCAGCGGTAGTCCGCCACTATACAGTGCCGGTAAGCAGAGAAACACTTTCAGTCAGTTATCCCGTTCAGGTGCCGCCATCAGTACCAGATACTTCATCGGATACCGTTTCAGCTGTTGTCGCTGTTGCTCCTCCGCCGGTACCCGCTCCGGTCTTGCCACACAAAATGAGGGTAGTGCATATCAATGACCTGAACAGGCAAAAAGCGACAATGCCAGATGAGTTTGTGTACACAGGCCCGGCGCTGGATATCAGTAAAATGAAAGTTGTAAGCCTTTATGATGTGCAGCGGGAAGAAGAAGCACGCCGCAGGGAAATGGAGATGATGACATTGGTGCGTCTCAGCAGGCCACATAGTGTGCTGGGGTTTTCGGCCACGCTCAGTCGTAGTGCACAGTATAATGCCCCTCTTACCTCCAACCTCTTTTCCATAAGACTCAACCGAAACAGATAATATTATATGAAGAAGCTATTATTTATGCTGGCGCTTGCAGTTGCAGGCACAGCCGGGAAGGCTCATGCCCAGATGCATGATGATATTCGGTATTCAGACCGTGAATCGCGCAGATATAAGGCCATGAGTGCTACCGAGAAGCATTTCAATGCCGGCACATGGGTCAGTGTCCGCGACTTCGTTTATCTGAAAAATGATACAAAGGCCATTTTTGAGCTACGCAGTATACAGGATTACCCAATGTTTCATGGGATTGATACAATACTTGCTCACCTCATAGCAGACATCGGTTTTTATCATGACTCGCTCGACAATGGTTCTGGTAGCATCCGTATAGATTATTCTATACATAACGGGGATGCCCGGCGCGAACTTCGTTTCATAAAACACCCGCAGCCCGGCGACGCATTTGTTATTCATAACGGCGACACACATCGGCTGAAAGTAGAGCATGATACAGTAAGGATTATCATACAGAATGTAAAGCCTGCCAAATATTTGCCTGCCACTTTGAAAACGCCGGATACTACCGTACACAATTACACAGGTAGTTATTTCTATCCTATACAGCTTACACTGATACTGAATGATTACCGTAACATTGGCAAGCTGCTGGCAGAAAAAGATATCATAGTACATGCCATAGATACACTTGCTTCCGTACGAACAGGAAAAGAAAACAATCCGTTTTTTCCTCAGCCGTCATCTGTTATATTCCGCCCTTATGGTGGTGGGGAGTATACCCGCTCTGCCCGTATGGTTAAGTTCAGAATGTTGTTGGAAGAGGAGTACGGACAGGTATATGCATATTCTTTGCCCCAGCATAGATTCGCTTTTTATGGCAATATCAGTACCGGACTTGTACGTAATACGCTGGCCCCCGGGGCAGAGGCCGGGATAACACTGCTCACACATTACCGGCGTGGCTATCAGCGCGACTATGCTTTTACGTCATTGTATAGTTCTGCGCTTTTCTTCTTTGAGCGCGGTGCCGGGCGTGAGTTTCATACACATGACAACTGTTTTGTGAATCTGGAAACCGGCACTACCAACGATAAAGAAATACTGGGGGTGAAAATCAGGAGCATCTCTATAGGTGGTGGTTACCTGTTTGCACAGCAGGGCGATGTTTTCTCAGGCACTACCGTAAAACTATTTGCCGGCATACGCCTGCCCGTAGGGCTCACCCTTTATCCCGAAGTAATTGCAACAGACAATTTTGCTCATATTTTCCCCGGTATGTCGCTGAAGATATTTGGTTTCAGGCGGGAATCTTACATGTAATCACATATAAATCACAAAAGCATGAAAAAGCACATAATGATATTGATTGCAGCCTGTACTATGGTGGCTGCACAAACTACAAAAGCACAGGAGTGGCCTGATGAAAAAAAGGAACGTCCTGCACAGACTCCCACAGAGAAAAGCTTCTCTATGCCTTACGATTGGGTCAATATACGGGACTACATTTATCTCCTGGGAAAGGCGAAGCTGATTGTGGAGCTGAATCATCCGGAGCAGTACGATGAACTGATGCATGTAGACACACTGCTACGCTCTTTCATGCAGGAGATTGCATTCTATCGGGACTCTCTGCAGTCTGCAGGTGGTAGTGTGCGTATAGATTATGCGGTAGATGAGGTGGCGCCACAACGAAAGCTTCGCTTTAAAAAGCACCCTGCCGACGGGGATATTTTTATGAATCAGGATGGGGAAAAGGCACGCCTTAAGGTCGATCAGGATACGGTACACATATATGTGCGGCACAGCCCACTCATTCCCGGCGACCCTGTTAAGGGCCCATTCAACCATCGTGTGGAGTACCGCTACAGCCATGCAGAGTTTTATCAGCTCACCTTCTGCCTCAACAGCTATACCGACCTTGCAGCGCTCATCGCCGACAACCGCTTTCTGCTACATGCATTCGATACGCTGAAGGGCACTATACGTAAGGGAACCCGCAACAACGCGTTCAAAGCCCCGTCTTCAGCTATATATGACCGCTGGCGGGAGCAAACCAGTACTGCCCGTGATGCTTTTACCCGAGGTACACAGGCCCGTTTCAATCGTTATAGTGGTTTACTTGTTTCAGAGTCTCCCAATAAGCTGGGTATTGAGGGCCGGTCAGATATCTTTACCATTACTGCCAATGTAGGAGCCGGCGTGCTGCGCAATACATGGGCGCCATATGCCGAGGTTGGTATGTCGCTGATTACCAGACGTAAAAATCCATGGAGTGGCGACTTTGCCCATCGTGGCTACTCCCTTATAGCCTCCTCATGGTTCTTCTTTGAGCGCCAGCCCTCCCGCGACTATCGCACGTACAATAACTGGTTTGTAAACTTCGATTTTGAAGCCAGCAAAAAAGAATCTGTTGGTGTAGGTTACCTTTTCAGCGGGGCCGGGCAATATTTCAAAGGCACCACCATCCGCACCTATACCAATATTCATTTGCTGAAAAGAGGACTTACAATTTGTCCGGAACTGATATTTACAGATGATTTCCGGCAGGTAATACCAGCCATTACCATAAAAGCATTCTAGGTTGCTGGTCGGGCAAAAGCGCTCCCGGTTACCCTGATAACCTGCAGATACTTTGACGGGTAAATTCATTCCGTCAAAGTGTCTGCTCTCTGTCAGCAGAGTACCAAACATATATCAACCCCAAAAACTACATATCTGTGTGTATTTTTTTTACTTTTAACTGTATAATGTCTGCACCGGCCATTCTCTGCAGCCATTGCTTGAATGATAGATACTCCCAGATATAAGGAACTACAGATAAAACTGTCGCAGCAGACCGACGAAAAAGGACGTATTGATACCCTTGTAGATATGGGTGTAGAGGTGCGTAGCATTGATGTGGAACATGCGCTGAAGATGGCCGAAGATATTATTCAGCGCTCCCGCACCATTGCTTATCCGCGCGGCATAGGCCGCGGGCTCAATCTTAAAGGTTCCTGTTACTGGCTTACCGGCGACTACGATATAGGGCTTACCATACTTAAAGATGCCCTCCACATTGCAGAGCGTATTAAGGATGTGGGGCTGGAGGCACGTGTGTTGCACAATTTCGGCAATATTTACCGGGACATGGGCGACCTTGCCAATGCGCTCACCCATTTCGAAAAGGCACTTATCAACAATGAGCAGATAGGCGATGAGTTTGCCCAGTCGGTTATCCTCACCAGCATATCTAATCTGTTGTATGACCTTAATGATTATGATAGCGCCCTGGAGTATGCCCTGAAGTGCCTGCCTATATTTGAGCGCGCACATAATCGCACCAGCCTCATTAATGTGCACAATACACTGGGCAATATCTACTTTAAGAAACAGCAGTTTGCTGATGCCCTGCACTATTTTCAGGAAAACCTCAAACATTCTGAGCCGGAAACAGCTGCCTATGTGATGGCAGAAAGCGGCATGGGTAAGGTGTATTATAAAATGCACGACTTCGGCAACTCCAGCCGGTATCTTACCGATGCCCTCCGTGAGTCTCAGTTGCTGGGTAATGTAGAGGTTCAGATTATCAGTCACTTCTACCTGGGCCGGTTATATATGGATGATGGTAATCACCGGCAAGCGTTACAGTCTCTTCAGTCGGCATATGAGCTGGCCGATGAATACCAGCGCCGGCACGACCTTATGAGCATTCATGAGGCGCTATCGCTGTTATATGACAAGCTGGGCGATGTGCCACAGGCATTCCATCATCTCAAGGCTTTTGAGAAGCTGAAAGAAGAGATTTTTCAGCAGAAGATACTGAACGAGCTGCGCAACCTGCAGGTGCGCCAGCAGATAGAGCTGGCCCGTAAGGAAAAAGAGGTAGCAGAGCGTACTGCCCTGCTCAAACAGCAGTTCATGGCCAATATGAGCCATGAGATACGCACCCCTATGAATGCCATAATTGGTATGGCACGCCTGCTGCTCACCCGCGATCCTCGCCCCGATCAGTTACGGTATCTTAATGCCATTCAGATGTCGGCCGACAATCTGCTGGTAATTATTAATGATATACTGGACCTCTCTAAAATAGAAGCAGGTAAGATAGTCATAGAAAACATAGACTTTTCATTACGTGAGGTCATGCAGAGTGTACGCGATATGCTCATGCTTCGTGCCGAGGAAAAACATATACAGCTTCGTATGGAGCTGGACGACGCCATAGCCCGCCGCATAGTAGGAGACCCCAACCGGCTCAATCAGGTATTGGTAAATCTGGTAGGAAATGCGGTAAAGTTTACTGAAAAGGGGCATGTGGAGATGCGTGCTACACTGGCGCGCCAGGAAGGTACCCGTATATGGGTCCGGTTCGATGTTACAGATACCGGTATCGGTATAGCACGGGAGCACCTCAACAGTATCTTTGACTCCTTTACGCAGGCAGGCTCTGATACGGCGCGTCGCTTTGGCGGCACAGGTCTGGGGCTTACCATCAGCCGCCGGCTTGTAAATCTCATGGGTGGCGTTGTTTCCGTTACCAGCGAGCTGGGTATTGGCACCACATTTACGGTAAACATACCATTCGATGAAGCCGCCAGTCAGGAAGAGCCGGTGCAGCAGTCCGCTTTGGACGATGCTTCTCTTCGCCGGCTAAGTAATCTCAGGGTACTGCTGGTAGAAGACAACGAGTTTAACCGCATGGTGGCCGAAGACACCTTGAAAGAGTTGCTGCCCGAAATCAAACTATATGTTGCTGTCGATGGGCAGGAGGCAGTAAATTGTTTGCGGACAGATGTTATTGATATTGTGCTCATGGATATTCAGATGCCGGTAATGGATGGGCTTACCGCTACCCGCATTATTCGTACAGAGTTGCCGGAGCCGGCATGCAATACCCGTATCATAGCTATGACTGCCAATGTGCTGCAGGAAGATGTACAGCGCTATTTTGACGCAGGTATGAATGGCTTTGTCTCAAAACCGTTTCATGCCGATGAGCTACTGCTTCGTATGGATGAAGTGCTTAGTGCAGGGCCCGCATTGGTTGCTGCCCCGCCATCCCCGCCGCCGGTAGTGGAGGTGCGTCCGGCAGTTCCTGAGCCTCCCCCGCTTCCGGAACGTGTTACAGATATGCAGTTCCTTCGCCAGCTTACGGGAGGTAATGCCGATAAGATGAATAAATATATAGGCATGTTTCTGGACAATGCTCCCCGTCTGCTCGATAATATAGATAAGGCGCTTGTCATAGGAGACTACCCTACCATTAAGATAGCAGCACACTCGCTCAAACCACAACTTTCTTATATGGGTGTCAAAGAAGATGTGAGCAAAATATTTATGATAGAGCAGATTGCTGGTTCATCCGCGCATTATGATGCACTTCCGGTATTGATTGTCAATCTGAAACACCTGTGTAAAAAAGCATTTGAAGAGCTGAATGAAGGTCGTTAAGTACTTGATTTTATATTGCAGTTTTGATTTTTGATTACTTTATATTATTTTTCTGCTGATTAAGCATCATACACATGGCAACAGAACAAGGTAAAGCAGTCGTTTTTCTCGTTGATGACGAGCCGATACAGAATGAAATGCTCAAGGATTATCTTGATGAGCGCTTCAACTTTGATATCCGTACGTTCGAAAGTGGAGAAAGTGCCCTGCGCGAAATGAATCTGAACCCACAGATTGTAGTGCTTGACTTCCACCTTAACTCTCACCTGCCCGACGCACAGAATGGAGTAGAAGTACTTAAAAAAATTAAGGAAGCCAGTCCCAATGCGCGCGTTATCATGCTGTCTGGTCAGGATAAGCTCGATGTCGCGGTTGATAGTATGAAGTTTGGTGCATACGACTATGTGGTAAAGGGCGAAACTGCATTCTCCCGTATGGAGAATATTATGAATAATATCAACGAACTCACCAGTATCCGCGCGGCCAACCAGAGCTATAAGCGGGTTATCAATTTCCTATGGGGTGCTATAGGTGTTGTGGTAGTAGTTTCGTTGTTCCTGGTGTTCAAGGTGTTCCGCCGCTACTAGATTTTGCTACTTTCCGGTGTTTATGGGTTTGAAGATATGTTCTTCTATCGTCATCCCTTTTTCCAGATAAATGGTTTTTATGCCCAGCTTATCTGCTGCAGCTATGTGCTGTGGACTATCGTCTATAAATAATGTATGAGCCGCTTTTAGACCATTGTCTTCCAGCACCCGCATAAATATTTCAGGCATAGGCTTGCGTAGTCCTACTCTGTGCGACATATACACCTTGTCAAAGAATACCCCTATATTAGGGATACCATGTTCCCGCATCAGCGTGTTATTAAACACTTCTTCATGTATCTCATTAGTATTACTTAGAAGAAGCAGGTCATAATGATTGCGCAGTTGCTGTAATATCTGCAGCCTTCTCAGGGGAAAGTCCAGCAGCATCGCATTCCAGGCCTTTAGTATCTGGGTTTCTGAGATGGGAACAGGCGAAAACGACTGCATTGTAGTAATGAACTCCTCCCTTCCCATACGACCTGTTTCCAGCCGGTCAAAGATGTCCGTCTGTTGCAGCTGGGAGTATCGCTCACCAAAGTCAGTTATCCCAGCTGCTACAAAGGCTTTTTCCGTAAGTGTGTAATCTAAGTTCAGCAGCACACCTCCCAAATCAAATATTATATGTCGTATTCCCGTAATCATATTGCTGCTGCAAAAATAGTTGCTACGTCTGTATGTCATTGTTAATATCAGTAATAGTGTGCAAGCCCACTCATAAATATTATATACAGTAGTGTACAGATGCAATAAAAAATTGTTTTGACCCGTTTTTGAAAATAGACTTACCTTTAAACCCGGCATACACTCACGCCACTATTTCAGATAATGACTAACATTTCTTTCGACCTTATTGATGTAATAAGGACTATTCAGAAACAGAAAAAGTTTATTCTAATCGTTACCCTTGCCGGTGTTGCCCTCGCCGGAGCCGCACTGGTAATAAAAAAGAAAAAATATAAAGCTGAGGCCAGATTTCTGGTAAATAACCCGCTTTACGGTGACAGGCATACTCTTTTCCGCTCATCAGAAACCCGCTATGTAGATTATTATGGTGGTGATGATGATGTAGATAAGATAATGGCCCTTGCTGCATCTGATACGGTACGTGACCAGATAATACGTCGTTGTGACTTCGATAAAATGTACAATCGTGATATCACAACAGCCAAAGGACATGACGACCTGATGATGATATTAAACAAGAACTTTAATATCAAACGTACAGAGTACAAAGACGTTCAGATTACATATGTAGCCTATAAGCCCGAAGATGCGGCAAACGTGGCTAATATGACAGTGAAAATTCTGGAGGAGTACTATCGTTATTACTATACTAATGTAAAGACAGGTATATATAAATCTATTGCCGACCAGAAAGTAAAACTGGATAGTGCCATAGCATCACTTACCGATACCCTTGCCAACCTTCGCGACCAGCATGGTATATATGCACTCATAAGCCCTGCACGTAAAGACCTCATAAGCGGTGAGCTGAAAGGTGGCGGTAAAGGATATGGCCGTGCTATAGAAGAAATACAGAATATAGAGTCAGTAAAAGATCAGCTGGTAGCCGACCGTGCACATTACATTTCTATGCTCAATGAGTTTGATGCTACTACCAATAGTGCCATGAGCTATGTAAAGGTTATTACCCGCGCCACACCGCCTACCACGCCTGCTGGTTTGGGTAAGGTACTCACGCTGGTTGCAGTAGCACTCCTCGGCTTCTTTTTCAGCTCACTATATGTGCTGATGATGGCATATTTCCGCAAGTTAAACGCTGTAGAACGCTGATATGCCCGATTTGATTGCAAATATCAGAGACAGATGGTTTCATATTGCCTCACTTTCGGTCCTCTTCCTCACTATTCTGGCTGTAGGACTTACTGGCAATTATTATTTCCTTGCTGCTCCCTTTGGTTACCTGTACTTCGTGCTCATGGGTATCAACTGGAAAACCGCTTACTGGATATTCCTGTTCACGGTTCCTCCATCGGTACAGCTGTTTTTTGCAGGTGGTACAGCTTCTCTTTCCCTGCCCGATCAGCCTATCATGTGGCTTTTTCTGGCATTGTTCATCATCATGTATGTGCGCAATCCCCGCATCATTCCTGAATGGTGGTGGCGCAATCCTCTGGTATTTATTATCATCCTGCAGTTTTTATGGACCATCGTATCTGTAATATTCTCGCAGATGCCGTTTTTCTCTTTCAAGTTCCTGCTGGTAAAGACCTGGTTGCTGGTTTGTTATCTGGTATTTCCTGTCTGGATATTCAGGGAAAAGAAAGATTTCGTGCGTGGGTTTTTCGTTTTGCTCATACCCATGTTCCTTACGATAGTTATTATCCTGGCCCATCACTCCATGTATCATTTTGCATTTCATAAGATACAGCGGGCCATTACGCAGCTATATTATAACCATGTTGACTACTCTACCGTTATATCTATGTTCTTCCCTATACTCACCGTGTCCTGCTGGCCACTGATAAGGAAAAGACACATCTTTATAAAGGCGGTCTATTTTACGGTAGTTGCCATTTTTATTGTCGGTATCATCTTTGCTTATGCCCGTGCGGCCGTTGTGGCGCTTGTATTTGCTGCTGCTATAGGTGTGGCCATGCGTATGCGTCTGGTAAACCTTGTTATGCCGTCATTTTATGCGCTGATTATTTTCTTCATTACACTGGCAGCAGGCAATAACAGGTATATCAATTACCGTCCCGACTTCGACCACACATTCATGCGTCGCAACTTTACCGACCATATCATTGCCACATTCCGTGGTACTGATATGTCGTCCATGGAGCGTATATACCGCTGGATAGCTGCCGTACGTATGAGTAAAGACAGACCCATAACGGGTTATGGTCCCCGCTCGTTCTATTATTATTACAAACCTTATGCCGTCACTTCATTCCGCACATGGGTGAGCAGGAATACAGAGCAGTCTACCACGCACAACTATTTCCTTTATATGCTGGTAGAGCAGGGATGGCCTGCCATGATACTATATGGCATCTTTATGGTAGTGGTATTCCATCAGGCACAGAAGATATATCACCGCTTCCGCGATAAGTTTTATCGCTCCGTCACTATGGGTCTGGCTATGTGTATCGCTGCAGGTTTTATCAATAATTTCTTTTCAGAGCTTATAGAAACACACAAAGTGGCAGCACTGTTTTTCATACCCGTAGTACTGCTTGTTATCCTGGACAAGAAGAGCCGCGATGAGGCTGCTGGTCTTGGGGTAGTTTAGTGATGGCTGGATTCACACTTTTCTGACCTGTCATGGTCTTTAGTCACCGTATTTTATATGACATTATAGCTCCTGCAATGGGTGGGTAAGCTATAGTTGTGATGTGCAGTGCCGTTATTTCCGGTATAAGGTTATAAGTATATCCTGATGGCACCATTGTTATAACCGGGCTATATTTCCAGCCGATGGCTGAGGAAGTATAGTTGCTTAAGAAGACACAGGCAGGCACAAAGCCTGCCTGTGTCAGAGGATACTGTATTATACTTACTTCACTATCACTATTCTTCCTGTATGTACCTGACCGTCATTGCCGGTTACCTGTATCAGGTACATGCCGGGTACAGCGTCAGCGAGCATTACGGAGGTATGGTTACCTTCAAAACTGTGCAGTGCATGGTACACCTCGGCACCCAGTGCGTTTACTACCCGTATGCTTACGGCTTCAGCGGGAGCATTGCTTAGCTCTATGTTCAGGTTGCCATTACCTGGGTTAGGGTATAGTGTCATACCACCTGTAGTGCGGGTGAAGGTTTCTTCATGCTCAGGGGCCGCCGCCATGCCACGTTCAGCCGCCGCCGGACCACATTCGCTTATTTCAGCTACATCACCCCCACAGGCACCTGATGTACTTACTATCAGTGAGCCGGTACCATATGAGTAGCTTAGCTTGCTGTAAGGTATGTAACCGCTTGTGTCAGCTGCAAGCGAGTCGTAACGGAGGTATATAGGTGAAGAGTTGACATTGGTAGTGCCGGAAGGGTATAGTGCATATATGTTGGCGGCAGTCCATCCGGGGAAGTCAGAGCAGGAACTGCAGCTACCGGTGCATGCGGCACCTGTCCAGCGGTTGTCTGATGGGTTGCAGGCATCTCCCTGCTGGCCTATGGTGGCATCATACAGCCATGCACCCCATTTAGTGCGCCTTATTTCATTGTGATGCCAATTTACCGTGCTTGCGCCTCTGAAAAAGAAGCCAACTTTCATATCTGCCGTTAGGTTGCACGATATATTGGTTGTACACGCAGCACTGCCTGCATTATACATTCCTATACCTACCGTTGCTGCATTATAAGGTGGTGTAAAACAGTTATAACCGGTTCCGGTTATCTGATTGCGCAGCACTTCTTTTATAGTAGGACTCTGGGACGTAGTGATACCATACATAGTAGCGGTTGTACTATACTGATACATATTGATAATGTTATCGTTTATATGTACACCCTGAGACTTTGTATATACATCTGCACCTACCCGTGCGCCGGTAATGCTGTTACTGTCAATGAACATTTCTCCATTTGCCAGTCCGGTTGTACTTGGGAAATTGTCCATTACATATACTGCTGTTCCCATTTCGTCCGATGACTCAGGAGTAGGTTTACCTACAAACGTATTATTCCTGAATATAGACAGGCCTTTTCTGGCTATTGTAGTACCTGCAGTGAACTGCTGTATTAATCCGGTATTGTAATTATGCACTCTGTTGTTTGAGAACTCATGTTTGTTGTGCTCACCGGTTAGCTGCAGGTAACACCCGTTTTGTGGTAATACAAATCCGCTTACACCACGAATGCCGTAAAAGTCCGCATTGATACAGGTAAAGTCCCAGATAGATTGTAATCCGCTGCCTACGACATGTATTCCTTCAAGGCTGTTATAGAAACGATTGTTAGTATTCGCTTCACGCGTTCCTGAAACAATGATGTCGTTATAAGTATATATTGAGTATACACCTGCGTTTTTGGTTGCCCTTACAGTATTGTTATACAATCGGGCATTGGTATTGGTAAGGTATATACCAAACGTAACACTATCATAAAGGTTTGTGTTTACAGAGTCCGGGTCTGCAGTATCATCACCTACATTCAGATAGTTGTATTCGTAGGTGGCTGGTGTAGACGTGTCACCTGCACTTGTCTGCTGATTGCTACCTACTTCTTTGGCATATACGCCCGAATGGCCTACAAATGTGATAGCAGTGTTGTTTCTGTATGCATTAATGCCATAGTATGGTATTGATGATATACTTGTTACCTTTTTAAGAGTGTTTACATCTGGCCATGCAAACGGATAGTTACCGGCCGATGTGCTTCCAGTATCATTATATGCCAGCTCTTTTGACCCGAATACGCAGTTTTTCACGGTGAAAGGTAATCTGCCTCCGGCTGGGATGTCAGATATAGATGGTTTGTAGTGCTGTATGGCTATGCCATCATAGTTTTTATTGAAAAATACACTGTCAGTGTGCAGTATGTCCGGCATACCGGTAGCATAATACTCGCTGCTAATAGGTGCAACAGTTATACCGGCACTCCAGAATGCTCCGGAAGCATTATTGTATGTTGTAACTGCATTTTCAATAAGTGTATTGCCGGTTACACGCAGCTGCCCCAGATGTGACTGACCCGGGATTATGTATATACCCGGCCATGGGCAGGCTGCACTGGAGAAGAAGTGACAATGATTGATATTTACCGCATGAACAGTGTCTATGTTAAAGAAGGCACCACCCGCCATGAAAAACACATTGTTGTTCAGTGAAGCTTTAGTACAAACTACAGACTTAGGGATGTAGTAGTTTTCATTGTCGGCTACATTGTATTCAGTAACCATGCCGTTATAGATAGTATGGAATGGCTGAATGGTACTGCAGTCACTGCATCCGGCCAGTGTTCCCATACTGCTGGCAGTACGGTACCCGTTTACAGAGAAGTAGGTATAGGGGGAGCAGCCGGTAGCAGGAACCACGATGGAATCTTTGATATAGGCCGAGCATCCGTTATAGGTAACAGTAACCGTATATATCTTCAGCTGCACAGATGAATTGGTTGTGAATGTGGGGCTGAAAGTCCCGGCAGAAGAAGAGTATGATGATGCCCCTGTCCATGCATAGTTAACTCCGGTAGCAGGTAGTGCAGGGGTAGTCACAGCCTGTATTGTGAATCCGGCTCCGGAATAGGTTTGTGTAGTTTCTCCGGTAATAGTAATAGGCGCTGTCTGGTTTACAGATACGGCATAGCTGTGAGCACCTATGGTTACATCCAGTGTGCCGGTGGTGGTGCAGCCTGCTGCTGTGGTAATCTGCAGGGTATAAGTGCCATTCACAGCTGTGGTTACAGAGGTGCGTTGTGGGTTCTGCTCAGTAGAGGTATAGCTGCCGGGCCCTGTCCAGAGGTAGGTATTACCTCCCTCATCGTTTGCATATAGCTTCAGTGTCCCTCCCACACATACTACAGAGTCCCATGTGGGGTCTGCTGCCGGTGGTGTCGTTACGGTAAGTGTTGCAGTGGTGGTGCAGCCTGTTGGGGCCGTATAGGTAATAAGCGTTGTGCCGGTGGTGACCCCGGTTACTGTGCCTGACTCAGAGCCTATGGTGGCAACTTCTGTATTACTGCTGCTCCATGTACCGCCTTCTGTGGCAGAGCTGAGTGTTGTGTTGCCTCCGGTGCATATGCTGAGTGTGCCCGTTATCTCGTCTGGTGCAGCATTCACAGTTACTACAGTAGTAGAGTAGCAGGAAGAGGTGTCAGACTTGTGGAAGGTTATTACAGCAGTACCTGCCGATACGCCCACCACTACACAGTTGAGGTTTTTATTGTTGTCCGGGTATACGGTTGCTATAGCGGTATTACTGCTGCTCCATGTTCCATAAGGTGCCTGTACGGTAAGGGTGGTGCTGTCACCTTCACATATACCCGTATTGCCGGTTATATATCCGGTAGGCGATACGATATAGATATTGTCGGAAAAGGTACTGTCTTTACATCCTGGTGTGGAGTCGCGTGCATACCCTACGCGAATGATGCCGGCACTACCGGCGGTAAACTCACCGGTGGTGGCATCAATGGTACCTGTAGCAGCGCCTACAAGCAGTGCCGTCCAGCGCCATTCGGAGCCTGTATTATCGGCGGTCATGAAAGCGGTTTCACCTTCACAGAGGATGGTAGGATAGAAAAGCTCTACGAGCGATGTAAGCGTAAGGTCAACGCTGTCACGTATGCCGCATACTTCATAGTATACCGTAAATGGCCATGAAGCAGTAGCGCTGTTTTGTGGTACGCCCCATACGAGGCCGGTAGCGCTGTCAACGATGCCGTATATGGTATTGCCGGATGTCCATATACCACCAGGTACAGCGTTAGTGAGCGGAATATATGAGCCTTCGCATACATGGTTCACACTGTAGCCAATAGTGGCAGGCAGGGGGTCTACGCTTACCGTGGCTGTAGTGTAGCATCCTGTGGGCAATGTGTAGGAAATGACAGCAGTTCCGGAACTGATGCCACTAATTACCCCGGCAGTTCCTGCTGTAGCAATGCTGGCATTGGATGACGACCATGAACCACCCTCACTTTCGGAGGCAAGAGTAACAGATGAGCCGGAGCAGACGACGGCAGGGCCGGATAAGGCTGCCGGTAGCGGATTGACGGTTACCTCTGCGGTTTCTGTACCCATTCCGGTAACATAGGATATGGTAGTGGTGCCGGCGGTAATGCCTGTGACCACACCCGACCCGTCAATAGAGCCCACGGAGGGGTTACTGCTGCTCCATGTGCCCCCGGGGCTGGAATTAGCAAGAGTGGTGGTAGACCCGGTACACACCTCTGGTGTACCTGTTATGGGTTGGGCCAGGGCCAAGGTGCCACTGGCCAGCAATGCAAGGATTGCTGAAGAAATGTACTTCATATGATATAGATTAAAACAAAAATAATTTCAGGAAGGATGTCAGTAAAGCATAATGATAATGATAACACAGATATAAGACCGATGCCTGCTATCTGTATGCGTTTGGGGTACCCGTATTAATGCTGTGCTTTAATGGCAGTGCGTGGCAATGGTTTTAGCGCCCGGTAGCAATGGTTCATTAGGGTAAGCACTTGAAGAACTCCTTCTGGCAAAAACGCTAACGGACAAAAGCAGTGCGAGGGTAGGCAGGGTGTATTTTTTCATATAGTGTGTATTTGACTACAAATTTATATTAAACATCAGCAATAACTATAAAATATTTATCAGAATATGGCTGAGAAAATCATAACAACAGTAAAACTTCCCATTTGCCGTGAAAAAATTTATCGTGATACATTTTTGCATAAATGTTTGAAAATCAACATCATGAAAAATCAAAAGGTTACAAAAGCTGCGCAAAAATTGCTCGCGCGTTTTTTTGCATATGATAGTTTGTGAACTGTAGGAGAAAATGAGCGGAGGTTGAATGTGGGGTGGTGTGCATATGAAAAGGTTTGTGACTCAAAGGTAAGTGCCGGTGTGCTGACGCATGTGTTTTTGTGGATAAGTTGTTATATAGAAAAAAATCAAACAATAATTGGTTTATAGCCGTCATTGAATTTGAACAGCAATAACAGAGCTGAAAATTCAGTATTTATACCTGGTTTCCGGGTTAATTATATAAAGTACTTTTGCATATAGTCTTTTAAATATCATGAAAATACCCGTACGCATATCTATATTATTATTTTTTGTTGCCTCATTAGCTTCACATAAGTTGTATAGCCAGGCTGGCCCGGTATATACTGTAGCGGGGGGCGGTACCGCAACCGGTGAGGGCATACCTGCTACATCGGCATCATTCTCAGACATAACCGGGCTGGCTATAGACCAATATGGGAATACTTACATAGCAGACAGGCTTGCAGGAAAAGTAATATGCATGAATGCTGTTACCAAAAATATACATACGGTAGCCGGTAACGGCAGTATGGGCTATGGAGGTGATGGTGGGCCTGCTACAGCTGCAATGCTGGGGTATGGGGTACGCGGACTTGCAGTTTCTCATACAGGTGATTTGTTTATTTCAGATGATGTACATATCCGCAAAGTAGATCTGGGTTCTGGTATCATTACTACAGTAGCAGGTGGCGGAACATCACTGGCAGATGGCATACCTGCCACAGATGCGGTGATAGGTGTAAATGACCTCTGTGTAGACTTTAATGGTAATCTTTATTTTGGCTCTGATAACAGAATAAGGCGGGTAGATGCTGTTACCGGCATTATTACTACCGTAGCCGGAACAGGTACCCCGGGCGATGCAGGAGATGGAGGCCCTGCCACTGCGGCTCAGGTAGGTGGCAGTACAAGATGCATATCTATTGACAATAAGGGAAACCTTTATCTGCTATCATCTGTAGGAAACAGAATAAGAAAGATAGACGCAACTACCGGGCTTATCCATACCATAGCCGGAGGGGGGACGTCTGCTTTTTATGAGGGTATCCCGGCTACATCCTTCAACCTATACTCAGTTCAAAGTTTTGATACAGATGGAGATGGTAATCTATTTATAGGTGACTGGGGAAACGACCGGATACTACATGTAGATGTCTCGTCAGGCGCTACCTACACTCTGGCGGGCTCCTCCGCCTCTACTGCCTCGCCGGCAGACGGCACTCCGGCATTGAGTGCGTTGGTTCATCCGTTTCTTGTTGCCGCCAATTCTGGAACAGGAAAGATAAGCTATTGTGAGGCAGGGGTAAAAGTAAGAGACTTCTTTCTCCCTTCTCTTGTACCATCAACCGGCATACATTATAGTGCAGCGACCGATAGCTTTCTTGTTTATGTGGATGGTAATTGTGCTGGCCCCCGTATATGTACCCGAACCCTTTCCTGGCATCCTGGACTGAGTATAGCTACCTCCTTTGGTGACGGAACATACGATACCAGCATTGTAGGACTCTCGTGGTACACTACCGGTTACATTGTTCAGGAGCATAGTTATGCGAGTGGAGGCTCTTACCAGATACTACAGGTATTGCTATCCTCAGGTGTGGCGGTGGACACATTGGATTATGAGTACACTCATCTACAGTGCGTAGACATGAGCGTTAATTTCTTCAAAGATCTGGACTTTGACGGGGTTAAAGGACCAACGGAAAGCTACCTTTACAACAGCCTGGTAACAGAAATAGACTCTAACGATGTGCCGGTAGATACCGTCGTGGCAAGTAGCGGATTTTCCTATCGTGCTCACGGATTACCAGGAGATGTATATAGGTTTCGTGTGATAGATGTACCTCCGGCTATATATGCTTCTATGCCTGCCAGCGGCGTGGCCCTTGATACTATACAGGTGGCTACGACTACCAACCCGACAAAATGGATAGGGTTTGATTGCGCAGGGACCACTGATTATGATATTATGTCAGTTCTAACAGTATCTATGACCAGACCTCATAGGCAACATGGAAAAATTTATGTAAAAAACAACTATTGTTTTCCGTCTGATGTAACAGTGGGGTTGCATTTCAATCCACACTACTTTTTCCTCTCCAGTTCGATGACCCCATTAGCCATTTCTACGGAAACCGTAACCTGGAATTTGCCTGCAATGTCCTCGGCAGACAACAATATGCGAGCGATACCTTTTTCGTTGCAACATATAACTTCACCACCTTTTTTGGCTGATGGCGATACTGTAGGCTTGCAGGTCTATGCGGGACCAGTGACCGGAGACATAAACCCGATGAACAATATTATCATCCGAACAGATACGATAAGAGTATCTCACGATCCCAATGCAATATCTGTACAGCCTGGCTGTTTTGACAATGATACGGAGTTCACCTTTCTGGTGCAGTTTGAGAATATAGGCAGTGGGCCGGCTGAGCATGTACATGTGATGGATACACTCTCCCCTCTGCTGGATGCAGGCAGTATAAGAATCATAGCCAGCAGTCATACTATGTTTACGCAAAAGACAGAGCTGGGAGGGCGCACCATATACAAGTTCGATTTCCCCAACATACATCTGGCAGATAGTTCTGACCATGAGGGCAGGAACGGTATGTTTGTCTATGCCATTAAGAACAAGCCGGGTATGCCTGTGGGCAGTGTCATAAAGAGCCGCGTAGGTATATACTTTGATCAGAACGATGTAGTGATGACCAATGAGGCCAGAAACCAGAAAGGCTGCCCTGTGGAGACAAACGTAAAGCAGGTAGCCGGCAATGCAGCGGGTGAGGTTAATGTATTTCCTAATCCTACAGAGAATGAGCTGAGGGTGTCTTTTGAAAAAGAAGGTAGCTTCTCAGAATATTCTGTGTATGACATGCATGGCAGGTTAATAACTCATGCAGCATTTCACACAAAAATGGTAACGTTAAGTACCCGCACCTTTGCCCCCGGTATGTACTACATAGTACTCAGGGGTAGTAGTGGTGTGGTTACAAAGAAGTTTGTGAGGTTGTGATGGAATCTGACCCGGGAAGGATTTCTGCTGCTGTGTTCTGCATTTGTCGTAACAGTGTTCCTCTAGCCTTCTACCCCCTTTTTACCATATCCCCAACATCCTCCGGCACGTTATTTGTAACAGCACATATGCCGGTGCGGAGGGGTATGTGGTAACATATATGGGCTGAAACTATTATTTTATTACTTTTGTAGCTATTATTTGCTTTTGTGCATGGGTGAGATTGCCGCGGGTCCGTTGTTGAGTACTATCAACACTCCCGAAGACTTAAGAAAACTGGATAAGAGTCAGCTGCTGCAGGTATGTACAGAGCTGCGTCAGTTCATTATTGACTGCGTAAGTGTGAATGGCGGCCATTTCGGTGCCAGTCTGGGTGTGGTGGAGCTTACTGTGGCATTGCATTACGTATTCAATACGCCCGACGACCAGCTGGTGTGGGACGTAGGCCATCAGGCTTATGGTCATAAGATACTCACCGGCCGCCGCAAGGTATTTCATACCAACAGGAAGTATGGTGGCATCAGTGGTTTCCCTAAGCGTAGCGAAAGCCCCTATGACACATTTGGCGTAGGCCATTCATCTACATCTATATCGGCAGCGCTGGGTATGGCTATTGCTTCCAAGCTGAAAGGCGAGGAGCATCGTCGTCATATAGCAGTGATAGGCGATGGCGCTATGACGGCAGGCCTCCCTTTTGAGGCGCTGAACCATGCCGGTGTGAGCAATGCCAATGTGCTGATAATACTCAATGACAACAATATGAGCATAGACCCCAATGTGGGCGCGCTCAAAGAATACCTTACCGATATTACCACCTCACATACCTGGAACCGTTTCCGCGATGATGTGTGGCACCTGCTGGGCAAGCTGCCCAACCGCGACTTCCAGAAACTGGCATCGAAGGTGGAGGCTGGCCTGAAAGGGGTAGTATCTAAAACCAGCAATCTGTTTGAAGGGCTGGGGCTACGTTATTTCGGCCCTATAGATGGCCACAACATACTGAAGCTTACAGAGACCCTGAAAGGGCTTAACGATATACCCGGTCCCAAGCTGCTGCATATAAAGACAGTGAAGGGCAAAGGTTATGACCTGGCCGAACAGGACCAGACGCTGTGGCATGCACCGGGCACCTTTGATAAGGTAACGGGACGCATAAACAAGAAAGTATCTACCGTGCCGGAGCCGCCTAAGTATCAGGACGTTTTCGGTCATACCATACTGGAGCTGGCACAGCAGAATGATAAAATAATGGGTATAACACCCGCTATGCCCAGTGGCTGCTCCCTGAAGATAATGATGGATGCCATGCCCGACAGGGCACTGGATGTAGGCATAGCCGAGCAGCATGCTGTAACGGTAAGCGCCGGCCTGGCTACGCAGGGCATGCGCGTGTTCTGCAACATATACAGCTCATTCATGCAGCGCGCCTATGATATGGTGATACATGATGTGGCTATACAGAAGCTGCCTGTGGTCTTCTGCCTGGACCGTGCCGGTCTGGTGGGAGATGATGGGCCTACGCATCATGGTGCATACGACATAGCCTATATGCGCTGCATACCGGGCATGGTAGTGAGCGCCCCCATGAATGAGGCCGAGCTGCGCAACCTAATGTACACAGCACAGTTGCCAGACCTGCAGTATCCTATGGTGATACGCTATCCGCGCGGGCAGGGTGTAATGCCGCAGTGGCGCACCCCTATGGAGCCGGTGGAGATAGGCAAGGGCCGTGTGATAACAGAGGGTAGTGAAGTAGCTATCCTTACGCTGGGCCATCCCGGAAACTTTGCCGTAGCAGCCTGCCGTATGCTGGCTACCGACGATATCTATCCTGCGCATTACGACATGCGTTTTGTAAAGCCACTGGATGAGGCAATGCTGCATGAGATAGCGCAGCGCTTCACCCGTATAGTGACGGTGGAAGATGGTACGGTAGTAGGTGGCTTTGGCAGCGCAGTGCTGGAGTTTATGTCGGCCAATGGTTACAGCCCTACGGTAAAAATGCTGGGCATACCGGACCGCTACGTAGAGCATGGCAAGCCAGAGGAGCTGCACCACGAGTGTGGCTACGATGCACAGGCTATAGCCGATGCTGTACGTGAGCTGGCCGGCGTAAAGCAGACAGTGACCATCTAGCACATCAATACCTTACTGCAATACTCTGATACAGATATGGGCTGCTGGTAGCACGCATATTGGTACCATCTGTATTTATCTGAAACAACTGTTGCTTATCCCACTTGTTGCCCGCTGTGGTGGAGAGTATATACACCTTGCGGCAGTCGTCCAGTGCAGCAGAATGAAATTCCCGGTTTACAGCAAAGGGTAGCGCCACTATATCGGTCAGCATTCCGTCTCTGCTCATCTTTACAAAGCGATAGCCTGTACCGTTGGTAACAGAGTCGCAGGCTATGCCATAGAAGCAGTCGTCGCTGCGGCTGAAGGTAAGGCCAAATACATCGGCAGCATATTGTACCACCGTTTGTGTGTCCTGGCTAGGTGTGTATTTTATGGTTGCTCCGGTTGCAGGGTTTGCCCGGGCCCGGTAGCTCCAGTATATATCGCCCGTTACCTCATCTACTGCCGCATCAGGCGGGTATAGACTGCCGGTGGTATAGGTTGCGTTTTTCTGGTTTAGTATTACCTCGGTAAATGTAGCGTCCTGCAGTTGCAGCTCTGACAGCATAATGTCTGGTAATAGCTTAAATCCATACAGCCGCTTATTTACGCTGTTATAAAGCACACCTGTATATTGTGCGCCGCCCGGTATGGTAGTGGCAGATAAATAGCGGCTCGCATCTCCCGCAGGTGATATGCGGTACAGATATACCTGTGAGGGCTGGGTATAATGACAGAATACATAGTAGCTGCCATCCCTGCGGTCAATAGTAGCAAGACTAATGGTGGATTCGGCAGATAAGGCAATGTTGCCCGCAGCAAGGGTAGCCTTGTCGGGATTTATGATGCCATAGTTTGCGCCTGTAGCAGCAGTGCCGCAGGCGCGTCCCGTCAGTTGTGTATCACAGGCTTTATTATTGGTTTTACGGCAGCCCGCTTGGGCAAGTAACAGGAGGCATACCGCCATGCAGCACAGTTGTCTGAGCATATCAGGTGTGTTTGGGGAAGGCTATGTCCTGTCATAAGCGGTGTGCAGTGTTGTGTAGTAAGTAACGCATCACTGCTCCGTTTATTGTCATTAGTCCTTATACATGTCTCTGTACTGCTCTGTGCTGTAGCTATAATACTTCCGGTATAGCCCTGCTATGCACCTGGTACATGTGCTGCCGCACCCACGCACCACATCAGCTCTTTTATGAAGCCTGCTGCACGCTTATCGGTAGCAGTTTTGTCGGTAGGGGTGCCCTGCTCGTCAAATGCTTCATGCACCTTAGGTACAGGAAACATAGCAGGTACTGTAAGTGCACGCATCTTCCACAATGTAAACTGCAGCGATATCAGCACCTGTGAGCCGCCAAAAGGTCCGGCCGACACGGTAGATATAGCTATAGGCTTGTGGTGCCATTCGTCATACAGAAGGTCGGTAACGTTTTTAAGGCTGGCGGGTATGCTGCCGTTATACTCTGGTGTTACTATGATAATACCATCGGCATTGCGCACACGCGCCGCAAAGTCCAGTGTGGCGGCAGTGGGTGCCGGCTGTAGCCGCAGCCGCTCTTCAAACACAGGAAATGCATACTCGTTCAGGTCCAGTATTTCGGTAGTGGCAATGCCCTGCTCTGTAAGATAGTTGCTGAAGTAGAGTGCTACCCGGTGACTGTTGCGCCCCGTGCGTACGCTGGCCGATATGATGGCTATATGTGGCATAATGTGTCGTGTTTATTCAAAGATAAGCATATGCACCTGCATCCGCCATTGTGTTGTTGGCGGTGGTGGGTGTACCTTTGCGGCAATGGTAAAGGTGATATTGTCGGTATGGTTGCTGCTGGGAGGGTTACAGCTTGCTTATGGCAGTAAGCTGTTCATTCCTATGGATGCTGCGCAGACCGATCATCTCAGGGCCTATGGTGTTGTGTACCGTGAGCTGGCTAAGGGTGTCAATGCCTCCTGGCTGCTCAACTATCGTGGGGGGAGCTTTGCCATGGACTACAGCTATGCGGCATGGGCTGCCTGCCGCAGCAGTGGAGTGGCTGCTGCCGAGATAAGTGATGCCACCTGGGCCGACATTGTAAAGCGCATCAAGGCACCCGGCAATAATGGCGCAGTGATAAAGCTGGACCGCCCACCACGCATAGCCGTTTACACCCCATCGGGCAAGATGCCCTGGGACGATGCCGTGACCCTGGCGCTTACCTATGCAGGCATACCATTTACTAAGGTATATGCCGATGAGGTGCTGGCAGGCGCACTCAGCCAGTACGAGTGGCTGCACCTGCACCACGAAGATTTTACCGGACGGTATGGCAAGTTCTGGATGTCGTTTCATGATGCCGAATGGTATAAGCGCGATGTGGCCCGTATGGAAGCGCTGGCCGCAAAACACGGCTTTGCAAAAGTGTCACAGATGCAGCTGGCTATAGCCCGGCGTGTAACCGCTTTTCTGGATGAGGGCGGTAATCTCTTTGCCATGTGCTCTGCTACCGAAACAATCGATATAGCCCTTGCCGCCGCAGGCCTGGATATATGTGCCGCACCATACGATGGCGACGGCGAAGATGAGGACGTACAGAAAAAGCTGCACTACGGGCACTGCCTGGCATTCAGGAATTTTACGGTATCTACTGCACCGTTTGAGTATGGCCACTCCGATATAGATAATGTAAACGCACGCATAGGAAAGCTGCGCACCGACGATAGCTTTACCCTGCGCCGCTTTCAGGCGCGTACAGAGCCGGTACTGTCTATGCTGTGTCAGAATCATGTGCAGCGTATAGCCGGCTTTATGGGGCAGACTACGGCCTTTCGCCGGGAGGTGCTGCGGCCCGGGGTCACCGTGCTGGGAGAGCGTCGCGATATCAATGAGGCCCGCTACATACATGGCACACATGGCCGCGGGGTATGGACCTTCTACGGCGGTCACGACCCCGAAGACTACCAGCATATGGTCAATGACCCGCCTACCGACCTCAGCCTGCATCCGCACTCACCCGGCTACCGGCTTATACTGAACAATGTATTGTGTATGGCATCAGAGCATGCCCCGGTAAAGGCACAGCAGCCTGCTGCAGAGAGTCGCCCCTTTGTGAAAATTGCGCCCGGCACTTCAGGCTCTGAGCTTATGATATCGGCAGCAGAGGGTGCCGGCACGGTAAAGATTACAGAAGTCACCTTTCATAATGCCGCAGGCAAAGTAGTACAGAGAAGTCCCTTTCAGGGAGGTAAAAGTGTGTCGGTAGATATGAGCCTTATACCTGCAGGTACCTATACGGTATATGTAAATGGCCGCTATGCAGGCATGGTGCGCCGCGATTAAGCCTGCTCAAAGTAGCGCACAATGCACTCCTTCAGCATCTGCTCCTGCTGTGCCATTTCCCTTACCGGTATCTCCTGTGTGGCATTAAAGTGTGGCCAGCCGTCATCATCGCGGCCCGCAGGCTCGTAGTAGCCCATCTGGCTCAGCAGGGTACACACAGCTATGTGCATAAGGTCCTGTTTCTGCTCTTTAGAGAACTTGCGGCGCGGCATACGCCCCAGCTCATTTACCCCTATCAGAAACAGAATGCCCTCCATATCAGGCAGCTTGCCGAAACGCTCCCGCAGCATCGTCTCCGTATTCACCCAGCGTTGTTCAAAGTTTTCCATGAGGGTAGCAAAGATAGGGTAGAAGGAGGGAAAGGGTCTCGTTCATCAGAATTTCAAGTGCCACATTGTTGATTCTTTAGCTAAATTGTACATTGCGATGATTAACTGTAGTTTGCTTAAATATTGCTGTAATATTTTGTGCTGCTGCATTGGGTAGTTATATCGTCAGTGTACAGAGAATGTTACGGACGCCCGATATTTTGAATCGGTGGAAAAACACATAATATGAGCCTTATAAACGAAGGAGTAAAGAGAGGTCTTATCTCAGTAATCACTGAAAACGAAGAGATCAGACAGATTACATATCTGAATCAGAATGTAAAACGAAGCTATTCTAATCCCGAAGAAAAAGTACAGGTTGAGACATTTCTCAAATTGATTATTGATTATGGTTACAAGCCTGGGCGTATCCGTCAGTTTGTTACTGTGAAAATGGGTGTTGACGCAAGACAGGCCGATATTGTCGTTTACAATGATGATGCGTGCGAACAGCCTCACATTTTAGTAGAATGCAAACGACAGGAGGTTAGTGAGCAGGAGTTTTTACAGGCTATAGAGCAAGCATACAGTTATGCCTATGCACTCCCGAATGATGTGAAATATGTTTGGGTAACGTCTGAAATCAAGAATGAATATTTTGAAGTTGATAAGAAGAAAAACACCCGCGTTTCTCAACCGGACATACCACAGTATGGCGTAAAAAAGCTGGCTAACTATAAGTATGTTTCTGAAGCAGAAACATTGACTCAGCAAGAGGGAAAACAAAAGTTCTTTGACCTTTCAATTATTAATCAGGATGAGTTAACCAGACGTTTCAAACAAGCTCATGATGCTCTTTGGGCAGGTGGGCAGTTAAACCCATCTGAAGCGTTTGACGAATTGGATAAGTTGATTTTCTGTAAAATCTGGGATGAGAAAAAACCACGTAAGGCAGGCGAACCTTACGACTTTCAAATCATAACGGTAGATAAAGAAGAAGAACCAGACGCCATTAAACGAAAAATAAAAGAAAACGAAAATCTCTATAAAAGGATAAAAGCCTTGTATGAGGAGGGGAGAAAGAAGGATGCAGAAGTATTCCGGGATGATATACGGCTGTCGCCTGAAAAAATAAGAACGGTTGTAGGTTACCTCGAAAGTATAAATTTAGGAGACACTGACCTGGATAGCAAAGGCCGCGCTTTTGAGACGTTCATGGATTCATTCTTCAGAGGAAACTTTGGTCAGTATTTCACGCCTAGGCCAATTGTACAATTTACAACCGATGTGCTGCCAATAAAAAATGATTCTTTCGTTTTAGATACGTCTTGCGGTAGTGGTGGCTTCTTGTTATATGCGTTGAATAAGGTTCGCAGGCAGGCCGATGAGCTTTATCCAAAGCCAAGGAATAACAAACAATATGAAAAATGGAAAGCTTACTGGCATGACTTTGCCGAAAGAAATCTATACGGTATTGAAATCAATGAGCAAATTTCCCGGGCAGCCAAAATGAACATGATAATTCATGATGATGGACATACCAATGTTATCACATCTGATGGACTCATTTCTACCAGTGACATAGAGAAGATTACTAAAAATACCGGGTTTAAATACAATCATTTTGATTTCATCATTACTAATCCCCCCTTTGGCTCAACGATAAGAAGTAGTGAGAAGAGTTATCTTGCCGGTTATGACTTTGGCAAAAAAGAGCCTGATTGGCTGGATGTAAAAGGGAGGAAAGAATCGGAAAGAAGGGAGAATCAAAACACCGAAATCTTATTTATAGAACAGTGCCACCGGTTTTTGCGCGAAGGAGGATATCTCGCTATTGTTTTACCCGATGGTATATTAACAAACAGTAGCCTGCAATATGTAAGAGACGGCATCGAGGATAAATTCAGGATTGTGGCTGTAGTATCTATGCCGCAAAGTGCCTTTACTGCTACGGGTGCTGGTGTAAAGAGTTCAGTATTATTTCTCAAAAAGCATCCATCTGGCCATACAGACTATTTGCGTAATAAAAAGGCTTTTATCCAGACCAGACTAAAGGAAGAGCATAATTATTATAAAAAGATTGAAGCCTGGGATAAGGAGAAAGCCCAAAAAATCAAAGATATGCAGGGGTTCAATAACCCAACCCCAACTTTGAGCCTCTCAGAAGTAAAAAAGACCGAAGAGTATAAGGAGTGGAAGGCGGAAGTAAACAGTTATTATAATGACCTGCTGAATGACTTAAAGGAGCAGTTACAGGATGCCTTTATTGCCGCAAAGCAAAAGGAACTCCCCGATTACCCCATTTTTATGGCAATAGCCGAAGATATTGGTTATGATGCTACAGGAAAGAAAACTAACAACAATGAACTGGACTTCATAGGAAAAGAACTAATGAAGTTCATCAATGAAATAGAAAACACTACACTATGATTATAAGAGGTATTCTAGACAAATCACTAAGTAAACAAACATGCATTCGTGGTTTTGCACGGATTAAAGAGCTTGCAAGAATTTCGAAGGCTAATCCTGAATATCAAAGGGAGTTAATTGATAAGCATATCGCAAAGACTTCCAACTTCCTGACGGAAGAAACTTATCTGTTTTTCCCAGAAGTAATTTTAAGTGCAAAATTAAAATACGATTACACTAAAGTTGGTGCAAAGAAGGGGCCGTCTCCTATTACGTTAATTGAAACAAAGAAGCTCTTCAAATCAAATGTTGACGGGCTTTCGATAAGGACGTTTGAAAAGAAGAATAGCAAAGCATTTGATGTTGGAGGGCGTAATGAAGTCAAAATTGTAGAGTTAGAGTTTGATGAAGGTTTGTTGCTCCAATTAATTGAAAGGAATGAACATCCACTGCATAGAGTAGATGGGAACCACAGATTGAGTTCCGCCGAACAGCTTAATGGAGATAGAATTAATCAGATGGATGTGCCTTTCTGTATTGTTCTATTTGAAGAACTAACACAGGAAAGATTCAATCCTGAAAAAAATGCGATGGAAATATATACAGATAGATCCTTTGAGAAATTTGAGCGGGTCGTGTTTTATAATATTAATTCTAAGTCAGAACCGTTGACGCTTGAACAAAACTTACGAGTAATAATAGATGATAAAGTCAATTTTTCTAGTGAGGATATCGAGAAAATATTTCCAACAACCGGTATAAAAATAAGAGAGCTGGTCAGCAGGATTGATTTTAATTTTTTTACAGGAATAAAACATCTTTTAAACAACAACTTTAGAAATCTTTCGAAAACTATTTTCGAGAGTCTGAGGGATGAAAATCAAGAAACAATCGTAGAAAAGGTCATTGACTCTCTGAAGGCTGTTGAGCAATTATATATTACCGAAGAAACTTTGAAGGATAATAAAAGCGAAGGGCTTTTCACTACTTTCTTGTATTACAATATTAGAGACAAAGTTAAATATAGCTTTTTCAAAGAGTGGGTTTTAAAAAACCACATTTTTGATATAGAAGAAGTCAGATATCAAACTTTAATTCAAATTTTCGATAAAATAGCTGAAAGCACAATCAAAATCTTTGTTGCAATGCCATACTTCAGCGATGATGAAGTTAATGAGTATAACTTAACTTACAACAGAGTTATTGACAAGATTAAAGAGCAGTCACCGTTAATCAATATTGCTTTGTATCCTATCATGCAGCACAAGGGCGAAACGTATAACATTAATAACAAAATGATAGAGCAAATAAATGAAGCCTCTATTGTTATAGCGGACATTAGTAATAGGAATATCAATGTAGCTTTTGAACTGGGTTATGCAAGAAGTGCCAAGAAACCAACTATAATGGTAAAGAGAGAAGATGATACAATTCGTACTCCTTTTGATTACGAACAGGATATGTGCCATACCTATAATTCAAAAGCTCACCAAACATTGGTGAACGTAGTGTATGAAAATGTTAAAGAAGAGCTGCTGAAGCGTGGATTTATTTTTAAGAATTAGGGGCTTAGTTTCGAATACACGAAGAAAAACTAGTAATGTATCAATTGAAAGAAAATAGTAGGCGGAATATATTTGTTGTAAATCGTTCAGAACTTTTTGAACGATTTGATGCTCTGTTTTACAAAGAGAGGTTAAACCTAGATTCTTATATAAAACTATCGAAAATAGCAAAAATATCTGGTGGGAAAAGGATTCCGAAGGGGTTTGAATTTCTTACAGAAAAAAGCCCGTATCGTTATTTAAGAGTAGGAGATGTGAGCTGGGATGGAAGGCTAGATTATGACAGTTTTAAATACTTGTCTAAAGAGGTATATGATATTTTGAAAAGGTATGAGATATTCAAAGATGAGCTATTGATTGCTATCGTAGGTGCGACGGTGGGGAAAGTAGCGATATTAGATGTTGAAGATGACTGTACAGACAGAATTATCCTTACTGAGAATTGTGCAAAAATTTCGATTTCGAATAACAGCGTACTTCCACAGTTTTTGCTTTTAATATTGCAAAGCAACATAGTCCAACAACAAATAAAACTGAACTACATACAAACAACATTGCCGAAGCTTGGACTCGACAGGGTTGAGTCATTGCTCATTCCACCAATACCATCTATTGCAATGCAAACGGAAATAGTCCGAAAATACCAAGCAGCATTCAATGAAAAACAAAGAAAAGAAGCAGAAGCTAAAGAGCTGATTAAGAGTATTGATGCTTTTCTCGGGAGTGAATTGCAGTTGTGTGCAACAGAAAGCGGAAGTGGAATCAGCGATAGGGTTTTCAGAGTAGATCGTTCGTTTTTATACAAAAGATTGGATGCAGCTGTTTATAAGCCGTCTTTCAAATTTAAGTCCAATATATACGAGGTTCACAAACTCTCAGATTTAGTATACATCAATCCTCAAACTTCTTTTAATAGGCTAAACCCTGATTCTGAAATATCTTTTGTTCCAATGGATGCAATTGATGAAGAGAATGGAGTAGTTAAATATTTCAATAAGAAAAGAGTTTATCTGTCCAAAGGGTTTACAAGATTTAAAAATGGCGATTTGATTTGGGCAAAAATAACGCCATGCATGCAAAATGGGAAGTCTGCTGTAGTTTACGATGCGTTACAAGGGTATGCATGTGGGTCAACCGAGTTTTACGTGATACGCCCAAAGACCAATGATGTGATTGTAGAGTATGTGCATTTATTTTTACGTGACAGAAGGGTTTTAGAATATGCCCAAAATTACTTTGGTGGGTCAGCCGGTCAACAAAGAGTTTCCAAGGATTTTTTCGCCAACTTTCAAATCCCATTACCCCCGAGATTAAAACAACTAGCGATATTGAAACACATAGACGGGATCAATAAAAAAATCCTTCACCTCAGAAGTGAGGGAGATATTGGATTAGAAGAGGCTAAGCAAGAAATTGAACAAATGATTTTGGGATAAGTTAGTACTTCCCCACTCACTTATCCACAATCCAACCCCACACCGCCCATATCTTCGTAACTTGCAGTGATAAACCCTCATGCCTATGTCTGTTATGAATATTCTGTTAGCCCACAGTACTCCACGCTATTGCCGGGTTAATATATGATAAAAAACGCGCGAGCAATTTTTGAGAAGAAATGCGCACTTTTTAGTTATCGTATTTGTTTCGTAAGTTGCTTGTAGTCAATGTTTTAATGGCGTGATGGCAGTGAAATTGCGCACAGGAAAAATAAATTGCGCACTGCGCAGTTTTATAAAAACAGCATTTTCACAGCATAGTTCGTTAACGTGTCACATTGCCCCCTGCCATTTAAAAAAAGTTAAAAGTGTACAGGTGGTTGCGGGTTTCTGGCAATCCGCTTTATTTTTGAATTCGCACAGGTTTAAGAGCAACAAAGGAAAAACACTAAATAGAATATGGAAGTTTCTTCATCTTTTGACATCCGGGAACTGAATGAACGCATCCACCAGCAGAGCGCATTTATAGAGCTGCTGAATATGGAGCTCAATAAGGTGGTAGTAGGCCAGAAACACATGGTAGAACGCCTTATGATAGGTATGCTGGCCAATGGTCACGTACTGCTGGAGGGCGTACCCGGTCTGGCCAAAACACTGGCCATCAAGTCTATGGCATCGGCCATTCACGCACAGTTTGCCCGCATACAGTTCACCCCCGATCTGTTACCTGCCGATGTGCTGGGTACTATGGTGTATAATCCGCAGGAGCATAAGTTTGCCGTGCGCAAGGGCCCCATATTTGCCAACTTCATACTGGCCGATGAGATAAACCGTGCCCCTGCCAAGGTGCAGAGCGCCCTGCTGGAGGCCATGCAGGAGCGCCAGGTAACCATAGGCGATAATACTTACAAGCTGGAGGAGCCGTTTCTGGTACTGGCCACGCAAAACCCCATAGAGCAGGAAGGTACTTATGAGCTGCCCGAGGCACAGGTAGACCGCTTTATGCTGAAGATTATCATCACCTATCCCAAGAAGGAAGAGGAGCGTCATATCATACGCACCAATCTGAATCCTACCGGAGCGGCAAAGATTAATCCTGTGGTAACCACCGAGGATATTATCAAAGCCCGCAAGCTGGTGCGTGAGGTGTATATGGATGAGAAGATAGAGCAGTATATACTGGATATAGTATTTGCTACCCGCTTCCCCGAGGAGTATAAGCTGGGCAAGCTGAAATCATTTATCAGCTATGGCGGCTCTCCCCGTGCCAGTATCAATCTGGCCCTGGCATCAAAGGCTTATGCCTTCATCAAGCGCAGGGGCTATGTGATACCGGAAGATGTGCGTGCTGTATGCCATGACGTAATGCGCCACAGAATAGGACTCACATACGAGGCCGAAGCCGAGAATGTAACAACCGAGCAGATAATAAATGATATACTGAATGTGGTAGAAGTGCCATAGCAGTTATCACATAGCATATTACCAGCCCAATGCCGCGCCCTCAGGTGCGGCATTGGTATTGTCAGAGGGGAGAAAAAGGCTTCTTATCCACATTTTTGCAGCCGTAGCAGCCCGGCATCCATACCCTGAAACCCGCTACAGCAGCCGCTTCCCTGTTATAGATAGCTATGAAACAAAGACCTGCTATAAAACCAGCGCTATATGTGTGGTGTAAATTTGTGATAAAATCACTACGCTATGAGAGGAAAGAGAATATTTGAAGAGCTGACAACGCTGGGCAAACGAAAACCGGAAAGAAAAGGACGAAATGTAAATCTGATAGCACTCAGAAATGAGTGCCTGCTGGCACGCTATTATTACTATGCACACATGAAACGGAAAACCTATGACGACCTCCTGCAGCTACTCATGATGGAATTTTTTGTAGCGCCTGCTACCATTACCTATCTCGTGCAGGACCATACCGATCACCTGCTGCAGCTGAAACAGAAAGCCCCGGGCCGGTATTACTTCACCAGCCGGTGGCCCCATCTGCGATGGTAACCAGATATATAAACATTAGGTTATCTGTACCGGATAGCAGATACTTTCTATAAGTTTGCTTTATAAAATGTTCATACCATGGCACTACCAGACATCTTTACTACTACCGTATCGGAAGGAATTATAGACCGTATCAATACCCTCACGCCCGAAACCCGGGCACAGTGGGGAAAAATGAATGTAGCGCAGATGCTGGCGCACTGCTGTGTGAGCTATGAATATGTATATGAGCCGGAAAAGTATAAAAAACCTGCAGGCTTGATGAAGCTGATGCTGAAGCTCATGGTAAAGCCGATGGTAGTAAATGAAGCCCCGTACAAACATAACGGACGCACTGCTCCCGACTTTGTAATAGCAGACACCCGCGACTTTGCCAGAGAGCAGCGCAGGCTTATAGATTATATACGCAGGGCGCAGAAAGACGGAGCCCCGGTTTTTGAAGGAAAAGAATCACACTCTTTTGGCAAGCTGAACGTTACTGAGTGGAACAATATGTTTTACAAACACCTGGATCATCACCTGCGCCAGTTCGGCGCCTGATGCCGGCTACATTGCAGCCCAGTTTTTAAGTATTTCCATACCATACGCTGTCCCCGCCGACTCCGGGTGATACTGTATGCCCACACATGGGTACTGCTCATGTGCCACTGCCATTATTACCCCATCTTCGGTATGGGCTATGCTGTGAAGCCCGGTGTCCTGTAGCTCGTCTATAACCAGTGAATGGTAGCGCATAGCCTCAAATGATAGCGGCACGCCTGCATACAGTGGATGCCCGGTATGGTGTACCACACTGGTTTTGCCATGCATAGGGGCGGGTGCATGTAGTAGCCTCGCCCCAAAGTACATACCCAACGCCTGATGCCCCAGGCATACGCCCAGTATAGGTATCCTGCTGTGAAAGTGTGCTATGGCCTCCATGCTGATGCCTGCCTGATCCGGTGTTTCGGGGCCGGGGGATATGATAAGCCGCTCCGGTGCCAGGGCTATAAGCCCGTCCAGTGTTATGGCATCATTGCGGTACACCACACACTCATGCCCTGTCTGCAGCAGGTAGTGCTGCAGTATCCAGGTAAAGGAGTCGTAATTGTCAATGAGTACCCACATCGGCTGGTTGTGCATTTACCGTATCAAAGAAGTGGCTCAGGTTTGTAAAAGTGTCCTGCACAAAGGGCAGCAGGTGACCCGCTATACCAAAGAACCACGGCGCCAGGCCCGACAGCATTCCATAGCTGTGCGACTCCGCAATGGTTTGTGCAGGTATTATCTGTGCGCTGGCGCCCAGCCATAACAGCGAGCTCCATATTACTGCCCCCAGAAATACATAGAGCAGTGCCCCCAGCAGCTTATTAATGGTGCCCAGCATCAGGCCCTCGGCGGCTTTTTCTATCATGCGCGCTATAAGCCGCACCAGCATTACCACACCTATAAACAGTACTATATATGCTATTACCTGCGCCCAGCCCGACGACACATAGTCATGTGCCAGCAGCCAGGATGCAAACGCCTGGGAAAGCTTCAGCGCTACCAGCAGCCCCAGCAGAATGCTGATGACTGAAAATGCAGCCACAATAATGCCCTTCATGAAGCCACGCACAAAGAAGACAATAAGCAGAACCAGTGTTATAATATCCAGCGGCATAATCGGGAGCTCAAAAGTAAAACTAATGATGACAACATGCCCACCCTGCCGGGTGTAAAAAGGAAATGCCAGGCATTAAGCCCGGCACCTGTATGCGTTGTATGATAAAAGTACTCTTACTGAGCCAGCAGTTGCTTTACCGCTTCCGATATGGCTTTACCATCGGCCTTGCCTGCCAGCTGCTTGCTGGCTACACCCATTACCTTGCCCATATCGGCAGGGGAGGTAGCGCCTACCTGTGCTATGATAGCTTTCAGCTCGGTAGCCAGTTCTTCTGCACTCATCTGTTTTGGCAGGAACTTTTCTATAATAGCCAGTTCTTCCCGCTCTTTGGATGCCAGGTCTTCGCGGTTCTGCTTTTCAAATATGTCCAGCGAGTCGCGGCGCTGTTTTGCCAGTTTCTGCAGCATTTTCAGTTCGGTGGCTTCATTTATTTCACCGTTTGCGCCTTCGGCAGTCTTTTCTATTATGATAGCTGCTTTTATAGCGCGGAGCGTACGCAGTGCTGCCTCATCTTTGGCACGCATAGCGTTTTTCAGCTCATCCATTACCTTTTGTTCCAGTGACATCTCTTTATCAGTTATATGGTTAAAAAGTTGAAAGGTGTATTAGCGTGGCTTTTACTTATTCTCAGACTGCTCCAGCGCATCGCCCGCCTTTTTCAGGAATGCTTTGGCAAAGTCCTTTATTTCGTTGGCCAGCTCGGTATTGCGTGTAGCGCGGGCATAAGTGTCAGCCATACCAAAGAAGGTCTGGAAATAAAAGTCGTTCATTTCGTCCACCATCATTTTGGTAGTCCAGAGGTCTATACGCATCGCCGATTTTTCATCGCCGTCCCACAGGCCCAGTAGTATGGCTTTAGCTTTCTGCCACTCTGGTACGCCACCATCCGGCGCCCGCCATTCTATTTTCTCAGGCATCTTGTCTTCAGCAAGCTCTACCTGTATGTTTATGTTCGATTTCATATTGGTCAAGTGGGGCAAAAGTACGGGAAAAGCAAGAGAAGAGATTAGGCACTGTTGTGGTAAAGTAATCAAAATGGGTAAAACAGATAATGTCGCAGCAAATCCATTTACCTTTGCACGAAATGAATATGCCTGGCATCAATATGTTTAATACAACACTTGAAAGTTTTACAAACTCATGGAAGAAGTATTTTTTCAAATACGTATTGATAGTGTTTCCAATATTTGTACAATTTTTATTCATATGTAAATACTCTTTGAATATTCCCCGATATGACGATTATGATTCCATAATAGAGCTGGTAACAAACTTCCAGACAACTGCATTTCCCGGGAACATATACCATTTGTTCGATCAGCATATTGAACATAGAATTTTTACAACAAGATTGGTATCTGTTCTTTATTATAAGGTTTTTGGGAATATAAACTTCCGGGGACTGATATTCTTTAATTTCTTTCTGGCTGTTTTACTATTTGGCTCGTTGATACATGTTATTAGAAAGATTGTTCCCAGATATTGGCACTATGTAGCCATTGTTGTCAGTTTATGCTGTTTTGATATGATAAATACAGAAAACAGTAACTGGGCAATGTCCGGTATTCAGAACTATGGAGTTACGCTTTTCTTTATTTCCAGTATGATTCTTTATGGTCGTAATGGTAAGGGAAATACAATAGCTGCATTTTTATTGCAGGTATTATGTATATACACAAGTGGCAATGGTCATGTAGCCTCATTATTCATTGTTATATATAATCTTTTTTCGGGCAGCAGAAAGAAATTTGTCATCTCATTGCTTACCATGCTGGTTTTCTCGTCACTTTATTACTATCACTATAACTCTGTGAACTCAACATTTACAGATGATATGGAAAAGGTGCTCCCCTTCTTTTTACACGCTGTTGGCTCCCACTTCAGTTTTGATTATGGCATTCCGGCCGGTGTCGTTATTCTCGTTATCTTCTTTGCATTACTAGGTCGGGAAATAATAAAGTTACCCAGATTAGATAAGACTATCCTGCCTTTATTATGCATTGCCGGATACGCAATTGCCTCCCAGGTTCTGATGTCTTTTTTCAGGGGAAATTTGCCGGTTGTTGTCTCTTATTCCAGCAGGTATATAGGGTACTCACATCTGCTGTTGATTGTAATGTTTACCTATCTGGTATTCAGGATAGAAAAGGATAACTTTAGTTTGATGATGGTGGATAATACCCACAGGGCAAGGATTCCACTTATCCCAATTGTGATAATAATATGCAGTATTTCTTATCTGTATAATTATGACGATGGGAAAAAGGCGTATGAAGGTATGCACCATATCCTTGCAACAGAGAGGTATTACTTTCCTGACTCGGTGAAGGCTAAGAGGATAACTGATGATGCCTGTAGACTGAAGATATACTGTATTGAAAATCAGAGAATAGAACTTACAGAAGAGTAACCCCGTTACTGTTTATTTTGTTCCGGCATATATAAATTGCTACGAAACATGCAAAATGCTTATCGCATAGGGAATAAATTAATGCCCTACATACTTTATATAGCAATACTGCTCCCACTGGTGGTATTTTATTACTATGTATATAAGTATGCAACCAATATGCCCCGCGAGGATGACTATGATGCGATTCTGGTTTTTCTGACCAAATACAAGTATGCTGATTTTCAGGGCCGGCTTTCGTTACTGTTTACACAACACAATGAGCACAGGATAGTACCATCAAGAATTGTATATGCGATATACTACTCTATTACTGGTCAGATAAATTTCAGACATCTGATTCTGCTCAATGCCGGAATACTGACATTGCTCTTTCTTAATATTTCGTTGTTTGTAAAAAAGGCAATCCCGGAGTATTGGCAGGTATGTGTTCTTGTCACAAGCATGTGTGTCTTTGATTTGAGTGGATTTGAGAATATGAACTTTGCAATGGCTGGAATACAGAACTTCGGTGTTATACTGGCATTTACAGCTAGCCTCTATTTTTATGGAAAAAATCCCAAAGGGTTTCTTGTACTGGCGTTGCTATTGCAGTGTATATGTACATTTTCAAGCGGAAACGGGAATCTTGGTTCTGCAATAATTGTCTTGTATGCCCTTTTTACAAAAGACAAAACAAAAATCACAGTTGCTCTGGCTACATTTCTCATATCCGCCCCGCTTTATTATCTCCATTATATAAAACCCCAGACTAACTTTTTTACACTGGACCCATTTAAGTTCATTCCATTTTTCCTGCATGCAGCAGGGGCACACTTTAGTCTTACTTATGGGATATCTGCAGGTGGGCTTCTTTTTGCAATATTAATAGCTGCCAGACCAATTGGAAAAAGGTTATCTATTGCGGCTAGTCGGCTACCTATTGTGTGTCTTGCTCTGTTTGCTATCGGTTCATTGGGAGTTATGTCATTATTCAGAGGAAATATGCCATTGTGGTGTTCTACAGCCAGCAGGTACCATATATATTCTCATTTACTTACAGCGATTGCATTTGTATTTCTGGTAATAGAAATGAAAAATGAGCGGATAGTCAGGTCAATGATGTTTACCATTGTTGTAGGTTTATTCTTCTTTTATAACTGGAATGTGAAAGATGGTGGCTATGGTATGAAGGCTTTCAGAACTGAACTTCGTTCAATGAATTACCACTATCCTGATTCATCACGGGCAAGAGTTATATCAGAAGAGGCATGCAAAGAAGGTATCTACTGTATAGAAAAACATCGGGCAGATAAAATACCTGCGGTGTTCGGGTCGGTTGAGGAGTAAGCTATCCCTTTCAGGCTGGTAACTGTTACACCACACTGCAGGTGCAAATACATAGAAAACCACCGAAACATATTCATTAAATAGTGCCTGTTTTATGGGTCAGCACATACACATTCGTTAAAAGTGACATAAATATTCTTTTTGACGGGTTTTCGGCGTACTTTTGCACACCAAATTACAGACGTGAGCATATCTATTCTTATCACCGGAGGGTGTGGGTTCGTAGGTTCTAACCTGGCCCTCATGCTGAAATCAAAATACCCGTCCTACACCATTACAGCACTGGACAATCTGAAACGCAGAGGTGCGGAACTCAATCTGCCTAAACTGAAGGAGGCCGGTGTGGCTTTCATTCATGGCGATATCAGGAACCGGGAAGACCTGGAGCTGGATCAGGCATTTGATTATATCATAGATGCGGCAGCAGAACCATCGGTAATGGCGGGTATGGGCGCTATGCTCAGTTACGTAATCAATACCAATCTTGCCGGTACTATCAATACACTGGAGCTGGCAGCGCGTACCAAAGCTAAATTCATATTCCTCTCCACCAGCAGGGTATATCCTATCCCATATCTGGAGCAGATATCCTATACTGAAGGTCCTACAAGGTTTGAGCTTACAGAGCAACAGACACTGCCGGGTATGAGTGCTCGTGGTATTGCAGAAGATTTTCCGCTGGATAAGGCCCGTTCGGTATACGGCTCTACAAAGCTGGCATCAGAATTGCTGATAGAGGAGTTCCGGGAGTTCTTTGATGTAAACTATGTTATAAACCGCTGTGGTGTCATAGCCGGCCCGCATCAGATGGGTAAGGTAGACCAGGGTGTAATAACACTGTGGGTAGCCCGCCACTACTGGGGCCGCGATGTAGCCTATTTTGGTTATGGCGGTGAGGGCAAGCAGGTGCGTGATGCGCTGCATATCTATGACCTCTTTGACCTTGTAGATTATGAGCTGCACAACTTTGATGTGGTGAACGGGCGTACTATGAATGCCGGTGGTGGTGTGGAGTCGAGTGTGTCGCTGCAGGAGCTTACTGCTCTGTGTGCTGAGATTACCGGTAATAAAGTAGGAGCCTCATCAGTAATGGAGAACAGGAAAGGCGATATACCGCTGTATATCACAGACAACAGCCGCATAACAGCCCTTACCGGCTGGGCGCCAAAGCGCAATGTGCGGGATATTGTTACTGATACCTGGAACTGGATAAATAAAAACGAACAACAACTTAAACCGATATTAAACGCATAAATAATGAACATAGCTATTGTAACCGGCTCAAACGGACTGATAGGAAGTGAAAGCGTGAGCTTTCTGGCAGATAAGATGGACCTCGTGATAGGTATAGATAATGACCAGAGAGCATACTTCTTCGGTCCTTCTGCATCTACTAAGTGGAATAAAGAAGTACTGGAGAGCAGGTATAGCAACTATAAGCCACTGAACCACGATATACGTGATTATGCAAGTCTGGAGCCTGTATTCAAGGAGTATGGCAACGACATAAAGATAGTAGTACACACGGCTGCACAACCCAGTCATGACTGGGCTGCACGCGAGCCTATCACAGATTTTACCATCAATGCAAATGGTACGCTGAACTTTCTGGAGCTTACCCGTCTGTACTGCCCCAAAGCTGTATTTATCTTCACCTCTACCAATAAGGTATATGGCGATACCCCCAACTTCCTGCCACTGGTAGAGCTGGACAAGCGCTGGGAAATAGCAGAGTCTCACTCATACTTTACACATGGTATAGACGAGCAGATGAGCATAGATAACTCAAAGCACTCGGTATTCGGCGCATCAAAGGTAGCTGCCGACATCATGGTACAGGAGTACGGTAAGTATTTCGATATGAATACGGCCATCTTCCGTGGAGGATGCCTTACCGGCCCGCAGCACTCCGGCGCTCAGCTGCACGGCTTCCTTTCTTATCTGATGAAGTGCGCTATAACCGGCGACCATTACACCATCTTTGGCTATAAAGGAAAGCAGGTGCGCGACAATATTCATGCATGGGACCTGGTGAATATGTTCTGGCATTTTTATCAGAATCCACAACCCGGCGGACAGGTATATAATGCAGGTGGTGGTCGCTTCAGCAACTGCTCCATGTTGGAGGCTATAGATATATGCGAGGAAATAACCGGCAATAAAATGAACTTTAGCTATACGGATAATAACCGCTCCGGCGACCATATCTGGTACATATCAGATGTAAGCAAGTTCAAAAATCATTATCCTGAGTGGGATTACAAATATTCGCTGGAGGTAACCATGCAGCAGATATTTGAGAACATGAAGGCAAGAGTAAAATAAGTAAGAACAGATATTTCAGCTCATGAGTAATACCGACCCTGTACTGAGTGTAGTTATACCCGCCTATAATGAGGCGCTCAATCTGCCTGATACGCTGAATGCGTTTCATGAAGAGTTGCGTGCCCGTAATATTCCGCATGAGCTGCTGGTAGTAAATGACAACTCAAAGGACAATACGATAGAGGTAATCACTGAGCTACAGAAAACAATACCTACCCTGCGCACAATATTTAACCAGCCACCTCACAATGGTTTTGGTTATGCAATACGTAAGGGGCTGGAAAACTTTTCCGGCGACTGTGTAGCTATTGTGATGGCCGATATGTCTGACAGTCCGGCGGATCTGGTGAAATTTTATGACACCTGGCGGGAAAAGAAGGTAGACTGTGTATTTGGCGACAGATGGTGCAAAGAGGGTAAGGTAATAGACTACCCTAAAAACAAGCTGTACCTGAACCGATTTGTGAACAGGATGATAAGTATCGTGTTCAAAATGAGGTATCGCGACACTACCAATGCATTCAAGCTGTACAGCCGTCAGGCCATGGAGGGACTAAAGCCATTCATGTCGCCACACTTTAACCTTACGGTAGAGTTGCCGCTGAAAGCCATAGTAAGGGGGTATTCATTTACCGTAGTGCCTAACTCATGGCAGAACAGAAAACACGGCACATCAAACCTGAAGATAAGGGAGATGGGCAGCCGTTATTTCTTCATTGTGCTGTACTGTCTGATAGAAAAGTTCTTTAGTCGCGGCGACTTTAAAAAGAAATGGTAGCAGTAAGTAACATATAAACTAACTGTAAGAGAATGAACAATGGCCGGCAGATGATGCCGGCCTTTATTTTGCAGGGGCATCTTCATTCATCTGGCATAGGACAAAGCTATAGCCCTGTGGCCGGCGGGTAAGAGGGATGCCCATAAAGGTTCTGCGCTCCTTTGTAGACCAGTCATAAACGATTGTGCACTTGCCCTTTAACTCAGGAGGAAACTCATGGTATGCCTGTTGCACTACCACTACATCGCCTTTCTTATAATAGCGGAGGTCAAATACTTTTATCTCGTTAGGGTCATCAAAAAGGCACCACAGTCCTGTAAAGTATACCCGGGGGTATTTATTAAATATTTCGGCAGCTACCTGCCTGCCTGCCTGAAACGTCTTGCCATCCTGCATGTAGTCAATGAAAAGCAGAAATGTGCGCAGAAAAAGTAAGCCTCCGGCAGCAAATGTTAGTAACAGCACAGCTGCAGGTAGCTTTTCTTTAACACCCTGCCCGTAGCGTGCCAGGCTCATCATTACATATACTGTAATGGGAAGAATAAACTGAGTGGCATTGTACACAGTAGGGGCAGCATAGAGAATAAACTTATAAAAACCGGCAGCAATGACCAGATGTACTGCGGCTACCAATACTTTATGAAGTACGCTTAGCTGACGTAGCCGGCCGACCGTATACTTTATATGGAAAAAAGCTGCTGCCAGAAATACAATCAGAAAGCCAAAGTTCAGTGGTGCCAGCAACCAATAATAAACAAATAGCTTCAGGTTCGTATCAGAGCGACTTATAACATAGGCGGCATGCCGCCCTATACCAGTCAGGGTTTCTGTGAGGCCGATAGGGGACAGCATCAATGCCAGACAGAATACGAGTGCAATACCAGCCAGCCGTAATGTATTGATGACAACAGTCCTGCCTATGTTGCTACTGTTAAGAAGGTCATAGGCAATGAATATAAGGAAGCAGAAAAAGCACGACATGATTTGCGTGGCCAGCATAAGCCCCCACAGGGTACATAACACCGCATTGTACAGCCACGGATTAATATGTGTACGGTTACGGTACAGTATATATACCAGCATAGACATAAGTACGGTAAGACTCTCTGGCCGGCCTACTGTAGGCAGCAGATATATAGACAGATAGGGTAATGATAGTAACATCATCACCCTTGCCAGCCTGCCCGATGCACCAGAGAAATAAGATGCTATGATACGTGTGTATAACAGCAAGCCAGTGATACTAAACAGTGCACACCAGGTAAAAATGGTTCTGTAATCGGGCTTTATGCTGCTGAGAATGCCCAGCAGATGCGCCTGAAATGGAACATAGTAATTGTACAGGTTCTGGTTGCTGGGGTCGGTGATTTGTGTTATGTAATAAAGCGGGTTAATGAGTCCATGCCCTTTGGCGTATAGATATGCTGTAGGAATATACACAACAGCATCAGTGCCGGGAATGGGAAAAATATGGTAGCCATACAAAAAAAGGATTATGGCTACTGCTGTGGCAACAAGGTAAAGTACCCGCTTGTTCATCGCAATAAAAGTAGTGCTTTACGCACAATATACAGAGTGTGGTTACTGTATAGCTGCTGTGCGCTACAGGCGTGATAGTAAATAATGTCTGATAAAATATCATGGTCTGCACCAACATTTGCCGGTATTTGGTGCCGGTACTTTGCAGTATAAAAATCATCAGATATGAACAAGCAAAAAATGATTCGCAACGCTGCCCGTGTATTTATGGGAGTATCTGCATTAAGTATGTTATCTGTAAGCCTTATGGCTTTCAGCAGTCCGCAGGCGGTAATGGACCTCGTGCATGTGCAGCTGACAAACAATGATGCATTCAGCTCTATAAGAGGGATATACGGAGGGGTAGGGCTTACCCTTTTCATCGGTATTGTATATATGCTGATAAAAGAGGTGAAGCGGGGGCTGCAGTTCCTTACTATGTTGTGGGGCTTTTATGCGCTGTCGCGTGTGCTCACCATTCTCATAGAGGGAGAGTTGGGTGCATTCGGTACGCAATGGCTTACTATAGAGACCACATTCTGCATAATAGCACTGGCATTAAACATGGCATATCGCCCGGCCCGTACCACAAATGCATAAACTCTGTTCTGTGAAAAATGTTTTATACCGGCAACTGTTTATTAGTTGCCGGTTTTTTTTCCGTTCGGGCCTCCGGGCTTCTTTCCCCTGAAGCGCCTTTTATTAGGTTTACTGCCACTGGTCTGGCCCTGAGGCAGTGCTGGTGCCGGACCAAACTGCTCTGGTATAGGCAGCTTCTCCACCTCCCGGCCTATGAGTTTTTCTATTTTTCTGAACCGATGCAGCTCTTTATCTGTGATGAAAGTATATGCGGTGCCTGATGTAGCTGCACGTGCAGTACGTCCTATACGGTGCACATAGTCTTCACCATCGTGCGGTACATCATAGTTGATAACGAGGTCTATGTCTTCTATGTCTATACCCCTGCTCAGGATGTCGGTAGCTACAAGTACTTTCAGCTTGCGGCTCTTGAAGTCCAGCAGCACCTGCTCGCGCTGTCCCTGGTCCAGGTCAGAGTGAATAGGACCCACCGGAAACTTTGCTCTGCGCAGGTCTTCATATAGTTTCTTTACACTCAGCTTGCTGGAGCAGAATATAATAACGCTTCCAAATTCTTTCTGTTTCAGAATGTATTGTACCAGTTGGGGTTTCTGCGCCTCATGCAGGTAGTAGGCTCCCTGTATTATCTGCTCTGGTGGCTTGGATATGGCAATGTTTATCTCAGCCGGCTTTACCAGTATGGTATTGGCCAGTTTGCGTATAGCAGGTGGCATTGTGGCAGAGAACATCAGATTCTGCCGTTGTGCAGGCAGATAGGATATGATTTTTATGATGTCTTCATAAAAGCCCATGTCCAGCATACGGTCGGCCTCATCCAGCACCAGATATTTAAGGCCGGCCAGCTTTACATATCCCATATTCAGGTGAGCTATCATGCGACCGGGTGTACAGATAACGATATCAACGCCCGATTCCAGCGCCTTGCGCTCAGTAGCAAAAAGCGCACCGCCCGTACCTCCGTACACTGATATAAAGCTGATGGTAGTATAGTAGGCAATCCCTTCCAGTGTTTGCGCTATTTGTGTAGCCAGCTCGCGGGTAGGCACTATAATCATAGCATTGACAGTGGCATGGTCGTGCGGCTCAGAGAGTAGCCTGTGCAGTACAGGCAGGAGGAAGGCTGCCGTCTTGCCGGTGCCGGTTTGTGCTGCTGCTATAATGTCCCGGCCTGCTATTATCTGCGGTATTACCTCTTGCTGGACCGGGGTGGCAGATACGTACCCCATAGCGTCAATGCCGTCCATCAGGTCGTCATCAAATCCGAATTCAGAAAAATCCAATATCAATCTATTTTCATGCTAAGATAACAACACCCAATCAAATCTGAGCCTGTTGTATGTTACGTTTCCTGAATGCACCCGCCATATGGCTTATGGTTTCCTGCAGCGGGGTATAATGAAAAGTGGGGAATGCCTCCAGTAGCTTGCTGTTATTATAATGCACTATGCTCTGTGCCGTATGGGCGGTTTCGCGGGTGATGACGGGCGATTTTCCCGTTATACGGTGCAGTAATGCGCCCATGCGCCATGCCATGGCAGTAACAAATGGTCCGGCCCGGAAAGATGGCGGCTTTTTACCCAGGGCATCTGCCATAAGGTAAAATACCTCACGGTAGGAGTGGTTACCACTACTCACTATAAAGCGCTCCGACTCAATATCTGAGTTCATCAGCTGCACCATAATGCTCACTACATCGTTCACATCTACCCAGCCATTAACACCATTGGTATAGAAAGGGAATTCTTTGTCGGCCAGTGTTATAAGTTGTGGTGAGCCGGTATGCCAGTCGCCGGCACCCAGTATTACTGATGGGTTGATGATAACCGCATTCAGCCCTTCGCCTATGCCCCGCCACACCTCATTCTCTGCCAGATATTTACTGAGCCCGTATGCCGAGCTGTAGCTGCTTTCCCCCCACTCCTGCTCCTCTGTTACTTCTTTAGCTGCGCTACTGCGTCCCAGAGCGGCTACAGAGCTTACATATACCAGCTTGCGTATACCCTGTGTTATTGCTTCATTGACAATGTTTGCTGTGCTTTCGGGATTAAAATGCAGCATGGTTTCAGCCATGGACGGGGAGAATGATACTATGGCTGCACAATGGTATATGTCTGTAATACCTTCCATTGCCGCTTCCACATCAAATACATCCAGCAAGTCGCACTGTTGCCAGGTTATTCCCGGTAAAGATTGCATCTCGGTTGATGGTGCGTTGTGGTGATACAGCGCTCTCACCGCCTGTCCGCCGGCAGCTAACTGCCTGACAAGGTGCCTGCCTAAAAAACCACTGCCGCCGGTGACTAATACCATGTGATGCGAAGAGCGAAAACGCTGTCAAAAGTAGATATACCACAGCCAATAGCCAAAGGTGCCACGCTTTAATTAACAATACTGCACCATGAATGATTGTTTTTATCACCTTTGCAGCATGATATACGGCAATATAACAGAGGTACACCTTGCATATTTCAGGCAGGTAGTGAGTATGGCATACGTACTTACTGATGAGGAAAACCTGATACGCTGTGCATCTGACCATACAGAAGATCTGCATCACCGGCCTGCAGTAGTACTACAGCCAGCATCTGCCGATGAGGTGAGCAGCATACTCAGGTATTGTAATGAGCACCGTATCCCTGTTACTGCCCGGGGGGCTGGTACGGGACTGAGTGGGGGAGCCCTGCCGGTAGCAGGCGGGGTGGTGCTGGATATGAAACGGTTTAACCGGATACTGCATATAGATAAGCGCAACTTTCAGGTGACTACAGAGCCGGGAGTCATTACCCAGGAGCTGCAGGAAACGCTCAAAGCGGAAGGTCTCTTTTACCCGCCCGACCCTGCCAGTAAAGGCTCCTGCTTCATAGGGGGCAATGTGGCAGAAAACAGTGGCGGGCCACGGGCGGTAAAGTATGGTGTGGTAAAGGACTATGTACTGAATCTGGAAATGGTACTGGCCTCGGGCGAGGTGATATGGACAGGGGCAAATGTGCTAAAGAATGCTACCGGGTATAATCTTACCCAGCTGGTGGTGGGTAGTGAGGGTACATTAGGTATCGTGACAAAAATAGTGCTGCGCCTCATACCCGCTGTAAAGCATGATTTGCTCCTGCTGGTGCCTTTCCGCTCGGCAGTACAGGCCTGTGAGGCAGTCAATGCAGTATTTCTGGCAGGTTACACCCCCTCGGCACTGGAGTTTATGGAGCGCGACGCGCTGGAGTGGTCTATGAAGTATGTACAGTCGGCAGGAGTGTCGCTGCCCGATGATATACAGGCGCATCTGCTCATAGAGGTAGACGGCAATAATATGGACGAGCTGTACCGCGATGCAGAAGCAATAGCGGGTATAGTGCAGCAGTATGATATAGATGAAGTGCTGTTTGCCGACAGTCATGAGCAGAAACAGATGCTGTGGACGCTACGCAGGAAGGTAGGCGAGGCGGTGAAAAGCAATTCAATATATAAAGAGGAGGATACGGTAGTGCCCCGTGCCGAGCTGCCGGAGCTGCTCACCATCATCAAAGCGCTGGGTAATGAGTATGGTTTTCACTCGGTATGTTATGGACATGCCGGCGATGGCAACCTGCATGTGAATATAGTAAAGGCCGGTATGAGCGATGATGACTGGCACAACAAGCTGCCACAGGGCATACGCAGGCTGTTTACCGAGGTAGTGCGGCTGGGTGGTACCATATCTGGAGAGCATGGCATTGGGTTGGTACAACGACCCTATATGGACATTGCTTTCAGCGAGGTACAGCTACAGCTCATGCGGCAGATAAAACAGGTATTTGACCTGAATGGCATACTGAACCCCGGCAAGATATTCTGATAAGAAAGGACACAGGTATAAAAGATAGTAAAGGGGTGGCTTTTAGGCTCACCCCTTTAGTTTACGCATTACCATCAGTCCGTCGCGCACGGGCATCAGTACCCGCTCTACCCGGTCATCGGTCAGTGCTTTTTCGTTAAAGCTGTGTATGGCACGGGCATTACGTCCCTGCTGGTTGGGTGGTAGTATCACCTCTCCGTCATACAGTACATTATCGGCTATGATATAGCCACCTACAGGTATTTTGTCAAAAACGATATCATAGTACACAGAATAATTGGCCTTGTCGGCATCTATAAATACGAGGTCAAATTGTTCCTGAAGAGTGGGAATGATATCTACAGCCTTACCGGTATGCTGCACAATGTTGCTGCGCAGGCCGGCCTGTGTTATGTATTTATCGGCTATGTCATACAACTCCTCGTCTATGTCTATAGTATGCAGTATGCCATCGGCCGGGAGCCCTGCTGCCAGGCATATAGCCGAATAGCCGGTATAAGTGCCTATTTCCAGTATGCGCCTGGGCTTTATCATGTGGCTGAACATACTGAGGATACCTCCCTGCAGGTGCCCCGATAGCATTACGGAGTCGCTGCGCTTCACATTGGTTTCCCGGTTCAGGGCAGCAAGTACCTGTGTTTCGGGCGATGTATATCGTTCTGCATAGGCGTTTAGCTCCGCCGAAAGCAGGAGTCTTGTCATATCAGAAGTTTGGCTGCAGTTTGTTATGTGTATAGAATTCGCTGATGTAGGAAACTACCTCATCGGCGGTGTCAAATATTTTTATCATTTCCAGGTCGCCTGGGCTTATGTTATGTTCTGCCTCCAGCATAGTGTTGCGCATCCAGTCAAACAGGCCATTCCAGTATGCCGAGCCTACACATATCATGGGTGTCTGTATAAACTTACGTGTCTGTATGAGTGTGGCCACTTCAAAGAATTCGTCCATAGTACCCCAGCCACCTGGCATCATGATAAAGCCCTGTGCATACTTCGTAAACATGACCTTGCGTACAAAGAAGTAGTCGAAGTCTATGGAAGTGTCTTTATTGACAAAGCGGTTGCTTTCCTGCTCAAAAGGGAGGTCTATGTTCAGCCCTACAGATGTGCCACCTGCCAGGTGAGCGCCTTTATTACCCGCTTCCATAATGCCGGGGCCGCCTCCGGTAATGATACCAAAACCCTCGCGCGATAGCTTCTGGGCTATCTCTACAGCTATCTCATAATATTTATTACCGGGATTGGTACGTGCCGACCCGAATATGGATATACATGGCCCCACGCGCGACAGGGTTTCAAATCCCTGTACAAACTCTGCCATTATCTTAAATATCTGCCAGCTGGAGTGTGCTCTGGTTTCGGTCCAGTCACGCATGCGCAGGTTGTTCAACTGATCTTTCATTTTCGTTATTGTTTGTACTCTTTACTGCCAGTACGTACAGCAGTATAAAGGTTATGAATGCATTTACTATAAGTAGCTCCACGCCTATATGATAGCCGTGAAATATGTTTTGAGACAGGTTGTTGAGCCATTCAGTACCGGCAGCAGACAGGTGAAACTTACCTGCATACCATGCAGCATTGTTTACAAAGTCTATGGCAAATGTAAGGACCATAGATGCCAGACATACTACCATCGGTATCCGGGATGCAACATTGCGGCGGGTAAGAATACCGAATGCAAACAGGCCCAGTAGTGGCCCATAGGTAAAGCCCGCCATCTTCAGCAGTATGTCTATCAGGGAGCCATTGTCTATAGCCTTAAAAAAGAACATGCACAGCAGGAATATAAACGCAAACACATTGTGTACCGTGAAGCGTATCTTTTTTCTGCGCTCCTCCGTAAGAGCAGCATTCTTTTTAATACCCAGAATGTCTATACAGAACGAAGAGGTGAGTGCTGTAAGAGCGCCGTCGGCACTGGGAAACACGGCCGATATCAGCCCTATCATAAAGCAGATGGTAATGAAAAACGGCAAACCACTGTTTACTGCTACGGTAGGGAACAGGTCATCTCCGGCTACTGTTATACCATTGGCCCCGGCATACAGATACAGCAGGCCGCCCAGCAGCAGGAAGATAAAGTTGGCAATGACCATTACGAAGCAGAAAACAATCATGTTTTTCTGTGCGTCCTTTATGTTGCTTACACTTATGTTCTTCTGCATCATTTCCTGGTCCAGGCCGGTCATGGCTATAGTTATAAAAGCGCCCCCCAGTATCTGTTTCAGGAAAAAGCCTGAGCTGTTAATGTCCGTCTGCCACGTCTGTGTATAGCCTTTTTCTGTCAGTGCGGCCCATGTGCCGGCAGGCGACAGGTGCAGTGCATGCATTATCCACCCTACGCATATTACGAGGGCCAGCAGCATAAAGGTGGTTTGCAGGGTATCTGTCCATACTATGGTTTTTACACCGCCTCTGTAGGTATAAAGCAGTATGAGTCCCAGTATGATAAACGCAGTTACCCCAAATGGAATACCGATGCCCCCAAGTACAAATGTCTGCAGCACTTTAATAACCAGATACAGCCGTATGGTAGCGCCCAGTGTGCGGGACAGAATAAAAAACAATGCACCTGTACGGTAGGCATTGACACCTAGCCTTCGCTCCAGATAAGTGTATATGGAGGTGAGCTGCATACGGTAATAAAGAGGCAGCAGCACTCCTGCTACTACAAAGTAGCCCAGCCAGTAGCCTGTTACCACCTGAAAATACCCAAAACCACCTTTGCCCACAGTGCCTGGTACAGAAATAAAGGTCATGCCCGACAGGGATGTGCCTATCATACCAAAGGCCACCAGCCACCATTTGCTGTTACGGTTACCTATAAAAAAGGATTCGTTGTCAGAACCGCGGGAAGTATAGAAGGCTATACCAAGCAGCAGTGCGAAATAGGCAACTATTATGGCAAGAAGGATGGCTGTATTCATGCTAAATAAAAAAGGCTCCCGTAGCATACAGAGCCTTTATTGAGAATGCTAATTTACAACTTTCTACATCCCGAATGCAATACCCAGGCGTGTGCCGGGTATTCCGGCCGGATATGGACTGTACTGACCCTGCAGCAGGTCATATACCAGCTCAAAATACAGAGATGCTCTGCCACCCAGGGAATTACGTACACCAGCACCTATCAATGCACACTGGTTGGTCACACTTGCACGGCGGTACTTTATTTCTCCGGTCACAAGGTCCGGTACTGCCTGATTTACAGATATGAGGTCATACTCATATCCGGCCAGCACGTAGTACTGGTGATATACATTACAGCGCACCCATACATTGGGATATATAAGATTGGCCTTGTCGAAGTATATTTTATTATTCTGGTCAATGGTTCCGGCCTGGCGCTGATAAAGATAACCCAGGCCTACACCTACAGAAAGGGGTTTCAATACATGATACCCAATGAAAGGAGAAGTACCTATACTGAAATAATGGGTAGCCAACCCAAAGTTGATACCGCCACCCAGCACAAGTTTATCAGGGTCATAACCACCCTTTTTCTTTTTCTTATAGTTGGTTTTACCTGAGCTGTTATAGACCTGCTGCGCATAGGTAGCCGACACTCCCAGGAGCAACATCACAAGAAGCAGCATCTTTTTCATAGAGAAAAATTTTAATGACGAAGTTACTGATAAATACGTTCGCGGCAGTTTTGTAGCTGCGCGACTGCAATAATTAACAAATTACAGACAGCAGTTTTCCCGCAATGGTTTGAACGGGAGCGGACAGAATTTGTTGTTTCAACCCTGCTTTTTGTTGCGTAGATGCCTGATGTAGCCACCAATTAGCAGGTACAGATACATGGCCACAATAAAAATGGTATAAAACAGATAGCTGTTCATGGCATTTGGCACAAGCCGGAACCATAATACAGATATCCCCACAGCTGCGGGTATAGCCAGGAGATGAAAGAGGGCCTTAGCACCCAGGCGACCCTTGCCGGGTAGCAATGCCCCCGTATCAGTACCAGTGATGTAGCTATGGATGCGGTGATAAGAGTGATGAGCATAAGTTATGAGTGGTCTGTCGGTACCCGTGTAGTATCGTCATTCCCGATATGAGGGTCAGGGAACCGGGTCATAGCCATGCCCTCCCCATGGGTGGCAGGAAAGGAATCTGCGTATGGTCATTTTCCCTCCTTTCAGAGGGCCATACTTTTTTATAGCTTCCAGCCCGTAGGCACTGCAGGTAGGCGTATAGCGGCACTTAGCCCCGAAAAATGGTGATATAGCGCCCTGATAAAACCGGATAATGCCTATAAATACTATAGATAACAGTTTACGCATGTGCAGGTTTTTGAACTATTGTTAGCAGTTTTTCCACTACCTGGTCCATTGCGCCGGCCACCTGTGCAAAGTCTGGCAGCTCTGTAGTGGTGGCTATAAGGAACACATGTACCGAGCGGCCTTCAGGCATAGCCGTTATTATCGGCCCCTTGCGGGTACGCCATGCCTCTGCCAGCAGCCTGCGTACGCGGTGCCGGTCTACCGATTTTCTGAATTTTTTCTTGGGTACAGAGAAGCCCGCCATCAGCGGATAGGTGGCTGGCCTGCTGCCGGGTGCAGCATCATGTATAAGATATACTACTCTGAGGGGAAAAACAGAAAACGCTTTCCCTGTACGGAAAAGCGTAGTAATATGCTGCTCTTTTTTGAGCCGCTCATATACCTTTAAAGTATTACGAATGGCAAAAAGATTTAACTGATTACTTCAGACGACGCTCATCAGAAACTGTAAGCTTATGACGGCCCTTAGCGCGGCGCGATGCGAGCACCTTACGACCATTCGCTGATTCCATACGCTTACGGAATCCATGAACTGACTTACGACTACGGCGGTGCGGTTGATATGTACGTTTCATAACTGCTGAATTTTATTGTCCTTTTGCAAGGGAGTGCAAAGGTATAAGAAAAATCCTGAACAAACAAAATGTATATACAATTTTGTTTGCTCTGTCTTACAAAAACAGGATACCCAGCATCAGCAAAGATAGACACAGATATGTATTCTACGGCTTTTTAACATTAGTATCACCCCCCGGCTACCGATATGCTGTTAACTTTGCGGGCGTTCTTTTCACGAAAAACTGTAACTGTTACATGTATTCTTTTCTTGACGTAAGGTTTCTGGACAATACTGTAAAGGACTGGGGTATTGCCCTGGCTATTGTACTCGGTACTTTTATTATTGTAGCTATAGGCGGCACAGCGCTGCTCAACAGGCTGAAACGGGCTGCTTCCCGCACGGAAAATCATTATGATGATATTGTGGTGCTGGCTGTAGAGAAGTTTGTATTCCCCCTATTGTATATAGGCGGGGTTTATATGGCATTCTCTTACCTTTCTTTCTCTGCCCGTATTAATAAAGGTATTCATGCAGGACTGCTGCTTGTGTATACCTACTTCATTCTGCGCATTATTACCTCTATCATACAATACATGGTCACATCTTTCCTCAGCAAGCAGGAAGGTGGTGATACAAAGAAGAAACAGGCAAAAGGGTTTATCATCATTGCAAAGTTCATTGTCTGGGTGCTGGGTTTTGTGTTCGTACTGGACAATATGGGCTTTAATGTATCGGCTATCATTGCCGGTCTGGGTGTAGGTGGTATCGCTATTGCCCTTGCAGCTCAGACCGTTCTGGGCGATTTGTTTGCCTATTTCATCATCTTCTTCGACCGTCCGTTTGAGATAGGTGACTTTATTGTATTTGATACCGAGACCGGAGTTGTGGAATATATAGGTGTAAAATCTACCCGCATCAGAACGCTGAACGGGCAGTTGCTCATATGCTCAAACAAAGACCTTACCAATGCGCGGGTAAATAACTACCGGAATATGGTAAAAAGGCGTGTGGTGTTTAAAATAGGTATTGAATACAGTACACCATCTGACATGGTAGCTGCTGTGCCGGAAATGGTAAAAACCATTGTTACATCTCATGAAAAGGTAGAGTTCGACAGAGGTCACTTTTCCGGTTTTGGTGACAGTAGTCTCAATTTTGAGTTCGTTTATTACATACTGGCGCCGGAATATGCTACATATATGGACATACAGCAGAGCATTAACCTGAAGCTGCTCCGTGAGTTTGAGGAGAAGAAGATAGCATTTGCTTTCCCCAGCCGTACACTGTATGTGCAGAATCTGAACAGCTCGTCAGAGTCTACGGGGCTTATGGCCGATTAGGATTTCCCGGGGCAAACAGCATTTTGCTGCAGGTACATCAGATGATAGAAAAGTCATAATAGAATTTTCTTTTCTCAGATAAAACACCTATTTTTCAAAAGTATAATAAAATACCTCTGATACTTTATGATAATTGGTGTACTAAAGGAGCAGGCTCCGGAAACGCGCGTTTCTCTGGTGCCGGAGGTTGCAGTCGCGCTGGTGAAGATGAATGTCACAGTATGGATAGAGCAGGGTGCCGGTGTATCCGCATTCTACTCTGATGAGGCTTACACTGCCACCGGCGCTCAGATTACAACAGCAGCAGAGATTAATGAAAAGGCCGATGTGGTCCTTGCCATACAACCGTCTGCTGCCGGTGCTGCAAAGCCCGGCAGTGTGCTGATGGGAGTATATCAGCCGCTGTTCAACTTTGCTCAGATGCAGGAGTGGGCTGCAAAAAATTATACCGTCTTTAGTCTGGACACTATTCCCCGCACTACCCGGGCCCAGGCTATGGATGTGCTGAGCTCGCAGGCCAATATTGCAGGGTATAAAGCCGTACTGCTGGCGGCCTATCAGTATTGCCGCTACTTCCCCATGTTTATGACTGCCGCAGGCAGTATCCCACCGGCCAAGGTGCTGATACTGGGTGCCGGTGTAGCAGGGCTGCAGGCTATAGCCACGGCCCGGCGCCTGGGTGCTGTGGTAGAGGTATTTGATACCCGCCCCGCAGTAAAGGAGGAGGTAATGAGCCTGGGTGCAAAATTTGTAGAGGTAGAAGGTGCGGCCGATGCTTCTAAAGCTGGTGGCTATGCCGTAGAGCAGAGCGATGATTTTCAGCGCCGCCAGCGGGAAAAGATACATGAGCACGCCAGAAAAAGCGATATCATTATTACCACAGCACAGATACCGGGCCGCAAAGCGCCTATACTCATTACGCAGGCCATGATCAATGATATGCGGGCAGGCTCTGTTATCATTGACCTGGCTTCTGTAACAGGTGGTAATACCGAGCTTACGCAGGATGCGCAGACGGTGGTGCATAATGGGGTTACCATCATAGGTAACTCTGCACTGGCGGCTACTGCAGCTTCTGATGCCAGCCGTATGTATGCAAAGAATGTGCTGAATTTCTCTAAACTCATCATTGACAAGGACGGAGGACTCCATCTCAACTTTGAGGATGATATAGTGAAGGGTACTGCTATAACGCATGGCGGTAAAGTGGTCAATGAGCGCGTTCTGGCCCTTACCGGTGTGCCGGCATAGCGTTGCTGCTATATACTGAATCGTTTTTCTTATTTCTCTACTATTATAATAACTGGCATGGATACAATCATCAGTTTATTTAACGACCCGGCAAGCTACCGGCTGCTCACCATTGTTATTCTCTCGGTTTTTCTTGGTATAGAGGTTATATCAAGGGTGCCGTCAGTATTGCATACGCCGCTTATGAGTGGTGCCAACGCCATACACGGTGTGGTGATAATAGGCGCTATAATAGTTATGGGCCAGGCCCCTTCCGACGATTATGTGGCGCTGGTGCTGGGTTTTCTGGCAGTGATACTGGGCACGCTCAATGTGGTGGGGGGATTTGTGGTTACCGACAGGATGCTGGAAATGTTCAGCAAAAAGAAAAAGAAGTGATTTTTATTTAAGTCTTTCAATCCCAAATTCCGTTACGCATGGAAAGTACGATACTTCAGTTAAGCTATCTGATAGGCTCTGTAACATTCATCATTGGTCTTAAGATGCTGTCGCACCCCGATAGTGCCCGTAAGGGAAATATGGTGGCTGCCGTAGGCATGACCATTGCTATACTGGCCACTATATTCCTGTATGAGCACAATGGGGAAAAGCTGCACAACTTCGGCTGGATATTTGCCGGCCTCGCAGTGGGTACTATAGTAGGTACACTGGCAGCAAAAAGAGTGCAGATGACCGCCATGCCGGAAATGGTGAGCCTGTTCAATGGTATGGGGGGCGCATGCGCCATGCTTATATCTATGGTAGAGTATAATCATATGCAGCATGCAGGCGAGGCTGCAGCTACCACCGGTACCATGCTGGTGATAGTGCTGGGTATGGTTATAGGTACGGTATCTTTTGCGGGTAGTATCATAGCCTGGGGCAAGCTCAATGGCAGTATAAAAGACCGCACTATACCTGCTGGTCAGATACTGAACTTCCTTATGATGGGGGGTGTGGTAGTACTTTCTGTAATGCTTATGACGGGTATGGCCAGTGGGGCAGCGGTGTTTTATGGTATTGCAGCGCTGGCAGCGCTTTATGGGGTGCTTTTTGTAATGCCTATAGGTGGTGCCGATATGCCGGTGGTTATTTCCCTGCTCAACTCATTTACGGGCTGTGCTGCGGCATTTGGCGGCTTTCTTTATGACAATCCTGTTATGCTTACAGGGGGTATTCTGGTAGGCTCGGCCGGTACCATACTTACCATACTCATGTGTAAGGCTATGAACCGCTCACTGAAGAATGTACTCATAGGCTCGTTTGGCGCAAAGGCTACCGGCGGCGGCGGTGCCGGCGGCAAGGAGCAGGGCAACTATAAGGAAATATCTATGAATGATACCGCTACACTTATGGCTTATGCCCAGAAGGTGATGATAATTCCGGGCTATGGTCTTGCTGTAGCGCAGGCACAGCATACCTGCCACGAGCTGGAGAAAGTGCTGAATGAGAAAGGGGTAGAGGTATCGTACGGCATTCATCCGGTAGCGGGTCGTATGCCGGGGCATATGAATGTATTGCTGGCTGAGGCCGATGTGCCGTATGAAAAACTGCTGGAAATGGAAGATGCCAATGACCAGATGGGGGGCACAAATGTGGTGCTGATACTGGGAGCCAATGATGTGGTGAACCCTGCGGCAAAAGAAGATCCGTCAAGCCCCATATATGGTATGCCTATACTGGAAGTGGAAAAGGCAGACCATGTTATTGTAAATAAGAGAAGTATGAAGCCGGGCTATGCAGGTATAGAAAATGAACTGTTCTTCAGGCCTAAGTCGTCAATGCTGTTTGGCGATGCTAAAAAAGTACTCCAGTCTCTGGTAGGGGAGCTGAAGCAAATGTAACTCCATGTTCACCGGATAGTAATGAATGTTTTGGTATACGAATGTGTGAGTAAAATTGAAAACTTTAACTAAATTTAGGCCATGATAAGTAAGAAAGACGGTCTGGTCACTGCCGGATTGGCAATTCTGTGTATATTTTTCGCTGCTGTTTACGTGTCTGTGTCCTCATGCACAAGGCCGTTAGAAGATAACCCATGGGCTTGCAACTATGTGTACTGCCAGAACGGAGGCCGTTGTGACAGTGCTAAATGCAAGTGTCCTACAGGGTTTGAAGGAACTGACTGCTCTGTAGCTACTATAGAAAAATTCCTGGGCAACTGGCGCATGCATGTTACCTACGTAGGTAGTGACTCGGCCGGGCTGGTAGGAAAAGACACTACCTATATCAGCGACTGGAAGGCAACAGCTACCAGTACTACGTTCTTTATCAACAGGTTTGACGATAATCCTTATTATAACAGCGTAACCTGTGTGCTGGATACTGTGGACAAGAACCGGTTTAACATGGATACTACCGCCGTGCTGAATATGATGTATGACCATTACAGAATACGCAAGGGATGGGGTGTTATCTACAACGGAGATTCTATCAGCGCATGGATAGCTGTGCGTCGTCTGAATGCCACCGTCAACTGGCAGAATGATACCATAGTTCTTGCTGCAACAAAACTCTGATGAGGGCGGGTCGGCAGCACGTTTTCAGCCGGTTAGACATCAAAAAAAAATCCTGAAAAATATTTTGCAAAAACGGAAATCTTATTCTACTTTTGCAATCCCTTTAGTGATAAGGGTTACACAAGTTCTTTGTAAGCAGCCACTTTAGCTCAGCTGGTAGAGCAACTGATTTGTAATCAGTAGGTCGCTGGTTCGATTCCGGCAAGTGGCTCTGTATTTTAGAGACTGAAAAAGAAAAAGGTAATACGCGATATCAAATTCCTGGGTTGCTTTTTTCTTTTTCGGCTTTTAAAACGGGCACATTCCACAAGCGGCCAACGTGAGCAGACTGTAAATCTGCCGTCTTTCGACTTCGGAGGTTCGAATCCTTCTGTGCCCACCACTGTAATGTGAAAATGATATTGTTGTAGTTCTTTAAATAACATGCCTCATTTTCACATTTTTTATGTGAGTCTTTAAAAAGCGGGAGTAGCTCAGTTGGTAGAGCGACAGCCTTCCAAGCTGTAGGTCGCGGGTTCGAGCCTCGTCTCCCGCTCTCTTTTTAGAAGAAAAGTTCTTAATCAAAGCTGTTGTAGCTCAGCGGTAGAGCACTTCCTTGGTAAGGAAGAGGTCGGCAGTTCAATCCTGCTCAACAGCTCTTTTTCTTTTCTCATCTTTTTCTCTCTTTTCTTTTATTCTGTTTACTTTTAGTTGCTTCAGTGTTATACTGTATGCTATTGTAATTTATTCCTGTTACTCCGGTATAATACCTGTGTCTTATAGTCAATGAAAAAGCTGCTGGTAAACGAGTATTTTCTGATATTCCTCTTCTGCATGGCAGCAGTACATGGTGCTGCTTTTTCACTAATGGACAATTTTGACCTTGCCAATTGTCCCGACTGTAAAACATTTCTGGGCCTTGCTAAAATGGATCTGATGCAGAGCCCCATAAGGCGGTACCGTCCCATAGTGCCGGTATTGGCCGGTGGGATAAACTGGTTGTTTGGCAGGGTGTTCCATGTACTGAAGCCCAACTCTTTTGCCGGTGATTTTGCACTGTCTTTCAGTTTTTGCCTGGTCAATAGCATTATTGTAAGCCTCTGGGGTACAGTCATTTACCGTTTTGGTAAGGCGTTCGGCCTGTCGGCTATATGGGCTGCTGCCGGCACCCTGGTAATGCTCACCTGCCGCTGGACACCCTATATAGCCGGTACTCCCATGGCCGACTCTATATACTGCCTGGTTACGGGCCTCGTGCTGCTGGGTATAAAAGAGCGTAATAACCGCCTCATTACTGCCGCTATATTTCTGGGCCCATTTGCCAAGGAGGCTTTCATATTTGTTGCACCACTCATATTCATATACAGCAGTATGCCCCGGGGACGGCAGCTGCTATACTTTGCTTTATCAGGTATTTTTGTATTTTCGTTCAGATACCTGTACGACAGAGTAGTTGGCACAGCACCTGCAAGCGGACTGGAAGCAGATCTGGATCACCTCAATTATCTGGTGTCCAATACCCGAAGATTACTGAGTTTTCATGGCGCATATGATGTACTCTCAAATATGGGGTTATGGCTTCTGTTTCCATTGGGCATCATGTTTACCGGTAGCGGGGCCAGGAAAGAAATGCGTTCTTTATTTCCCCCGTTTGTACTGGTTTATATGGTGGTGATATTGCTGCACATGATACTTTCCAGCTCTTTTGAGCGCATGTTTTACCTCACGATGCCGGTATTGTGTATGGTTACAGGATGGTCTTTGTACAGAATTTACGGGATGATAACACAGACAGAAAAATAATTTTATTTGGAGACAAAATTTACCTTATATTTGCGCACTTTTTTAAATTAAAGCACAATCTATAATTTCAAAACAATAAAAAATGGCAAAAGAAACCTTTAAGAGGGAGAAACCTCACGTAAACATTGGTACGATCGGCCACGTTGACCACGGTAAGACTACGCTCACTGCAGCTATCACTACTATTCTGTCGTCTAAAGGACTTGCAGAAAAGAGAGGTTATGACGAAATCGATGCTGCTCCTGAAGAAAAAGAGCGCGGTATCACTATCAATACTGCACACGTAGAGTATGAAACCGGAAATCGTCACTATGCGCACGTTGACTGCCCAGGTCACGCCGACTATGTGAAGAACATGATCACTGGTGCTGCTCAGATGGACGGTGCTATCCTGGTGGTTGCCTCTACTGATGGTCCGATGCCACAGACTAAGGAGCACATCCTTCTTGCCCGTCAGGTAGGTGTACCCCGTATCGTAGTATTCATGAACAAGGTTGACCTTGTTGAAGATGCTGAAATCCTTGAGCTGGTAGAAATGGAAATCCGTGACCTGCTGAGCAAGTATGACTATGATGGTGACAACACACCTATCGTTCAGGGTTCTGCTACAGGCGCACTGGCTGGAGATGCTAAGTGGGTAGAAAAAGTAGAAGAGCTGATGGCTGCAGTTGACGAATACATCCCAACTCCTGCACGTGCTGTTGACCAGGCGTTCCTGATGTCAGTAGAAGACGTGTTCACTATCACTGGTCGTGGTACTGTTGCTACAGGCCGTATCGAGCGTGGTGTGATCAAAGTTGGCGACAACGTTGAAATCGTTGGTTTCAATGAGTCTGCTCTTACTTCTACATGTACTGGTGTGGAAATGTTCAAAAAACTTCTTGACCGTGGTGAAGCTGGTGACAACGCTGGTCTTCTCCTCCGTGGTATTGAGAAGAAAGATATCCGTCGTGGTATGGTTATCTGCGCTCCTAAGAGCATCACTCCGCACACAGACTTCAAAGGTGAAGTTTATGTACTGAGCAAAGAAGAAGGTGGTCGTCACACGCCATTCTTCAACAAATACCGTCCTCAGTTCTATTTCCGTACTACAGACGTAACTGGTGAGTGCCAGCTGCCTGAAGGTGTGGAAATGGTTATGCCTGGTGATAACGTAAACCTTACTGTAAAACTTATCGCTCCAATCGCGATGGAAAAAGGTCTGAAATTCGCGATTCGCGAAGGTGGCCGTACAGTAGGTGCAGGTCAGGTAACTGAAATCATCAAATAATCATGCGCAGTTGATACTGCAATGAAACATTATAACCGCCCCGGATAAATCCGGGGCGGTTTTTTTATATCCTCATATGGTATGGTGCAGCTTGTAGTAAGCCTCCATGCACCTATATTTGCCACTCAGAAAAACAGAAAATGGAAATAAGCGAAGTGATAAAGAGCCGGCGCTCAGTAAGCTGGTCAAAGATGAACGGACAACTGATACCCGACGATAAAGTGCAGGAATTGCTGGCTCTTGCCGACTGGGCTCCCACACATGGCCGTACAGAGCCATGGCGCTTTTATGTGTACACGGGCGAGGCGCTGAAACAATTTGGCCGCGACCACGCTGCCATGTACTGGCAGCATACCCCGGAAGAAAGACGCCAGGAAGCTACCGCACAGAAGCTGGAGCATAATGTAGATAAAACATCTCACCTGATAGTGGCAACGATGGTAAGAGGGGAAAATGTAAAGATTCCGCATATAGAGGAGGTTGCAGCAGCATCGGCAGCCGTGCAGAATATACTACTGGCAGCATCGGCTCAGGGTATTGCTTCTTTCTGGAGCACCGGGGGCATGACACATCATGCAGCTATGAAAGACCATCTGGGTCTCGGGCCCGATGATGTGGTACTGGGGTTACTGTTTCTGGGTTATACCGATGAGCCGGCAAAAGAGGGTGTAAGGAACCGTCCGCTGGCCGACAAAGTAAGATGGCATCAATAAGCCATTACCTGGCACATATTTTGGACAATTTTTCATTATCTTTCGGCTTTAAACATTAAGCATGAAAAAACTAATACTGTTCTTTGTAGCTGTATGCGCTATTGCAGTTGCCTGTAAGAAAGCTGTAAAGGAGCCTACGGTTGTTTATACGGTAGAAACAGTGAATAACAAAGCACTGGAGGATATATACGTACCGGACAAAGGGTCTTATACTTTTTCAATGCTTGTAAAGTATCTGGGTGGCCCTCATGAAGATAGTGTTACCGTAAAGGTGTCCGGCTTCCCCGGCGATGTAAAGCTGTCTCATGACTCACTGAAGGTGTTGCCTACATCCAGTGCAGCATTTTACCTTACTACCGATGGTGCAGTGCATAAAACATACACTATCACTATCACTACCACATCGCCTGGCAATGACCCGCAGGTTTATCACATTAATATGACCATTATTTCGGCCGATTGCGCATCTGTGCTCTGGGGCGACTTCACAGGAAGCAATCAGTGTACTGCACGCAATTATACCTATACAGCTACTGGTGTGGCTACAGGTACGGTCAATGAGCTGGATATCGTGAACTTTGGTGGCTATGGTGCCAATACACTTACTCACGTTATCATCAATTGTAACAACGATTCACTTACCATACCACAGCAGAATATAGGCAATGGTACTAACCTCTCTGGTCGTGGTAAGATTACCGGCAATACGCTGAACATCTATTACGATGCACTTACTACCCCCGGTGGCTCACCGGAGAGCTGCAACGTAGTACTTACAAAACAATAGTAAAAGGCGGCCATCGCCCTGAAAATTATAATATAGCAAATGTCAAGTCCATCATTTTATGCCCGTCTGCAGCAGGAACTGCAGGAAATAGAAAACGCGGGTCTTTACAAAAAAGAACGCATCATAGAGTCTGAGCAGGGGGCTGAGATACTTGTGAACGGTCGTTCTGTACTTAACTTCTGTGCCAATAACTATCTGGGCCTGTCCTCACATCCACGGGTGATAGAGGCAGCTCATAAAACTATTGATAACCGTGGCTTTGGTATGAGCTCAGTAAGGTTCATATGCGGCACGCAGGATATTCACAAAGAGCTGGAGCAGAAGGTTTCTGCTTTTTTGGGAGCAGAGGATACCATCCTTTATGTGGCTTGCTTTGATGCCAACGGCGGCGTATTTGAGCCACTGCTGGGCGATCAGGACGCTATTATATCTGATGAGCTCAATCATGCTTCTATCATAGACGGTGTGCGCCTGTGCAAGGCACGCCGTGCCAGATATAAGCATAATGATATGGCAGACCTTGAGGCGCAGCTGCAGTCGCTGGCCGATGCCCGCACCCGCCTTATTGTTACAGACTCTGTATTCTCTATGGATGGCACCATAGCGCAGCTGGATAAGATTTGTGACCTGGCCAATAAATATGATGCACTGGTGATGATAGATGAAAGTCACTCATCGGGCTTCATGGGTAAAACCGGTCGCGGTGTGCATGAGCTGTGCGGCGTTATGGATCGTATAGACATTATTACCGGTACTATGGGCAAAGCGCTGGGTGGCGCATCCGGTGGTTTTACCAGTGGTCGTCGTGAGATAATAGAAATGCTGCGCCAGCGCAGCAGGCCATACCTGTTTTCTAACTCTCTGGCACCATCTATAGTAGGTGCTACAATAGCTGTGCTGGATATGCTCAGCGAAACTACCGAGCTACGCGATAAGCTGGAAGATAACACTACCTACTTCCGTACCAGAATGACGGAAGCAGGCTTTGACATAAAGCCGGGTACACATCCTATATGTCCGCTCATGCTTTATGATGCAGTAGTGGCGCAGAAGTTTGCTGCCCGTATGCTGGAGGAGGGTATCTACGTAATAGGCTTCTTCTATCCTGTAGTAGCAAAAGGACAGGCACGCATCAGGGTACAGATATCTGCTGGCCATGAGCGTCACCATCTCGATAAAGCTATTGATGCCTTCATAAAAGTGGGTAAAGAGCTGAACGTTATCAGTTAAGTATATCAGAGCAATGCTATAAAAAGAACGGGTGGTCAGTGACCACCCGTTCTTTTTATATGTCTGTAATAATGTTATTAATAAACGCCCAGTGAGAAGCCCAGACCTAATATAAAGCCGCCAGGCGCCTTGTTCTTGACAGCGCGTATTCCGGTGCGGGTAAGCGCAGCTCCTTCCAGTTGCTCATATTGCTTGCCACTCAGTGGTGCAGAGTAGCCCAGTGTCAGGAAAAAACGGTTACGGTTACGCCCTACATACCAGTTGCGGTATCCGGCAAATACAAAGTTTGTTTGTGGTAGTAGTCGCAGGCTTACATCCTGATTGCCCTGGGTAGTAGCTACATTGCTCATTGTGTACTGGTCCATGCCGGTACTGTAGGTAGCGCCTACACCAAACGACCATCCTGTATGGCAGGGGCTCAGATGCAGCTTAAGCCCTCCATAGTATTTGAATCCCCAGGTAGATATAAGGCCCATGCCCCCATATACTGAAAAGTCGCGCCAGAAATGCCAGTCACCGCCTACTCCCAGTATGCCGCCATTATTATTGAGACCAGAGCTGAGGTCTATCATTACCTTCGGGCAGCGTGCACTCTTACGTATGCGATAGTTTGGGTCTGTAATAACATGGTCTTCCTGCGCATACGTGGCCAGTACGGACAGCATTACACTAATAAAGAGGACCAGTTTTCTCATCAGAAGTAGTTTTCACCAACAAATATAGCAGATTAATCTGTTTAGTGACATATAAAGCCCGTTGTGTTACTGTTACATACCGGATAAGTCCAGCAGCATAGCCCGTGCACGCTCATTATCAGGATGGTGATTTATAAGGTGTTCCAGTACAGCTTTTGCCTTATCCAGGTTATGCTGCCGGTAATGCAGCACAGCCAGATTTATCAGGTTTTGCTCATAGTCTGGGTCATAATGGCTGGCCTTCATCATATAGTCATATGCCATGGTAAGGTTGCCCTCCTGCATGGCTATAAAGCCCAGATTGGTATAGGCGCTCACATTTCCCGGTGTCTTGTTCAGCAGCGACTCAAATACTTTTTTTGCCTCAGCTATACGGTTCAGTGCCAGCAGGCAGGTGCCATACTTATTAATGAAGTCCGGTGCATTGTCCCATATGGTTACAGCGCGCTCATACCAGGGCAGGGCAGCCTGTGCATTATCCTGCTGAAAGTATGCCTCACCTATGCGGTACGCGGTCCATGCATCTGTTATGGCAGCAGGCTGCAGCGCTGCGGCATAGTGTGTTACAGAGTCATACTGCCGGCGCAGGTAGTACACGCGTATATAGTCCCTGTTTTGCTTCTGCGTAGCCTCGGTGCTTGCCTGCAGCCCTATGTAGCGCAGCGCAGAGTCCAGCAGGCCTGGCGATGGCGCATAGCGCTCATAAAACTCCATAAAGCCGCGTGCAGTAGTAATGGCATCGGGGGCAGGATTGTTATAGCATTTCATGCCCAGGAAGGCCGTAATCTTTGCAGCCTCACCCTCAGCTACAGGGCGTCGTCGTATAAAGTGGTCTGTAACGGCTACGTGTGGTATATCTATGCTGCTGTTACGCATCATATGGCAGGTAATACAGTCATCATTCTTTGCATTGCGTGCCTGCATAGATTCTGTACACATTGTTTTTCCCGCTCCGCTATGGCATCCGGCACAGGCGGTCAGGTACTGGGTGCGGGGTGTATACTTAACGCTTACGTGTGGCTTGTGGCAGTTAATGCAGCTCAGCTCGCCCGACTCCATGTAGCAGCGGCTCTTTTTCATGCGCTCCACATGCGATGCCATAATCATTTTATCCTGCGCGCCCTCATACTCAGGCATGAATACATTCATCACTTCCGATAGTTTCATGCCCGGCCTGAAGTCATAGAAGGTTTTGCCATCATTCAGCACAGCTATGCCCTGCAGGTGGCACCGCTGGCATATATTGTTCTGTAGCTCTGCCGACAGGCGTAGTGGGTTTACTATTGTATAGTCCGGTGTCTTTGATGTGTCTACTGGTGGGTTGTTTTGCCGGGCATATACATGCAGGCTGCCGGGGCCATGGCAGCGCTCACAGTCTATACCCGTCATTACGTGTCCGTAGTGGTTTTCGCTGCCTGCGTCAAATTTTGGGTAGCCGTTGTGGCAGGTCATACACTCCAGCTGTATGGTGCGGCGAAAACGGCTGCTGGCGCCCTTCTCAAAGCCAGGTGCCAGGTCCCACCGCTGTTTCTGCGTATAGAAGGTAATGGGGGCCTGATACAGATAGCCGTTCACATCAAATATGTGAGAGTTGGTATGCTGGCCGGAGCCCACCACATAGTCTATGCGCTGCACCAGCTTATGTATGGTGTCCCTGCCTTTCAGCCGGTACTCCATGATGTAAAAAGTATCACCGCTGAAGTAGGGCTTGTAGTAAAAGTCCAGCACTGAGTCGTACACCAGAGCATTACCGGGCGTAAAATCTGCCGCCGACTTCTGGCGGGTAGCCATGCCAAAGGATTGCCCCATTCCCGTTTTTATGAAGGTCTCATAAATCCCCGGATGACAGCCCCTGCACACATCCATACCTACATACCGGGCCGATGTATCATACACATTGAGCCATGCCGATGTAGGCTGTGGCTCCTTACTGCCACTGTCATCAGCCGACGGGCTGTTGCAGAACATAGCAGGGAGGGTAGCCGCTATCAGCGCTGCAGCAAATAGTACCTTTCGTATAATGCGGGACGACATCAGGCTCAAATTTACGGGCAAAAAGGTGGATTATGGCTGGCCACAGCCGGCTGGCCGCAGTATTGCAGTATCGGGCAGGATATTTTTACCTTTGCAGTATCAATCTCGCATCGTGACATTAGCTTTCATAGTAGCAATAGCCGACAATAACGCCATGGGCCGCAATAATGCACTGCCCTGGCACATGCCTGCCGACCTCCGTTTTTTTAAGAATACCACCATGGGTAAGCCCGTTATCATGGGCCGCAAAACATGGGATTCTATGGGGCGTCCGCTTCCCGGCAGGCAGAATATTGTACTCAGCACCCAGCCCGGGCTGTCCCTGCCCGATGGTGTAAAGCACTTTCAGGATGTAGATACTGCTCTGGCATGGCTGGAGGCACAGGGAGCCACAGATGTGTTTATCATAGGTGGCGGCAGGATATTTGGGCAAACCATGCACCGCGTAGATAAAATGTACATTACCCGCATACATACTGCCGTGCCGGATGCCGATGTATTTTTCCCCGATGTGGACCATACGCACTGGAAGCTCACCTGGAGCGAGGCACATACCGCCGATGAGAAGAACGTACACAATTACACCTTTGAGCTGTATGAGCGTATAGAGCTATGACCCTGTACGCCATTACCGCTTATCTCCGTTACCGCTGGCAGGCCCGTGGCCGCCATGGCACCCACTCTCCTTTTGTTTATGAGTTTGTAGAGGCCGTGGCCCGTGGCCCGTTTGCAGCACAGGGTAGTGGCGATAGATATGAACGGCTGCTCTCTGCTATCCGCACCTGGTATCAGTGCGATGTGGCAGTTATAGACCATCCGCATCCGCAGCAGTGGGCCGCCCTGCTGCAGCACCAGCAGCCAGCCCTGCACGCTGGCTTCGTGGCTATAAAACACATACATGCCACACCGGCACACACAGCCGCATGGGCCGCCCTCTGTTCCGATGCCGGTACTATGATGAGCATGGACCTGTATGGGATAGGCCTGCTGCTCACCCGCCCCGGCTTTAAAGTAAAGCAGCACTTTGTAGTCTTGTATTAGCTTACTGCGGCCACATTTATACTTTTCCCAGGAGCCGGGAAACACAATAAACAGTACATTTGGCATTGCTCCTGTTATGGCGTCAGGTATCTTAAAGACGGGAATGTTATGTATGCTGCTGGCTGCGGCAGGTTTCGTGCATGCGCAGAGCGCCGCCGAGGCCCGTCAATATATGGAGCAGAAAGACTACAGTCGTGCCCTGTCCATATATGAGGATTTATATAAGCAGTCGCCCGACTCGTTTTATCATGAGTATCTCGATGCCCTGCTGGCCGGTGGCAAGTATAAGCAGGCCGAAAAAATGGCCGAAAAGCGTGCCGCCGCCCTCCCCAAATGGCCACCCATGCCCGATGTGAATCTGGAACTGGGGCAGGTATATGAGAAAGCAGGCAAGGCCGATAAGGCAAAGGTGCAGTACGACAGTGTGCTGCATATGGTCAATGGAGATGATATCCTTACCGGCAATCTGGCAAAGGCATTTTCAGAGATAGGCCGCTATGACTATGCCATAGCCGTTTATGAGACTGCCCTGCAGCGCCTGGGCAATCCTCCTATGTATGGCCGCCAGCTGGCTACGCTATATGCCCGGCAGGACAATCTGGAAATGGCGGTAGAAGCCCTGCTGCGCAGCGGCCCCAGCTTGTTCACCACTGCCGAGAGTGCCAAAGAGTTGCTGCTGGAGCTTATGGGAAACGACCAGGCCAAGCTGCGCCGGGTGCAGAAAACCCTCATTAAAAAGATAAATCAGGAGCCCGGCAATAACTATTACGGAGAGATACTCACATGGGTATATACCCAGCGCGACGACTGGGACGGTGCCCTCATGCAGATGGAGGCTATAGATGAGCGCAACGGTGAGCAGGGCCGCAGGGTCATGGATCTGGCACGCAGAGCCATAGCCGCCCGCCAGTACGAGACCGCCATCAAGGCTTATGATGATATTATAGCAAAGGGTCCCGGAAAGCCATACTACATCATGGCAAAAAGCGAGCGCCTCACTACGGCATTTACCCGCCTGCAGCACAATAATGCCCGCAGGCCGGAGGATGCACTGGCATTGGCTGCGCTTTACGACAGCTTTCTGGTAGAGTTTCCCAAATACTATACGAACAAGACCGCCTCAGAATTTGCAGCCCTCTATGCCGAGTATGGCAATAACCCCCACCGGGCTATAGAAATACTGAAAACGGCTATCAACGAGCCCGATACCCGCCGCAATATGATGGGTACCTTCAAGCTGCAGCTGGGCGACTATTATGTACTCATAGGCCGTATGTGGGAGGCCTCACTTACCTATAGTCAGGTAGATAAAGAGTTTAAGCAGGATGCAATGGGCGAGGATGCCCGCTTTCGCAATGCCCGGCTGGCATATTATATGGGCGATTTCGACCTCGCACAGAAACAGCTGGGTATTCTGAAGTCCGGCACTTCCAATCTTATAGCCAATGATGCTATAGACCTCTCAGTACTCATTACAGAAAATGTGGAGGATAGCAATACCGCACCCCTGCACCGTTTTGCATATGCAGGCCTCCTGCTGTTTCAGAATCAGGACTCGGCAGCCGTAGCGCTGGTAGACAGCATAGCCAATGCATTCCCCAAACATCCCCTCAATGACGACCTCACCATGATGCGTGCCCGCATAGCCATGAAGCACCGCGACTTCCCCGCAGCGCTGGCGCACCTGAAAGTGGTGATAGATAAGTATGGCAAGGATGTGCTGGGCGATGATGCTGTATTTACCACTGCCGAAATATACCATAACGATCTGCATCAGCCACTGGAAGCACAGAAGTATTATGAGCAGCTCATAATAGACTATCCCGGCAGCACCTTCGTACAGACCGCCCGCCAGCGCCTCAATGAAATGAAAGCCGAAGGCGTGCAGTAATCCGCCGATTCGCCGTTGTTGGCGTCCCCGCCAACGACCAACCCACGGGCAAATTCCATGGTGTGATTCGCCGTTGTTGGCGTCCCCGCCAACGACCAGCCCACGGGCAAATTCCATGGTGTGATTCGCCGTTGTTGGCGTCCCCGCCAACGACCAGCCCACGGGCAAATTTCATGGTGTGATTCGCCGTTGTTGGCGTCCCCGCCAACGACCAGCCCACGGGCAAATTCCATGGTCCGATTCGCCGTTGTTGGCGGGGACGCCAACAACCAAACCATGTGCAAATAACACGAGCCGCACCACGTTGTTTAAATCCCCGCCAACAACTAACCCACAGCCACAGCACCTGAGCTATTACAAATGCCATATCTTCTGCTCACCCGCACATAGTATATGTTATATTTGATAGATACACCATAATATACCAATGGCAGGAAAATACGACTTAACGTTTTTCACGGCAACAATTCTGGAATGGATGCCCCTTCTCGCGGATGATACATGTAAGGACATAGTGCTGGACAGTCTTCGCTTTCTTGTTGCTGAAGAGCGCGTTCAGCTTAATGCTTTTGTCATTATGAATAACCACCTGCATCTTATATGGCATATACTGCACCCCAATATGAAAGCAGATGTACAGCGCGACTTTCTCGGATTCACAGCCAAAGCAATTATCAAACATTTGAAACATACTGCACCTGAAATGCTACATAGTTATCAGGTAAATGCGGGGGACCGTAAAAATCAGGTATGGGAGCGCAACCCGCTTTCTGTGGACATATGGACAGAAGCAGTACTTAGGCAAAAGCTCAGTTATATACACAATAACCCTGTTAAGGCTGGCTACTGCACATATCCCGAAGAGTACCGATATAGCACAGCAGCACAATATAATAGCTTGCCTGACGACTGGCACTTTGTTACCCCATGTTTTGTATAATGAAATAGCGTGCCCGGTGTGGGTGTTGTTGGCGGGGACGCCAACAACGGCGAAATGGTATCATAGCTGGCCGTCAGCCCATAGGCATAATCCAGGCAGTATATTTACGCATCCCCGCTCATTCCATATACTATACTACCTTTACCACAATTATTATTTGCCTGTTTATGACAAGTTTCAGTGAGCGTCAGAAGTTTACGCAATGGTGGTTATGGCTGCTTATCATTGCCTCATTGGTAGTACCATTGGTACTCACCGTTATCAAGGCGCGCAATGTACACATGGCGCTCAGCCCGGTAGATATACTCATAGGGTGTAGTGTGCCGGCCATGATAGTGGTGCTGTTTCTGGTCATTACACTCATCACCCGTATAGATGATACCGGTATTTATTATCGCTTTATCCCCGTTCATTTTAAAATGAAGAAGATAGGCTGGGACGAGGTAGAAAAGGCATACATACGCACATATAGCCCACTCAGGGAATACGGCGGCTGGGGCATACGCAAGGGTATGGGTAGTACCGGCAGTGCCCTCAATATAAGTGGCAACACAGGCCTGCAGCTGGAGCTGAAAAACGGCAAAAAAATACTCATAGGCACCAGTCGCCCACAGGAGATAACCCAGCTACTGGAAGCGCGGAAGAAGACGAAGTAAAGTGCTCTCAGACATTGTATTTTCCCGGGCCATAAATTGTGAAAAATGTGTCCACTTATGGTTGCCAGATATGAAACCCCGTTTTTCATTAATTTTACTACTTATCAGTTTAGCTGATTAAAGTTACCTCACATGGATTACAAACAATATCTGGAGTCGCGGTCAGATGTTATGCTCGGAAAGCCGGTTATAAAAGGCACAAGGATAACAGTAGAGTTGATATTGAGAATGCTCTCAGAAGGAGCATCAACTCAGGATGTTCTTAATGCATATCCACATTTGCAGCCCATTCACATAAATGCGGTCCTTGCTTATGCTACAGATGTTATAGCCAATGAAACACTCATTCCGGCAGCATGATATTGGCCGATGAAAATATTCACAGCTACATCATTACAACTCTTCGTGATACGGGATTTGAAGTGGTTTCAGTAAGGGAGGTTGCCCAGGGTGTTATGGATGAGGAGGTAATCAGGATAGCATTAAAGAATAACTGGCTATTATTAACTCAGGATAAAGACTTCGGGGAGTGGGTGTTTGCACACCACATAGAAGGGTTAACTGTATTGTTCCTGCGTTACGCGTTTGGTGAGTTCAGGGAAATATCACAAACACTCGTACACCTGTTGAAAACGCAACAGACAGAACGTCCTTTTTTTGCAACAATTACAACAAAAAAGATTAGAATCAGGAAGTTGTAATGCATTCCAATGCATACTTTCCGCCGTTGTTGGCGTCCCCGCCAACAACCAACCCATGGGGAAAATCACGCGAGCCTTTACAAATGTCACCTGTTCCACCATTACCGCCTCCACCTCATTTCCGCCGTTGTTGGCGTCCCCGCCAACGACCAGCCCATAGGGAAAATCACACGAGCCGTTACAAATGTCATCTGCTCCGTCATTACCGCTCCCACCTCATTTACAGAAATATCACACCCCGGCCACAGCTTAGGGTATATCTTTGCCGGCGTATTTTTTGATATTGTCCGATGAAACATAAGCTGCACAACCTCCTCATACTCCTGTTTGTCATACTTCCTGGCCGTAGCCTCATGGCACAGAGTGCCACAGCACAGGCATATACACTTTATCCTGTACTCTGGCAGCAGACGGCGGCCGAGTATCGCGCACTATGCTATCAGGCATTTAATGCAGCTACACACCAGCTTAGTACTTACTCCTCGCGCAGTCTGCGCAAGCGGCATGCAGTCATCGTTACAGACCTTGACGAGACCATACTGAACAACAGCTACTATAATGCACAGCTGATAAAGGACGGTAAGTCTTACACCGGCAGCAGCTGGAAACAGTGGACAGACCGCGCCCAGGCCACAGCCGTACCCGGCGCTGTAGCCTTCCTGCAGCAGGCCGCAAAGAGAGGGGTGCATATCTATTACATCAGCAACAGGGATACATCAGAGGTTGCCGCCACCATTGCCAACCTGAAGGCATTGCAGCTGCCCGATGCCGACGTGGAGCATTGCATCTTCCGCTCTGGCCCATCTTCAAAAGAAGCACGCAGGCAGCAGGTACAGCAGCAGCACGAAATCATTATGCTCCTTGGCGATAACCTGAGCGACTTTACAGATGCGTTTGAAAAAAAGTCTGTAGCAGAGCGTTTTACGGCTACCGATGCTGCAAAGGCCAACTGGGGCGCAAAGTTCATAGTACTCCCCAATGCCACCTATGGCGACTGGCTCAATGCGCTCTATGATAATCGGTCTGGCTTGTCGCCCGCTCAGAAAGATAGTATCCTTAATAGCTCACTCTCCGGCATCCGCTAGTTTTTCTTTCTTTCGCGGCAGGGTAAAAAAATAGCGATTGCAGATAGGAAATACCTGCAACCGCCACTATATATCATGCTTACTATATCCGCTGCTTATTCTGCCACAAAGGTGCCATTTACACCTGTGCCGGTTTCAGGGGTTATCTCATACAGGTACATACCCGGGTGTAGCTTTCCGCTGTTCAGCAGTATTTCTTCGCCCGGTGCATATCCGGCATCATACACAGTGCGTCCGGCCATATCCGTTATCCGCACATGTACTGCAGCACCTTTTAGTGCGCCGGTCAGCACTATACGGGCCGATGCCGTTACTGGATTCGGTATCACCTGCGCACCCATTGTCCATGTGTTCACTCTTGTTACCGCTGTCGGTGGCAGACAATCCAGTGATGCGTACAATGGGTTATGGTAACTCCAGCCGGCATCATCACCATTGCAGATGATGTTTTCGGCACAGTCGCAGGTAGGTTGCAGCATAGGTGAACCCAGCAGGCCACCCAGAGAGCTGTTACCTATACCTTCTATCCATGTGCCGCCAGGCCATACAGTACCCACGGGGGCTGTCATGGTACGAAAGTTCCATCGCATATGCTGTATACCATCTATCGTCAGGGTGTCTATATTATCTACTATTCCTTCGGCTGTATGTGGGGTTGCCTGGCTCCAGAGCGTATCGCCCACTGCCATTGAGAAGTCATAGATCACCCTTGCAGTACTGGCGTCGGCAGCCATGTAATATACCTTGTGCGTAGCGTCTTCACGCAAGGCGCCGCAGTATTCACTTTCATCAAATGTCATATCAGCAGACTTGTACAGCTTGTGGTACGTAAGCCCCGATATAATGGTATCTTCAGATTGTAGTGCATATACATAGTAGTCAGGAGGGGCTTCTCCATTACCATGGCGCACGGTCCATGTAGTGCTGGATGAGGGGAATGTCATTTGCGCATCGGCAAGACAGGGTACGAAAATGAGTGCAGCAGCGTAGAGCAATTGCTTCATAACTTGAGGTTTTAGTTTGAAAGGTTTTTTGGTTAGATGCTGAAAACGTAATTGGGCCCGCAATAAATTTTCAGTTATTCTAACACAATTTTAATGCCATAAATGCGTTGCATTACATTTCGGTATGAATAATAAATATTAGTAACCGGTTTATTTATTGGCAGTAATATACTGCTGTTGCACAATGTGTATATACATATTTTCTCCCCCCGGCAGGTAGCTCACACCATAAGGTTGTATTGTCTGCATCACACTAACATATCCACAATTTCACGCACCTGCACTCATCTCATCGTATCTTGCAGTTATAAACCCTCTTTTATCTATGTCTGTATTTATTTTCTGTGTTGGCATACCCTTCTGTTGGGAGAGCTGTCCACACATGCAAAATATTCCGCGAGTAATTTTTGCGAAGTTTTTGACACCTTTTGCTCATCCGCTGGCGCGTTTTATTTCGTTTAGTGTGTTTGTAATCAATTAGTTATGGCTGAAGTGTCCTGTATGTTGCTCACCGAAAAAAATAATTGCGCAATTGCGCAGTTTTCATCTGTTGCTGTTGTTCCGTCGGTATCGGGTTTGGTTGCATTTAGAGGGCCAGATGGCCCTTTTCAGAAAACTATAACGGTCATTTATCCCGCTATTGGGCGGGAAACAATATTTTTGGGCGCAAGATGAGAAACCTTATCCTAATAGTCGCAATGCTTGTTTCCGTCACTGCCGTGGCACAAACCCGCATATTCCGCGGCCGGGTTACAGATGAGCAGGGCACCGGACTGGCTTTTGCTGTCATTGAGGCAAAAGAGCAGCACAAAGGCGTTTATACCGATGAGTCGGGTTATTTTACCTTCATTGGCAATGTAGCAGAGATGAAAACACTGGCTGTTTTCTGTCTGGGTTTTGAGCGTCAGGAGCTGGAAGTTGCCACCCTCCCGCAGGACTCTGTTATTATTCGCCTGCATCCTAAGGCTACCACATTGAAAACCGTGCAGATTACCGCTCACCAGGGCAAGCGCCGCACAGGTGTTCTGGGCCGGGGCCGCCGCGCACTGCGTCACGATGGTGAGCTGTACCGCAACTATGGTGCAGAAACTGCCATAAGACTCAAAGCCGATACCGGACAGTATGAGGCCGAGCTGAAGAACATCTATGTCTACATCACCAAAGAGGGCGACCCGGAAACCCGTTTCCGCATACATGTTTATGAATGGGGCGATTTGCCGGAACGCGAGATAACAGATAGTAACGTCATAGCGCATGCCCGCAAGGGAGGCACATGGGTAAAAATAGACCTGAGCGATAAGCGCATACCGGTAGGCGATGGCTTGTTTGTATCTGTAGAGTGGGTATCTGGCTTCGGTAATAAAGAGATAGGGATGCAGTCGTCCTATGCAGCAGAGGTAGCCGGCTTCAATGGTATGGTACCCGGCATTACGGATGGTTATGGTGCACCCTCTATCACCTATACCCGTAAGCCATTTGAAAAGGAGTGGACACATTATGATGCGCCCGATGCGGCCCGTAAGGGAGGCTACTTTCTCAATCCTATGATATACTGCACATATAGTTATATAAAGTAAGCCGTCACATACTCATGACGAAAATCATAGGGTGCTGCTATTAAGCCTCCTATTTTCGTTCAATAGGCTTATTTTTACAAACTCAGCATTTATGTCACGTAATGTAACAATACTTGGTGCGGGTCTCGTAGGCTCGCTGCTGTCCATCATTCTAAGGAAGAAAGGACATGAGGTAACTATTTATGAACGCCGCCCCGATATGAGGGCTGCCAATATGAGCGCAGGCAAGTCCATTAACCTTGCTATGAGTGCCCGTGGATGGAAAGCTTTAGAGCTTGCCGGTCTCCGTACCGATCTGGAACCTATAGCCATACCCATGTATGGCCGTTACCTCCACCAGCCCGACGGACAAACCGCTTTTCAGCCATATAGCAGGCGCAATGAGGCCATATATTCTGTAAGCCGTGGCGAACTCAACCGCCGGTTGATGACCCTGGCCGAAAACAATGGTGTGAAAATCAACTTCGACCACCGCTGTTCAGGAGTAGATGTACCGTCAAATACGGTACGCCTCAGCCATAACGGAGAAGATAAGACCGTCACTGCCGATCTACTGTTTGGTGCCGATGGTGCCTTCTCGGCTTTGCGCAACAGCTATACCCATATGGACCGCGTAAATAGTGCGCAGAACTATCTGGAGTATGGTTATAAAGAGCTGGCTATCCTGCCCGATGCCAATGGTGGCTGGCTTATGGAGAAGAATGCACTCCATATATGGCCCCGTGGCAGGTATATGATGATAGCCCTGCCTAACACAGATGGTACATTTACCTGCACACTGTTCATGCCCTTTGAAGGTGAGGTGTCTTTTGAGAAGCTGAAAACAGAGGCTGATGTACACCATCTGTTCGATACACAGTTTGCCGATGCCAAAGCGCTGATGCCGGGTCTGATAGAGGATTTCTTTACCAATCCTACGTCATCCCTTATCACCACACATGTATTCCCATGGCATTATGCCGACAGGAGTGCACTCATAGGTGATGCAGCACATGCCATTGTTCCTTTTTACGGACAGGGTATGAATGCCGGCTTTGAAGACTGCTCGGTAATAGCTGAGCTCATGGAGGCTCATGGCGACAACTGGACCACCCTGCTGCAGGAGTATGAGCGCATGCGCAAGCCTAATGGCGATGCTGTAGCCGCGCTCGCACTTATGAATTTTGTAGAAATGCGCGATAAAGTGGCAGATGCAAAGTTCCTGGAGCGTAAAAAAATAGAAAAAGAACTGGGCAACCGCTTCCCCGACCATTTTACGTCGGTATATGAGATGGTGTCCTTTAGTCATATTCCCTACAACACTGCTATGCAGTGTATTCAGGCACAGGACAGGCTGCTGGAGCAGATAATGAGTAATGGGGACTTTTTTGAGAACATAGCACAGAGCAGCTTTTGTGCATCACTGGAGGCTTGGGTGAAAGATTATCACCAGGCAGTCCGGCAACTGGATTTTGGGAATGAGACCTGAGAAAAGATGGACGATTAAGCCTGCCGATGACGAGGTGGTAAACAAGCTGTATAGCGAGCTGCAGGTGCAGCCGGCTATATGCAGGCTGCTGGCAGTGCGTGGTATCACCGGTTTTGAGGAGGCCCGTCATTTTTTCCGCCCTGAGCTGGACCATTTGCTGGACCCCTTTCTTATGAAAGGTATGAAGCGTGCCATTTCCCGCATTGCAGAGGCTATAGAGTGGCACGAGCGCATCATGGTATATGGCGATTATGATGTGGATGGTACCACAGCAGTGTCCGTTGTGTACTGTTACCTGCGGGAGTTATATAAAGGGGAGATATCCTATTATATACCGCATCGCTACCGTGAGGGGTATGGCCTGTCAAAAGCGGGTATAGACTATGCACATCGCAATGGTTATACATTGATGATAACGCTGGACTGCGGTATCAAGTCGGTAGAGATGATACAGTATGCGCAGTCGCTGGGTATAGATGTCATAGTATGTGACCATCACCTGCCCGATACCATTCTGCCACCGGCATACGCCATCCTTAACCCTAAGCAGAGCGACTGTCCCTATCCGTATAAGGAGCTAAGCGGCTGTGGCATAGGGTTCAAGCTCATATCTGCACTGGCCATGCACTATAAGCGGCCCATGCAGGAGGTCTATAAGTACCTGGACCTTGTAGCTACCAGTATTGCTGCTGATATAGTACCTATAGACGGAGAGAATCGTGTACTGGCATTTTATGGTGTGCAGCAGATAAATGAATCGCCCTGCCCTGCCATAGCCACACTGAAAGAACTAAGTGGTGTGCAGCGCTCACTCACTATATCTGACCTTGTTTTTGTTATCGGCCCGCGGGTAAATGCTGCTGGCCGTATGGATGATGCAAAGAAAGCCGTAGAGTTCTTTACAGAAACCCTGCCCGAGCGTATAAGCGCCCTGGCAGCAGAACTACACTCTGACAATGACGACCGTAAGGAAGTAGACAAGAGCATTACAGAGGAAGCCCTGAATATACTGAGTGAGGATACTGACACCCATCTGCGGAAATCTACAGTATTGTACCGCTCGCACTGGCATAAGGGAGTGGTAGGCATTGTGGCATCGCGCCTTATAGATCATTACTACCGCCCTACCATTGTACTCACCAGTGCCAATGGAAAGGCTACCGGCTCGGCCCGGTCAGTATCCGGCTTCAACATCTATGAGGCCATCCACGAGTGCCGCGACCTGCTGGACAACTATGGTGGTCACTTCTTTGCCGCCGGCATGACTATGCCCGAGGAGCATGTAGATGAGTTTATCCACCGCTTTGAAGAGACAGTGGCAGCTACCATCACCAAAGAGCAGGAGGTGCCGGAGATAGAGATAGATGCAGAGATTCCGTTGTCGCTGGTAAAGCAGAGTTTCTACAACATCATCCGTCAGTTTGAGCCTTTCGGCCCGGCCAATATGAAGCCGGTATTCCTTTCGCGTGGGCTGTATGACTACCAGGGCTCATCTACGCTTATTAAGGATGCACACATAAGGGTCATAGCACACCAGCGCAGTGGTCCTATAATAGAAGGTATAGGGTTCGGTATCGGAGACCGCTTTGACTTTGTAAAGAATGGTCCGTTTGATATGCTCTACAACATAGAGGAAAACGAATATAACGGCAATACCAGACTACAGGTAAAGGTGGTGGATATAAGACCATCGCAGGGTGTGCCCCGCCAATAATACAAACAGATCTTTCTGAGAAATTATAAGGGCTACCTATGGCAGCCCTTATAATGAGTATGTGTAAAAAACTGCGCGAGACAGTACTTATATCTTCTTAAATGGCGCTATAAGCGTCATGATTGCATCTTTGGTGTATCCCTCATCAAAGGCTGCAGTAGCTGCGGTCTGTGGCATGAGGCCACTATTGTAGTAGGTATTACCAAGGGCTGCAATGTTCAGGCCCATCTGCTCTGTATTGTCCTCACCTACATAATACTTCTGCAGCGGTATGCTGGGTGGTATGTTGTTCTGTATCCATGGGGTGGGAGTCTCAGGCGCATTTACTGCCAGGCGGCGCATGAGGCGCACAAAGGATGCATGGCGGCCTTTAACAGCCAGCAGAGATACCATCTGTGTCAGTACTGCATTATTTGTCTGCAGCGTAGTTATCTGTCCCTGAATGGCATGTATGCCGGTATCTTCCAGTATCTGAGCCAGTTTCAGGAAGGTAGCATAGTCTGCAAACGGGGTATAGGTGCCACCCATGGTAAAGTCGTAAGCGGCAGGTACGTATGGGTGTACCGTAGTAGGTGATGTATAATAGTTAGGTTTGAACGATACACCTCCCAGTTCTTTAATGAGTGTTTCCAGGAAGGAAACATGCATTTTCTTCTGGTTTTCTATAGCCTTGAAACCGGGCAGGTCATTAGAGGAGATAAGGCTTCCGGTATTATTGCCCTGACGATAGTAGGTGTACTGCATGAATTCTATTTCCAGCGCCAGATTGAGCACGTCTACCACTACATCGGTAGTTTGTGCGGCAGCCTTGCGAAACATGGATGCAACAGCAAACGGCAAAGCAGCCAGCGCTACCTTACTGCCAAAGCTACCCAGCATACTGCGGCGGTCGCTGAGGTTATGGTATGCTTCCGGGTCCTGGTTTTCAATTTCATTTAATATATGCCTGAAGTTCATGTTCTGTTCTGATTAGAAAGTGGGCAGATTGCTGATGTCGAAGCGGGTTTCAATGTAGTTACTGAGTGTAGCCATACCTACAGAAGGTGAGGTCATCCAGTTAAGCCCTTTGCTATCGAGCACATTCATGCCGCTGGAGAAAGAGTTGTGATTGAGAATGTCCCGTACATAACCTGCATGGCGGGCATCAACTGAGGCCATTTTGCTGAAGGATACAATGTAACTCTGGTCGGAAAGCAGTTTCATGACACCTGCATAGGCCGAAGCAGAAAGATCTTCGAGCGTAGCTGCATGAGACAGAAAGCTGGACTTATCGGCAAAAGTAACTGCAGACAGCTCCATGGTTATGGTTTTAACGGCATCTTTTCCCAGCAGCGTTTTCAGAAACTCACGGTGCGCTACTTCCTGATCGCGGATATCGAGCTGAAGTTCTACCTCACTGGCTGTGATATCGTAGTAGGGAGTAGCAACTGCCTGAGTGTAGAATGCTACTGTAACCTGCTTGAGGATATACAGATAGTTAAGCAGGGCTACATCGCCCTTACCGAGCCAGGTATCACTGGCAGGTGTTCTGCGGCAGGATGCTGCCAGCATACCCAGACCAGCTACGCCACCCGCCAGCTGGAAAAACCGGCGTCTGGAGGGGTTAAACCCCGCTTCTTCTCCCTGCACCTGTAAGGTTTCAGGTGTGTTGTTTGTATTCATGAAGTATTGTTTAAATACAGGAGCAACAGCTCCTTACAATATTACAAGCCTTAAAATTAATAAATGCATGATTCCATGCAACAGCAGCAGCCTGAATCAGAAAAATAAAAAGGCTGCAACTCCTGCCGGGAACAGAACATCTATAAAGATATCCGGAAAAATCCGGGAAAAAAAATCCCAGCTTGCTATAAGCGCAGAATAGGGAGCTGATGCTCCCTATTCTGTAAGATATTATAAAAAGTGTAGTTTATACAGTCACTTTATCGTTCAGGTCAGTATCAACCAGGATACGGCCGCAATGCTCGCATACGATGATTTTCTTATGCTGGCGAATTTCGCTCTGGCGCTGTGGCGGTATTACATTGAAGCAGCCACCGCAGGAGTCGCGGATGATAGGAACAACAGCCAGACCGTTACGGTAGCTGGCGCGGATGCGCTCATAAGCAGCAAGCAGTCTTGCTTCTACTTTTTCGCGGGCTTCCTGTGAGCGCTCCTGAAGAACAGCTTCTTCTTTCTCTGTTTCTACGCTGATTTTTTCCAGCTCGGCACGTTTCTGAGCCAGAGCTTCCTGAACGTCTGCTATCTTTTCCTCTGTGCGGAGGCGTGCATGAGAGCGGTCTTTCAGTTCAAAGCCAGCATCTTTGATGTGCTTTTCGTTAAGGCGAACTTCGAGTTCCTGCATTTCCATCTCTTTATTGATGGCTTCAAACTCGCGGTTGTTCTTAACGTTGTCCTGCTGCTTTTCGTATTTCTTTATCAGTGCCTGAGCTTCTTTCTTAGCTTCGTTTCTGGCATCGATGAAAGCATTGATATTGTTGATTTCGGTATCGATATTGCCGAGGCGTGTCTGCAGACCCTCTACTTCATCTTCGAGGTCTTTCACTTCCATCGGCAACTCGCCCTTGAGCGTTTTAATCTCGTCTATTTTTGAGTCTATCTTCTGGAGCGTGAGCACAGAAGTCAGCTTTTCTTCGAATGAAAAGTCTTTAGCGGTAGCCATATCAGCAAAAGTATTTTACAGGATTGGTTGACAAATCTGATAAAAGAATCGCAAAATTAGGGAAATTTTTCTTAAGTATATCTTCAAATATTTCTGAGGTAAACTGCTCACTTTCGTAATGACCTATATCGGCGATGACAATACGGCCATCGGCATCGAAAAACTGGTGGTATTTGAAATCGCCGGTGATAAAAATGTCGGCACCGGCGGCTATGGCATCGCGCAGCAGAAAGCTACCTGAACCGCCACAAACTGCCACCCTGCTTATGGGGCGGTCAGTAAATGTGGTGTGACGTATGCAGTCGCACTTCATTTGTTTCTTAATGAATGCCAGTGCTTCCTGTGGCTGCATGGGTGTGGGGAGGTTACCCACCATGCCAGCGCCTATCTCTGTGGCCTCATTGGCCAGGGGGATGAGCTCATAGGCTACCTCCTCATATGTATGGGATGCACGCATGGCAGCCAGTACAGCATTTTTGTTATGAGCCGTGACGAGTACTTCTATCTTTATTTCAGCCTCGGTGTGACGCTCTCCACCGGCCTGCCCAAGGGTGGGGTTGGCATCGGCGGCGGCACGGAAGGTGCCTGTACCTTCTGTATTAAAGCTGCACTCACTGTAACGGCTAATATTGCCTGCCCCGGCGGCAAACATGGCGTCGCGCACCTGCCCGGCAATGGCCAGTGGGGCATAAGTATATAATTTATAGAGTATTCCCTGTTTGGGTGCCAGTATGCGGGTATGGGTAAGCTGCAGCTTTTCTGCAATACGGGCATTAACACCCTGCATCATATTATCGAGACTGGTGTGGGCTGCAAAAATGGCTACATCGGCTTTTATGGCTTTGGTAATAATACGCTCTACATATGTGCGGCCTGTGAGCCGCTTTATGCCAGAGAATATAAGGGGGTGATGTACTACTATCATATTGCAGCCGCGGCTTATGGCTTCGTCCACGATGGCTTCGGTGACATCGAGCGAAATAAGGACACCTGTTACGGACATAGCAGGGTCTCCTACCTGCAGGCCGCAATTGTCATAACTCTCCTGATATACAGGTGGTGCAAATGTCTCAATAGCTGAAATGATATCTTTTACTGTCATGGTACTTTAATTATGTCTGCGGCATCAATGTGCAGGTTGTGAAAATAGGAAAATGCGTAAAACTTATTGATTACCTCTGCTCCCTGCCAGGAGGTAGAAAGGCATTGAGTCATGTAAACTGCGCAGTGAGCAATTTTATTTTTCAATTGGGCAGTTTTGCTTTTTTGTTTCCTAATTAATTGATTTTCAATTTATCATGTTTCATGCTGACAACTAAAAGGTTACAAAAACTTCGCAAAAATTGCTCGCGTGAATTTTGTTATATGTTGCTCGTTTTACCCGGTAAGGCAGATTGGGTCATATGACCCGGTAAGGAAACTTCCCATTTTGTAATACGTTATAGGATAGGAGGCAACTTCAAATAATATATAATGTGTCTGTATCATAGGAATCAGGATAGTATTTATGCCGCAAAGGTCTGACATATATGTGGAAACAACCCAGCCCGCTGTAGAATGTGGATATGTTTTGTGGGGAAGATAATTGCTCATCGGACCCCTGCTGTAATGTGAGGTAAGCATGTGATATGCCGATGGGAATGTTACAGCCAGTGCCTGCAGTGTCAAAATATGAATGTTTCCGATAAAATGGTTGCCCGGGGGCTGCTCTTTGGCGGGAATGCCAACCATTAGCGGAAACACAAACCAGTGTATATTTGTTACGTGAAAATGCTTGCCTCCATACTGGCAATATTGATACTGCTGCTGGCGGCACAGCCAGCATGTATGGCTATACCTGCAGAGGGTGTATGCATGGAAGGCTGCTGCGGACATTCTGATGATGCGGAGCAGGACGGCCGATGTGAAAAAAGCTGTAATCCTTTTCAGGTGTGCAGCTGCTGCGCATTTGCGGTTGTGTTACCAGCCTCATTTACATTAAAGATACAGGCAGTGCATAGTGGATGCACTGGGTATAATGCACGGGTGATCTCCCACCTGCCACAGGCAACATCTGCAAGATACTGGCAGCCTCCCAGAGTATAGTATTCCTCCATTTTTCTGTTGTGACCATAATTGTATGCTACGGCTACTGCCGGAGGTATATGCATTTAATCAATACCACTTTACATAAAACGTGACAAATGAAAAGAATACTAAGCATAACACTGCTAAGCGGCGCTGCTATACTATACCACTGCCAGGCTGCCGCACAGAGCGTAACAGATACGCTAAAAGAAATAACCATAAAAGTAACCAACCTGCATTGCGGCAATGATATGCCTACTATAAAAAAGAAGCTGCTCAATGAGCCGGGTGTAGAGGAAATACGCTTTACTGATATAGCCGGGGAAACTTCTGTATTTACTATCAGGTATCATACATCGGCGATAAGCCAGGGCGAGATAGAGAAGGCCATTGAGTCGACGCCCGGATGTGATAATAAAGATGAAACCCCGTACAGGGTAAAGCATAGCAGAACCCGCAAAAGGAACCCGTAATGAGAGGGTGGATACTAACGGCGCTTATACTGTATGGATATACAGTGCAGGCGCAGACTATAAAGGGAAAGCTGTTTGGCATGGGGGAAAACGGCCGGGAGATATTGCCCGGAGGCTTGATACACTGGCTGGGCACGTCAACAGGAACATCGGTAAATGAGAATGGCGTCTTTGAACTGCCACTGAGCAATATAAAAGACAGACGCATAGTGGCAGCTATGACCGGCTATACTACCGATACCATAACAGTGGGTGATAAACCGTATATAACCATAGTGCTGCAAAGGGCAGCAAATGTGCTGGGAACAGTGACGGTAAGTGACAGAAGCAGTGAGCAAATATCAGCAATGGAGGTGGGTAAGACAGAGATTATAAGCCAGCGGGAGCTTACAAAAGCCGCCTGTTGCGATCTGGCAGGTTGTTTCGGTACGCAGGCATCGGTACAGCCACAAACCACTAATGTAATAACCAATGCACAGGAACTGCGCATACTGGGGCTATCGGGGGTATATAATCAGGTGCTGCTGGATGGTATGCCTATGATACAGGGGCTTACCTATACGTATGGTGTAAGCACCTATCCGGGCAGCATTGTGAACAATATATATGTCTCAAAGGGTACATCATCTGTACTGCAGGGATATGAGAGCATCAGTGGACAGATAAACCTTATAAGCCGCCCGCCTGAAAATACGGAGCGACTGTATCTGAATGGGTATATGAACAGCTTTGGCGAAAAGCATGTAAATGCCAATGCCTCCTTCAGCGCCGGACGGCAGAAACACTGGAACTCACTGCTGGCAGTGCATATGGTGCAGCCGGCAAACCGCACAGACAGGAACGAAGATGGATTTATGGATCTGCCGTTACTGACAAGGTATATGGGTTATAACCGGTGGGACTATGCCAATGAGGCTGTAAACGGATTGTCGTTTCAGGGTGCGATACGTGCTGTATATGAATCCCGCACCGGAGGGCAGATGCGTTATGAGCCGGAAACAGACAAAGGCTCTCACATAGTGTATGGACAGCAGGTGCAGTATATGCAGCAGGAGCTATATGCCAAACCCCGCTACCGGATAAATGATGATCATAGCCTGTCTCTTTCAGTATCTGGTTTTGTGCATAACCAGGACTCATGGTTTGGCACCACATCTTATAAAGGGCTGCAACAGAATATGTATGCCAATCTGCAGCATGACTGGCTGTGGCATGACCGGCATTTGCTGAAGTATGGCCTGAGCTACCGGTATCAGGAGCTGGAGGAAACGATACGATTTACAGACACAACACTGCTGCGTACCTATGCGGGAGATTATATAACGCAGCTACGGGTGCCGGGCGCATTTGCAGAGAATACATTTCACTGGAAGGATGACAAAGTGGTATTGATAACAGGGGTGCGGGTGGATAAACACCAGACATGGGGTGTGTATGTTACTCCCCGGGCTTTGGTAAAGTACCAGGCTGGCGACCATCATACGTTGCGTATTTCGGCAGGAAGGGGCTGGCGACAGGTAAACCTGTTCAGCGAACAGCTGAACCTGCTGATAAGCTCCCGGGATATTGTATTTGCCGGACCACTGAGGCCGGAGGCTGCCTGGAACTGGGGGCTGAGCCATACGTATCGCTTTACCGCGGGCAGTACATCAGGCACCATAAGCGGGGACTTTTACAGTACACATTTTACCAACCAGTTCTTTCCGGATTATGATTCGGATCCTACCCGTGCCATCATCAATAACTTTACCGGCACATCATGGTCGGGCGGGGCGCAGGCAGATGTTTCCCTTACTTTTTTCGGACGGCTGGATGTGCGTGCTGCCTATAACTACCTGGATGTGTACAGGGTGATAAAAGCGGAAAAGGTGCGCCTGCCGTTCACCCCCCGCAACAGACTGATGGCGGCAGTGTCTTACAGGACTGCCAATAAAAAATGGCAGGCCGACTGTAATATGCACTGGTTTGACAGGATGAGATTGCCAGATACCAGGAGCAATCCGGAGCCGTATGCGCGGCCACTGTATTCAGTGCCATGGTATACGGTAAATGTGCAGCTCACATTTCGCTGGAGGAAGCTGGATATATATGGCGGATGCGAGAACCTGGCCAACTATACACAACCTGACCCCATTATCAGTGCTGCAGACCCCTTTGGCAAGTACTTTGACATATCATCGGTATGGGGGCCCACACGTGGAAGAGAGTTGTATATAGGTGTTAGATATAGTATCAAATGATGGATGGGGGTGTTGCACCATATTGAATGGTGCAACACCCTGTATATGTACATCAGGCTGCCGCAGGTGATATAGGGTGTAGCCGGATCCGATTATGGTACTATCTGCAGGCGGGGCTACTGCGCGCATATAATTGATAAAAGCAGCATCGTCAAAGCCCTGAAGGGTGAGGACGTATTTTACACCAATACTATCAAGAAATGGTTTGCCTGCTGCGGGTGACAGATACCATGAGAGGTTGACCGTGCGCCTGCCGGTAAACATTGCCAGTGCACGGGGCTTGGTGAAGAGGATAACATCTGCGTCAGCGACATGGCTGGAGATGTAGCCGAATGCATCTATTTCCCGCTGCTCCATGATGCCACCAGATATGGGGGCAGTAGCAGCATGCAGCAGAGTGTTATAATCTGCCATAAAATAGACTATCGTTAAGGGTATAGCAATAGTGGCGGGGTGTAAGCGGGGCAGCATTATGTACAGGGTGCGCACTGTAGCGTAAAGATATACTGCAGCTACAGGGAAAAGTGGGAGGAAATAACGGGGATCGCGGCAGGGATAGAAAAGCAGCATGAAAAGCATTAGCATAAAGAAAGTATCAGTAAGGGCTGGCCGGCGCACTATGCGAATGATGAAAGGTATGAGTATAGCCCAGAACAGTACTGTGCGAATAAAAGCAGCAATGCCGGATGCTGGTGCTGCGTACCGGCCTGGCCAGGGCATAGCTGTGACTATACCGATTGTGTCTTTCAGTTTTTCCCATAGGAAGGATGGGGAACTCTGGTGTAATGCCTGGCGAAAGATTTGAAAATAGAATTGTGTGGTGCCTGCCGTGGCCGGAACCAGCACATGGCTGACAATAAAATGCAGCAGCAGGGTAATGGAGATAACCAAAACTGCGGGCTGGCGAAGAATGTATCTGAACTGACCCTGCTTTTTTTGCCTGATGGTACTCACGACAGTGACCAGCCATATCAGTCCTTCGGCAGGTAACAGGAGTATGGCCTGAGACCTTATTTCAATAGCTGCGAAGGCAGTAATGATGAGCAGCACATAACGGTACCTTATGTGCCTGCGCGACTCACGGATAGTGAGGTAAAGCATAATAAACAGGAGGCAGGGCACATCGGCCAGCACCTCGCTTTTGAATGATACCATGTAGCCGCTGTACACTGTCATAACGGACATGCATATGGCTGCTGTGCGGCCGGCATAGGTGCGGTACCAGCCATAGGATACAAACATAAGCAGCAGATACAGAAACGAATTGAAATAACATAGGTGGCGGAAGGATATACCCACACGGCTCACTACCGGCCAGAGCAAAACGGAGTAACCGGGTGGGTAGGAGGGAGGCGAGTATACGGTATTGCCAGGGTTGAAAATCCATGTGTTGTGCTGGAGGGGAATACCGTGTGCCAGATTCATAGCGCCATTGAGGTAGAGGGCAAAATCGTCGCCCCAGCCGTGGTGGTCCTGAATATTGATAAAGAACAGCGGTAATGAAAGAAGGATGAGTACACAGAAGGCTGTGTACCTTGGGTGCAGGTGCAGGGTCATAATAGTGGTTTACAGGTTTGGGTTACAGATGAATGCCTGTATTAATTGGTCAGGCAGATTCTGCGGGTTATATTTGCCTAACGTATAAACTGCTGTTTTATTTTATTTTATTTACTGTCTGTGGGCGCGTGAATATGCCCTGACGGACGGTACTGACACAGGTGCATAAAAAATTCAATTTTTTTTACAATATTTCACTATCTTTGCCGCCTGAAAAAGTGTATTTATATTTAAAATTTGATGCAAATGTCTCATTTTACCGCGGAAAAGAAAGCGAACATTTTTAAAACACATGGCGGAAGCGCTACCAATACTGGTTCAATAGAAGCGCAGATAGCCCTTCTTACTGAGCGCATCCAGCATATTTCTGCACACCTGAAGACTAATAAAAAAGACTTCTCCAGCAATCGTGGTCTGATGCAGCTTGTAGGTCGTCGTAAACGCCTGCTGCAATATCTGAGCAACAACAATCTTGAATCTTACCGTGCACTGATCGAAAAACTCGGTCTACGTAAGTAGTCAACAGCTTAAAAGCTATTCCCAACTATCTGGTTGGGAATTGTTTTTTTTAGACTTTTCCACCAGATATATATGCTCCGGTAGCGGAAGGGTGGTATTCTGCAATGCGGACAGCATTAACTGGTGTTATGAATTTAACCACTAATACATCCTTTGTATGACTCCAAATCCCATATCCGTATCGCTGACATCGGCAAGCGGACATGAAATCTCAATAGAAACGGGCAGAATGGCCCGCCAGGCCGATGGTGCGGTAGTAGTGCGCCAGGGCAACTGTATGATACTGGCTACAGTAGTAGCTAACAAAGAACCAAAACCCGGACAGAGCTTTTTCCCACTCACTGTAGATTATCAGGAAAAGTTTGCATCTGCCGGTCGTATACCAGGCTCATTTTTCAAGCGTGAGGCACGCCTGAACGATTATGAAATACTTACATCACGTCTTATAGACCGTGCACTGCGTCCACTGTTCCCTGATGATTACTATTGTGATGTACAAGTACTGGTATCTCTCATCTCATCGGACGAAGAGGTAATGCCGGATTCTCTGGCTTGCCTGGCAGCATCGGCAGCACTGGCTGTAAGTGATGTGCCTATACAGGAAATGATATCGGAAGTGCGTGTGTGCCGCATAAACGGTGAATACGTAGTGAACCCGATGCGCAGCCAGATACCAACTGCTGACCTCAACATAATAGTTGCGGCTACAGAGAAGAACATAATGATGGTGGAAGGTGAAGCATCGGAATGTGATGAAGCCAGCCTGATAAAAGCCATAGAAGTAGCTCATGAAGCTATACGTGCCCAGGTAAAACTGCAGGCTGACCTGCGTGAGAAAGCAGGCATAGCCGGAAAGCGTGAATATACGAAGCCGCACACTGCACCTGAGCTGGAAAAGCGTATAGCAGAGTATGCTACCAAGCGCATATATGATGTAGCTAAAGGTGCACTGGGCAAGCATGACCGCTCTGACGCATTCAAGAAAATAGAAGAAGATTTTAAAGCAGAGATAAAAGAAGGTGAACTGGCTGAAGAAGATGCCGCACTGATAGGTACTTACTTCCATGACCTGGAGAAGAAAATAATCCGCGACATGATGCTGGACGAGCGCGTGCGCCTGGATGGTCGTGGACTGGAAGATGTGCGCCCGCTGACTATAGAAGTGGAGCCACTGCCTTCACCACACGGTTCTGCACTCTTTACCCGTGGCGAAACACAGTCACTTACTACTGTGACGCTGGGTACTGTAGATGACGAGCTGCTGCTGGAAACTGCACAGACATCTGACTATCTGAAATTTATACTGCATTACAACTTCCCTCCATTCTCTACCGGTGAGGTGAAAATGATGCGTGGACAGAGCCGCCGTGAGGTGGGCCATGGTAACCTGGCACTGCGCTCACTGAAGCAGATGATGCCAGCCGATTATCCTTACACGGTACGTGTGGTATCGGACATTCTGGAATCAAACGGTTCATCGTCAATGGCTACTGTATGTGCGGGCTCGCTGGCGCTGATGGATGCCGGTGTTCCTTTCTCTAAGCATGTGAGTGGTGTGGCAATGGGTCTTATCTCTGGTGAGAATGGCCGTTTTGCTGTACTGACAGATATACTGGGTGATGAAGATCACCTGGGTGATATGGACTTTAAAGTAACAGGTACCCGTGATGGTATCTGCGGCATACAGATGGACATCAAGGTAGATGGCCTGAGTATGGATATTATGATGCAGGCTCTGGAGCAGGCACGCCGCGGCCGCCTGCACATACTGGATGCTATGTACCAGACAATAGAGGGAGCACGTGCCGACCTGAAGCCACATGCGCCACGCATTACACAGATGAACATCGACCGTGAGTTCATAGGTGCGGTAATAGGCCCTGGTGGTAAAATCATTCAGGAAATGCAGCGTGAGACCGGTACCAAAATCAACATTGAAGAGGTAGGTAACGAAGGTGTTATCAAGATATTTGCTACCAACCAGGCAAGTGTGGATAAGGCTGTAAGCTGGATACGCAGCATAGTAGCGATACCTGAGATAGGAGCTACCTATGAGGGTGTAGTGAAGAGCATCATGCCTTTCGGTGCATTTGTAGAGTTCATGCCGGGCAAGCAGGGTCTTCTGCACATATCGGAAGTGAGCTGGAAGCGCCTGGAAACACTGGATGGTGTACTGAAAGAAGGTGATACTGTGAAAATACAGCTCACTGGTACCGATCCTAAAACAGGTAAGCTGCGACTGAGCCGTAAGGTGCTGATGCCAAAACCAGAAGGTTATGTAGAGCCAGAGCGCCGTGAGCGCCGCGAAGGTGGTGATGACCGCCGTGGTGGTGGTAACAGGGGTGGTAATGACCGCCGCGATGGTGGTAACCGCAACCGTGGCAATGACCGTGACCGTGGTCCGCGTAACGAAGGAAACAGAAATGAATCTGCACAGCAGGCTCCTGCTGCACCTTCGGCAGACGACAGCGATATGAAACTGTAACAACAGTATGATAATGTATATAATGAGGTCTGTACCCGATGGGTACAGACCTCATCTTTTTTGCAGCAATATTTTTTGTTTTCCTTGTGAATAATGTCTTTGCTGCTTTGCTCAATTATTTGTTGCTTTGTACATCAAAGTGCTTTTATGCAAGAGGTAAATAAAGATGAATCACTGGAGGCGCTGCGCGAGATACGCAGCATCATGGACCGCTCATCGCGTTTTGTATCGCTGAGTGGGTGGAGCGGTATATGGGCCGGTAGTGTAGCCATAGCCGGCGCGGCAATAGCGTGGAGTTGGCTGCAGCAACCGGGTTATAGTGATATAGGCTCAACGTTTTACGCATCGGCAGAGCATTTTGACCGTTATACCATCAACTTTATATGGCTGGGGATAGCTACGTTTGCCATAGCGCTGGCAGGTGTATTTTTCTTTACGTGGCGCAAGGCCAGCCGCATGGGGCAGAAGATATGGAACAGCGCATCGCGGCTGATGGTAGAGCAGCTGTTCTATCCTATTTTCGGCGGGAGTGTGTTCTGCTTTATGTTTATTTACTATGGTGTGGGTATGTTTGTGGCACCTACATGCCTTGTGTTTTACGGGCTGGCACTGATAAGCGCTGGGCGGCATACATACTCTGATATACGCTACCTGGGTATGCTGGATGTGACGCTGGGATGCACGGCAATGTTCTTCCCCGGTTCGGGACTGATATTCTGGGGACTGGGTTTTGGGGTGCTGCACATCCTGTATGGTATTATGATGTGGAGCAAGTACGATAAAATAGGGTAAGAGAGAGATGACAAATCCGGTAGCACAGCTCAATAAGATTTTTGACAGCCGCATACGAATAGGCATCATGAGTGCGTTGATGGTTACAGAAAGTGTGAACTTCAACGACCTGAAGGCGCTTATAGATGTGACGGACGGTAACCTGGCTACCCATCTCAAAACGCTGGAAGAGCATAAGTATATAAAGGTGCAGAAAGGCTTTATAGGCAGGAAAACAAACACTACCTACAGTATAACGCCAACGGGTGAAAAGGCATTCCGTGCACACCTGGATGCACTGGAGACTATCATCAGAAATGTAACGTGAGTTGCATTTTTTTTGCGCTAGTCGCTTTGATTTAAAAAGTGCTTTTGTTTTTAACAAGCCAGAGCGGGTGCCGGCTCAATAAAAGAAATGAATACTACGTTATGAATGATAAGAAGGTAAAGCCAGATACGCTGCAGGCAAGGGCCCGCAGCTTTACGTTTGCTATAAATGGTATATGGCAGCTGTTACGTTCAGAGCCCAATGCACGGCTGCATCTTGCAGCTACAGCAGGTGTAATAGTAGCGGGTGTGGTGCAGCATTTGTCGGCACAGCGCTGGGTAGCGCTGGTATTTGCCATAGGGCTGGTATGGATAACGGAGGCACTGAATACCAGTATAGAGAAGCTGTGTGATTTCAGTTGCGATAATCGTTTTCACCCAGCTATAAAGGTGATAAAAGATGTGGCTGCGGCGGCAGTGCTTATAGCTGCGGTGGTAAGTGTTGTGGTGGGGTATCTAGTATTCTTTCACTAAAAAACGTTTTATATGCCGTTTATCAAAGCGTACAGATGGATTGTTCCGGCACTGCTTTTTACTGCTGTCCTGCTGGTATTAAGGCTATTTATGACCGGTACAGTGACATTCTTTTTCCTGTCCTGGAATATTTTTCTGGCAGTGCTGCCACTATACTTTTCGCATAAGCTGGAAGGGGTATCAATGGGGGCATTCAGGGCGGCGGTGCTATTGGCCCTATGGCTTATTTTCTTTCCCAATGCTATGTATATAGTTACAGACCTGTTTCATCTGCGTAAGCATACAGGGATACCACTGTGGTATGATTTGCTGCTGCTGATGTCGGCAGCACTTACGGGTATTGTGATGGGGTTTGTATCGCTGCATAATGTGGAGCGGTGGCTGATGCAATGGTTGCAACCGAGGTACACACATCTTATTGTGTTTGTACTATTTCTGTTATGTGGCTACGGTATATACATGGGGCGGTATCTGAGGTGGAACAGCTGGGATGTAGTAGTGCAGCCATACGCGCTACTGGCGGATGTGCGCACCCATGTGGTGCACCCGTTTCGTAATATAGATTGCTGGCTGGTGACTATACTGTTTGGTATGTGGCTGCATATTCTGTACTACTATTTCAGGCGTGCGGGGAAAATAATGGAGGGGGAGATAAAATAGGATGCAGTAGTCTTACCCCTTGTATAAAAGCGATAAGCCTCCCACAACCGGGAGGCTTATCTATGTCTATGTGAGTATGAATATTAGTTGTAGTTAACTGTAACCGGAACACCAGTTGCATTTGTGTACAGACCACTTGCCTGAGCAGCAGCTACGTTCAGCGTTGCACCTACATTCAGGGTTTCAGTACCGGAAGCGCTCAGTGTGCCGGTAGCTGATGGTACTGAAGTAAAGTTGTCAACAGTCATGTTATGTGAAGCACCGTCAGAGATAGTGCATGAAGTAGGCAGTGTTATTGCGTAAGTGTAAGAAGCCTGACCAGAAACTGTGAAGCTTGCAGCAGAAACAGTACCAGTAGTAGCAGGAAGGGTTACACCACCAGCGCCACCAGTAGTACGTGTACCGGCAGGGTCCAGAACGGCAGTACCAGCGATGGTAGCAGAAACGGCTACGTTACCGAAGTTCATATCTACTGTCTTAACGATAGAGATAGGAGTGATGATGTTGGCAGAGGCAGAAGCGGTAGCAGTAGCCTGAGCGTTAGCAGCAGTTGCGAAACCGAAAGTTGCTACAGCTGCGATTGCGATTGATTTGAAGAAATTTTTCATTGTAGTTGTTTTTTATTTGTTTGTGTTTGTTGTTGTTTGTGTTATGCCAGTAGTATTACCAATGGCGTGCCAAAATTTTAAGTGATTGATAATCAATGATTTAATTTCTGACATGGTATGCCAATTGTCCGTCGTGTGGATGGATTTTCCAGAATGTGGAAAATGTAGGGCGTTAAAGTGTCGGTTTGCAACTTTTAATATGAAACTGACGGGAAGACCATGAAATGGAGTCTCTGTCGAATGAGAGTGTAACAAGTAGCCCTTTGCTGGTGGTGGGTGTGTTCTGGTCAAAAATGAAGTTGCCCAGACTGTAGAATATGGGTTTGCCTTTGTAGGTATGCATGGGCTGTATTACGTGTGGGTGATGCCCTATGATAGCATCGGCACCGGCATCTATCAGCTGCTGTGCCTGCTGTCTTTGTTGCAGGGAGTGAGTCTCCTGATATTCAGTACCCCAATGAAGGCTAACAACGATATAATCATTTGTGTGCAGTTTTTTATGGGCGATGATGCATTTTGCCAGTTCCTCGCTTGTGGCCTGACACATGCCGGCAGCATGGGGTAGATACGGCCAGCACTCCAGTGGTAGCAATACTGATGCAAATACAGCAACCCGGATGCCATTTTTTTCAATTATTGTGGGAGTACAAGCGGCCTGCTGACTGCTTCCATAGCCTATAGGTATGAGGCCGTGCTGTGTTATGTTTGTGTAGGTTTCTATCAGTCCGTTTCTGCCCTGGTCATAGCTGTGGTTATTGGCCATTACCAGATGTGTAATGCCGGCTTCTCTGATGGGTGTGAGGCAGGAGGGACTGCCACGGAATACAAATCGTTTGTGTACAGGTGATACTATGTCTGTTACGGGACACTCCAGGTTTACTACGGCCGCATCTGCATTGTGCAATGCAGGTGCAACAGACGTTAGCAGGCTGCTCATCCCTCTTTGTTCTATCTGCTTGCGGACGCCTCTGTCCAGCAGCAGGTCTCCGGCAAAACAGATGTGCAGTTTTGTATTCTGCCGCCGGCACCCTGTAGTGGAAAACAGCAAGAAGGCAAGTAACGTAAAATAGCAGTACTTCCTTAACATCCTGAACTATAGAATACCTTTTCGTCATTAACAGGAATATCATCAGGTGATGGGAGGATAATATCTTTCAACCAATCCGGTATTGCGGGAATCTCTTTCTTTTCGTCCAGTATTTTTTGCCATTGCTCATCAGTAAGCCTGTTGTTCAGAGGTCGTACAAACTCATAGTAGCTAAATGTGGCGCCTTTGGTAAGGTACAGATAGCCTTCTATTTCCACCACTACGTATATGTCGTTTACTAAACCGGTAGCCTCATGTAATACTCCGTTTTTATTACAACCGGTTACATTTCTCGTATACACATCGGCTACTACAGCTACAGACTTGTCGGGGCCTAATACTTCTTCCCAGGAGTAGGGGACATTATCAGGGTTTACAATGGAGAGTGTAAGATATTCAATACTGGAGCCTATTAGCTCTATAGTGTTGTATTCCTGATTGGTGAGCTTTATTCCCTTCAGCTCCTTCTCGCTGGCCGATAGCAGAAAGGCCGCTGACTCCTGTAGTTGTTTTGTCTTGTTACTGATATCTTCAGTCATCAGACCCTGACGCGTCAGTACATTGGCTGTGAGGTCCAGCAGCTCTGTCATACTTTTCCAGAAAGCTACATTGGGCTCTACATAGCCTACGGTAATGGGGGCAGGTGGACCATATCCTCCGCACTCTGCAGCGTTTGGCTGCTCACTATACAGAATGGCATCATGCTTCAGCTCTGCCCATGAAGCCAGCGAGGTATTCAGGTTTTTTCGTGCCCAGGTATCGGTATGCATGAAGGAAGGATGTGTATTGTCCGGGGTTTGTAATTGCTTCAGACTGTACATCCATTTGTTGTAAACATCCTGGTTCCAGCCATTGTAGTTCCAGAACTGCGCCTTCATTTTAGCGAGCCGCTTATTGTATTCTGTCCACTGTTCATCATCATGATATTCATGTAGCAGTATCTGCTCTGCGGTTTTGTTGCCCAGAGTAGCAAATACGTCCAGTCCTCTGGGATAGGCACGTGCAGCAGCGGGCTTCAGATCAACAAGCGCCTGTAGTATTTCATTGTCAAACAGGTAGCGTTGTGGCATGAAGTTGATCTTGTCGGTACATGTCAAAGCAATGCCGGGTTTTATTCTGTTGCGGGATTTCAGTAATTGTGTCAGCTTATTTTCTACACCGCTCTTTATAGCTGGTGTTAATGCTGTACTGATATCGGGAACACTATTCTCTTTCAGGACATCTGTTATGTCGTGAATAGAAAGGTTGTCGGGCATGCCTACCAGAAATGAAACAGGGTCAAATAGTGCATCATACAGATTTATGAGTGGTCTGTTCTCTGCAGTTTTACCATTAAGCAGCAACTGTGCCATTACTATACTTCGCTCCATATGCACTGTATTGTCTTTGCACTGTGCAGCTGTCTGTAACCACATCATGGCTCTGAAGTATTGTTGCAACTGTTTGCTTCTGGTGTAGTGTCCCCGTGGCTTGAACAGACTATAACCAAAGTAGGCATCGTTATCATCCATTAGCCCGGATGGCGCATCTTCTGCACTCATAATGGCTGCAAGCTCCTGTTCAAAAATGCTTTTATACTGTGTAGGAACCGACTTCTTTTCGCCTGTAAGCAGGTATAACGGTATGGCATAGAATACTGCTGTAAATTCCGTCGCTGCTTTTATCTGTGCTTCTGTAGCTGAAGATGCGGTGTGCATGGCCTGGGTATACATGCCTGTGCATAGATCTCTGAGTATAGGTATGAATTGCTTTTCTTCCAGTGAACGCAACAGGTAGGAAAAGTACATGTGGTATAGCTGCAGGTACAAATCTGTAGTTACAAAATTGGGTAGCTGCGCATAGTCGTTCTTTTCATAAACATGAAACAGTTGTATGTTTTCCTGCGGTATTATTACAAAGTTATTTGCTGCCAGTTTTTCTTTGAAAGCATCTGGTAGTTTGCTGAACTGGTGCCAGTTTATGACGTTCTGTATATTGGCAAGCTGCACGTTCCCGGCTTTTACGAAGTTGGATTTTTTCAGTTCTGCTTCGCGTAGTTCTATTTTCTTTATAAATGCTATTTCTTCCGGTGAAAGAGGTACGGTGGCATAGTCGGTGCCAGTACGTCCTGCTTCATCTTCCTGTTCCCAGCGGGCCATCATCAGAGAGTCGTAAGAGGGCATGTGAGCATCAAAATATCCTCTCAGATCGGCTTCCATGAAGCAATGTCCCTGCCTTGCATAGACGCGGGCCTTAAGCAGTCTGAGTTCTGAAAGAGATTTGTTACTTATATCCTGATTAAGGTCTATAACCGTGAGTGTGTCGGCAGATAGTGCGGCAGTGTCATCCGGGTTCTCTTTTGTATTATGGTCTTTGGTAGCACTGCCACTACATGATAGCAGAAATGAAATTATGGTGCAGAAGAGCAAATTCTTTTTCATAAATGCGGTGTGTGTTCTGAAAATATTGTACGGGTATCATACAGGCTGCAATCGCGCCTTATGTACCGGATAAAGTTAAGTCCGAAACCTTTCCATTGGTATTCGGCTATGAGATAGTTGCCATTGGCTTCCTGCTCTATGGTTTGTATAAGGGTTTGTTTATTTACTATAACAGTTCTGAAGTCGTACAGAGGGTGTGCTACCCGCGATCCCAACCACAGCGGACGAATGTAACCATCTATTACCTTAAAGATGAACAGCCGCCGGCGAATAATGCTATCATACCTTGTTCTTTTAATCACACCCACCAGTATGTCTTCAATGCCATCTGCATTGACATCGGCACAGGTTACTTTATATACAGGGTAGGTAAACCGCCATTCGGATATGGCGGGTGCAGAAAGATGGGTGGAATCTTGGCATGTAAGTAATGGCTGATTGCTAGTATACAGGAGTGATACTTTATAGGTATGCCCTCCATTGTGTATAAAACAGGTATCTGAAGGGCCGGGAGTACATCCGGAAAGGGTAATTATGATAGTGGGAATAAGTAGTAATATACTCCATGGGCTTGCAGACATTGCATGTGCCGTCTGCATAAAAAAACGGAATGAGCCGGAGCCGGAAGGTGTAACTGACACATATGCAAGTTACCAAAACAAAAGCGCCTCCGTGAGGAGGCGCTCAATACCATTTTATCAAAAACCAGACTATCTATTAGTTGTAGTTAACTGTAACCGGAACACCAGTTGCATTTGTGTACAGACCGCTTGCCTGAGCAGCAGCTACGTTGAGGGTAGCACCTACGTTCAGGGTTTCAGTACCAGAAGCGCTCAGTGTGCCGGTAGCAGATGGTACAGAAGTAAAGTTGTCAACAGTCATGTTATGAGAAGCACCGTCAGAGATAGTGCAGCTTGTAGGAAGTGTAATAGCGTAAGTATAAGAAGCCTGACCAGAAACTGTGAAGCTGGCAGCAGACACAGTACCGGTAGTAGCAGGAAGGGTTACACCACCTGCACCGCCTGTAGTACGTGTACCTGCAGGGTCCAGAACGGCAGTACCAGCGATGGTAGCAGAAACGGCTACGTTACCGAAGTTCATATCTACTGTCTTAACGATAGAGATAGGAGTGATGATGTTAGCAGAGGCAGAGGCAGTAGCAGTAGCCTGAGCGTGAGAAGCAGTTGCGAAACCGAAAGTTGCTACAGCAGCGATTGCGATTGATTTAAAGAAGTTTTTCATTGTAGTTGCTTTTTATTTGTTTGTGTATGTTGTTGTTTGTGTTATGCCAGTAGTATTACCAACGGCGTGCCATAATTTTAAGTAATTGATAATCAATGGTTTAATTTTTGACGCGGTATGCCAATTGTCCGTTGGGTGGATTGATTTTCCATTTTTTGGAGATTTTTTGAAGAACTGATGGCTTACATTTGATAAAAGAGCGCTAAACGATAGTATCATGGATGTAAAACAGTTAAATAGTCCTACGAAAGGACATTTTTATATAGAAGCGGACGGCAGAGAGGTAGCACAGATGCATTATGTATGGGCAGGAGATAGTAAGCTCATTATAGACCATACAGAAGTAGATGAGGCATTTGAAGGGCGCGGGCTGGGCAAACAGTTATTAAGTGCCCTGGTACAGTTTGCACGGGAAAATAAAATAACTGTATTACCGCTGTGTCCATTTGCCAAAAGCGTGTTTGACCGCGTGCCCGAATACAGGGATGTATTGTAGTGGTAAGTATGCGTGCAACATAATGTTGTAACGTATGAAGTATAAAGTGCATCATATAGTGGTGGGTATGCCTGATGTCTGTATCCGGTTAGTACATCTGTTAGGATAATGCAAATCACCCGCTGCGGGTGAACGCATGCGGGTGTAGTGCAGATACATTTGGTATATCAACCAACTGCTTATGACCATGCGCTTGTTTACCCTCGTTTTTCTGCTGTTCTTCACTTCGTCTTTTTCGGCTGTAAGCCTTGCTGCTACTGTGTATGGCAGGGTGGCAGATGAGGCGGGAAAGCCTGTCTCTTTTGCCAGTGTTATACTGCTTGCTGCTACTGATTCTGTAGTAGCAGCTACTGAGCTTACCGATGAAAAGGGGGAGTACCATCTCACCCCTGCAGCAAATGGCAGTTATGTGGTAAAAGTGATTATGGCAGGATATGAGCATGAGCTATCATCTGCGATAATGGTGACGGGTGCAGATGTGGCTGTGCCGGATATAATACTGCATACGAAGACCACAAATCTGAAAGAAGTTTCAGTAAGGGCGCAGAAACCATTTGTAGAAGTGCATGCCGATAAGCTGGTAGTAAATGTAGAGAACAGCATTGTGAATACCGGCAGTAATGCACTGGAAGTACTGGCCCGCTCGCCTGGTGTAAGGGTAGATAATAACGACAACATATCACTGAAGGGTAAGCAGGGTGTGAATGTGATGATAAATGGTAAGGTGCAGCCCATAGGTGGTGAGGAGCTGGCCAATATGCTGAAGAGCATGCCCGCTAATGCCATAGAGAGTATAGAGCTCATCAGTAACCCATCGGCAAAGTATGATGCTGCAGGTACCGCAGGTATCATCAACATAAAAATGAAGCGGGATAAAAAAGTGGGGCTGAATGGTAGCGTGAATGCCAGCTATGCACAGGGTGTATATGGCAAGACCAGCTGGGGCTTTAATGGTAATTACCGGAATAAAAAGGTAAACATATTTGCCAACTACAACGGTGGCTACCGTGAGGGATTCAATCACCTGACACTGGACCGTAACTTTCTGGAGAAAGGGGTGTTTACCGGCGCCTATGTACAGGACAATAATTATGTGTATGAAATAGCATCCCATTCGGGGGCGCTGGGAGTAGATTACAGTTTGTCGGCACGTACCAGTATAGGCGGTTCGGTATCGGGAGATGTAACTGACTTTCTGAGGGATGGTTATAACTACTCTGTAGTGAAGAGTGCTGCCACACCAGATATGCCGCGCCACTTTGTAACCAAAAACGGAGCGCCCAATGTGTGGGGCAGCCGTGTAGGAAATGTGAATCTGCGGCATACATTTGACAGCGGTGGCAGTACCCTGGCCGTGGATGTGGATTATGCCATGTATCCCGGCAGTGGCACGCAGGACTTTACTACCACTTACTACAATGATATAAGTACTGATACTACACCGGTACCGGCACCTGTGATATTTAACGGCAAGCTGAAGGGGCTGACACAGATACGCTCGGTAAAAGCAGATTATACAAAGACACTGCGCGGAGGCACCACGCTGGAGGCCGGAGCAAAGGTGAGTTATGTGACATCAGAAAACGACCTGCAATTCTTTAACAGCAGGAATAATGAGTTAATACCTGATACGGGCCGGACCAATCACTTTCTGTACACGGAGCACATAAATGCCGGATATGTGAACCTGAGCCGTAACTATGATAAGTGGAGCGCACAGCTGGGGCTGCGTGCAGAGCAGACCATAGCGGGAGGTGATGCTACTATGCTAACCGGTGATTCATCATTTACCAGAAACTATACGCAGCTGTTTCCCAGCTTTGCCGTACAGCGGCACCTGAATAAGCAGAATGACCTGGGTGTGACGCTGAGCCGCCGTATAGAACGACCCAATTATGACCAGCTAAACCCATCGGTATATTATCTGGACCCTACGACTTATAAGGCAGGATATCCGTATCTGAATCCGGCATTGTCATACTCGGCAGAGCTGTCATGGACCAATAATCAGCGGTTTATAACCAGCCTTAATTATACTATAACATCTAATCCTATAACGCAGGTAATACAGCCCAGTGAAACAGAACAGCGGGTGACGATACAGACACAGAAAAACCTGAAGCGGACAGAATACTATGGCGTGAATGGGGCGTATCAGCTGAGGCTGGCAAAATGGTGGAATAATACAACCAATGCGAATGTTTTTTATGCGCATTATGTAGGTGATATAGCGGGTACCAATCTCAGCGAGGGCAGTGTAGCCTTTAGTGTGAACAGCAGTAACAGTTTTATACTGCCCGGGGACTGGTCGGCAGAGGTGAGTGGATTTTATCAGGCGGCACAGGTATATGGCTATATGTACCTGAAGCCACAGTGGATGCTGAACGTGGGAATACAGAAAAATCTGCTGCAGAAACGTGCGACAATCCGTCTGAATGCAACAGACATATTCTGGACAGGATATCCAAGGGCAACATCGAACTATAATGATTATGTAGAATCCTTTGTGGCAAAACGGGATACAAGGCAGGTGATTGTGTCATTTGTATATCGCTTTGGTAAGCGCACGCTGCCACCGGCTATGCGGCACCGCGGTGGTGCAGAAGATGAAAAGCAACGTGCCCGCAACGCTACAGGATAATAAGTTTCTTCCCGCCTCTATATTAGCAAGTGAAATGCTGTATCTGCTACAGCGAAACCCACCGGACGAAAAGTGCCGGTGGGTTCATCTTTTTTATAGGAATGGTTTTCTGTTGGTATTAAATATGGCAAGAACCAGAACCGTTGTGTCCAGAATGCGATAGATAACTACGTAGGGGAAACTTTTTAGTTTAATATCGCGGAAATCCTTGTCTGCAGCAATGAAGCTGTAGTACTGAGGATGCGCTTTTATCTTTTCCCATACATCAGTTACTTCATCAAGTAACCGCTCTCCCAGGCCATGCTGCTGCTATTCATAATACAGATACGCTTCAGAAAGCTGACGTTCTGCCGCTTCTGTAACAATGAGCCGGAATATCATTTCTGAACTTTTCCTAAACGAATAGCTGTAAGCGTTTCTTCTGGCGTGTGCCCTTTCATTTTGCCTGAGGCGTAGTCGTCGCTTACCTGCTGCAGATGACTCAATACTTTTTCGGTATAAAAAGTACTGCGGTCTTCAATGTCATGCGCAATGAGCGTATAGATTGCCTCAATTTTCTTTTCATCGGCCTGTTCTATATACTCATGCAATTGCTCTCTGATGGATGTCGTAAGCATAAGACCTTGTGATTTTGCAAACATTAAAGTTACGAATATTCCTGCATAGCTATTGAAGTCAGCCAGTAATAGCGCCTACCCTTTTAATCGTTTCTTCTTTTCCTATGAGTGCTGCAATAGCAAATACACCGGGGCCATATTTACCGCCTACCAGCATGATGCGGAAGGGTAGCATTACCTCGCCTTTCTTGATACCCTGCTGTGCTACGTGCTCATTGAAGGAGGCTTCCAGAGATTGTTCTGTCCATTCGGTAAGTGAGGCCAGTGCGGTGCTCCATGTGGTGAAGAACTGCTGTTTCTGCTCATTCCATTTATCAGTTATGGCGGCTTTCTCTACCAGCTCAGGTGTGCGGAAGAAGAAGTGTCCCTGTGCCCAGAAGTCTGTGAGCAGGGTGCAGCGGTCTTTGATAAGTGGTATTACTTTCTCAAGTTGTTCCTTGTCGCAGGTATGTCCCAGTTCTTTCTCTACGAAAGGAAGGGCCATATCCAGCAATGCAGCCGTATCGGTTTTCTGTATGTACTGATGGTTGAACCATTTGGCTTTCTCATAGTCGAACTTAGCACCGCCTTTGTGCACACGCTCTACAGAGAAATGGCTTATGAGTTCATCCATACTGAAAAGCTCCTGACCTGTGCCATCGTTCCAGCCCAGCATAGCCAGCATATTTACGAAAGCCTGTGGTATGAACCCTATTTCTTTAAAGCCGGTTGTGACTTCATTGGTTTTGGGGTCGGTCCAGTTCATGGCAAATACGGGGAAGCCAAGACGGTCGCCATCGCGCTTGCTGAGTTTGCCGTTGCCATCGGGTTTTAGTATAAGTGGCAGGTGTGCCCAATGAGGCATATGTTTTCCCCATCCCAGATATTCCCATAGCATTACATGTACCGGAACACTGGGTAGCCACTCCTGACCACGGAAGGCATGAGTAATACCCATAAGATAGTCGTCCACCACTACTGCCAGGTGATAGGTAGGCATACCATCGGCCTTGAGCAGTACTTTGTCATCGCTGAGCCCACTGTCGAAGGTCATTTCACCGCATATCATGTCAGTGAGGTGTATGTTTACATTCTCAGGCATTTTTATGCGTATCACGTGGGGCGTTCCAGCATCCAGCAGTGCTTTTACATCTGCCTCAGGCATGCTGAGAGAGTTGCGCATTTTCGTGCGGGTATTATGGTCGTACTGAGCGGGTGTATGCTCGTCTTTGCGGTGGTCCTGGCGCATGCGTTCCAGCTCCTCGGGGGTGTCAAATGCATAGTAGGCATTTCCCTGTTCTACCAGCTGTGCTGCATATTTATGGTAGATAGCTTTACGCTCGCTCTGGCGATAGGGTGCATGAGGGCCGCCTATTACAGGGCTCTCATCGGGAGTGAGACCGCACCACTCCAGGCAGTCCAGTATATACTGCTCGGCTCCTGCTACATAGCGGCTCTGGTCCGTATCCTCTATACGTAATATAAAATCGCCACCGTGAGCGCGGGCAAAAAGATAGTTATATAGTACTGTGCGTACCCCACCCAGGTGCAGGCCGCCTGTGGGGCTGGGTGCAAATCTTACTCTTACTTTCATGCGCCAAAATTAGTCTGAATCGGGCGAATTTCTATTTACCGGTATCCAAAGCAGTTTTATATACTTTCAGACAGCGCTCGCGGGCCATGCTATGCTGCACTATGGGGCGGGTATATGATAGCTGGTCGTACTCAGGAACCCAGTGGCGTACATATTTAAGGTCACGGTCGAACTTTTCTGTCTGTAACTGCGGATTGAAGACCCGAAAATATGGGGCAGCATCGCAGCCGCTGCCGGCAGCCCACTGCCAGCCGCCGTTATTGGCGGCAAGGTCATAGTCCAGCAGCTTCTGCGCAAAGTAGGCTTCTCCCCAGCGCCAGTCAATGAGCAGATCTTTGGTAAGGAAACTGGCTACTATCATACGTACGCGGTTGTGCATGTATCCGGTCTCATTCAGCTCCCGCATACCTGCGTCTACTATGGGGTATCCGGTTTGTCCGGCACACCATAATGTAAACTCCTGCTCATTATTGCGCCATACAATGTTATCATACTCCCGCTTGAAGGAGCCTGTGACCACATGTGGAAAATGCCAGAGTATAGCCATGTAGAATTCCCGCCATATCAGTTCATTGAGCAGGACAGGATTGGCCCCGGCAGCCTGTGTGGCCAGCTCCCTGATACTGACTGTGCCAAAACGCAGATGCACACTGAGGCGGGTGGTGCCGCGTATGGATGGCACATCGCGTGTGCGGTCGTAAGTTCTGGCTATGTCCATGTTCAGCTCAGGGGCTACAACATCATAGGGGGCATGCAGGAAACCTATAGTCTCCATTGATGGCACCGGATAGGGTGCGCAACCTGCAAAATGCCCAAAGTATTTCTCTGTAGGGTAGGAGCTCAGGTAAAAGCTGTTCAGCTTTTCTTTCCACTTTCTGCTGTAGGGGGTATATACTGTATATGGTGCGCCATTGTCTTTAAGAATCTCGTCTTTCTCAAATATCACCTGGTCCTTAAAGGTGTGCATTGTTATTCCTTTTTCCTGAAGCAGGGCATGTACCCGATTGTCCCGGTCGCAGGCTGATGGCTCATAGTCGTGATTGGTATAGATGGCTTTTACATTCCAGGACTCTGTCAGTTTCCGGTAGCAGTCTTCAGGGGTGCCGTGCAGGATATACAGGGTGCTACCCATATTTGTAAGCTGCCGGTGCAGGCTGCATAGAGTATCATGAATAAACTGCACCCTACGGTCGTGCTTATCATCCAGTTTATCCAGAATAGTGGTGTCAAAGATGAATACCGGAAGCACCGGCAAGCCCGAGCGTAGAGCATGGTAAAGGCCAGCATTGTCATGCAGGCGCAGATCGCGACGGAACCAGAATATGGATACAGGAGATTGCATACTGACGAAAATAGTGCAAAACGGTGGCCTGAAACCGGAGGCTATAGTTTTTCGTATATAAAGAGGAAAAGGATGGAACTTTACATTGTGCTGTCCTGTACTGATAACGTTAACAAACAAGGGTAAGAATTATGCTTAATTTTAAATGGCTCAATATGCTGCTATGCTGCCTGTTTATCACAGCATGCAGTAGCGCACAGAACGACGAAAAGGAAAAGAAAATGACAGATCATTCAAACAACCCATATTACTCAAGGACAGATACTGCACACCTGCATGTGTCTGATGCCGAATGGAAAAAGATACTGCCTGCCGATGTGTACCGTATAGCAAGACTGGCCGGTACAGAATATGCATTCTCAGGTAAGTACTGGAAAACCGATGTAAAAGGTATGTATTACTGTGTGGTATGCGGTAATCCATTGTTTCGCTCTACGGCTAAGTTTTCCAGCTCATGCGGATGGCCCAGTTTTTATGAAACCATCAGGCCCAATAGTGTACAGTATCTGGATGATAACACACATGGTATGCAACGTACAGAGGTTCGCTGCGGACGTTGTGAGTCGCATCTGGGGCATATATTTGATGATGGGCCGCCACCTACATACAAGCGTTTCTGTATGAATTCACTTGTACTGGACTTTGAGCCGGATGAAAAATAGCAGACACAGATATAGAGACAGTGATGGCTGGCATATGCCGGCCATCACTGTTATGTGCATTATGTTATTCTATACGTAGCTTTTCATATTGCTTTCCTGAGGTGGTGGTAATGCATACCAGATAGATGCCCGGGGGCTGTATCAGGTTTATACCGGTGGGCACATTGGCTTTAAGGGACTGTGTCAGCAACTGTCGGCCAGAGAGGTCGGTAATGGTAAGTGTAACGGTTTCCTGCCCCGTATATAGTGCTTTGAACTGACCATGACCGGGGTTGGGGTATATGCTCAGTGCGTGTGGCGTAGCTGCTACGCTGCCTGTGTATGCGGGCAGGCAGTAGCCGGATGGCATGACAACCACTGTTTTTGCAGCTCTGGCAGTGCCACAGCTGTTACTCACATCATAGAACACGGTGTCAATACCCGGGGCTACGCCGGATACAAGGCCACTGGCTACAGAAGAAATGCCCGGGTTATGACTGCTCCACACTCCGCCCGGTGTAGCACAGGCCATAGATATAGACTGTCCCACACATACTGTGTCGGCAGTGGCGGTGATGATACTAACTGAAGGTGGGGTTTCTACTGTAATGCTCACAAATGCTGTAGCCGGGCCGCATGTGCCGGGTACGGTATATGATACCACTGTAACACCAGGAGAGAGACCGGAAAAGACACCACCCGCCGATACGGTACCTGTGGCAGGCGCAGAGCTACTCCATGTGCCATCGGGCAGGGTAGTGCCCAGCGCTATGCTGCTGCCCTCGCATACGGTGGTGGGGCCTGTGATGCTACCGGGCGACGAGGCAGGCTGTACTGTGACAACAGATATGACTGTGCAACCACCGGCAGTATAGGAAATCTCGGCTGTGCCGGCAGCTATACCATATACAATGCCACCGGGGCCAACAGATGCCACACCCACAGAGCCGGAGTACCATGTACCACCGGGAGTAATGCAACTGAGGGTAGTAGTAGCGCCCACACACACGGTATTGGTACCTGTAACCGGCATTGTGCCGCAGAACACATCGCCAAAAACAAAGTCGCCCTGAAGAAAGGATAGAGGTACAGATGCTGTGGGGGATGAAGAGAGCGGGGTAAATGAATTGGTAGTGGGGAGGGGTGCCGGCAGCCAGCTACCCAGATTCTTTTGTGTGAGATATAGTGTATTGGTACCGGACAGCATTGCCGGACCTTCATAATGTGCATGTATAGTAACATCTGCCGGGCCTGTGGGAGCTATAGGGTTCATTCTCCAGTAATGATTCAGTGCAGTAGCAGCTACCAGTCCTGATGTGGCAAAGCTGGGGTGGAGGCCGCCGACAGCTCTGATATTTATTTCACCTCCTGTGCCAGGCGCACTGAAGCTGAGCTCCATAGGTGCGTAGCCGACATCATCTCCAATCTCATAGAATACGTTGGTACAGCCATTAAGGTACTTTGATAAGGGGCCATTAATGTACCTTACCGGATTAGCTCCTGTAACATGACCGGGGCTACAGGGAGTTCTGATGCCACCTGTGGTGCGAAGAATGCCCTGTACCAGTGAGATGGTGCCCTGTGTGGTGAACCCGGGAGTGGTGACGCCCAGTGGATTATTGATAGTGATAACACTGCCGGGAGTGAAATTGCCCGGCAGGTAAGCGCCTGTTACCTGAGGTGAGGCCCCGTTGAATTCGTAATTAGCATCATTGCTGAAAAAGTGTCCTCCTGTTACGTGACACATACCATCTAGTCCGTAGGGGCTCCCTACTTTGAGGGTTGCACCCGGTGATACTGTAAACATCCCAAGGCCCATCACGGCCGACCCGGCGGGAGCTAAAAGTGTACCGTTAATGATAATTCCATTGGTTGTGGCTCCTATATTAGTAAGGACACCTCCCAAAAGCTGGGCGGTACTGCCTGTTGGCACATATATATCATGGCTTTGCCATGCGCCTGAGCTGTAGTTTTCCAGAAACATGGTACCAGAGGCGGAAGGCAGTGACATTAATATCCTGCCCCATGAGCCGCTACCTGCAGCAGCCATGTAAGAGGTCCCTGCTATAGACAGATTTCCCCGTACTATTACTGTATCATATGCATTGCTGCCATTTACATAAATACGTCCCGGGTTCATGGTCATGCTACCATTTATGGTGAGCAGTGCAGAGGCAATGTTACCTTCGGCAATGAAGCTGCCGGAGCTTACAGAACAGTTACCATTTACAGTTATCTCTATGCGGGCTCCGGTACCGTTTACAGTTATTGTGTCAGATACATTGAGGTTGCCATGTACTGTTATGCTCAGTACACTGCCTGGCGTGCCGGTAAGCTGTCCGCCGGGTGCCAGGGATAGCGTAGAAACAGGACCGGTTGCTGCCCCTATAGTCCACAGGGTAGTGGGGAGTGTCATGGCATGGTTTATCGTCCATGTGTCGCCGGGTGTGGCAAAAGTAGTGGGGCTGGTCGTTCCGTCGGTCCAGTTAGAAAGGTTGGTAGCTAAGCCTGGCCCCGCAGTAACCCATGCGGTGGCCGATGCCATACTGCCCTGCACAAGAAAAGCTACGGTAAGTAACAGTGTGAGCCACGTACGGATGATAGAATGGCCTGCATTGGCAGGAGTGTTTTTCATGGTGGGTATTTTTAGTGTAAGACAGATGTGAAGCAAATCATATGATTGATGAAAGGCTTCATGATATCATATAAAGTTAATGTATTTTTAAATATATTGCACTGTCATTTGCAGTCAATGAATGCCGGCAGGCATGGTATAGGGTCTTATGTCCTGATATTCTGCTGTTTACAGTTACTTTTACTTCAATAAATTTTTATGATGAAGAGACATACCTACAGGTCGCTTAGAGCAGCATTGCTGTTTGCGGCGGTTTTTCCGGCATTTACGCTCAATGCCCGTGATAAAGAAACAACAACACACGCCTGGGACAATGCCCGTTCTGCCGGATACGGATATAAGTTTGTATCGGGCGATCCTACCAATACCCGCTTTTATAAACTGAACAACGGACTTACGGTTATCCTTAGTCCATCGCACAAGGAGCCTCGTATGCAGGTATTTATAGCGGTAAAGGCAGGTAGTAAGACAGACCCTGCATCGCATACGGGGCTGGCGCATTACCTGGAGCATATGATGTTTAAGGGCACCCCTTCTTATGGCTCGCTGGACTGGAAAAAAGAGGAGCCTTACATAAAAATGATTACGAGCCTGTATGAGACGTACAACAGGAATACAGATGATAAACAGCGTAGCGAAATCTATCATAAAATAGATTCGGTATCGGGTATAGCGGCAAAGTATGCCATTGCCAATGAGTATGATAAAATGATGAGCGCAATAGGCGCAAAAAACAGCAATGCCTTTACCTCGTTTGAGCAGACAGTGTATATGGAGGATATCCCCTCCAATGCGGTGGACAAGTTTTTGAAGGTACAGGCAGAGCGTTTCAGAGATCCGGTATTCCGCATCTTTCATACGGAGCTGGAAGCGGTGTATGAAGAAAAGAACATTAGCCTGGACAATGACAACCGGAAGGTATCTGAGCTGATGCTTGCCGAGCTGTTCCATAACCATAACTATGGAAAACAGACCACTATAGGCACAGTAGAGCATCTGAAAAACCCATCGCTGGCTGAGATACGCCATTACTATGATACGTATTATGTGCCTGAAAATATGGGCATTGTCATAGCGGGTGATTTTGACCCCGATGTGATGATAAAAAAGGTAGACGATTATTTCTCTTACATGAAGCGCTCATCGGTGCCGGAATATAAGTTTACTCCCGAGCAGCCGATAACCGCACCTATAGAGAAAAGTGTATTGGGTCCTGATGCTGAGTTTACTACTATAGCCTACCGTATGCCCGGCATACATGAGAAGGATGCACTACTGGCAGATCTGGTAAGTCAGATACTAACCAATGGTAAAGCCGGGCTTATAGATCTGGACCTTGTGAAAAAGCAGCAACTGCTGCGTGCATTTGCCGGAGTGGATATACTCATAGATTATGGCTACATGTATCTGCGGGGCAATCCTACTACCGGCCAGAGTCTGGAAGAGGTGAAATCGCTGATGCTGGGAGAAATAGAAAAGCTGAAGAAGGGCGACTTTGATGAGGCGCTGCTTACCTCCATCATCAACAATGCTAAAAAAGCGCTCATGCAGCAGAATGAGAAATACGACAATCGTGCCTATGCACTGATGAGTGTATTTACTCAGGAAGATGACTGGCGCGATAATGTGACCTATGCAGAGCGATTGTCAAAGCTTACGAAGAAAGACATCGTTGACTTTGCCAACAAATACTTTGGCAATAATTATGTGGTAGTATACAAGCGTAAAGGTGAGGAGAAGAATATAACCAAAGTACCTAAGCCTGCCATTACTGCCGTAGAGACCAACAGAGATGCCCAGTCGCAGTTTCTGAAAACGGTGGTGAATATGCCATCGGCTGCAGTGAAGCCTGTATGGCTGGACTACAGCAAGGATATGGTGAGGGGTAGCGTAGGGCCTGCAGAGCTGTTTTATGTGCATAATGAGGACAATGACCTGTTCCGTATGTACTATCGCTACCGTATGGGTACATGGAATGACCGGAAGCTGGCAGTTGCAGCACAGTATCTGCAGTTTCTGGGTACCGGCAGCAAGAGTGCCGAGGACATATCGCGGGAGATGTATAAGCTGGCATGCAGCTTTAATATCAGGGCCGACCATGAATACACAACGATAGAGCTGGAAGGGCTACAGGAGAACTTTGGCAAAGCGGCAGCACTGCTGGAGGACCTGCTGGCCAACTGCAAGCCGGATGAAGCTGCGCTGACATCGCTCAAGGCACGTCTTACCAAAGCACGTGCAGATGCGCGCAACAACAAGCAGATGATAATGCAGGGTCTTACCAACTATGCCCGCTATGGCGCAAAAAATCCGTTTAACTATGTGCTGAGTGATGCAGAGCTGGCTGCAATAAACAGCGATGAGCTTATAGGCATACTGCATAAACTGTCGGGTGTGAGTCATCGTATTTTGTATTATGGTCCGTCGTCTGCTACAGAGATAACAGCAGCACTGAAGAAAACACATAAGTTGCCGGGCATGTTCTCTCCTGCCCCTGCTGCTGAGATATTCAGCTTCCGTGAGGCAAAGCAGAATGAAGTGCTGTTTGTAGATTATGATATGGTGCAGAGCGAGATACGCTGGGTGCGCAATGTGCCGGGCTATGCCGCACAGAAGCAGCCGGTTATTGACCTGTTCAATAACTACTTCGGGGGCAATATGGGGGCTCTGGTGTTTCAGACCATAAGGGAGAGTAAAGCGCTGGCATACTCTACCAATGCATATGTAATGACCCCGCAGAAGAAAGAAGACCCATATCTGGTCACTGCTTACATAGGCTGTCAGGCCGATAAGTTCAAAGAGTCAGTAACGGCAATGAATGAGCTGCTGAACGATTTGCCACAGGCAGAAAATAACATTGTAACTGCAAGGGATGGACTGAAAAAAGAACTGGAGACAGAGCGCATAACACAGGATGAGATATTCAGAAATTATCTGACTGCAGAAATGCGTGGACTAAAAACAGATATCCGTCAGGACGTGTATGGTAAGCTGGATAAGCTCACATATAATGACCTGAAAGAGTTTCATAGTGCCAACATTGCCTCAAAGCCATATACCTACTGTATAGTAGCTTCTGAGCAGAAGGTGAGTGAGGCCGATATGCAGCAATGTGGTGCTGTGAAGAAACTGACGCTGAATGAAGTGTTCGGGTACTGATAAGTAACAGATATTGTAAATGCAGAAGGGCTGACCGGATAAGTGGCCAGCCCTTTGTATGAGATGTGGTTATTATAATCTATAGTTTCTGAAACTGCCGCAGGAAGCGAACATCATTCTGAGAGTAAAGTCTGAGGTCATTGACCTGATACTTTACCTGAGTGATACGCTCTACCCCCATTCCGAATGCGAAGCCAGTATAAACGTCGGGGTCAATACCGAAGTTGCGCAGCATATTAGGGTGTACCATACCGCAGCCCAGTATTTCTACCCAGCCGGTATGCTTACAAAGGCTGCATCCGCTGCCACCACATACGGTGCAGGAGATATCCATCTCAGCGCTGGGCTCAGTGAATGGGAAGTAGGATGGGCGGAAACGAACTTTGGTATCCGGTCCGAACATTTCTGTTACAAAGTAGTAGAGCGTCTGCTTGAGGTCGGCAAAAGACACATTTTTGTCTACATACAAGCCTTCACACTGATGGAAGAAGCAGTGTGCCCGGGCAGATATGGTTTCGTTACGGTATACACGTCCAGGGCATATAACGCGTACCGGCAGTGGCTGTGTTTCCAGAATGCGCGCCTGCACTGAGGATGTATGTGTGCGCAATACCCAATCGGGCTGCTGGGATACGTAGAAGGTATCCTGCATATCTCTGGCGGTGTGGTGCTCCGGCATATTGAGCGAAGTAAAGTTGTGCCAGTCGTCCTCTATTTCGGGGCCGGTAGCTACGCTGAAACCTATACGTTCAAATATGGAAACGATTTCATTTTCTACCATACGCAGCGGATGCCGTGTACCTATAGGCAGGGGTGTGCCCGGCATACTTATGTCGGTGTCGGTATTGCTATCGTTGGTATCTCCGGACATGTGCGCAAACTCCTGATAGCGGGCTTCTGCCAGTTGTTTGAATCCATTGAGCTGCATTCCGGCCTCTTTACGGCCTTCGGCCGGTACATTTTTAATTTCAGCGCCCAGCGTTTTCACAATGCCCTTTGCTCCCAGAAAGCGGATGCGGTACTGTTCCAGTTCCGCAGCTCCCGCCGGGTTAAATGCATTGATTTCCTGCTCGTAAGCTTGTATCTGTTCCTGTAATGATGGCATGGAGTGCAAAGATATTGTGTGTAGGCTAAAGTATTAAGACCTGATGCGGGCTTTCATAGAGTTATTTTCGCAATGTGGTGTTTGTGGCTGGTTTCGATAAACGCTACCAGCACATCAGTCTTTGATAATTTTTAATTTAAAGTTGCATCATTGTGAGGCCTGAAGGCCTGTTAATATCATATTTTAACGAAAATTTCTGCAAAGATGCCACAGGACTTTATTTTTTTATATTAAATCATATCTTTGCACGCCTTACAAGGACAGGGGTATCCTATGTCCCTGTCTGTGTTTTTGACAAAAAAGTAATATACAATTTCAAGAAGCACCTATGCAGTTAAAAGGTTTAGTGAAGTTTTTTACAGCGATGCTTATCCTCATCTCGCTGTACCAGCTTTCAATAACATTAGTTGTTCGCAATAAGGAGAAAGGCTGGCGCGAAATGGCGCGCAAAACTGCTTTGGCCGAAGACCCTAAGGCTACGGGCGTAGCGCTGGAAAAGCTGGTAGATAAATATTATCAGGTAATTACCGATACCATGCAGGGTGAGGTAGTGTTCTCTATCCCAATGATTAAGGAATATACCTATGCTGCCGCTAAGGGCGAGGAGCTGGGTCTGGGTCTGGATCTGCAGGGTGGTATGAACGTGACACTGGAAGTGAGCCTGAATGATCTGGTTCGTTCAATGTCTAACAATCCCCGCGATCCGGCGCTGAACAAGGCTATCAACGATGCCAATATAGAAAAGGCTAACAGTGATGCTAACTTCATTACCCTGTTTGGTCAGGTGTTTGAAAAGCAGAACCCGGGTGTGAAGATGTCTTATCTCTTCACAAAACCTGCCGAGAAAGACATAACACTAAACTCTACTAATGAGGAAGTGCTGAAGAAGCTGAACACAGAAGCAAAAGCAGCGGTAAACCGTACGCACCATGTACTGCAGACTCGTATTGACAAATTTGGTGTTTCTAACCCTAACGTAAACCTTGATGAGAATAAAGGTATCATCACTGTGGAACTGGCAGGTGTGCAGAACCCTGAGCGTGTGCGCAGCTATCTGCAGGCTACAGCAAAACTCCAGTTCTTTGAAACATATACTAATCAGGAGATAGGGCCACTTATCGGCGCTGCCAATAAACCACTGTATAACTATCTGGCGGGTATTACCGAAGATAATACTTCTGATTCTGCTACTACTGATAATGCAGCAAGTACAGAAACCGCAGCAGCTACAGACAGCAATGCAACCGGTAACCTGGATGACCTGATAGCGTCCGGCTCAAAAAATACTGCAAAAGACTCTGGCGATGCGCAGGCAAAAGCAGTAAGAGAAAACCCACTGAGTGCGCTTATCATTCCAAACGGTACACCGGAAGAAGGCTTCTTTAATGGTCCTGTAGTGGGTTATGTAGCCCGCAAGGATACTTCAAAGGTGAATAAGTATCTGGCACTGGATGTAGTAAAGAGCAAGTTCCCCAATAATGTAAAGTTTGTATATGGCGCTGACAGCAAGAAGTCTAAAGACCCTAATGCTGTGCTGGCTCTTTATGCTATCAAGGTAACGCCAGGTGGCGGTGCAAGACTGGAAGGTGACCACATAACAAATGCCCGCGCTGACTATAGCGCTATGACCGGCCAGCCAAACGTGAACATGGAGATGGACATCACCGGTGCGCGTACATGGAAAGAAATGACCGGCCGCAACGTAGGTCGCTTTGTAGCTGTGGTACTTGATGACAAGGTTTATTCATGCCCGCGTGTAGATAATGAGATTGCTTCAGGTAATACTGAAATCTCAGGTTCTTTCTCTGCTGAGGAGGCTGCTGACCTTGCGAACATACTGAAAGCAGGTAAGCTCCCTGCACCAGCACACATTGTGCAGGAGCAGGTGGTAGGTCCTACATTGGGTGCAGAATCTATCTCTGCCGGTTTCTCTGCCATCGTACTTTCATTCCTTGCTATCTTCGTTCTGATGCTTGTGTATTACAGCACCAGCGGCTGGGTAGCTAATATTTCACTTACCCTCAACCTCCTGTTTACAGTAGGTGTACTTTCTGCCCTGCATGCCACGCTTACCCTGCCTGGTATAGCTGGTCTGGTATTGGGTATAGGTATGGCGGTAGATGCTCACGTACTTATATTTGAGCGTATCAAGGAAGAGCTGGCACTTGGCCGCTCGCATACCGACGCTATTGCCGAAGGTTACCGCCGCTCTAATGCTCCGGTACTGGATGGTCACGTAGCACAGCTCATTACTGCAGGTATCCTGTTCTACTTTGGTCTGGGTCCTGTGCTGGGCTTTGCCACTACACAGTTGCTCAGTATCACTATATCACTGTTCTGCGGTATCCTGGTATCAAGGCTCATTAAGGAGATATATGTAGGTCGTGGTAAAGAGTTCAAGTATTTTACTCCGGTATCAAAAGCTGTATTTAACAAGGCTCGTTTTGACTTCATGGGTCGTCGTAAGATGGCATATATCGTATCGGTGATTGTAGTGGTTGCCGGTATAGCAGCTGTGTTCAATGGCTTTGATTATGGTGTAGAGTTTGCCGGTGGTCGCTCATATACTGTAAAGCTGGAAAAGAAAGCTGAAGTGTCAGCTATCCGTGAAAAACTGAACAGCTACTTTGGTGAGTTCCCAATCGTAAAAACGATAGGTACTAACGGGAACGTAAACATCACCACTGCATATCTTATCAAGCAGCCGGGACAGGATGTAGAGCGTAAAGTACAGGAGAAACTGTATGAAGGTCTGAAATCAGGCGGTTTCATCGATCAGAATGCTTCATTCGAAAGCTTCCTGTCGCAGAGCATTCAGAGTTCTCAGACGGTGCTGCCTACAATATCTGACGACCTTATCAAAGGTGCACAGTGGGCTACCATCATATCTCTGATATGTATCTCTATATACATCCTCCTGCGTTTCCGCAAGTGGCAGTATTCTCTGGGTACATTCGTATCGCTGCTGTTTAATATCTGTGCTACACTGGCTGTATTCTCATTCCTGAAAGGAGTAGTGCCATTTGCACTGGAAATAGATCAGCACTTTATTGCTGCGGTACTTACGGTAGTAGGTTTCTCTATGAATGATACGATTATCGTGTTTGACCGTATCAGGGAGTATTTCCGTAAATCGCCAAATGAGGATAAGACAAGCGTTATCAACCGCGCTATCAACGATACCCTGCCACGTACAGTGATGACATCACTTACTGTGTTTGTGGTGGTACTCATACTGTTCATAGTAGGTGGTGAGGTTACCCGTGGTTTCGCATTTGCAATGCTGATAGGTGTAATCACCGGTACATACTCTTCTATCTTTGTGGCATCACCTATACTGGTAGATACCGATAAGGGAGATACACTGAGCCGCGAAGTAGACCACGAAGCACGTGTGGAAGAACTGAAAAAAATGGCTTAATCAGCTAAGAAGTAATAAAACGGAAAGAGGGCGATTCTAATGAGTCGCCCTCTTTTCGTTGGTAGTTGTTCGATGAAAATTTGTTATGTTTGCATCCTAAAAATATACCTTATGAAAAAATTACTTACAACAGTTATGTTGTTGGCATCTTGGGGTGCCGTAGCGCAGGGTACAGCGGGACTTGTTGCGCATTGGGATATGAATGGCAGTGTCAATGATGTGACCGGAAATGGTCATGACGGACACATGCATGGCATAGTACCTGCAGCCGGTATGGATGGTATCCCCAATACAGCTTATTACTTTGATGGTGACAGCAGTGTAATTACGGCACCATATATGCCTGACCTGAATGTGACACAATTTTCCATCTGCAGCAAGCTGAAAGTAATAGGCTTTAATCATGGGTACTGTCAGGGAAACTATGTTATAGCAAGAGGTACCGAATCTTTCAGTGCAGGAAACTGGTCTTTAAGGTTTGATGATAATGCATATAATACCTGTGCTGTGCTTGATACTACCAAAGAGGTATTTCACAGTACTGCCGGAACCAATGCACCGCCTTCAGGCTCTTACTGGCAATATAGCCCGCAGATAGTGGCAGACACATGGTATAACGTAGTTGTAACATTTAATGGTACATCGTGGAAGGTGTATGTAGATTGTAATCTTGTTAATACCGTACCTGGTAGTGGGGTGTCTATGAGCCCCACTACAGATAGCGTAGCTATTGGAAGGGAGATACACAATCCTGCTGCTCCATTTCCTTTCCATGGTATCATAGATGATATACGCTTTTATAACAGGGTGATAGCAGATACTGAAATAGCGCAATATTGTCTTTGTGGAAGTATTACAGCTCAACCGTCTGACGCAGTAGTATATGCTGGTGCGGATACAACATTCACCGTAAATACTACAATGGTTGCACCTTCATGGCAGTGGCAGGCTGATACAGGTGTCACGGGCTATCATAATATATCAGACGGAGGACATTATTCAGGAACAACTACGGGAACACTTACTGTTACGGGTGCTACAAATAGTATGAGCGGGAATAATTATCGTTGTGTTTTATATACAGCAACCGGATGTCATGACACTACAACGGCTGGGTTGCTTACGGTGAGTCCACTGGGAGCATATAATCCTTTTACTGCCGATGCGAATGTGCTGATATATCCCAATCCGTCCGGAGATTATTTTAGTGTTTCGGGTATTCCTGATGGTAAAAACGTACAGCTGCAGCTAATAGATGCTGTAGGCCGCACCGTGCTTACTAAGGGTTATACAGTGGGGATGGGGCCAGTAAATATTGCTGTAATGCCAGTGGGAGTGTACACTCTGAAGATAGATATGGGAGACAGAGTGCTATTCAGACAGCTGATAAAGAATAAATCTATGAGATAATACAACAGCATTATCTATAGATTCTATTTGATATAATGGGTCTTCTGACATCAGAAGACCTATTATAAATAAGGATGGAATACTATTTAAATATTAATTAATTTTATAGCTCAAAAATATACCTTATGAAAAAAATACTAACGACGATTATGATGTTGGCATCACTTGGTGCCGTAGCGCAGAGTTCAGTAGGGCTGGTAGCGCATTGGGATATGAATGGCAGTGCCAATGATGTGACGGGCAATGGTCATGATGGTCACATGAGCAATGTGGTACCTGTGGCAGGTATGGATGGTATCCCCAATACTGCCTATTACTTTAATGGGGTAAACAGTGTGATTACAGCACCGTATATGTCGGACCTGAATGTGACACAGTTTTCCATTTGCACTAAAATGAAGATAACTGGTTTTAATCATGCTTTGTGTGAGTCAAACTATGTTATAGCAAGAGGTACCGAATCTTCCGGTGCAGGAAACTGGTCTTTAAGGTTTGATGACAATGCGTACAACGGTTGTGGGGTTCTTGATACTACAAGGCAGGTGTTTATCAGTACAGCAGGTAATAATGCGCCTGCATCAGCAACAGCATGGCAGTACAGCCCACAAATAGTGGTAGACACATGGTATAATGTGATAGTGACCTATAATGGTACCACATGGAAAATATATGTGGACTGTAACCTGATAAATACAATTACAGCAGGTGGTGTGCCCATGGGTTTCACAACTGATAGCATTGCAATGGGCAGGAACATCTATAATGCTTCATACCCATATCCCTTTAAAGGTATTATAGACGATATACGTTTTTATAACAGGGTGCTGTCTGATGCAGAGATCACACAATACTGTGATACCTGTGGAACTATTATCTCTAATCCTGACAGTGTAGCTATATATGAGGGAGGAGATACCACATTTACTGCAAGTACTACTATGGTTATGCCTTCATGGCAGTGGCAGGCAGATACAGGTGTCACGGGCTATCATAATATATCAGATGGGGGACATTATTCAGGAACTACAACCGGAACACTTACGGTAACCGGAGTGACAACTGGCATGAGTGGTAATAACTACCGCTGTGTAGTATCTACAGAAACTGGTTGTATTGATACCTCACTGGCCGGTATGCTTACGGTGAATAGTACATTAAGCACATTTAATCAGTTTCAGACGCATGCAAATGTGTTAATCTATCCAAACCCGGCAGGAGACTATTTCAATGTTTCAGGTATTCCGACCGGAACAGCAGTAGAGTTACAGCTAATTGATGCCATAGGGCGTACGGTACTAACTCAAGCTTATACGGCAGGGTCGGGAGCTGTAAATATCGCTGCAATACCAGCGGGAGTATACACGCTGAAGATGACGGTAGGCGGCAAGGTACATTTCCGGAGGCTGGTGAAGAATAACCAAACTGTGAGATAAATACTGTTGTTATTTACTGTGGAATATTTGAGTACTATCTATAGAGCCTTTCAGATATCTGAAAGGCTCTATTTCTTTCTGAGTATAATCAAGGGTTAAAATGATTTTCTCCGGCTTCAAATATATTTTCAATAAACAATGAATGGATATATCTAAAGTATGCAGGATGTTTTTTTTGTCGGCTTAATTGGTCATCTTTGAACTGCTTTACGGACATAAGAAATAAGAGATACTGACATGTTAAGGGCAATAAAAAGGCGGCTTATAAAATTGATGACAGGAATGTATGACCCCCCTCATACATACAACATTGGCGACAAAACAATCCGCTTGCCGCTGTCGCATGACTTGCCTGCTATTATGCATGATCACCCGCAGTATAACTATAATCTGGCCAGGTTAGTTGGTTATGTGGCGGAAGCATACCCTTCCACACGTGTAATAGATATAGGTGCAAATGTTGGAGACTCAGTAGCTTTTATTAAGACCGTTGCCGATGTGCCTATATTGTGCATTGATGGGCAACCGGATTTTGTAAAATATCTGAAATGGAATACTGAAGGATATAGTAATGTATATGTATGCAACACACTTGTGGGTTCAGAAAATGGGTCTGTAAGCCTTTCGTTGAAGTCGTCAAAAGGTACTGCAAGGTTGGAAGCCGGAGGTAACACAGTAAGTATGCGTACGCTGGCAGATATACTGACGGAATTTCCAGACTTTATGGACAGCCGGATGATAAAGACGGACACGGACGGTTTTGATACGATAATACTGAGGGGTATTGAGCAGCATTTGAGAGGAGTTCAGCCGGTTTTATTTTTTGAGTTTGATCCACACCTTATTAAGAATAATGGTGACGATGCTTTTAGCTTCATGAATTTTCTTGAAGAATGCGGCTATAAATATTTCATTTTCTATACCAATGTTGGCGACTATCTTGTTTCGCTTACAGCAGATGATAAGAAGGTTATTAATGAGCTGATACATTATTTTTCTGGTCGTAAGCTGGACCTGTATGCGGATGTGTGTGCTTTTACCGGGAAAGATGAGGCCTTATTTGAGACAATATCCCGAAAGGAGATAGAGCACTTTCGCCAGTTCCGGAATTATTGATATATGAGAGTACTTTATGACCATCAGGCGTTTTCTCTTCAGGACTATGGTGGAATAACGCGCATTTTCACCGAGTTGCTTAAAGGTGTGCCATCGACTGGTAATACGGCTCTGTTGCCATTATTGTATTCTAACAATACGCATCTACGGGAAGCTTCATTACAGCCGGATGGTATTTGCTCACGTTTGCCGATAAAAAGGCGTAGCATCGTGTATGCTATGAATGAATTATACGACAGGGTTCAAGCTTATAGATGCGCATATGACGTATATCATCCAACATATTATTCCGGGTCATTACGGTCGGCTACCAGAGGAGTACCAATGGTAGCGACATATCATGACCTGATTCATGAAAAACTATCAGGCAGGTTTCCGGAACTGGCGAAGGAGCATAAGCTAATCAGACAGAAAGCGGCACTTATAACGGATGCTGATGCCGTGATAGCAGTATCGGAAAACACTAAAAAAGATCTTATAGCGCATTATGGGGTTTCTGGAGATAAAATATCGGTAATCTACCTTGGTAATTCCTTTGCAACACCAGATGTAAATGCGGGTTCACCATATACGAGACCTTATTTGCTGTTTGTAGGAAACCGTGGGTTGTATAAGAACTTTTTACCTTTCCTCAGAGCTATACATGGTATATTGTTGTCCAGAGATATTATGCTGATTTGTGCGGGAGGGCGACCGTTTTCACAACAGGAGACAGACGAGATAAGGAAAATAGGTGTCACAGACCGGGTGCTTTATAGTGATGTGAGTGATGATGTACTTGCAACATTGTACACAAATGCACTTGCCTTTGTATTCCCCTCTTTGTATGAAGGTTTTGGGATACCCATTCTGGAAGCTTTCTCCTGCAACTGTACCTGTCTTCTAAGTAATATGGGTTCGTTACCGGAAATAGCCGGAGATGCTGCTGTGTATATGGACCCCTATGATGAACATTCTATGTATACAGCCGTGGCAAGAGTAGTAGATGACGAGTTGTTAAGGGCATCACTTATAGTGAAAGGTGGCGAGAGGCTCAAGCATTTTTCATGGAAGAAACATGTAGAAGAAACAATAGCGGTATATAAAAAAGTGGTAAATAAGAGCTGATTGAATTATTTTCTGGTAACGATTGAATACAGCAGTTTGTTGATGTTCTCTTTTACAACATTCATATCGAAGTTGCTTATGGCCACCTGACGGCCTGCTGCACCTATAGCTGCACGCAAAGCGTCGTCATTAATTGCTGTCTCTATTACTACAGACAGCTCTGTAGCAGTGCAGCCGGGTCGCATAAGCATTGCACTTTCACCATCTTTTAAATACCATGTATTATCTCCTATTGCGGTACATATTACCATACGGCCAGTAGCCAGGTATTCACTGAGTTTGGTAGAAAGACCGGTACTGCTCCATTCATCATCTTTACGCAGCCCAATCAGTATATTGGACTCCTGTATGTAGTCTTTCAGCTTATCGTGTCTGGTAAAACCTTTGAAGTCTACTTGTTTTTCCAGGCCTAACTGTCGGGCCATAGCTGCCAGTGCTTCCATGTATTCCGGCTTGCGCCTGTTATAGCCCAGCAGCCATAGCTGTACAGCAACATTTTTTTTCCTGAGGATACCTACTGCCTCTATCATTTTCTCTACCTCGTCAAAGCCGAAGAAGGCACCATAGTATAAAAGTGTGGGAATATTGTTTTTCTTTTCAGGACCGGCAGCCCACTTGCCGGTGTCAAGTACTGTAGGGATAATAATTACCGGAACATTGCCACCGGATAGCTGTGTATACTTCTGCTGCAGGTGGCGGGATATAACTACCAGGCCATCGGCACGACTGGTAAGATACTTATCTGCGGCTACTTGGTTGGTATATATTACTTTTCGTTTCAGTCCCGGACCTTTTGAGCGGTCATCTTCATAAGACTGTACTGTCTTTATACCCAGTTTTGCAGCTAATCTGGTAATAGGATATATGGTGTGAAATGCCATTTGGTTCAGCCATATTACATCAACCGGCCGCTGCTGGTGCATCTCTTTGATAGCAGATAGCATTAGCTTTACCGCTTTGTATTTCCCTGTAAAAAAACTGGCGCCTTTCAGTGGATGTACATTGCCCAGGATGTACCGGAAAGGTATCCCATCTGTCTCCCCACTCACTTTCAGATTAGCTTCATCGATGTTTCCGGATGGGTTTTCCAGCAATATATTTACCTGATGGCCTCCGGCCTTTATGGCTGAAGCAAGTGTTTTCAGGCGTGTAGTTTCCCCCCCGCCTTCAGGTAAATCTACCGCAGCAATAATAACTATGTTCAGTGGACGCATATGAGGTTACTAAGTAAGGGAGAAATCCGGAATATTATAAAAGCGGAAAATCAGGCTGACATTAACAAGGCCAAATTTAGATTTTATTTCTAAGGTACGACTGTATAAATGACATAAGTATTCACAACACTGCAACACTGTATTGGATAGTGGTAAGTACTGTAATCGGGGCTACTGTTTGTTTTTACTAATAAGGTCAGCAAATAGCCTTTCTGAGCAGAAAATTGTGTTTACATGAGTGTCTGCATAAACGAAATATCCCTTTGATGCCAGCAAGTCCAGAATACTTGTTTTCTTTTTTAACTCACCGTATCTATTGTAAGCTACTGTTTCTACACAAATAAGTAGTGGCTGGTATTTGTGGAAGTTGAGACTACTGAGAATAATTTCGTCCAGCCCTTCTACATCCAGTGAGATGATGGTAGGTGCATCAGAAAAGTTTTCAGCTATTACGTCATTAATATTCTTCAGGGGCATTTTCACTACTTCCTGTATCTTAAAACCTTCTTTTTCTATTGCACGTGCATCTTCTTCAGAGAATGTATTCATAGCATGGTCGCCATTGCCAAACATGTAGTAATCAGCTTCTTTCTGATTATCACTACTTATGCCATAGTTCAGGCAAACATCGTTAGGGCGTACATCAGATAGCTTGCGGCACAGCACGGAGTTAGGCTCAACAAGTACCCCGCGATAACCACGCAGATAAAAGCTATAGGTATTGCTGCTGCTGATAGGTTCATTGGCTCCGATATCCAGATATGTGATTTTCTCTACATTATATCGCTCAAGCATCTTGAGCATAATTGTATCTTCCCCAAATTGAGAGAAGGAAATATTTCCGGTCCCATTCATCAACGGACCGATGCTCTTAAGTTTTCTTACTATTCTGGATACTGTTGACATGATACTGTACAAGCAGTTGCTGCAATATTGGTGAATCCTCAAAAATATACTAATCCCATCATTACTTACGTAATTTTACTGTCTTCAAATATAGATGTAACATAAATGGGTGTCGTCTTCAGGCAGTCGGTTAAGACTTCTCTTGTGATATTGGGTGGTGCATTGCTGGGAGTGGTGTGGAACTTTGTTTCGGCCCGCTATCTGCAGAAGCAGGACTTCGGGTTTGTAAAGACACTTACCAATTATGCGGTAATCGTATCCCAGTTGCTCACATTGGGTATGAGCAATACGCTTGTTGTCTTCATACACAGGTTCAGTAAAGATGATGAGCGGCGTAAAGTGCTGCTGTCATTATGCATTCTGGTACCACTGGTCGCTTTTTTTATTTTTCTGGCAGTGTATCTGGGGTGCCGTCCATGGGTGCTGAATCATTTTCAGCCGGCAGACAGGCCACTGATGGACCGATATTTCCTGTGGCTACCACCTTATTCACTGCTTATTATGTACCTGGCATTGCTGGAGCAGTATCTGGGGTCTCAGATGAAAGTTGCTATCTCGGTATTTATGAGGGAGGTAGTACTACGGCTATTCAATATGGTGGTTGTGCTGCTTTTTGCATTCAGGTATATAGATTTTACGGCATTGGTAGTAAGTACAGTGCTGGTATATCTGGTGCCGCTGTTTATTCTCATCTTCTTGTCCCGGCGTACTCAGGGTTTTGGGCTTTCATTTCGCTTTTCTTCGTTCAGCCGTGCAGAATATCGGGAAATGGCTCATTTTGGTTGGTTTCATTTCCTGCTGGGCTTATCCATTTCTCTGATAAGTGTTATGGACCAGAATCTGCTGCCGTTATACGATCATAGCGGGTTTGACTCGGTAGCGGTATATTCCATAGCAGTCCTCATTATATCATTCCTGCAGATGCCACTTAAGGCATTTATGCCCGCCAGTCTGGCTGTGCTTACGCAGGCATTTAATGATAATGATATAACACGTGCTGCCGATATATTCAGGCGCTCGTCTATCAATGTGCTGATACCTTCTATGGCTATTGGTATATTGCTGGCCTGTAACCTCCACAATGCTGTGGCGGTAATAGGTAACAAGGGTAACTATGCCGATATGGCTCCGGTGGTACTCATACTTATGCTGGGTCAGTTGTTCAATATAGCTACAGGTATCAATGATCAGGTGCTATCTGTTACAAACTATTACAAGTTTACATTTTATAGTTCTATTGTGATAGTGGGCCTGCTGTATGTGATGCTGAGATACACCATCAGCCACTATGGTATAGTAGGTGCAGCGTGGAGTACTACCGCTGCTTTGGTCATCTATAACACAGCCAAGTTATTGTTCATACGCCGTCAGCTGGGGCTAATGCCTTTTTCGGCCGCTACATTACGTATACTGCTTGCTGCGGTGCCGGCATGGGTAGTGGGGTGGTTTATGCCTCATCTCTTTGATACGGGACGGCACATATATGTACATGCTGTAGCAGATACGGCATTGCGAAGTGCTGCCATCATGATTGTATATCTGCTGATGCTGCTGTGGCTGAAACCGTCAGAAGACCTGGAGTCGTGGCTGGCAGGAGTGCGTAAAAACAAGCGACTGTTCTGATTATCCTTTTATGATGGCATCGAAAGGATTCCTGAGGTTTGCATAGCCCATGAGGTCCACCTTTATACTACCCACAGCTATTGGGCTGTTTACGCGCAGGGGTACATGGTTCTTATCATCACTTACCCATACCGTCATTTTTTCGCCACCGCTGAATATAGTTCCTTCTATGAGCAGCGGCGCTATCTTGATAGCTTTATATGTTCCTTTCCGGGTTTTTATTTCTTCCCGGCCCAGATACTTGATGTATAGTGAATACACCTTATCATCCAGAAACATGTCGAATGGTATCTGGTCTCCGGGTTGGTATTTACTATAATCTATATTGCGGGCAAAATAGATGGCAGACAGTACATCCTGTGTACACTGTGGTATATGATAGAGCTTTCCTGCCGACTCTGCACTTTGTGCTCCTCTGTTGAAGGTCACATCATGTCTGAACTTCATTCCGCCTTCATTAACATCTCTTATAAACCGCACCGGTAGCAGCGTTTCCTGGTCTACATAGGTTTCATACATGTCCCGTACCTTATAGAACCACTCATAGGATGAAAGGGTTTTACCATCTCCTTTTATATGAAATACCTTCTGCCCTCCCAGGTTTTTCTCCTGAGTGGTAAAAACCGCATCTCCTGCATGTATCCATATGAATCCCATATTATAAAACACGCTGAACTGTAGCAACTCACCACTCTGATAACTGGTGTTGCGCGTATTGCAGAAGTCGTTCTGTGCCATTGCCGGTACATGCCACATACTCAGTATTAGCAGTAGTGTCATGTATGCTTTGTGTGTGTGTGCTATTTTAGCCATTTCATTCTCAGAATTAGTATGCTGCCTGCCAGTGCCGGCACCATGAGGTTCAGCAGCCAAAGGCTGCCGGTTGCGGCCAGTATCCCAATGGTATTGGCAGAGAAACTCTGGAATATCCATATGCTCACTGCTCCTCTTATACCCAGCTCTGTAAGCGCCAGTGACGGCACTACAGCCATCACCCAGAAAAACAGTGCAGCCATACAATAGCCGGGCACCAGTGGCAGAGATACATTCAGCCACTTTAATAAAATCAAATACTGTGCCGTAAACACTGCTACACGCAGTGCAGATATGGCCAATACCTTCATTCTATGCCCTGCAGGCACACGGCTCATAAGCCTGCCATATACCCCAAACCTGCGCAGATACTTGATTTGCTCCAGTCTGGGCCACCAGCTTTCAAATCGCCAGTATACCAGTGCTATAAGTATGTTAATAATGATACATCCGGCCAGTGCCAGCCTGCCATATGCCGATGGGAATGCATAATTGTAATACACCAGCCCTACCAGCCCGGCGCCCCATATGCCTGCCAGTTGGGAAACGACGCCCGATACTGATACGTGAATATGCCTGAACGTATTACCACCTCTCAGGTATAGAATCCTTCCGGGATATTCGCCTATCCGGTTGGGGGTAATGACAGAAAATGCAATGCCTGCCAGATAGGAGGCTGCTGCATGGACATAGCGTACCGGTTGTACCCATGATAGCAGTAAGTACCATTTGTAGCTTTCCAGCAGGCTGTTCAGCAGCATGAGGGCTATGCATATAACGGGTAGTATCATGCTGCCTGTCTGCTGCCAGAGGCTATCATCTATACTGCCGGTTTGTTTTTTTACTTCAGTAATAATAGTATATACCAGACCGGTGCATACTGCTGCGCCTATCAGATAGTTAAGCCATATTTTAATACTTTTGTTCACAGTAAAGGATTCCCTTCTTTTTTGAAAGACAGACAAGTCATACTCGGTATAGACCCAGGAACGCTCATAATGGGCTATGGCCTGATATTAGTAAACAAAAGTAGCGTTTCACTGATAGAAATGGGTGTGCTGCAGCTTTCTAAGCATAAAGACCACTCTGAGCGGCTAAAGCTTATATATAAGAAAATGGAAAGCCTTATTTTGCTACATCAGCCCACGGCAGTAGCTATTGAGGCTCCGTTTTTTGGTAAGAATGTACAGAGCATGCTGAAACTGGGCCGGGCACAGGGTGTGGCGATAGCGGCTGCCATGATGGGCGGGCTGCAGGCTGTAGAATACTCGCCACGTAAAATAAAGCAATCAGTGACCGGCAGAGGCGCCGCCACCAAAGAGCAGGTGTGGAAGATGCTGCAGCATACGCTCAACATTGTGGATGATGTAAAGTATATGGATGCTACCGATGCGGTAGCTGTGGCGTTGTGCCACCATTACCAGGGCAAAGGCGTAGCGATAGGGCTGCCAGAGCCTGAGAAAAAAGTGCGAACGGCTAAGAAGAGCAGCTCCTGGGACGCATTTATAGCACAGAATCCCGGGCGTGTTAAATAAATATATCCGTTAACATATATTATATTTGTCAGTTTTTAGCTCTTTCAGCCAGGAAACACTATTTTAGCGGTAGAATTTCTGCATTTCCTATGTCGCAGCCCAAACTCAAAATACTCCTTGTTGAAGATGACCCTGTTTTAGGATACGTTGTAAAAGACTATCTGCAAAAACAGGACTTTGAGGTAACACACTGTACCGATGGCGACACAGCGTGGCATCAGTTCATGAAGAATATTTATGACATCTGCCTGCTGGATATTATGCTGCCCGGTAAAAAAGATGGTATGGAGCTGGCTAACAGTATCCGTAAAAAGAATGAAAACATTCCTATCATACTATTATCGTCCAAGAATATGGATGATGATAAGATAGCGGGTTTTGAAAGCGGTGCCGATGATTATGTGACAAAGCCTTATAACCTGCAGGAGCTACTGTTGCGTATACAGGTATTTGTAAAGCGCAGTAAGAAAAAGGAAGATTCAGGGCCTGTTATATTCAAGATAGGTGAGTTGGATTTTGACTATACTAACCTCATACTGCGTAGTGATAAGGTAGAGTACCAGCTGACTCAGCGCGAGGCAGACCTGATTCGCTACCTGTGTCTTAACGCTAATCGTGTACTGAAGCGCGATGAGATACTGATGAATGTATGGGGTAAGGACGACTACTTCCTGGGCCGTAGTATGGACGTATTCATTACCAAGATAAGGAAGTACCTGAAGGCACAGACTGCTGCCAAGCTCCAGACCATACATGGTATAGGCTTTAAGTTCAATTTCAATCAGCAGTAAGGTTGTTCCCGTCAGGGTTTTGTAGCGGGTGCTGCTGTTTCGGCGGCGCGTTTTTCCTTTGCCTCTTTACTCATGGTAAATTCTTTGAAAAACGCGTAGAAAAGAGGTGCCAGCATCAGTAGCAGCAGCAACAATGCCAGTAGTTTTCCTTTATTGCCCTCTACGTATTTCCCTGTCAGATTATTGTCCTGTTCCTGTGTGCTCATTTTGTTTGTGGCCGGCGTGCAGCATCTCTATTACGCCTTCCTGCTGCAAAATTAAGTATCCGATGCGGTCATTGGAAATTCCTTCCTTCAGTTTGTAGGTAAATTCGTAATTGCCTCCGTCACGTATGTTGGTTACAAAGTAGTGAAACAGTATGCGGCTGTCTGTACTGAACTGCTGAGCTACCTCGTAGAGATGTGTAGACAGTACCATCAGATGATTGGGATGGTTTACCAACCCCTCTGTTACGGCTTTGGTGCATTCACATGCATCATGCACATTGGTGCCTTTGAATAACTCATCCATAAGGGCCAGATGTGGTTTCTGATGGCTTAGCTGTGTAGCTATAAGCTTCATGCGTTGCACCTCGGCAAAGAAGTAGCTTTCTCCCTTCAACAGATTGTCTTCAGTATGCATGTTGGTAATGATGCCCTGCATGAAGCTGGTTTGCAGTTGCTGTGCGGGTACACCCATACCCAGGTGGGCCATGAGAGAGCCGGTACCCAGCGCTCTGAGAAAGGTGGTCTTACCCGACATATTGGCACCGGTAAGCAGCATGAAATTGTGTCCCTGTCCCAGTTGTACATCATAGGATACTGGTGATGCAAGCAGGGGGTGGTATATGCCCTGCGCGTGCATGAGTACCGGCTGCTCTGGCAGCAGGGTAGCATAACTCCAGCCATGCTCATTTGTGGCACGTGCCATGCTCTGCCATGCATCCAGGCGGGCATAACAGTCCATAAGCCGGTATACAGGGTTTTTCAGCTCCCGCCGGGTTTTGTATTGTAGCAGTGACAGTGCCGGGAAGGGCGTTTTATCACTTATGTTCATTATTTCATTGGTGAGTGGATGTTTCAGGTCGTCCTGCATGGTTTCCAGTTCATGTTGCAGCAGGGAGGGTATGTCATTATCGGTCAGTAGCGCTGTCAGTTCTTTACATCCGCGCAGGAAGTCATTCAGGTGCGACAGGGAAAAGCGGGTAAAGAAGTATTCCCGCTTGTTGAACAGTTTCTGAAAAGCATGCGCCACCATACCGGCAAAGCCCTGTGGAGGCGCCATGGTATTATCTGCCGACTCAAAGAACTTTTCCAGCATCACCATTGTGCCGTTAGATATCATAGACGGCCATTTATTTAGGTGTTGCCCCCAGTATTTTATGGTTTGCTGCAGGGCACATAGGCGCTCATAGTTGTCGGGTGGAGCCAAAATATGCCTGCGCAGCGCATCTCTGCCCGCCTGAGTGGTAGTACGGTCTATGAGGGAAAAGAGTCCGCCATTCCCGTCTGCCGGGAATACGGATAAGTCTTTCAGTGTAGTTCTATCAAGTTGCATGACTTTCAGGGGCAAGTTATCCAATTTTATAGCATTGGAATGACCTCCCTTTTATTAGAGATGCATTTCTTCAGGTATTCCATATACTGCAAGGTGTTTCCGGTATGGGGTGGTATATTTTATGCCATGACCTGCTATTGCAAGGCAAAAAAAATGCGCCCCCGTGAGGGAGCGCATTTACTGCATAATATGTGTTGCTTATTTCAGCTTTACATTTACTGCGTTGAGGCCTTTTTTGCCGTTCTGAACGTCAAATACTACCTGATCGTTTTCACGGATCTGATCGTAGAGGCCAGACACGTGTACGAAGATGTCTGCGCCACCATTTGCCGGTGTGATAAAACCAAATCCTTTGGTTTCGTTGAAGAATTTTACTGTTCCTTCCTGCATTGTTTTTGTTTTTGTTGTTATTGATACTCCGTTACCGGCATTATTGAATAATTTTCACACGTACTGCTGTATAGCCTTTTGGTCCACGCTCACGCTCATAGCTTACCTTATCACGCTCTTTAATAGGCTGCAGTGTCTGGTTTACATGTACAAATACATTTTCTCTGGTTTTATTGTCAGTAATAAAACCATAACCCTTTGCATCGTTGAAGAAGGATACAATTCCCTCTCTTTCCGGACTCTCAGCCTCTCTGGGGGCAGCAATACCGGTATGAGATATACTCACTCCGTTATCGGCCAGTCCGTGACTTTGCGGTGGCGTATCTGATATGTTGCCATTTTCATCTATATAGGCCATCATTTCGTTAAGGCTTTTGCCTTTTTCATTATTGGCCTTACGCTCCTGCATCTTTTCAGCTTTTTCCTGTTTTTTCTTTGCTCTTTTCTTTTCCAGCTCTTTTTTTGCAAATGTTATACCCATATTTCTTTTTTTACACGTTAGTTATTCCTTCCGGGACTTTTTCGGTTCCCTTCCGGTCTATAATCAGCCTCCCGGTTTGCTTTTCTGGTATGCTCTTTTGCTGCTAAAGTCACAGTTATAGTATGTACTATATTACTGAAAACCCTCTTACCTGAAATGTTACACAATGCGTACCCCCGGGTGTTGCGGGTGTCTGGGAAATGCGAAAACTGAAGAGAAAAGAATAAACTAAAAACTTGACAGAAGAAGCTGAGGCAGAAACCCGCAGGCGCAAAGGTAGCAAAAATCTGTATTATCTGAAAATTATATGTACAGTATGCAGCTTTATTCTGGTTTACTGCCCAGAGTTTTCATAAAACGGTAGTGCGATAATATCGCTGCCCCCACAGTAGGCATTGAATTGTACTTCAGGTCATATTCGGTACACTTACGCGCTACAATCTTGCTCAGAGCCGGATAATGCACATGACTGATGCGGGGAAACAGGTGGTGTTCTATCTGGTAATTCAGGCCACCAGCCAGCCATGACACAATCTTATTGTCAGGTGCAAAGTTTGCAGTAGTTTTTATCTGGTGTATAGCCCACTCGTTTTCTATTTGTTTGTCTTCACCACCGGTATATTCAAATTCGGTTTCTTCTACTACATGGGCCAGCTGAAAAACTACTGACATAGATAGTCCCATAGCAGCATGCATACAGGCAAAACCTACCGCCCACTTACCCAGGCCAAACATGTAAATGGGAATGGCCATGTAAAAAACGACGTACAGTATTTTGCTTACCCAGAAAATAACATGCTCGCTTGTACTCATTTTTGTAAGCTGCGTAGTATATATACGTTGGGTGCTGTATTTGGAAATGTCCATGACGAATATCCAAAGGAACGAGCTGAGTGCATAAATAAACCACAGGTATATGTGCTGGGCGCGGTGTACAGGATACCACTTTTGTGTATGACATTGTCTTATTACCGGGCTTTTGGCTATGTCATCATCCACGCCATCTACATTGGTGTAGGTATGGTGTATGATATTATGTTTCTGCTTCCATATAAAAGCATTACCACCCAGTGCATTAAGAGTCAGCCCCAGCAGTTCATTCACCCATTTGCGGCGTGAGTATGAGCCATGACATGCATCGTGCATTACATTGAAACCTATGGCAGAAAGCGTGAACCCCAGCATAAGGCAGAATGCAATGGCAACAGGGGCATTGTTTACAACTGCCGGCAGTGACAGATATAGCGCCAGAGATGTAACTATAAGTACTATTGTTTTAATGTGCAGTTGCCGGTTGCCGGTTTTTCTGATACCATTCTCTGCAAAATATTTATCAACATCAGCCTTAAGCGACTGGAAAAAAATTGCCTTCTTATTGTTAAAAGTTACCTTACTCATACATATGTCTGAAGTACTAAACTAATCATAACTCCGACATTATGCATACTTAAATGCCAATAACCCCGATTTTATTTCTGGCAAGCAAGAAAATTTTCTATGTTTCGCAACAAATATTTTTTAATTGCCTGCCTTTATTATGATCTTAAATGTCTGTCTTACACTGATTTACTAACGAAATAATGACTTTGGTATTGTGTGGGAATATTGCTCTCAGGCTTCTTTTAAATTTTATAGCAACCGGTAAAAGTTATTTTTTATTGGTGTTTTATTTACTATTCCAAAGATGCAAGCAAATAATCAGGGTAAAGGTACCCTGTTATTTTCCTTATGGCTGTTATTTTTTGTTTATTCAAAAAATATTTTACCTATCTATCAGTAGATAGTATCTTTGTACCAGATATTGATATCTATTTTGAGTAATCGTGAAAATATCATTGAGCTGGCAGACACTCTCATAAGGGAGAAGGGGTATAATGCCTTTAGCTACATGGATATTGCCCGGGAGGTGGGTATCCGTACTGCATCGGTTCATTATTACTTTCCGGCAAAGGCAGATTTGGGCGTGGCGGTAATACGTATGCACCAGGCGCGGTTTCATGAAATGGCCGATGAGCTGCAGCAAGCTGATCCACAGGAGCGCCTGCAAAAGTTTCTGGACAACTATTCTACAATCAGCGCAGCTAATAAGGTATGTCTTGTGGGGGCTTTGGCTACTGCATTCCGTACGCTTGATGAACCTATTCAGCATGAGCTGAAAGTGTTTGCAGCAATGATACTGGAATGGATGACACTTGTGCTTACAGATGGCAGGAAAAAGGGGATATTTCATTTCAGTATTTCCCCGCGTACCAAAGCTGTAATGATTATAGGTAACATGCTGTCTGTAGTGCAACTGGCACGCCTTACCTCGCCCGAAGATGTAAATCTTGTGAAACGTACTATTATTGAGGACCTTACAAAGTAAATGTTATGAAACGTGTAGTAATTACCGGCCTCGGAGCCGTAACGCCCATAGGCAATAATGTAGCCGCATACTGGGAAAATATGCTGAAGGGTATAAGTGGCGCAGCTCCCATTACCCGCTTTGATGCGGCTAAGTTCCGTACTCAGTTTGCCTGTGAGGTAAAGGGCTTTGACCCATCGCCGTTTTTTGAGCGTAATGATGCCCGTAAATATGATATTGTAACACAGTATGCAGTAGCTGCGTCGGAAGAAGCCATTGCACAGGCGGGTATTGATTTCACTACTCTGAATCGTGACCGGATAGGTGTCATATGGGGCGGGGGCGATGGAGGTGTTTCCACCTTTGAAGAGCAGCATGCGGCATATGTGCTAGGCGACGGTACGCCGCGTTTCAACCCGTTTTTTATACCTAAGCGCATTGTAAATATTGCATCGGGCGTTATCTCTATCCGCCACGGTTTGCGCGGTGTCAACTATACAACAGCTGCAGCCTGCTCTGCAAGCAATACCGCCATTATTGATGCATTTAACTACATACGATGGGGTAAGGCAGATATGATGATAACAGGGGGCTCAGAGGCATCTGTCACCCCTACCTCCATAGGTGGATTCAATGCATCAAAGGCACTGTCAATGGCCAATGATATTTGTGCACAGGCATCGCGGCCTTTTGATGTGGCACGGGACGGCTTTGTGCTGGGAGAGGGTGCCGGTGCCATAGTGCTGGAGAGCTACGAGCACGCTGTAGCGCGTGGTGCTACCATCCTGGCCGAGGTGCTGGGTGGTGGACTGGCTGCCGATGCGTATCACCTTACAGGCACACATCCCGATGGTGATGGGGCGGTATTGGGCATGACGCTGGCCCTGCAGGATGCAGGCCTCCAGCCGGGGGATATTGACCATATAAATGCACATGCCACCTCTACACCGGTAGGCGACATCAGCGAGCTACGTGCCATACGCCGTGTATTTGGCGAGCGACCTGCTGCATCTATCAGTGCTACTAAATCTATGACCGGCCATTTGCTGGGTGGTGCAGGGGCTATTGAGGCCATTGCCTGCATTAAGTCAGTAATGCATGATGTGATACCGCCCACTATCAATACCGTACATGTAGAGCCTGAATTTGCCGATGGCTTTGACCTTGCTCTGGGTACACCCCGCCATAGAAAAGTACAATATGCCATGAGCAATACGTTTGGTTTCGGGGGGCATATAGGCTGTTCAGTATATGGTAAGTTTAACGGATAAATTGCTGGTTGTGTGGATATACGCCAGTGTACAGGTGCCTTGATGGCCTCACCGCTAACTAAAGATATATATTGCGTATTGTTTTATGTTGTTGTTTAATCCGGTTGCACCTGCCGCAGTCTATGCGGTGTCCGGTAGAGCGTCTTTATATCCTTTGTATATATATGTATATTCCCGAAAATAAATATAATTATTTGTTTTATTGTTTTGGGCTACAGATATGCCGTAAAACCTTAGGCTGTACAGCTAAATAACAGATTGCTCCAGTTGTGTTTAGGTCTCTGCAGGTGGGTTTTGAATGTTAAGAAAAATCAAAGGATTCCTTTGTTTATTCACATTGTTGTAATAAATTCACCCCCCAAATACTGTGTTGCCCGCTATGGCGGGGAGCAACAGTTGTGTTTTTGCGGACCAAAAGTTTCTTAGACTAAACAAAAGAGTATGAAAAAAACTTCTCTATTCCTTGTGCTGATGTTGTCGGCCGGTCTTACGGCTTTCGCTCAGGAGACACCACAGACCCACTCGGTATCGGGTAAGGTAGTGGATGAGCACGGCAAGGGTATCAAGGGCGTTACCGTGACGGTAAAAGGTGGCACCGAAACGGCGGTTACGGATGTGAACGGAGATTTCATGTTCGACGCGCCGGATGGTAGTAACCTTATTATCGTTCAGCAGGTAGGTTTCGCTACTCAGTACATTGAAGATGAAGGTCAGTCATTGATAATCACCATGCTTACACTGTCAAAGCAGCTGGAGGGGAACGTAACTACAGCCCTTGTAGCCAGCCGTCAGGAAAAGCGTGAGGTAGGCTATAATGCTACCACGCTGGGTGGTGATGAACTCATGTCGGCCAGCAATACCAGCATAATTTCAGGTCTTCAGGGCAAAGTGGCAGGCGCTAATATTACCAGCTCTACCAACGGCCCCGGCGGCTCTGCACGCATTGTACTGCGTGGCGAGAAGTCGTTCATGAAGAATAATAATGCACTCATAGTAGTAGATGGTGTTATTACCAATAACTATGACCGTACCATCAGCCGCTTTAATGCTGCCAATCCATGGTTCTCTGAGCTGAATCAGATAGACTTTGGTAACAGTGCCAATGATATCAACCCTGAAGATATAGAGTCAGTAACTGTACTGCACGGTGCGGCTGCTACCGCTATGTATGGTGCTATGGGGGCCAATGGTGCTATCATGTACACCACTAAGAAAGGCAAGCACTCCTCGGGCCAGAAGGGTAAAATGGACATTACGTTCAAGAGTACCTATACTCAGTCTGACGTAACAAAGATTCCACAGACACAGAACATGTATGGTCAGGGCAATATCTATGGTGGTATAGCTGATGACCGCAGTGAATACCGTAGCTGGGGCTATGAAATGGATGGTGGTCTGCGTCCATGGGGCCAGGTGATAAACGGCAAGCAGATGGTGAAGCCTTATTCAAACCAGCCAAACAATCTGCGTGATTTCTTTAACCGCGGTAAGAATATCAACAATTATCTGTCTATATCTGGAGGTTCTGACAAGTCGAACTATTTCCTGTCTATGAATGCGATGAACGCATCGGGTGTAGTGCCTAATACGTTCTACAACAGATACAATGTTCGTTTCAGCGGCAACACACAGTTGAGCCACAATCTGTACTCTTCTGTAAATGTTAACTACCTCAACACTTATTCCCGTGTTGAAGCCAGTGGTAATGGTCCCGGTTCTGTAATCAATAACCTGATACAGACTCCGCGCGATATTCCTGTACAGGAACTGTCTGACCTGGATAATAACTTTTACGCAATGCAGTTCTTTGATACATCAGGTACTGAGCGTTATGGTAACTACAATGGTTCTTACCAGAATCCTTACTGGACAGCTAAGAACTATGACAACCGTAACAAAACAGACAGGGTTATCAGTGATGTGAAAATAGGTTTCAAACAGAACGACTGGCATATCTTCAACCGTGTAGGTGCCGATATCTCTGCCGACCGTGCTACTTATAAGTCACCTCAGTATAATGCCGCGCCAATGGATGCAGCTTATAGCAGTGCATTTGTTTCACCAGGTGGCTACACGCAGACTAACTACAATGGTCTACGTTTCTACAATGACTTTGTTATTAACTATAACCACGAGCTCAGCCACAACTTTGGCATGAATGCTTATGTGGGGCATAACCTTACTGTTCAGCGCGATGAGTTGCTGGCTGGTATCATAGAGCCAAACTTTGGTGGACTGGTACTGCCCGCTTATTATAATCTGGACAATAATGCAGGCCCTGTTATCGGTTACAACAATCTTGTAAACCGCCGCACAATGGGTCTGTACGGAAATCTGGCATTTAACTATCAGCGCGAACTGTTCCTGGAAATAGCCGGCCGTAACGACTGGTCTTCTACACTCATTCAGCGTCGTCAGTCATTCTACTATCCTGCTGTAAGCGCCGGATGGGTATTCACTGAGCGCCTGGATGGTACAAGATTCCGTAACAATGTTATGAACTACGGTAAGGTGCGTATATCCGGTGGTGGTGTAGGTAGCGATGGTATCGCTTATACCAATAATAACGCTGGCTATACACGCAATCCTATCCGCACTTCTTATGGCTCGGTTACTTCTCCGTTCAACGGCGCTTATGCATACTCTGTAATGAATGCCTTTGGTGATAATAACCTCAGCCCTGAGCGTACACGTGAGTTTGAAGCCGGTTTAGACCTTGGTTTCCTCCGCGACCGTATCAATGCTTCATTTACTTTCTACCGCTCATACACTATCAATACGATAGCGCCTGTGCAGCTGCCTACATCATCAGGTTATATGTACAACTACATCAATGTAGGCGATGTATCAAACAATGGTGTGGAAATAGCGCTGCGTGGTACCCCGATATCTACACGCTGGGGACTGCGCTGGGAGCTGTTTGCAACCTACACACGCAACAAGAATACTGTAGAGCGTCTGAACGGTGGTATGGAGAATGTAGTACTGGGTGGCTTTGACGGTATGCAGATAGTAGCTGCAGAAGGCCAGTCGCTGGGTACATTCTATGCAAAAGATATCGAATACTGGAAAGATCCTAAAGGTGAGTGGCATGCAGTTGTAGATCCTGCTACGGGTCTTCCTATTGCTACAAACACTCCTGTTTACAAAGGTTCTTATCAGCCTAAGTTTATGGCATCATGGGGTACTGACCTTTCTTACAAGGGTATAAAACTGCATGCACTGTTCTTTACCAAGCAGGGTGGCAAGTTCTATAGCCAGAACAAGATGAACATGGATGCGAACGGTACATCAGAGCCTACCACAGTTAATGGTCGTAACCCTTATGTGTGGGAAAACTCAGTATATCAGGTGCCCGGTACCAACATCTATCAGGCAAATACTACCCGCTTCTCTCCTTACGAGTACTACACTACCCAGCAGCAGACAGTACCTGCACAGGGTATAGTGGATGCAAGCTATGTAAGGCTGCAGGAGCTTTCTATCTCTTACCAGATACCACAGCGCTATTATGAGCGCTCACCATTCGGTGCGCTGGAAGCAGGTATATTCGGTAACAACCTGGCATTGTGGACAGCTAAGAGTAACAGATATGATGACCCCGAAGCTACCTCTGCAGGTGCTATGGGTAACGGACAGGGATTTAACTATACTGCGCGCCCTGCACTCAGGAATTATGGTGTGTACGTAAAAGTTAACTTCTAAACCTCAATTCTAAAAAACTGTATATGTCGATAAATAAGAAGATAGTAATTGCGGCAATGGCCGGTCTGGCGCTGGGCACATCTTCGTGCAGGAAGTACCTCGATGTGAACAGCAACCCTAACGCAGCACAGGAAGGCACTGTAAAGACCCTTCTTCCGGCTGCGCAGCTGCACCTCGCCTCTGCTGTAGGTACTGACCTTCAGATAAATGGTGCTATCTGGTCACAGTACTGGACACAGTCACCGCTTGGAAAGGAATACATTCGTCTCGATCAGCAAAATCCTACAGCAGCCGATTATGATATGGGCTGGCAGAATTTATATCTCGGCGCTTCTAACTTTTATCAGTTATATAAAGTAGCCGATGAGCAGTATAAAGGACAGTACAAAGCTATATCACTGCTGATGCAGGCTTACACTTTCCAAACGCTTACTGACGGCTGGGGAGATGTTCCATTCAGCCAGGCGCTTCAGGGACAGTATCCTGACGGGCATATTGTAAACCCTGCTTACGATTCTCAGCGTGTGGTATACCGTGGTATCATTTCTTACATTGATTCTGCTATCAGTATCATGGACAAAAGCACAGGCGCTGGTCCTGGTGCTGATGACCTTGTGTATGGTGGTGACATGAAAAAGTGGGCGAAGTTTGCCAATACACTCAAACTGCGCGCACTGCTTCGCATTTCTGATGTAGACCCGTTATTTGCACAGCCTCGTATAGATACAATATTCCGTACCAATGCACCACTTATAGGTGAGGGCGATGATGCGCGTATCGTATATTATTCTGCTGTGGGTAATAATCATCCGCTATATGCCGAGCTGAGCTCTGCCGATCTGGGACATGTTCAGCAGCTGGCAGGCAGCAAGACAAGTATAGATACTATGGTAGCCAATAACGACTACCGTGGATTGGTATTTTACAACAGAGTATCTGGTATGGGTCTTGTAGGTGTAAGCCAGAGCGAGTATGACATTAAGCTCCCTGAAGGTACATTTTCCACGCCGGCTGCTGCCACAGGTGCAGATATCATGAATACAGCATCGGCTACAGCATCGGTTATGCTGCTTTCCAGCTGGGAAAGTTACTTCCTGCAGGCTGAGGCTTTTGCCAGAGGGTATGCTACAGGTGACGATGCTCAGGCATTCTTTGCAGGCATTCATGCCAGCTTTGCTTATAACAGCAGCGCAATAGAAGCAGCTACAGGTGATGATGGTGATGTTGCCTATAATATTTATGTAAATGGTGATGCAGGCCTGGGTATAGCGCCTGCACGCTGGGCTGCCTATCCTGTTACCGGTACTGCTGAGCAGCGTGTGCAGTTCATTGCTACTCAGAAATGGTTTGCTATGACGGGCAATCAGGGTTTTGAATCATGGACAGAAACAAGGCGTACTGGTTATCCCGACTTCCTTGTAACGCCTAAGAACAGCTTCCTGGCGGGTAAAATGCCTGCAAGGTTCCTGTATCCGGCCAGCGAAAAAGCTACTAATGCTCAGTACCCTGGCGAAAAAGCCGTGACTGTGAAAGTATGGTGGGATATGTTCTGATATCAGTAAAGACTATTTAAAAAACTACAGAATGAAGAAAATACTAGGCATAACACTTCTCGCAGCCCTCGCTTTCACTGCTTGTCGTAAGAAAACGGGCAATGTGTCTGTGCTGCACAACTATTCTACACCCACCATCATGCTGCCCGATGGTATGTACTACAGCATGCCTGTAAATGGTATGTTGCCAATAGTACAGGCCACAGCGTTCGACTCATTCTATCATGAGGATGCGGCAGTGGTGTTTGACCAGAGCAAACTTGATATCACCACTCCGGGTGTATATCCTGTTACTGCTACTGCAAAGAACAGCTATGGTATGGGTGCTTCAAAAACGATTTATATAGCAGTTACTGATGTAGATGCTACCGTAAATCTGGAAGGACGTTACCTGCGTGTGGTTACAGATGATACGCTGTATGTGACCCGTCTGGCAAATGGTCTGTATTACACCAGTGATGCTGCTGCAAATGGCATATCTGACACCACACATGTGATACCGGCAATGTTTGTGCAGACATCCGCTACTACGCTTGTAATGCCGGTACAGGATTCAAAATTCGGCCCTGTATATGCTACCAATGGTACGGTGGATTATGTAGCCCCCGATGATGTTACTATCTCTTATGTGCTGCAGAACAACGCTTTTGCACCTATCATCAGAGAGTTCCGTAAGATATAACCTCAGCCCCATCAGGCACACACAATTTGCACCCCGCACATGCGGGGTTTTTTTTTATTTATTCAAAAACGCCATTACTCTATCCATGCATTGGGTTACGTATTTTTCAGTTGTAGTATTCGTATCATATAGCTTGCGATAGTAACATGGCATCATTTTTGCGAATATAAAAGCATGAAAATGTACACCAGGCTCCTGTTAATAGCAGTGGGCTGCATGTTATATGTATGTGCCTGCAGTAAGAAGAATGATGTATCCCCGTCGGTTCCATCATATGATTCTACAGGTACACAGGTTCAGCCAGACTTTACTGCCGGTGCTAATTTATGGGCTGGTGCCAATGTCTGTTTTACTATCAATCGTAAGGTAACTACCGCCCGATGGGATTTTGGCGATGGGACACCTGAAATATATACTGGGCCGGGTTTGTATTGTCATGTGTTTGCCGCAGGCACCTACACTGTCACGCTCACAGTGGATGATGACACGACGCAGCGTATTGCGAAAGCCATTACCATACGGCCGTATTATCAGTTCTCTTATGCAGGTGATTCTGTAGCTGGTGACACGTTGTGGTTTACCTCTTCCACCTATCCTTCCTCAGGCAATACATATGCATGGACCTTCGGAGATGGAACCGCATCGGCAGAGGCACACCCATGGCATGTATATGCCAGTCCGGGTACCTATACTGTGCGGCTGGTTGTAAACAATGAGGAGAGCTATGCGTGTACCCGCAAGGTTATCATAAATCGTGATCCGTTATACACACATCTTGTGGCTGGTATCAGGGTACTTCATGACTGTCAGTTGGTGACACGTCCGGCAGGTTGGCCGGAATATACCACCTACTATCCGGATTCGACCATGAATTTTCAATATATAAACAAGCTAACCTTAAAACTAAATCTGAACACTTATTTCTTTAATGAGGCACAGTCGCATGGCAACATACTGCGTTTTGACAAACAAGCCTACTACGGTAACGAACTGATGTTTAATGAAAACTACCCCGGTACGCTTACTTATTATATAGCTGAAGATAGCATCAGCTATCGTAACGTAACTGCGGGGATATTACATGGCAGCTCACCTGGCAGCATATTTGACTATACCTTCACCGCGCATGCACCATAGCATAGGTCATAGATAAGCACAGGACATAAAATAAGCAGGATAACCCATCCTGCTTATTTTATACATCTTTTGTATGTAAGCTGTTAATCGTTTTCTTCTTCCGCACGCAGCAGTGAGCTGAAGAGGTCATTGAAACCAATACCCCTTGTTAGCTTGTTTCTGCTTAGCAGAGAGTGTGCAGCCAGGCCATGCAATACAAACTCCATCAGGGCCAGTTGCTCAGCACCTCTTGCTGCCGGATGATGCCGGCGCACCAGCGCTTCCAGTCCGTCTATGCCATGCAGGGTATCTGCGTGTTCCTTGTCGTTTTCATCATCCATCAGGTCCACTGCATTCCCTGCACCAAACCACTCAGTGATGGCTGCATATTCTGAGCTTTCTTTTTTCTTTTTCAGCTTGCCCGGGTCGGAGAATAGTTGTGTGAACGTATTACGTATAGCCAGTGTAATGAGGTTCTGCGCCACAATAGCCGGCCCTTCCTGCTCACCTTCATACACCAGTTCTACCTTGCCATTGATGGCAGGTACTGCGGCGTAAAGGTCTGCTATGCGGGCATAGCTGTAACTGTGACCATTTTTCAGCATGCGCAGCTCTGCTGCGCTTACAAGGCTTTCATAAGCGCTGATGGTGAGCCGGGTGCTTACACCGCTTTTAGCATCTACATACTCACTTTTGCGCGCCTCTATTGCTATCTGTTCTACAAGATTGCGCAGTATTTCCGGTATGGCTATTTCCTGCTGGTGGATAGTGAGGCGTGCCTGGTCCTGCGTTATCTGCTTGGAGTATTCTATCGATTTTGGATAGTGGGTGAGTATCTGAGAGCCTATACGGTCCTTAAGCGGCGTTACTATGCTGCCACGGTTTGTATAGTCCTCTGGGTTGGCGGTAAAGATGAACTGTACATCCAGCGGTATGCGCAGGTTAAAGCCCCTAATCTGTACATCGCCTTCCTGCAGTATGTTGAATAAGGCCACCTGTAGCCTTGCCTGCAGGTCGGGCAGCTCATTGATAACGAATATAAACCGGTTGCTGCGCGGTATTAGGCCATAATGTATTACCTGCTCATCGGCAAAGGACAGCTTCATGTTGGCCGCCTTTATAGGGTCTATATCGCCTATAAGGTCTGCCACGCTTACATCAGGCGTAGCCAGTTTTTCGGCAAAGCGCTCACTCCTGTGTATCCAGCTTATGGAGGTTTCATCTCCCATTTCAGCAATCAGCTCCCGCGCATAGCGCGATACGGGATATTGTGGGTCGTCATTGAGCGGGCTGCCGGTAATAACGGGTATGTATTCATCCAGCAGTTGCACCAGCTGTCTTGCCATCATGGTTTTGGCCTGCCCTCTGAGCCCCAGAAACAAAATGTTGTGCCGGCTCAGTATAGCACGCTCTACCTCGGGTACTACGGTTTCCTCATAGCCATATATGCCGTGAAATACTGATTCCCCGGCATGTAGCCGGGTTATCAGGTTTTCTCTAAGTTCGTCCTTAATGCTTCTGTACCGGTAGCCTACCTTTTTCAGTGCACCCAGTGTAGCTATTTCCTGTATGTTCATGCTTATAGTTTCTTTCGCTTGTTGTTGGTATAATCTCTGAATATCATCTCTCCCAGACCCTTCAGTCCGGTGAAGTATGCTTTGCCCTGATTGGCTGCGGTAAACTCATCTATGAAGTCCTGCAGGTACTGGTCGCTGGCTACCATAAATGTAGTGATATCAATTTTTGCGCGCTTGCAGGCTGCCGCCAGTGTAAGACATTTACTCACTATGCGCCTGTCCAGCCCAAAGCTGTTCATGTAGTATTGTCCGTTCTCTTTCAGGCAAGATGGTTTACCATCTGTAATCATGAATATCTGCTTGTTGGCAGCTTTGCTTTTGCGCAGTATAGACATGGCCAGTTCCAGCCCGGCTACTGTATTGGTATGATAGGGGCCCACCTGCAGGTAGGGTAGGTCTTTAAGCTGAATGGGCCATGCATCATTGCCAAAGACAATGATGTCCAGACTGTCCTTAGGGTACTTGCGCCTTATCATTTCAGCAAGTGCCATAGCCACCATTTTGGCAGGGGTAATGCGGTCTTCGCCATAGAGTATCATACTATGGCTTATGTCTATCATCAGCACAGTGGCTGTCTGCGTTTTATATTCCTGCTCTGTTACCAGCAGGTCATTTTCAGTAAGCCGCAGGTCGTCAGCACCATTGTTTATCTGTGCCTGCTTTATAGACTCTGTAAGTGCTATATCCTGTGGCGCATCGCCAAATTCAAATTGTCTTAGGTCGGTACCCGTATCTTCTCCACTGCGGCCTGCATACTTGGTGCTATGATTGCCGGCTCCGCCTTTCTTTAGTTTGCCGAAGATATATTCCAGAGCACTGTCGCGTATGGCCTGTTCTGTTTTAGCGGTTATGGCCATGCCTCCACTGCCGTCATCCTTATCGCGCAGGTAGCCACGCTCTTTCAGCTCGGCTATAAAGTCGTCTATGGTATAATCATCGTCTGTAAGTTCATACTCTTTGTCCAGTTCCCGCAGCCAGTCCAGCGCTTCCTCCACATCGCCGCTGGTATGGGTAAGCAGCTGTGTGAATATGCGGAAAAGCGTATCGAACCGCGATGCGGCATCGGCCTGAAACTCTTTAAATCTGAATCCTGACATCTTATATTCCCCTTGCCGGTGCCTAAAGTTCTGTAACTATCTGCTAACTGGTACAAATACGGCTATAAGGTTTATACATAGTGGCGGATACATTTGTTCTGTGGTATATGTCAGGGACATATTTTTTTCAGCGCGGCAATTCTCACTTTTCTCTCTTCGGGGGTCTCATTTATATGATATCCATATCTTTCTGCCGTATCCAGGTCCTTACATGGAAATAACCCCAGACTGTACTTAACAGCTGCACGATAATACCATGCTTCACCATCGGAACTGTCAAAGGATATAGCTTTATTCAGATCGCTCATCGCTTCTGATAGTTTGTTGGTAGTTGCCCGGCATATCCCACGTCTTTTATAGTAGAGATGTACATTGCTGTCATTTGCTATAGCATATGAATAGTCAGATATAGCTGCTGACATATTGTGTATGTGCTCGTTACAATAACCGCTTATATACCAGGCGCGTGCATTGTCTGGTTCCCGGGCTGTAACTATAGAGATATCTGTAAGTGCCTTAGCAAAACGGTGCGTATTTATATAAATCATCGATCTGGCAAAGTAAGCAGGTGTATATGAGTATTGCATAAGGCAGGTATTGAAATGCATCAGTGCACTGTCCTGTTCGTTTTGTTTTGCGGCAATAACACCGAGATGATACCACGCCTTATAATGGTTTGGAGCAAGATTCGTAGCCTGTTTAAAGTGTTGCTTTGCAGCAGTTGTGTCTCCGGTATTTATACTGATGATAGCGGCATTATAGGCACCTTCTGCAGATTCCGGGTTTTCCTTCATGAGATGGAGGGACATGCGATAGTCAGACTTCCACATATCATTGGTTGCATATGTGATAGTGGCCAATGCAATCGCTGCTGCGGGTAGCAGTACATAAACTATCAGACGGTGTAGCTGTTTCCTTGTATTTCTGATTACATAGTAGAGAATCGGAAAAAGAATAGCAGGTGTGGCAAAGTAAGAATAGTGATCCGCCATCATGAATGTGCTGAACTGAACGAACTGAAGTACCAGAAAAATATTGGCGCTGTAAAAAAGTATGCTCCCGGCTACGATACTCTTTTTATACCTTATCGCATAAATAAAACAACTAAATGCCAGTATGGTGATTATAGTATATGCAGTATGTTGTATCCCAACATTTTCAGGGAATGGGTAATATACCTTAAGTCCTACAGGCACAATAATGTGCCATATGCTTCTGACGTAAATCTCTGATGCGATGAAAAGAGACCGCCATCCGGTATATTCCGGATGGGCCCAGAGAAAATTATCTGCTTTTTCCGATCGGATAGCTACTAACCCTATGCATAGCGATATGGCAAAGAATGGTAGCTTTTTAAGCCACAGTTTAGTATTGGCCGGATGATGCCCCAGCCATACATCTATTGCAATAAAGCATACCGGGAGGGTCATAGCCGCACCTTTTGATAATACAGCAGATATCATGAGTAACAGGGTTGCCACCAGCCATTTTAAATGCCTTTCTGTACTGTAGTGGTAATAGGCAAGCAACGATAAAGTACTGAAGCAGGCACACAGCACCGTTTTTCGTTCACTTATCCACGCTACAGCACCAGTAAGGGCAGGGTGTACAGAAAACAGGAGTGCTGTATAGAATGCTACTAAAGCATTTCCCTGAAGTTTTTTTGTAAGTTGATAAAGTAGAATACTGTTGATACAATGTAACGCAATGTTGGTAATGTGATAGTGAAATGGGTCAACTCCTCCCAATGCATAGTTGATAGCGAAAGACAACATTGTAAGTGGGGCATAGTTGCCCACATAAAATGAGGAAAACCAATTTTGCAGGTTGTCTGTTGATAATTGTCTTATGTGAGTGTTGTTGACAACATAATCAGCATCATCCCATGACATAAGAAAAGGAGCATGCATGACATTGGCATATGAAATAAATACGGCCGAGCAAATAATAAAGCAATGCCATATTGAGGTCAAATGCACCATGCGATGCGCTGCTCCTGCAGTCTGAACGCTCATGAGCTACAGATATAATGCTTACATATCATTGAGGGTTTTCTTAAACTCCTCAGGGTTTTGCTCGGTAAGTGTTAGTGTATATTCTTCATTTGTTTTTGGCGTAGCACCGGTTATACCACCGAAAAACTTCCCGTTTATGATAGTAAATGCAACAAAGTGAACCGGAATGTCAGGTATATGATTCTCATTAAACTGATGATTATTTTTGGTATAAGCCATTGGCCAGATGCCTTTAAAATTATCATACAGTGTATATCCCATTACAGTTTCATTTTTCAGTGTGGCTCCGCTGACGAATACATTCACTTTAAAATTCTGATAATTAGGGCTCGTCATAAACCTGTCGGCGTTGCAAAGTGTCAGACTATCTGATATAATACTAAGAGTGTCTTTTCCATCAGATCCCGATATCGTGAAAACATTTACCATATATCGGTCTACATTTGGCTCTACCATCATCCAGTCTACTTTCATCACTGCTGTATCAGTTGTAGTCCTGCCCATAAACATTTTCATACCAGCCGGAACACTATCAGTAGGTGGTATGGTAGCCACAAAAACGTTATTGGGTCGTAAAAACACCTGCTTACCATTCTGGCTGGCAGACACATTTATTTCTCCACCTGACATTAAAGGTTCTCCGCCTGATATTGGTAACATTTTTGAGAATAGCATATCGCCCTTAAGCAAATATTCTGTAACAGCAATATCTACATCTCCTGTTACAATGGTACCGTCGGCCAGTATAAAGCTGTTTGGGAAAAACTGATATTTAGTGCCGCTGTTACCATAATAGATGCCACCCGTTTCGGCAGTTACTTTCAGCTGTTTGGGTTTTAATGATAGGTCTGCAAAAATTTTGTCGTTCGTGTAAGTGATTCCTGAAGATATTGTTGATGTATTGTCATCGTTTTTTTTGCATGAGATGTATATGAGGGATGACATGCAAATAACTGTCAGAGTCTTTTTCATATAGATAGTTTAGGTATGACTGACATGTAGCAATAAGTGTGCCAGACTTTCAATTGTGTTGCTGAAATATAACCATGACCAGGTAAAAACACCTGTTTTTAAAAACACGTTTTTCTGCTCTTCATACTGGTGTGTTGGCTGGGCATCTTTGCAATATCAAAAGCTTTTGAAGATGGAGCTGCACACCATCACAAAAACAGACCAGCGCGGAGGTGACAAAAAGCGGAGGCGGTAATCTGAAAAGCCTTAAAAAGAGTAGGAACACAAAATAAACAATCATTATGGCAGCTATTGGCATCACGGTCAGCACGGCCAAAGATCTTTTCACTATCACACTGGACAAATGGGAATGGACAGCCCTATACATCAAGGAAAACGGAGTATGGGTAGCCATGCCTTCATATCCTGACCCTACACAGCCCGACCTTCAGTTCCGCTACACACAATCCTCTCCGGGACCACTCAGTTTTAAAGCGGTAGCAGATACAAATCTTGTAGTTGTAAATCCATCCGCACCCATGCTTATGGCGGGCCTTGGTGGACAGCATACCTATCTCGCTATGCTTAACTATACCACATCTCCATCAGAAGTACATATGCTGGGGTTACTGGAGACTTTTGACGAGGCGGTTCCGGATGCGCAACCCAGTCCTATGTTCTTTAGTCAGGGCCGTATGACAGGTGTTTTTGGCACAAGTAACTGATGTATCCTCACCATGATATTTCTGATATTGATAGCGTTGAAACAAATGATGGCAGGGGCTTCGCTCCCTCTGCCGTCATTTGTCTGTAAGCCATTAAGAAGAGCACTGTTGCTTCGTACAATACGCAGGCCTGTTAGGCTTAAAAAGACAGTGGTGCCAGAGCCTGCTGCCGGAGCATATGCTCCCTGTTCCGCAAAACAAAAACAGGGCGCATAACGTCCCTGTTCCTGTTTGTATCAGTATGTGATTATGTATGTTAGTCCTGATGCTTCATCCGCACCATGGTAAGGATGGTAGCAATTGCTACGGTTTCTCCTGTTTCGTCATACACATCTACCAGCCATTTTACAATGCCTTTGGCTATGTCTTCCGGTGTTTTCTTTTCCTGCGCTACCTTTTCTTTTACAGTCAGTTTTACGCCTATGGTCATTCCCGGATATACAGGCTTTGTAAAGCGGCATTCGTCTATACCATAGTTCAGCAGTACCGGCCCTTTCTTTGCATCTACAAACAGCCCCGCTGCTTTGGAGAGTATAAAGTAACCATGTGCAACACGGCCGGTAAATATGGTGCCCTCCAGCGATGTGGCATCCATATGCGCATAGAAGTTGTCACCGCTTACATTGGCAAAGTTGGTGATGTCTGTTTCGCTTACAGTATGTTTTGCAGTTACCAGTGTTTCGCCTATTTCCAGCTCTTCAAAATGCTTTTTGAATGGGTGTACATCTGTCTCATGTTGTTTGCCACCTTGCTGGTATACATTGGTAATACGTGTAAGGGTAGTAGGAGAACCCTGTATGGCTGTGCGCTGCAGGTAGTGCATTACGCCACGTTTGCCACCCATTTCCTCACCGCCACCTGCGCGGCCAGGGCCACCATGTACCAGCAGTGGCATTGGTGATCCGTGTCCGGTGCTTTCTTTGGCACAGTCGGCATTCAGCACCAGTATGCGGCCATGCATGGCCGCAGTGCCCAGTACTATTTCGCGGGCTATGTCATCATCGGCTGTTACTACAGAGCATACCAGAGAGCCCATACCCATACGGGCAAGTATTATAGCATCGTCAGTAGTCTGGTAAGGTATGATGGTACTCACCGGCCCGAATGCCTCTATATTATGACAGTCGGTTTTTGTGAACGGGTCATTGTTCAGGAATATGAGTGGTGCCAGAAATGCTCCTTTCTCTTTATCAGCGCCCAGTACTTCAAAGTTGTTCAGGTCGCCTATTATTATTTCCTGCGATTGTGCCAGTTGCTGTACTTTTTCGCGTACCTCATTGCGCTGGCTGATACCTGCCAGAGGGCCCATGCGTACCTCTTTTATAGATGGGTCTCCCACTACATTGGTAGCAAGGCGCTTGCCCAGCGCTATCTGCACATCTTCCACCCTGTCTGCAGGTACTATGATGCGGCGTATAGCGGTACATTTCTGTCCTGCTTTGGTAGTTATCTCACGCACTACTTCTTTTATGAAGATGTCAAACTCCGGCATGCCAGGCTGCACATCCATACCCAGTATGCAGCTGTTCAGTGAGTCGGCCTCCATATTGAACGGTACTGCTTCAGATAGTATGCGCGGGTGCGACTTCAGCATTCTGCCTGTAGATGCTGAGCCGGTAAAGGTTACCACATCCTGTGTCTCTATATTATCCAGTATGCCTCGGGCAGAGCCGCATATAAGCTGTAGAGCACCATCAGGCAGTATGCCCGATTTTATTATCTCGCGAAAGACTGCCTCGGTAAGGTATGATGTAAGTGTGGCTGGCTTTACTATAGCAGGTACGCCTGCCAGCAGGTTCACTGCTATTTTCTCCAGCATGCCCCATACCGGAAAGTTGAAGGCATTGATATGTATGGCTACGCCCTCACGTGGCACCATTATGTGGTGTCCTATGAAGGTATTGTTTTTAGACAGTTTTGCAGCATCGCCATCTACATAGAACCGCTCGTCAGGAAACTGCCTGCGCAGGCTGGCGTAGGTAAACAGGTTGCCTATGCCACCCTCTATATCTACCCATGAGTCGGCACGGGTGGCACCAGTATAGGCACTGATGGTATAAAACTGCTCCTTGCGCTCCAGCAGGTATAAGGCCAGCGCTTTCAGCATAAGGCCGCGCTGTTGAAAGGTCAGCTTTCTCAGTGCAGGTCCGCCTACGCTGCGTGCATAATGCATCATAGCGCCAAAATCCAGTCCGTCACTACCGGCAGCATAGATAGCTTCGCCGGTTACGGCATTATGTAATGTTTCTCCCTCCTTTGCCCCGGCTACCCATTTGCCTTCGGCATAGTTCTCCAGTTTGGTCAGTGCCATAATATGTTCCGTTATTTAATTGTCTTTGCAGTAAAGTTAGCAGATAATGGTATATACCTGCTATGCAGGTATACAGAGGATATCAGAGATTAACGCTGCGAAAAAATTATTAACTCATTTACGTGCGCGGTCGTATGTCTCAGAACTGGAAGTAGATGAACTGGTGCTTTTCGTATATGCCAAAGAAAAACAACAGCGCCTGTCCACCAAAATACATACTCCAGCGGAACATAACTGAGCGTTGCTCAAACGTTTGCTCAAGATTGAGTTTGCTATGTATAATATGTGCTATTTCCAGGAATATAATTGCCAGAAACCCGGGAATAAGCATGTTATACAGTCCGGGTAACTTCAGATGTCCTATTTTATGTGTACTTATTGTTTGCAGCAGTTCGCCGGGTATTGCAGAGAATTTACCTATAATGTAAAAGGCGTCATGAATATTATTGGCTCTGAAAAACACCCAGGCCAGATCTGCCAGAATGAAAGTAAGCACCACATCTATTGTGTCGTTCAGCCATTTGATACGGGTAATACCTGCCTTTTGTGTTGCTTTCTCTCTCATGTTTTTGGTAAGCAGTGCAAAAACCAGGTAGAATCCATGTAGTGCCCCCCACATAATAAAGGTCCAGTTAGCCCCATGCCAGAAACCGCTTACCATAAATACAAAGAACATATTGAAGTACGTTCTTGGTACAGATATACGGTTACCCCCCAGCGATATGTACAGATAGTCTCTGAACCATGTAGATAGTGAAATATGCCATCTCCGCCAGAATTCTGATATACTTCGTGAGTGATATGGTTTGTTGAAGTTGGTCATGAGCTTAAAACCCATTACCCGTGCTGCGCCCAGAGCAATGTCTGAGTATCCTGAGAAGTCACAGAATATCTGAAAAGCAAAAAATATTGTTCCAATTGCCAGTGTTGTGCCGGAGTAGTCATGCGGATGAGAAAATATAGGGTCAGTTACCTGCGCCAGCCTGTCGGCCACTACTACTTTTTTTACCAGCCCCCACAGCATAAGGCGCAGTCCCCTCACTACATTTTCATACTTTACCTGCTGCACCTCATAAAACTGATGCAGCACATTCTGCGGCCGCTCAATGGGGCCGGCCACCAGCTGAGGATAAAACATCACATACAGAGAATATATGCCCAGATGCCGCTCTGCCTTCTGGTTTCCTCTGTAAACCTCAATGGTATAGCTCATAGCCTGGAATGTATGGAATGAAAGTCCTATAGGTAGTATGAGATTCCACAACGGAATATTATAGTCTGCACCGGTAAGATGCAGTAGTTCATTAATGTTGTCTATGAAAAAATTATAGTATTTGAATACGGCAAGAACACCCACGTTAGCTACAATACTCATTGTCAGAAACAGCTTTCGTCGGCTGCCACTGGCATCTTCTATCAGTATACCTGCTACATAGTCAATGATGATGGTAAGAAACAGGATTAATATGTACACAGGTATGAAGTACATATAGAATATGCAGCTGGCAGCCAATAAGTGAAACCATCTGAACCTGTGCGGGAGCAGGAAAAAAATTATGGTTACCAGAGGGAAAAAAACCAGAAATTCAAAAGAATTAAATAGCATACATTGCCTTATTTACCACTGTTCTTACACTTGGGAATATAATCTGTGTTACTATTCCCGTTCCTATTAGCAACAGATTTGGCAAATATATATGACGTAATGCAACAGGAAAAGTAACAATAGCAATATTTTATTAAATTATCCCTTGTTTGATTAGAAAGGGATTAGGAGAAAGCAACTGTTTTCTCTATTCATCATTCAGTTTTAAAGGAGCATATATATATACTGTAGGTTTTAGCTTGAAAAACGCTTAGTTTTATCAATCAATAAAATAAGTATAGCATAATGAATATCAGAACGTTTGTAGCTGCCGCAATGGTAGGGGTGTTGTCATGGGGTAGTGTTTATGGTCAGGCACACCGTTCTCAGTTTACCTGTTCCTCGCTCAAGGGAAGGCTGGCACATACACATACCGCTGCTAAGCCTACAGTAGAGAGTACAGAGGAAGATAAATATGATATGAAGTATGTAAAGCTGGATATTGAAATGTCCAACGTTACTACAACGCTGGGAGGTAGTGTTATTACCGTAGCGCAGGTAGTAACATCTTCTATGGATAGTTATGTGTTTGAGCTGGAAGCTCCGCTTATTATAGATTCGGTATGGGTAGATGGTGTATCCCTTTCATGGACCACATCCGGCGATGCACACACCGTGTCGCTGCCGGCTGCACTCCCGTTTGGTACCATGTTTACCGCTCAGGTGTTTTATCATGGCACACCGGTATCAGGTACCAATTTTGCTGCAAAGGGTATTAACTCACTCCGCTCACCATCATGGGGCAACTGGGCTACTTTTACTCTCAGCGAGTCATACAGGGCTAAAGAGTGGTGGCCCTGCAAGCAGGCGCTTAAAGACAAAATAGACTCTGCCGATATATGGATTACAGTAGATGACTCACTAAAGGCAGGCAGTAATGGCCTGCTGCAGGCAGTGACACCTGTTGCCCCGGGACGTGTCCGTTATGAGTGGAAGGAGCGTTACCCCATAGACTACTATCTCATTTCAGCTGCCGTGGCCCGCTATGTAGACCATTCATATTACATGCACTTTGATGGCAGTAGCGACTCCATGCTCATACAGAACTATATCTATGATAATCCGGCTACACTGCCCTATTTTCTGAATATTATAGACAGTACTGATGAGCAGGTAAATTTCTTCAGCAACCTCTTTGGCCGTTACCCCTTCTGGAAAGAGAAGTATGGTCATGCCATGGGGCCGCTAAGTGGCGGTATGGAGCATCAGACTATGTCCACAATGGGCTTTTTTGATAGCTGGCTGGTGGCGCATGAGTTAGGACATCAGTGGTTTGGCGACAATGTTACCTGTGCTACCTGGAGCGATATAGTAATGAATGAAGGTTTTGCATCCTATTCAGAGTATCTCTATTTGGATCATTTCCGCGGGCATGCTGCCGCTACTGCCGATATGGTAGACCGTCAGGAAAATGTAATGAGTGAACTCGATGGGTCGGTATATGTTGATGACACTACCAGTGAGCCCCGTATATTCAGCAGCCGCCTCACATACGACAAAGGAGCATGTATGATACACCTGCTGCGCAATGTAATTAATAATGACACCTACTTTTTCAGTGTGCTGCGCAACTGGCAGTCGCTTATGAAAGACAGTGTAGGTACGGTAATGGAATTCCGTGATCTGGTAAAGACGATGGTAGGTAGCCCGGTATACGGTGTGAATGTTGATACTTTCTTTCAGCAGTGGTTCTATGGTGAGGGTTTCCCGGCATATACTGCTGTATGGAACAAGGTAGGAGATGATGTGTATGTGCAGCTGCAGCAGAATACAACAGTTCCGTCTTCGGTGCCTTTATTCAAAGTGCCGCTTGAGCTAAGGCTACGGGCTGCTGTTGGTGATACTGTTATTCGCGTGGTAAATGATGAGGCTATGCAGTCATTCCACTTTACCTGGAGTAAGCCTATGATCGGCCTCCAGATAGACCCTAACGACTGGCTTACGGACAGTGTAACCAGCATTACCAAAGATGCTACCCTGGGTGTGGCAGGTCCGGCTACGGCATTTGTAGCTGTTACACCCAATCCTGCTACTGACTCGTGGATAGCACACGGTCTTACATCTGGTAGTACGCTCACGCTTACCGATGTGGCAGGCAGCACACTGTTTACAGCATCTGCCACCACGCAGGATATTGCTATACCGGCTGCGTCTCTTGCGTCCGGTATGTACCTGCTACGCATTACCGATGCAGGTGGAGAGGTGAGAACCATGAAGCTGGTAAAACGATAGTCTGGGATGAACATGGCATTTCGATATCCGTTATGGTTCCTTGCGGCGTTAATAATGTTATCTGTGTCGTGTTCCCGCCCACTGTCTCAGCAGGAGCGCAATGAGGTTACAGAGCAGGTTACCGCCATGCTTTACCGGTATCATGACGATGTGCGGGAGCATGGTCTTCAGGCAGAGTTTTCTTATATAGACAATTCAGAAGACTTCTTCTGGGTACCTCCGGGAGCTACAGGCCCGCTCTCTTTTGATAGTGTGCTGGCTGCCATTACCCGCAATGCCGCCCGCTACCGTAAGGTCAATAATTCATTTGACATGCTTACCGTGAAACCGATAACCAGGAATACTGCCTTGTATACAGGACGCATCCGCTCAGCAGTATCTGATACTGCCGGTCACGACACATTGATGTTCCTTACCGAAACCGGTCTGGCTGTGCGCCGGGGAAAAGAATGGAAACTGCTGCATGGGCATACCTCTCTATGTCCTGAACCGTAATAGCTATTTTAATATAAAATATGTGTATGCATGCTGCATTGCATGGTATATTTAATTACCTTTGCCGTCCGAAATCTCACGGAGGCTGTAGCTCAGTTGGTTAGAGCATCAGATTGTGGTTCTGAGGGTCGAGGGTTCGAAACCCTTCAGCCTCCCCAAAAGTTTTTTGAAAAAAGTGCTTCTTTGTAAGCACTTTTTTTGTTATTTTAGGAGTTCAATACAGTTTGTGTAAAAATTAAATTTTTCGAAAAATGAGTTTAGAAGTTTCAGGCAAATTACTGGTTAAATACGACACGCAGCAGGTCAATGATAAGTTCAAAAAACGTGAATTCGTTATAGAACTTGCAGAGGAAATAAACGGGAACGTGTATACCAATTATGCCAAATTACAACTGGTTCAGAATAAATGTGATATTGTAGACAGGTTTAATGTAGGTGACGTTGTGAAAGTAAGCTTCAATATCAAAGGAAACTCCTATGTAGATAAGAAAGACGGAACAACAAAATACATTACTAACCTGGATGCATGGCGTATAGAAAATGCAGCAGCTGCTCCTGCCAACGCAGGCGCTCCTCAGCAGGCATATAACAGTGCACCCGCAGCACCACAGGGTGGTGGTTATAACGGCGCTCCTGCCTATAACCCGTCTCCGGAGGCTGTGGACGACCTGCCATTCTAGTACTTAAACCCACACATGCATAGAAGACTATATGTTCATATAGCTATTTTTATTGCTGCCATTCTCTTTGCCGCATGTAACCGGGTACCCGACAACACAAGATATATTCCTGCCGATGCTACTGCAGTAGTAGGTGTAAATCTTAAATCGCTGGGTCGCAAAATAGCCTGGAATCTTATTACAGGCAGTCGCTTATATAAAGAAATGCAGAAGCAGATGTCCGCACAGGGCTCTGCCGACGCCATAAAAGGTATTGAAAACGCCGGTATCGACGTTGCCAATACCTTTTATGCTTATACACGGTCCGATACACGTTTCGAAGGGGGGAATCTGCGTGTAGCGCTATTGCCACTGGCCGATGTACAGCAATGGGAGCAGTATGTAGCCCGTATATTTCCTGATGCACGGGTTGTGGTAAGAAATGGGTATAAAGAAGCAAATCTGGGTCCGGATATGTATGTGGGCTGGGATAATGAGCTACTCATTATTGTCAATGGCTGGGTAGTGGATGAAGATGGCGATGGCAGTGATGCCCTGCTTCAGGCCGAGATGTCCAGGGCATTTATGGTGCCATCCGGAAGCAATATAGCCACCAACGCACGTTTCGATGCACTGGCACGCGCAGGTCATGACTTTTCTTTCTGGCTTAATTATGGTAACCTCCTTACAGATATAGCCGGGGAGAGCGAAATGGAGTTCAATGGAGTTTCTGTATCCTCCGCCTCGTGGCGAGATGCAGTTATTACTCTCGGACTGGACTTCAGAAAAGGAAAAATATCGGGCGATGTAGCCTATTACCTGCCTGCACAGGTAGAAGAGGCTACCAGAGATTTTGGGCTGGTGACTGTAGATAAGGATTTACTGGACCGTATGCCAAAGCAGAAGCTGGATATGCTTCTGGCAATGCATATCTCCCCTGCCGGAGTTAAAAAACTCATGGAAACCGCAGGGCTCTTTGGCCCGCTCAATGTAGGCCTCACAACACAGGGCCTGGATGTAGACTATGTACTTGATGCCTTTACAGGTGATATGGTCATAGCTATGAACAACTTTAGCCTGGGTGCAGAAACCCATCAGGAGAAGTTTATGGGGCAGATAGTGGACTATAAGCAGCAGAAGGCATCTATGAACATGACTTATGCCGTTAAGGTGAACAATTATGAGAATTTCTCCCACATACTGGAGATGACAGCAGGTAGCCGGATGATGAAATCGCCTGATGGCTATGTACTGCCACTCACATGGTCCGATTCACTCCATCTCACGCTTACAAAGCAGTATGCGGCAATGTCTAATATGCGTAGCTATGCAGCAGGTATTCCTGCAGGAGACTATAAAAATACCCGTTTTAATGCCGGTATATCTGACAAGATATACGGTAGTCCTTTCTCACTTTATTTTGACATCAGGCAGATGCTGGGCATGGTAGACCCGGCTGTAAGTAATTCCCCGCGCGACTCGGCTATAATATCAGAGAGCAAAAAGCTGCTGGAAAGTGCTGCAATATATGGGGGTAATTATATAGATAATGCCTACAAGTTTAGTATAGAAGTCAACTTCCTTGACAAGGATGAGAACAGTATTCTGGAGTTGATAGATTTTGGTATGCGCATAAACCAGCTCAGCCAGATGGAAGAATAACCGCCGGCAATAATATTTCCTTTGTTTTCAAATGTTTCCGGCTTTTCCCTCGTCTAAGGTTTTTGATTTCTTTAAATTATCTTTGTTATCTTGCTTCATTAAACCATATCTAAAATCAGATTAGGCATGCGTAAGTCGTTCCTGTTGTATTGCGGTCTTTTTGCAACGTTCGTTGCAGGAGGAATTTACAGTTGTAAAAAGACTACAGGTGTAGATAATAATAATGTTATTACTACTCCTTATAGTCTCTATTTTTCCGACTCTGCAGGTGCATTGTATTATACCAATGATGGTCGTAACTACGCCGGCTCTGTATTCCCGCCCGATGGTAAACCGGGTCGTGCATTGCTTACATCAGGTGAAAATGTACTATGGGCTAAAACACACCTGTATTACAGTAATAATGACGGGCGCAACATAAATCACACTTATGATACGCTGCCATCATATCCTGCCACACTGTGTAACGGCCAGCTTATGAATCTGAATCAGAGCATGGTAATTAATATCCCTGAGTGGGATAACCGTGTGTTCTGTGCCACCGCTTCTCCCGATCCTTCGCGTAATTGGCTGGGGGTAATGTTCAGCTATCAGAACGGCAACCCCGGCTCCTGGATTTATGACGGGAGTTATGATACAACGGGTGTAGGCTTTCTGCCTGTGCGCATGACGTCTTTCACCTTCCTGGCTAATGGTGTGCTCTGCGGTCTGGCATATTCCGGTCCTGCAGAGAATGATAATTACCACGTTCGTAATTTCCTCAAGGCGGGTAAAGATGGCGATGCCGATTACAGCGCACGCTGGCGTGAGGTTACCGGAAATCCGGATGGTATATCCTACATATTCATGGGCTCCGGTTCTCCATTACCACCATATGGCGCTACGTTTATTGATTCCAGCTACTTTACGCTTGGTCACTTCAATAACAGGCTTATAGCTATTGATTCCCGCTGCAACTATGGCGCATGGTACAGCGATGATACCGGTCATAACTGGGCTCAGTACACTGGTCTTCCTGCTAATACACCACTGCTTTGTATCAATGCACCATTTGAGGAAGTTTGCCTCATTGGTACTGCCGGTAAAGGGGTTTATATACTTAATCAGCATACCGGCGTGTGGGAACCTGACAATAATGGTCTGGGTTCAAACGCTTCAGTACGCAGTATAGCATTTAAGAAGAATATTTATAAAAACGGCACCGTACGTAAGTTCATTTATCTGGCTACAGACAGAGGTATTTACGAGAGCGTTGATGGTGGTCGCAACTGGGTGCAGACCATTGGCGGCAACTATGTCTCTGTTTATTAGTCCTCCATTCCGGGGCTGTCGTTAAGAGATATATAGGCCAAAAATGGTTGGTAAAATCTGCTGTAATCCTTTACTGCATTGATTTTGGAAGAAGTTTATTGAAATTAGTTTCAATAAACTTCTTTGCTTTATGGTTACTTCAAAAAAAAGCGA